>JBBQSP010000086.1:0-19798 GCA_038213735.1 Vicinamibacterales bacterium | reverse complement strand
TCGCGCATGCCGGGACCGCCCTGCGGGCCCTCGTAGCGGATGACCACCACGTCACCCTTCCTGATCTTGCCGGCGAGAATCGCCGCCAGCGCGGCCTCCTCGCGGTCGTAGACCCGGGCGCGGCCGGTGAACTTCTCACCTTCCTTGCCGCTGATCTTCGCCACGGCGCCGTCGGGCGCGAGGTTGCCGCGCAGCACGACGAGGTGACTGTCCTTCTTGATGGGGTCGGCCACCGCCCGCACGACTTCCTGCCCCGCCGGGTAGTCGGCCGTGTCGCGCAGGTTGTCGGCCAGGGTACGGCCGGTCACCGTCATCGCATCGCCGTGCAGCAGACCGGCATCGAGCAGCCGCTTCAGCAGCGGCGTCAGACCGCCAATCCTGATCAACTCCGCCATGACGAACTTGCCGCTCGGCTTGAGGTCCGCCAGCACCGGGACCCGTTTACCGATGCGGGTGAAGTCGTCGAGCGTCAGCTTGACTGCGGCGGCGTGCGCGATCGCCAGCAGGTGGAGCACGGCGTTGGTCGAGCCGCCAAGGGCGATCACGGTCGTGATGGCGTTCTCGAACGCTTTGCGCGTGAGGATGTCGCGCGGCCGGAGGTTGTCCTGCACCAGCTTCACCACCGCGGCCCCGGCGCTCGTGCAGTCGCGTTTCTTGTCGTCTGAAATCGCCGCCTGGGCCGAGCTGTTCGGCAGGCTGAGGCCCAGCGCTTCGATCGCCGACGCCATGGTGTTGGCGGTGTACATGCCGCCGCACGAGCCCGCGCCGGGACAGGCGTGCTGCTCGAGGTCGGCCAGCGCCGCATCCGACAACTTGCCCGCGGCGTGCTGCCCCACCGCCTCGAACACCGACACGATATCGACCGGCCGGTTCTGGAAGATGCCGGGCATGATGGTGCCGCCGTAGACGAACACCGCCGGACGATTGAGGCGCGCCATCGCCATGACGCAGGCCGGCATGTTCTTGTCACACCCGCCGATCGCCACAAGGCCGTCGAGCCCCTCGGCCGCCATCACGGTTTCAATCGAGTCGGCGATCACCTCGCGCGACACCAGGGAGTACTTCATGCCCTCGGTGCCCATCGAGATGCCGTCCGACACGGTGATGGTGTTGAAGATCGACGGCTTGCCGCCGGCGCCGTTCACGCCGTCGGCGGCGTGACGCGCGAGCACGTCGATGTGCACGTTGCACGGCGTCACCTGGCTCCAGGTCGAGCAGACGCCGACCTGTGACTTCTGGAAATCGGCGCGCGTAAAGCCCGCCGCGTGCAACATGGCGCGTCCCGGCGCGCGCTCTGGCCCATCAAGCACCAGCGAGGAATGCGGACGTTTACTCATCGCGCGGGATTGTACAGCCCGAAAAGGCAAACACGAAGCGCACGAAGGTCACGAAGGCTTTAGATCAAATGCTTCGTGGTCTTCGTGTTCTTCGTGTTGCATTAAGCTGGAGCCGTGGACACGGTGAGGCTCGACGTGTGGCTGGACGTCGCGTGCGTGTTCAAGACGCGCTCCGAGGCGCAGAAAGCTTGCAAGCTGGGCAAGGTGAGCGTCGGCGGACAGGTCGCCAAGCCGCATCGCGAGGTCCGGATCGGCGATCAGCTGATTATCCAGCGGCCGATGGGCCGCAAGCAGCTGCTGACCGTCCTGGGCGTGGCGGACCGCAGCGTTTCCCGAGCCGAGGCGCGGCTGCTCTACGACGACACGTCGCCCAAGCCCACCCCCGAGGAAACCGAGTTACGCAAGCTCGAGCGTATCTACCGGGCCGCGGCGACGCCTCCCACCCGCCCCGACCGCGACCAGCGGCGGACGCTGCGCCGATTGAAGCGGGGGGAGTAAGATGCCCACGTGCCCCTACGATTTGTCGCCCTGCTGCTGGCCGGAGCCCTGTTCTTCTTCCTGCCGTTCACCGTCGATTTCCTCACCGACTGGATGTGGTTCGGCGAACTCGGCTTCCGCGACGTGTACTCCACGGAAATCACGCTCCGGGCCGCGCTCGCAGTGGCGGTGTTCGTGGTCGCCGGCGCGTGGCTGACCGCCAACGTCCGCCTGGCCCTGGCCTCGATTTCGCCGACCCCGGTCGCCTTCACGACCCGTGAAGGGTTCACCGTGGCGCTGCCCACGCGCGATCAGCTGCGACCCCTGGTCATGATGGCGGTGGTGGTGGCGGCATTCCTGCTGGCCTCGTTCGCGTCGAGCCAGTGGATGACCGTGCTGACGTGGTGGCACCAGACGCCGTTCGGCCGGATCGATCCGGTGCTCGGCAACGACGCGGCCCTGTACATCTTTACGCTGCCGGCGCTCACCCTGGCCCGCGGACTGGCCATCGCCATGATCATGCTGGCCGCGGCCGGGGCCGGCGCCCTCTATGTCGCCGCCGGACAGATGGCGCTGACGCCGTTCGGCATCAGCGTGCAGGACCGCGCCCGGCGCCACCTGACATGGCTCGCGGCGGCGTTCTTCCTCACGCTCGCGCTCGGCGCGTACCTGAGCCGCCTGAACGAGATCGTCTCGCCATCCGGAATCATCCAGGGCGCCAGCTACGCCGACGCGCATGCGCGGATGCCGGCCGCGCTCGTCGTGATGGTGGCGGCGCTCATCGCCGCCGGCCTCGCCGCGGCCTCGGCCGCCGGCAGCTCGGCGCGACTGTTGATTGCCGGCGCCGGACTCTATGCCATCGCCCTGCTCGGCGGCGAAGGCTATGCGTCGATGCTGCAGCGCTTCGCGGTGACGCCGAACGAACAGGTGCGCGAGACCCCGTTCATCGAGTACAACATCACCGCGACACGCGAGGCGTTTGCGCTGGACCAAATCGAGGAACGCGAACTGCCCGGCGAGGGCACGCTGACCCGCGCCGACCTCGAGGCCAACCGCGGCACGCTCGACAACGTGCGCCTGTGGGATCACCAGCCGCTGCTCGAGACCTTTGGACAGATCCAGGAGATCCGCACCTACTACGACTTCGTCTCGGTCGACAACGATCGCTACATGATCAACGGCAAGAACCGCCAGGTCATGCTGTCGGTGCGCGAACTGAACCCGGCGGCGCTACCCAACCGCACCTGGATCAACGAGCGGCTGGTGTTCACGCACGGCCACGGCCTGACGCTCGGGCCGGTGAACGAGGTCACGAGCGAAGGCCTGCCGGTGCTGTTCGTGCGCGACCTGCCGCCGGTCACCACCGTCGACATCGACATCACCGAGCCCAGCATCTATTACGGCGAGCTCGCCGGCGACTACATCATCGTCCGCACCAACGCCCAGGAGTTCCACTACCCGAAGGGTGAAGACAACGTCTACAACCAGTACGCCGGCACCGGTGGCATCCCTATTGATTCGCTGTGGCGCAAGATGTTGTTCGCGGCGCGGTTCCGGTCGTACCAGATCCTGTTGAGTGACGACATCACCGACGAGAGCCGGCTGATGTTCGACCGCCAGATTCGCCGCCGCGTCGCGAAGATCGCGCCGTTTCTCGTCTATGACGAGGATCCGTATCCGGTGGTCAGCGACGGCCGCATCTTCTGGATCCAGGACGCCTACACCGCCACCGATCGCTATCCCTACTCCACCGCCGCCGGCGGCGTGAACTACATCCGCAACTCGGTCAAGATCGTGGTCGACGCCTATCACGGCAGCGTGCAGTTCTACCTGGCGGACCCCAACGACCCGATCGTGCAGACCATCGCCAAGATCTTCCCGACGCTGTTGCGGCCGCTCAGCGAGATGCCCGCCGACTTGCGCAGCCATGTGCGCTACCCGGAAGGCATCTTCCAGATCCAGTCGTCGGTCTACGCGACCTACCACATGACCAACCCGGCCGTGTTCTATAACAAGGAAGACCAGTGGGAAGTACCGGCCGTTGACAGCGGCGGCGAGACCCGGCGCATGGAGCCCTACTACACGATGATGAAGCTGCCTGGCGAACTCGAGGCCGAGTTCATCCAGATGCTGCCGTTCACCCCTCGCCGGCGTGACAACCTCGCTTCGTGGATGGTCGCGCGCAGCGACGGCGAACACTACGGCAAGTTGCAGGTGTTCCAGTTCTCGAAGCAGACGCTGGTGTTCGGCCCGCAACAGATCGTCGCCCGCATCAACCAGGACCAGGTGATCTCGCCGCAGATCACGCTGTGGAGCCAGCAGGGCTCGCAGGTGATCCAGGGGACCTTGATGGTGATCCCCATCGAAGAGTCGCTGATTTACGTGCGGCCGCTCTACCTGCGCGCCGAGGCCGGCCGCATTCCCGAACTGACGCGCGTGATCGTCGCCTACCAGAACCGCATTGTCATGGAGCGGACGCTGGACGAGGCCATTGCCAGGTTGTTCGGCGAGAACGACCGAACGCCGCGCGCCGCCACGCCGGCGACGGCGACCGCCGCCGCGGCACCGGGTGAGACAGCGCCGGCGCCGACCGGCAACGCCGAGTGGGACCGCATGGCCGGTGAAGCGCGCTCCGCCTACCAGCGCGCCCTCGACGCGCAGCGCGCCGGAGACTGGGCGCGGTACGGCGAAGAGATCAAGCGACTCGGCGAGTTGCTCGAGCGAATGAAACAACCAAGATAGGGTGCACAGGTTCAGAGGTTCAGAGGTTCAGGGGTTCACAGGTTCAGAGGTTCAGAACCAGCAACCTGTGAACCTCTGCACCCGTGAACCCGTGAACGTTTCGCAGGTATGATCACTTCGTGCCCGTCCTAGACGCTCACCAGCGTCCGCTTCGAAACCTGCGCCTTTCGGTCACCGACCGCTGCAACCTGCGGTGTCAATACTGCATGCCCGAGGCCGACTACCTGTGGCTGCCACGGGAAGACATCCTGCAGTTCGAGGAGATCGAGCGGCTGGTCGATCAGTTCCTGCACCTGGGCGTCGACAAGGTCCGGCTGACCGGTGGCGAGCCGCTGCTGCGCCGTGACCTGCCCGACCTGGTGGCGCGGCTGGCGGCGAAGCCGGCGATTCGCGACTTCGCCATGACGACCAACGCGGTGCTGCTGGCCCCCGCGGTCGCCAGCCTCAAGGCGGCCGGCCTGCACCGGCTCACCATCAGTCTCGACACCCTGCAGCGGGATCGGTTCGTCAAGCTCGCCCGCTTCGACGAGTTGCCGCGCGTCATCGCCGGCATCGATGCGGCGGTCGATGTATTCCCAGGGTTCAAGATCGATACGGTGATGATCCGCGGCGTCAATGACGACGAGTTGATTCCGCTGCTGGATTTCGCCCGCGAGCGCCGCGCCGAGATTCGGTTTATCGAGTATATGGATGTCGGCGGCGCCACCACGTGGTCGATGAGCCAGGTCGTCTCGCGGCAGGACATGCTGGCCACCGTGGCCGCGCACTACGGACCGGTGGCGCCGGTCCACGAGTCGTCTTCGGCGCCGGCCGAACGCTATCGCCTGACCGACGGCACCGTCTTTGGCATCATCGCCTCGACCACCGAACCCTTCTGCAAGTCGTGCGATCGCAGCCGGCTCACCGCCGATGGGCTCTGGTATCTGTGCTTGTATGGCGCGCGGGGGGTGGACTTGCGGGGACCACTGCGCGGCGGCGTCACTGACGAAGCGCTGCGCGACCTGGTGACCAGCGTGTGGCACGCGCGCACCGACCGCGGCGCCGAAGCGCGGCTGACTGAGCGCGAGCGCTCACCGTTGATTCCGGTGAGCACCCTGCGCCGGGATCCTCATCTGGAAATGCACACTCGCGGGGGCTAACCAATGCCACCGCGGAAACACAGAAACACGGAACTTCTTTTCTCCGTAAGGGAGAAACGGCCGAGTTTCCGTGATTCCGTGATTCAGTGGCGGTATTTCAGCAGTGTGTGTCGAAGGCTTTCTGCAGTTCAGCGGCGATCAGGTCCGACGAGCGGTTCTCGATGTCCTTGCGCTCCATCAAGTAGACCAGCTTGCCGTCCTTCATCAGGCCGATCGACGGCGATGACGGCAGGTAGGGCGCGAAGTGGGCGCGCGCGGCATCGGTGGCTTCGACGTCGGCGCCGGCAAACACCGTGGCCAGCCGGTCGGGGCGCTTGCCCTGCCTGAGCGCCAGGGCAATACCCGGGCGGGCCTTACCGGCGGCGCAGCCGCACACCGAGTTCACCACGATCATCGTCGTGCCGGTCTGCTGGACGGTGGTCTCGACCGCCTCGGGCGTCTTCAGCTCTTCGAAGCCGAGGCGCGACAACTCGGCCCGCATCGGCGCAATGAACGGTTCTGGATAGCGTTGCACGATCATGTGTCTTGAATCCCCTTCGGAAAAACTCGCGTCTCAGTCTTCGATATTGTAACAGTCATGGTGCCCGCCGAACGCATTTCCACGGTCAATCGCGCGCCGGTTCGGACTGGCGGCGACTACGTCCTGTACTGGATGATCGCGAACCGCCGGACCCGGTACAATTTCGCCCTCCAGCGGGCCGTGGAACAGGCGGTCCAACTGCGCAAGCCCCTGATCGTGCTCGAGGCGCTGCGCTGCGGCCATCAATGGGCGTCAGCCCGCTTTCACCAGTTCGCTGTCGATGGGATGCGCGACAACGCCCGCGGGTTTCAGCGCGCGGGCGTGCGCTACCATCCCTACCTCGAGGCGAACGCCGGCGACGGACGCGGCTTGCTCGCGCACCTCGCCGCCAGCGCGGCCGTGGTCGTGACCGACGACTTCCCCTGCTTCTTCCTGCCGGCCATGGTCGCGGCCGCAGCGGCCCGCGTGGAGGTGGCCATGGAGGCCATCGACGCCAACGGCCTGCTGCCCATGCGCGCAGCACCCAAGGTGCATCCCACGGCCTACGCCTTCCGCCGTGCCCTGCAGGCCGCGTTGCCCGGGCACCTGGCGCACCGGCCACTGGCCGATCCTCTTGAGGCGCTGACCGGACCGCCGCCCGAGTTACCGCCGGGCACCGCGGCGCGCTGGCCCGACGCGCTCGGCTGGCTAGACGAAGGCGGGAGCCTCAACGACCTGGCGATCGACCGCGGGGTCCGCGCCGTTGCCCAACGCGGCGGCGCCGTCGCCGCGAGCGAAGCGTTGCAGCAGTTTCTCGCCGGCGGCTTCGCCGACTACGGCAGCGCGCGCAACCATCCCGATCGCGACGTCTCGAGCGGACTGTCGCCGTACCTGCACTGGGGGCACATCTCCTCGCACCAGATCTTCGACGCGATCATGACGCGCGAAGGCTGGCTGGGCGACACGCCGCAGCGCGCCACCGGCGCGCGCGAAGGCTGGTGGGGGGTCGGCGCCAACGCCGAAGCGTTCCTCGATCAGCTGATCACGTGGCGCGAACTCGGTTTCAACTTCTCCTCCCAGCGCGACGACTACGACGTGTTCGAGTCGTTGCCGGCCTGGGCGCTCGCGACGCTCGAGGCGCATGCAGAGGACGAGCGCGACTGGGTCTACGATCTCGCCACCCTGGAGCAGGCCCGGACCCACGACCCGCTGTGGAACGCGGCGCAACGCCAGCTCGTGACCGAGGGCCGCATGCACAATTACCTGCGGATGCTCTGGGGCAAGAAGATCCTGCAGTGGTCGGCCACGCCGCGCGAAGCGCTGGCGGCGATGATCGAGTTGAACAACAAATACGCGCTCGATGGCCGCGACCCCAATTCGTATGCCGGCATCTTCTGGGTCCTCGGCCGCTACGACCGGCCATGGTTTCCCGAGCGGCCTATCTTCGGCGTGGTGCGCTACATGACGTCCGAGAGCGCGGCGCGGAAGCTGCGGCTGCGCGAGTACCTCAAGCGATACGGCAATCCGGAAACAGGAGATCAGGAGATCACGAGAAATCTGTTCTCTTGATCTTTTGACCTCCTGTTATTAATTGATCAGCCGCTGAATCTCAGACTCGACCCGGCCGTACTCAGCATCGAGTGACGCGACCAGCGGCGCCAGCGCCGACAGGTCGCCCGACCGTCCCTGCTCGTCGAGCCGGCCGCACACGGCCAACAGCTGAGTCGCGCCGATGTTGCCGGCGCTGCCCTTCAGTGAATGGGCAGCACGCTGCACCGCCACGGCGTCGCCGGCCTGCCACGCCGCGCGCAGCCGTTCGATGCGCGCCGGCACGTCGGCCACGAACAGCTGGAGCACCTCGGCCAGTACGTCTGGTTCGCCCGGCGGCGTCAGCTGGCGCAGGCTCTCGAGCACGGCCGGGTCGAGCGCCGGCGCCTCCATCACTTGCCCTTCTGCCGCCGCTGCGCCCGGGACACGTCCTCAAGGGCGTCGAGTTGCGGCTTGACGAAGCGGTCGTAGCAAGTCGGGCAATAGCTGTGCGAGAACGAGACGCCCGAGTGATCGTGGAAATAGGTTTCCACTTTCTCCCAGTAGTTCTGGTCGTTGCGAATCGACTTGCAGTAGGCGCACATCGGCAGCAGCGTCTGCAGGGCCTTGACGTTGGCCAGGGCCTCTTCGAGGCTGCGCACGCGTTCAGCGAGCGCCAGCTGCAGTTCGACGACGCGGGCGCCGACGTTGACGCGCGCGACCAGCTCGTCTTCGCTGGCCGGCTTGGTTACGTAGTCGTTGGCGCCGGCCTTGAGGCCGGTGACGATATCGGCCGAGGAATCGCGCGAGGTCAGCAGGATGACGTAGGTCGGCGCCTGCTCGCCGCGCGCACGAATGAGCTTGGCGACGTCCGGACCGGCCAGCCCCGGCATCTCCCAATCGAGCAAGGCGATCGCGGGCGGGTTGGGCGCGGACAGCTGTTGCCAGGCCTGCTCGCCATCGGGCGCAAACGTGACCTCGTAGCCGGCCTTCTTCAACATGGCGCCTACCACCGTGCGCGACACCGGCTCATCGTCGGCAACCAGGACTCGCAGCGAAGGCATTCTTGAATGCTATCACTCGACTCGCCCGGAATGCCGGCCGGGGCGGCACCCGCGGCTCGCTCGTGACAGGTCATCCGCCGGTGGTAAGCTCTTTCGCCATGCGCATTGCTGCCCTGCTCGCCAGCTTGATACTCCTGATCTCGACCGCCGCCCCAGCCGCGGCCCAAGCCACCGCGTTCGTCGGCGGACGGCTCATCGATGGCACGGGCCGCGTCATCGACGCCGGCACGGTCGTGATCGACGGCGGCCGCATCGTGGCGGCGGGGTCGGCCGCCTCGACGCCGGTGCCGGCAGGCGCGACCCGCATCGACGTCAAGGGCAAGACGCTGATGCCGGGCTTGATCAACGCTCACGGCCACGTCGCCGCCACCACCGGCCTGCGCTCGGACCCGGCGTCGTACACCCGGGAGAACCTGACGCGGCAACTGAAGACCTACGCCCAGTACGGAGTCACCACGGTGTTCAGCCTGGGCGACGACCAGGCGCTCGGTTTCGAGTTGCGCAACGAGCAGTCGACGACGCCGCCCGACCGGGCTCGGCTGTTCGTGGCCGGCGCGGTGGTAACCGGCGACACGGCCGAGGCGGCGCGCGCCATGACCGGCAAGGTCGCCGAGATGAAGCCCGACCTGATCAAGATTCGCGTGGATGACAACCTCGGCACCGGCCGCAAGATGCCCGAAGCCGCCTGGCGCGCCGTGATCGACGAGGCCCACGCGCGCAAGCTGAAGGTGGCCGTGCACATCTACTCGCTGGCCGATGCCAAGGCCACCTTGGCCGGGGGCGCCGACTTCATCGCCCACAGCGTGCGCGACGTGCCCGTGGATGCCGCGTTCATCGCGGCCATGAAGGGGCGCGACGTCTGCTACTCGCCCACCTTCACGCGCGAGATCTCGACCTTCATCTACGACTCAACTCCGGCCTGGGTTGATGACCCGTTTTTCGTCAAGGGCGTGACCGCCGACATCGTCGCGCAGTTGAAAGATCCGAAGCGACACGAACAGGTGCGCAACAGCGCCGGTTGGAAGGCTGGCCAGCAGTACAAGGCAGGCCTCGAAGTCGCCAAGCGCAATCTCAAGGCGCTGGTCGATGGCGGTGTGCGCATCGCCTTTGGCACCGACACCGGACCGCCCGCGCGCTTTCAGGGCTTCTTCGAGCACCTCGAGCTCGAAATGATGGTCGAGGCCGGCCTGACGCCGATGCAGGCGCTCGTGTCAGCGACGGGTGACGCCGCCCGGTGTCATCAGCGCGCCGGGCAGTTCGGCACACTCGCCGCCGGTGCGGCCGCCGACCTGCTGGTGCTCGGCGCCAACCCACTGGACAACATTCGCAACACCCGCAGCATCGAGCAGGTGTGGATTAATGGTCGAAAATTGGGGTCTTGAGGTCCTGAGGTCTTGGAAGACCCTGACCAGCCCGACCCGCCCAGCCAGCCCTAACGAGGGCGCCGCGCCGGACCGTAGACCGGGCGCCCTGGGCGTGCGCCCGTCAGGCCCTTGGGGTCGAGCACGGGCACGCCATTGACGATCACGTGCTCGATGCCGGTCGCGTACTGATGCGGCTGCTCGTAGGTGGCCTGATCGCGAATGGTCGCGGGGTTGAACACCACGACGTCGGCCAGCATCCCAATCTGAATCAAGCCACGGTCGGTGATGCCCATCTGCGCGGCAGCGGCCCCGGTCATGCGCCGCACCGCGTCGTTCAGCGTCAGCACCTTGTCGTCGCGGACATACTTCGACAACACGCGCGGAAACGTGCCGTAGGCGCGCGGATGGGGCGCCCCTTGCGCCAGCACGCCCTCGCGGCGCAACGCCGCGGAGTCGGTGCCGATGGTCACGCGGCCTGATCGCAGCCCGGTGGCCACATCCGCCTCGCTCATCATGTGGTACAACGCGCCCACGCGGCCGCCGCTGTCGATCAGCAACTGGAAATACACCTCCCAGGGATCGGTCTTGCGCTCGGCGGCGATCTGCGCGATCCGTTTGCCGACGATCGACTGCTCCATCGCCGGCGGAACCGACGCCACCTGGATCCCGTCGAACGTGGTCGCCAGTAGCAGGTTCTCCCAGCCATCGATCCTGGTTTCGATCTCCGCGCGAATGCGCTTGCGGATCTCGGCATCGGCCAGGCGCGCCAGCATCCGCTCGCGGCCGCCTTCCTGCACCCACAACGGCAGCGTGGCCGCGAGACCGGTGCCGCCCGCCGTGTACGGATACATGGTCGCCGTCACCGGGATACCGGCGACGTTCGCCTGGTCGATCTTGGCGAGGGCCTCGCTCATGCGGCCCCAGTTGGCCTTGGCGGCCACCTTCAGATGGAAGATCACGACCGGCAGGCCGGCCTCGCGGCCAATCGCAATCGCTTCATCCAGTGCGTTGAACAGGTTGAAGCTTTCACCCCGGATGTGCGTGATGTAGATGCCGTTGTGCTTGGCGGCGACCCTGGCGAGCGCCACCAGTTCGCTGGTCTGGGCAAAGGTCCCCGGCACGTAGATCAGCGCGCTCGACAATCCGAGCGCTCCGTCCTGCATTGCCTGATCAACCATCGCCTCCATGCGCGACAGTTCCTCAGGCGTTGGGGCACGGTTGTCGAGACCGATCACCTCGCGCCGCACGGTGGTGGCCGGCACGAAGGTGCCGACGTTGACGGTCGTGCCCCGCTGGCGCAGCCGCTCGAAGTAGCCGCTGAAGCCGGTCCAGTCAAACGGCACGTCGAACACGCGCAGCGCGTCCACGTCGGCGGTGTCCTGGGTCCAGAACGCCGGCGAGCTACCCTCGCCGATGATCTCGGTCGTGATGCCCTGGCGCAGGTGACTCTCGCCGTTGCCATCGGTGAGCAGCGTCGTGCCCGACTGGCCTTGCACGTCGATGAAGCCGGGCGCCACCGCCAAACCGGTAGCGTCGATCACCCGTCCGGCCTGCGCCGCCGACAGGTCGTCCATCGCGACGATGCGGTCGCCCCTGATGCCGACATCCACGCGGCGCGTCGGCCCGCCGTCGCCGACCAGGACATCGCCACCGCGGATGATCAGGTCGTACCGGTCCGGCGCCGTCGCGCAGGCCGACACGGCGAGGCACAGGCCCGCCACCGCGGGAACAACGAGCGCGCGGATCAGGGTCATTGCGCGCAACTATAATCCGTTCATCACGCCTTCCCAAGCGACGGTCACCGCGTTCGTGCCAAATGGTCCGGCCAAAACCGGGCACCACATGGGCCTCTTTAGTGCCGACGAGTATCAGCAGGTGCGGGAGTTCTTCGACGCCAGGCCCGAGCTGGCGCCAACGCCGCTGCACGACCTGCCCGGTCTAGCCCGCTCGCTGAACCTCGGCCGGCTGATGGTCAAGGACGAAACCGCCCGGTTCGGCTTGAACGCCTTCAAGCTGCTCGGCGCGCGGTTCGCCATGGCCACGCTGCAGGCCGAGGGCGCGCTGCCCCCCGGCCACACCGTCGTCTGCGCCAGCGAGGGCAATCACGGCCGGGCCGTCGCCCGGGCCGCGCGCGAGGCCCACTGCCATGCTCGCGTCTACATGGCCGCCGACGCCGCGCAGGCCCGCGTCGATGCCATCGCCGGCGAAGGCGCCACCGTCGTCCGCGTCGATGGCTCGTATGACGATGCAGTGAGGATGCTCGGCGCGGATGCCGCCGCACACGGCTGGACCATCGTGTCCGACACCTCGTGGGACGGCTACGAACGCATTCCGCGGCTGATCATGCTTGGCTACACGCGGATGCTCGCGGAGGTAGCGGCCGAACACGACGTAGTGTTCGTTCAAGGTGGCGTCGGCGGATTGCTGTGCGGTGTGGCGAGTTGGTGTGCGTTTCATGCGGCCGCCACCAAGGTCGTATCGGTGGAACCGACCTCGGCGGCGTGCCTGCTGGCATCGGCCCGCGCCGGCCGACCCACCGCCGTCGCCGGCGCGCTCACCACCACGATGGCGGGCCTACGCAATCGAGAAGTATCGCCACTGGCCTTTGACTCGGTGCAAACGACGGTCTCGGCCTATCTCGCGATCGACGATCAGTGGGCGCACGACGCCATGCGCGTGCTGGCGCATCCCGCGCCAGGCGAACCGGCGGTCGCCGCGGGCGCGTCGGGCGCGGCCGCACTGGGTGGACTGCTCGCCGTGTGCGGCGATCCGGAGATGACGCGCGTGCGCGCGGCGCTTGGACTGGGCCCGGATGCGCGGGTCCTCGTGCTCGTCAGCGAAGGTGTGACCGACCCCGGCTTGTGGAACGCGGTCACGTCGCAGGGATGAGACAAAGACTGGTCCGGCGCGGCAGTCCCATCGACGGCCCCGGGCGTCCCATGTTCGAACACCCGGTCTAGCCCCAGATGGAACCTTCGGCCTCTAACTCTCGTTTTTCCAATATGTTGGGTGTCGCCGGCAAGCTGGCACAACCCTTGAGTAAGGAAAGCGGAAACCGGTGCCATCGTTTTGGGTGGTGATCACCGTCTAAGTAGGGCAATCACAGACATGGACATTCAGCGTCCCGCATCAGTCGCGCAATCGAAGAAACGCCGCCAGATCACTTATGGCGTCGTCGGCCTCGTGGCCATCGGCCTGGTTTCGGTGTTTCTGGCCAGGCTGCAGCCTGCCGCCCCCACCGTCGAACGGGCCACCGTCTGGGTCGATACGGTGAAGCGCGGCACCATTCCCCGGCAGGTTCGGGGCCTTGGCACGCTCATTCCGGTGGACGAAGCCCGGCGATGGGTGCCGGCATCGACCCAGGGACGGGTCGAGCGCATCATTTTGCGTCCCGGCGTCCAGGTGACCCCCGACACCGTGGTGCTCGAACTGAGCGACCCGCAGGTGCAGCAGGCGCTCAACGATGCCGAGCAGCAACTGCGCGCGTCGGAAGCCGACTACAACAGCCTGAAGGCCCGCCTCGACGCCGAGGCCCTCAACCAGCGCGCCCAGGCCGCCATCGTGAGGGCTGACTTCCAGAACGCCCAGACCGAACGCGAGATGAACGAAGGTCTCGCCAAGGACGGCCTGGTCTCCAACCTCGTCTTGCGGCAATCGGTGGTGCGCGCCGAGTCGCTGAAGACGCGCGACGGCATCGAGACCGACCGGCTGAAGGTATCGGAGCAAAGCGCCCTGGCGCAGCTCGCCTCAGCACAGGCCCTGGTTGACCAGCGCAAGTCGAACCTGGCGCTTCGTCAGCAACAGGTCGATCGGCTCCGCGTGCGGGCCGGCATGTCGGGGGTGCTGGAACAGGTGCCAGTCGAAGTCGGCCAGCAGGTGCAGCCCGGCACCAACCTGGTGCGCGTCGCCGACCCGACCCGCCTCAAAGCCGAGCTGCGGATCGCGGAAACCCAGGCACGCGACCTGACCATCGGCCAGACGGCCCAGGTCGACACCCGCAACGGCATCATCCCCGGCAAGGTCGTTCGCATCGACCCGGCGGCGACCAACGGCACGGTCACGGTGGACGTCGAGCTCGAGGGCGAACTGCCCCGCGGCGCCCGTCCCGACCTGAGCGTGGACGGCACGATTGAACTGGATCGCCTGGAAAACGTCCTATACGTGGGGCGTCCGGCATTCGGGCAGGAACAGAGCACGGTGGGCCTCTTCAAGCTCAACAAGGACACCGGGGAGGCCTCGCGCGTGCAGGTGCAGCTGGGCCGCAGTTCGGTGAACACCATCGAGATTCTGGGCGGCCTGGCGGAAGGGGACGAAGTCGTCCTGTCTGACATGTCGGCCTGGGACCAGTTCGATCGCATTCGGTTACGGTAGTTTTTCGGTCACCTAAGGAGTCTTCTGATGAACGCTTCCGCGCAGCCCCTGATTCGCCTGAATGGCATCAAGAAGGTGTTCTATACGGACGAAGTGGAAACCCATGCACTTGCCGGCATTCACCTCGAGATCCAGCAGGGCGAGTACGTGGCCATTGCCGGACCGTCGGGTTGCGGCAAGTCGACCCTGCTCGCCATTCTCGGCCTGCTCGACACGGCCAGCGAAGGCACCTACACGCTGAACGGCAACGAGGTCGCCAACCTCTCGTTGTCGGAACGCGCGCGCGTGCGCAACCGCGAGATCGGGTTCATCTTCCAGAGCTTCAACCTGATCGGCGACCTGACGGTCTTCGAGAACGTGGAGCTGCCGCTGATTTACCGCGGCATGAAGGCGGCCGAGCGCCGCGAGCGCGCCAATGCCGCGCTCGAACGCGTCGGCATGGCCCACCGCGCCAAGCATCTGCCCTCGCAGCTCTCGGGCGGTCAGCAGCAGCGCGTCGCCGTCGCCCGCGCCGTCGGCGGCCAGCCGTCGATCCTACTGGCCGACGAACCGACCGGTAACCTGGACTCGAAGAACGGCGAGGCCGTGATGGATCTGCTGCGCGAGCTGCATCGTGGCGGTGCCACGATCTGCATGGTGACGCACGATCCGCGCTACGCCGCGCACGCCGATCGCGGCATTCACCTGTTCGACGGCCGCGTCGTCGAAGAGAACGTCGGCACCGTCGTCTAGGCACCTTAAGTGCCGAGGGTGTGCCGATGGCACCCCTCGGCCCTTCCCGCGGCCCTCGCCTTCGGTCATGATGGAAATGGCAGACGCCCCATGGTCCGGACGCTCCGACTCCCATTCCCGGTTTCCCACACCACGCATGATCAAACTCACCAGTATTGAAAAGTCTTATCGCCACGGCCTGTCGCAGACCTTCGTCCTGCGCCGCGTCAACGCCGAGATCAAGCAGGGCGACTTCGTGTCGATCATGGGGCCATCGGGCGCCGGCAAGAGCACGCTGCTCCACATCATGGGCATGCACGACAGCGCCTGGACCGGTGAGTACTGGCTGTTCGACGATCCCATTCACCAGTTGTCGGCCAAGGACCGCATGCGGGTGCAGAAACAGCACATCGGCTTCGTGTTCCAGAGCTATCACCTGCTCGACAACCTGACGGTCTACGAGAACATCGACCTGCCGCTGTCGTATCGCGACGTCAAGAAGACCGAACGTGAAGGCATGGTCGCCGACATCCTCGACCGCTTCAACATCGTCGGCAAGAAGGACCTGTTCCCTAACCAGTTGTCGGGCGGACAGCAGCAGCTGGTGGCCATTGCGCGCGCGGTGGTGGCCAAGCCGTCGCTAATTCTCGCCGACGAGCCGACCGGCAACCTGCACACCGACCAGGGCAAGGAGATCATGGAGTTGTTCCGGAAGTTGAACGAAGCCGGCACGACGATCGTCCAGGTCACGCATTCGCAGGCCAACGCCGCGTACGGCAAGCGGGTGATCAACCTCAAGGATGGCTGGATCGTTGATGAGAACTAGCGAGGCTGCGCCCTGTGGCCGCCACTCCCACTGGCGTGGCTGCGCCTCGCTAGTCACAGCGTTGCCCGGCCCCGCCTCCGGCGGGGCGCGATGGCGCGAGAGGGCTCACCGGTGACTCTCACGCCATCGGGTCCGCCGTCACGGATCCTGATAGCCGACGACCAGGCCGACGTCCTCGAAGCGCTCCGGTTGCTGCTGAAGCCCGAAGGCTTCGTGATCGACACCGCGGCCTCGCCCGCGCAGATCCTGCGCGCGCTCGAGCTGAAGGACTACGACGTGGTCCTGATGGACCTGAACTACACCCGCGACACCACCTCGGGCGAAGAGGGCCTGGACCTGCTGCAGCGCATCCACACCGGCGACGAGTCGCTGCCGGTGGTCGTGATGACGGCGTGGGGCTCGGTTAACGTCGCGGTCGAAGCCATGCGGCGTGGCGCGCGCGACTTCGTGCAGAAGCCGTGGGAGAACGAACGGCTATTGTCGATCGTGCGGACGCAGACCGATCTTGGCCGTGCCATTCGCCGCGGCCGCCAGCTCGAGGCGGCCAACCAGGCGCTGCAGTCCGACGGGCGCTCGCCCATTCTGGCCGAGTCGGCGGCCATGCGGCCGGTCCTCGAGATGATCGCCCGGGTCGGGCCGTCGGATGCCAACGTGCTGATCACAGGCGAGAACGGCACCGGCAAGAGCCTGGTGGCCCAGGCCGTGCACGGCGTCTCGCCGCGCGCCGGCCGCCCCATGGTCACCGTCAACGCCGGCGGCATGGCCGAGGGCGTGTTCGAGTCGGAACTGTTCGGCCACCTCAAGGGCGCGTTTACCGACGCCAAGGCCGATCGCGTGGGCCGGTTTGAACTGGCCGACGGCAGCACGCTGTTCCTCGACGAGATTGCCAACGTCCCGATGACCCAGCAGCAGAAGCTGCTGCGCGTGATCGAGACCGGCGAGTTCGAGCGCCTCGGCTCGTCGAAGACGCGCAAGGTCAGCGTGCGGCTGATCTCGGCGACCAACGCTGACCTCAACGCCGAGGTCGAAGCCAGCCGGTTCAGGCAGGACTTGTTCTTCCGGCTCAACACCATCGAGATTCACCTGCCGCCGCTGCGCGACCGCCGCGAAGACATTCCGCTGCTCGCCAAGCACTTCCTGCGACAGCATGCGCAACGCTATCGCAAGGCGCTCTCGGGTTTCGATCCCGCGGCCATGCAGGTGCTGATGGACCATCGCTGGCCCGGCAACGTCCGCGAGATGGACCACTCGGTTGAGCGCGCGGTGCTGATGTCGCAAGGCGCCACCGTGCGGGCCGGCGACCTCGGGCTGCGAGTCGAGGGCGGTTCGTCGGGCCGGCTCGAAGACATGAGCCTGGAAGAGGTCGAGGCGTTCCTGATCAAGAAGGCGATGGCCCGCTACGGTAACGTCAGCCACGCCGCCCGCGCGCTCGGCCTGTCCCGCAGCGCGTTGTACCGCCGACTCGAGAGATACAAGCTTTGAGGTCCTGAGGTCCTAAGGTCCTGGGGTCCTGAACCTATTTTCAAGTCCCCAAGACCCTAGTTCCCCAAGACCTTATGATTCCCCTGTGTGGCGCCGCCTTCGCCTCGACCAGCAGATCTTCCTCCTCGCGCTCGGTGCCGGCGTGCCCGGCGCCGTCACCGCGCTGTGGATCCTCTGGACCGAGGCCTACACCCCCAAGGTGCAGTGGACCCTCACCGTCATCATCCTGACGGCCCTGTTTGGCCTGGCCACCTCGGTCCGCACCCGTGTGGTAGTGCCGCTGCAGACGCTCGCGAACCTGCTGGCGGCGCTACGCGAAGACGACTTCTCCATTCGCGGGCGGACCAATAATCCCGACGACCCCATGGGCGCCGCGCTGATCGAAGTCAACGCGCTCGCCGAAACCCTCCACGAGCAACGCCTGGGCGCCGTCGAAGCCACGGCGCTGCTCAGGACCGTGATGGAGCAGATCGACGTCGCGGTGTTCGCGTTCGATCCGGAACAACGCCTGCGCATGGTCAACCGCACCGGCGAGCGGCTGATGGGCAAGAGCATGGAGCACATGCTCGGCCGCACGGCGGATGAACTGCAGCTGACCGATTGGTTCGGCGACGCCCCCCGCGTCGTCGACATCTCCCCTCCCGGGGGCGGACCCGGCCGCTGGGAAGTGCGCAAGACGACGTTCCGGCTGGGGGGACTGCGCCACGACCTGCTCGTCCTCTCGGACGTGAGCCGGCCCTTGCGCGAGCAGGAGCGCCAGGCCTTTCAGCGACTCATCCGCGTCATCGGCCACGAGCTGGGGAACTCGCTCGGGCCGATCAAGTCGATCGCCGGCACGCTCGAAACCCTGCTCCATCGGGATCCGCCGCCGAGCGACTGGCGCGAGGACATGACCCGTGGCCTGCAAGTGATCGCATCGCGCACCGATTCGCTCAGCCGCTTCACCGGCGCGTCCGCGCGGCTCGCCCGGCTGCCGGCGCCTCGGCTGGCGCCGCTCGTGCTGAAGCCGCTGCTGCAGCGCGTGGCCGGCTTCGACACGCGGGTGCCGGTGATCGTCAAGCCCGGCCCCGACGTGACGGTTGACGCCGACGCCGATCAACTCGAGCAGTTGCTGATCAACCTGTTGCGCAACGCCGCCGATGCCTGCCTCGAGGTGGGCGGGACGACCGTGACCGCGGGCTGGCGCCGCACGCGCGCCGGGCTCGAGATCTTCGTCGAAGACGAAGGGCCAGGCCTCTCGAACACGGCCAACCTGTTCGTGCCGTTCTTCACGACCAAGCCCGGTGGCTCCGGTATTGGGCTGGTGCTATGCCGGCAGATCGCCGAGGGCCACGGCGGTACGTTGACCCTCGAGAACCGGACGGACACGCGCGGCTGCCGCGCCCGGCTGACGCTGCCCATCGAATCATCACAGCATTGAGTGGCGATTAGGCTACGGATGAGTCGGTTCCTAACGCGAAGGATTACTGCGCGCGGGCCGCGGCGAAACAGTAGAGGCTGTCACGGGTGCGCACGTAGACCCGCCCACCCACGAGCGCGGGCGAGGCGTTGATTTCAGCGCCCAGGTCGTTCACCGCCAGCACCTTCCACTCGGCGCCGGCCTCGAGCACCGTCACCTGGCCGTCCTGGTTGGCCAAGTACACTTTGCCGTCAGCCGCGACCGGCGACGCATGGTATTCGCCGAGCGCGCCGGTGGCGCGGCCCTCCTTCAGCAGCTTCCCCGTCGCGGCGTCGAGCGTCGTCACGATCCCGCCGGTCTTCACCATGTAGAAGACACCGCGGTACAACAACGGGGCCGGGATGTAGGGGACGTTCTTCTGCATCCGCCACGACACGGCGGTCGCAGGCAGCTGCCCACGCGCCTGGGCGGGCCGAATCGCCATCGCGCCCCAGGTGCCCGCGCCCAGCGTTCGCGCGATGTTCCACTCCGGCTCGGTGATGAGCTGATCCTCGTTGGTGTCGATCCAGCCGAAGTGCTCGCCGTAATCCTTGTCCCTCAGCAGCTCGGCCGGCGAGATGCGGCCATCCGTGTCCGCGTCGTAGGTCGCAAGCGCCGAGCGCCAGACCGGCAGGTCAGGCTCGTCGGTGCCCTGCGTCGAGATCCACAGCGTGTCGCCGTCGGTCAGCGCCACCCCCATCGACCCCGAAGACCCGATCGGCATCCACCATCGCGGCGCACCGGTGGCCAGGTCGTAGCTGTCGAGACGGGTCGATCCGATCGTGACGACTTCGGGCTGGCCGGACGGTGGCCGGAAAATA
>JBBQSP010000085.1:0-19898 GCA_038213735.1 Vicinamibacterales bacterium | reverse complement strand
GGCCGTGATCAACCGCACGCCGGAGCTGCGCCGGAGCCCGTGCTAGAGTCGAGCCATGACCGACGAATGGGCCCAGCGCCAGCGCAGCTGGGAACGTCGGACGCTCCCTGCGGCCCAGGCGCGAGCGCCGGAACGCAAGGGCCGCTTCAGCACCATGAGCGACGTCGATATCGCCCGCCTCTATTCGCCGAGCGATTGGGCGGCGGAGGGCGCTGGCGGTGGCGGACCGACCGCCGTCGACCACCTCGGAGACACACTGCGGGGATCCAAGCCCGGCCCCTGGTCGGAGTTCGACCCGCTGCGCGACGTCGGCTACCCGGGCGAAGCACCGTTCACGCGCGGCGTCCACCCGACGGGGTATCGGACGCGCCTGTGGACGATGCGGATGTTCGCGGGCTTCGGCGCGGCCGAGGACACCAACGCTCGATTCCACCAGCTCCTGCGCGCCGGCCAGACCGGCCTCTCGATCGCCTACGACATGCCCACGCTGTACGGCTACGATACCGACGATCCAGAGGCGGACGGGGAGTTCGGCACGTGCGGGGTGGCGGTCAGCTCCCTCGCCGACATGGAGATCCTGCTCGCCGAGATCCCGCTCGACCGCGTCTCGACCTCGATGACCATCAATTCACCGGCCGCGCCGATCTGGGCGATGTACATCGCGGCGGCAGAGAAGCGCGGCTTCCCGCGGGCGACGCTGGAGGGGACACTCCAGAACGACATCCTCAAGGAATTCGTGGCGCAGAAGGAGTTCCTCTTCCCGCCCGAACCCTCCATCCGGCTGGTCACCGACACGATCGAGTTCGGGACTCGCGAGATGCCGCGCTGGAACACCATCTCGATCTCCGGTTATCACATCCGCGAGGCCGGCTCGACGGCCGTCCAGGAGCTCGCTTTCACCATCGCTGATGGCATGGCTTACGTGGAAGAGGCGCTGCGTCGCGGTCTCAGGGTCGATGAATTCGCGCCCCGGCTGTCGTTCTTCTTCAACAGCCACAGCGACTTCTTCGAAGAGATCGCCAAATTCCGTGCCGCGCGGCGCATCTGGTGGAAGTTGATGACCCAGCGCTACCGCGCCGAAAACGAACGATCGACCTGGATGCGCTTCCACACCCAGACCGCCGGCGTGTCGCTGACGGCCCAGCAGCCGTACAACAACGTGGTGCGCACGGCGTTGCAGGCGCTGGCCGCCGTCCTCGGCGGCACCAACTCCCTCCACACCAACTCGCTGGACGAGGCCCTCGCCCTGCCCACGAAAGAGACGGCGACCATCGCCCTCCGCACCCAACAGATCATCGCGTACGAGAGTGGCGTGACCAACGTGGTCGATCCGCTGGGCGGCTCGTACTTTATCGAGAAGCTCACGCAGGACATGATCGACGGCACCATGAAGTACTGGGACACCATCGATGGCATGGGCGGCATGGTCGAGGCGATCGAGCGCGGCTACCCGCAGAAGGAGATTGCCGAGGCCTCGTACCAGTTCCAGCAGGCGGTCGAGCGCAAGGAGAAGGTGATTGTCGGCGTCAACGACTTCATCCAGACCGACGACAAGCCGATCGAGATTCTCTACATCGACGACACGGCGTCCGGCGTGCAGCTGAAGCGGCTGGCCGAACTGAAGCAGTCGCGCGACCACGACCGGGTGCAGCGTTCGCTGGCGGCCTTGAAAGACGTGGCGAAGGGCAGCGGGAACACCATGGTGCCGCTGCTCGAGTGCGTGCGCGCCTACGCGACCGTGGGCGAAATGTGCGACGCCTTGCGCGAGGTGTGGGGCGAATACGAAGAAGTGCCGGTGATATGAGTCAAAAGATACGGGTCGTGATTGCGAAGCCGGGGTTGGATGGCCACGATCGGGGCGCCAAGGTGATTGCGCGCGCGTTGCGCGATGCCGGCATGGAGGTGATCTACACCGGCCTGCGGCAGACGCCCGAGATGATCGTGTCGGCCGCCCTGCAGGAAGACGCCGACGTGATCGGGCTGTCGATCCTGTCGGGCGCGCACATGCACATCTGCCCCCGGGTCATGGAACTGTTGAAGGAGAAGGGACTGGACGACGTCCAGGTGGTGATCGGTGGGATCATTCCCGACGTCGACCTGCCCAAGCTGAATGCCATGGGCATCCGCGGCATCTTCATTCCCGGCACGCCGATGCAGCACATCATCGATTACATCGCCGCCAACGCACGGGCCCGGGTCTGAGGTGTTGATGTACAACCGTTCGTCCGATACCAGAAGGTAGCCGTCGCTATGCGCACCTTGCTGCTCGCCGACGACAACACCACGACCCAGCGCGTGGTCGTGCTGATGTTTGCCACCGAGGCAGTCCGCGTGGTCACGGTGTCGGATGGGCAGCAGGCCCTGGACGCCATGGCCGCTGTGCGGCCCGACATCGTGCTGGCGGGCACGACCTTGCCGCGCACCAATGGCTACGAGTTGTCAGAGCGGATGCGCGGCATCGAGGCGCTGCGCGATGTGCCGGTGTTGTTGTTGTCAGGCGCCTTCGAGTCGGTCGATGCCGCGAAACTGGCGACGTGCGGCGCCCGAGGGGTCATCGAGAAACCGTTAGAGCCAACGGCTGTGATTAGTCGAGTACGAGAGCTCCTCGGTCTGGAGGACGCGCGGCCGGCCATGCCGGCTGGGCGCCTGGTGACCGCTGACACGGCCGCCGACGCGAGGAAGCCGGCCCGTCCGGCCGCGCCGCCCGCGGCGCGCGCGCCCCAGGTGTCGTCGTGGGACGAACTGCGCCAGGAGACCGGCCTCGAAGCAGACGCCCGCCCGGTTGAGGCCGGCTCGGGCCGCGAAGCCTATCTCGATACCCTCGACGCGGCCTTTGATTCCCTCGACCAGCACCTCGCCGGCCGCCACCAGGATTCGGAGGCGTCCTCCCGCAACCCGTCGGCCCCGCTCGGCCAGGCGTCGGGCGCCGCCGACCCGCGCTCGCCTGGACGCCGTCCCGCGATGACGACCGATGGGCAGGCGTCGCACGCGGTCTTCGAAGTCGACAGCGACTGGTTTTCGGACGAGCACAAGGACCGCGACCTGGCCGTGGGCCGTGATCTCGTGACCGATACGCAGGCGGCCCTGCCGCCGCGACCCGAGGCCGGCGCCGCCAATCCCATCTTCGAGGTCGACGATGAGTGGTTCGCGGAAGACGACAGAACGCGTGAAGCGCGCCTCGCCCAACAGCGCGACCTCGCTGCCGAAATGGGGATTCACGACGTCGAGTTGCCCGCCGCCGAGCCGACGCCGAATGCACCGGCCCCGGCGGAAGGGCTCGACTTCGATTTCGGCCTCGACGATCTGGTGGCCGCCCCGGTCGCGCCCGCGCCATTTGAACCCGAGCCGCCCACCGCTCCGGTGATGGCTCCGGCGCCGGTAGCCGAGGCGCCGCCCGGCTCGGTTGCCGATGACTTTGCGGCGCTCCTGGCATTCGAGATCGGCGACGGTCCGGCGCCGCCACCGGCCGCGCCGGTGGTCGTGCAGGCGGCCGCTCCAGACGTGACCGAAGAGATGCTCGATCAGATCGCGCAGCGCGTGGTCGAGCGGCTGAACGCCGCGTCCTTTGGCGCCGACCTGCGCGAGGCCATGGCCGCCTCGGTCCGCGAGACCGTGCGGTCGGTCGTGTCCGAGACGTCGGAGCGGCTGGTCCGCGACGAGCTCGCGCGCATCAGGGCCCGCGCCGAACGCGACACCCGGTAAGTGTTGTGGAGGCACCCCTTCAGGGTTGCCTGGCACGCGTCCGGCAGGGCCCGTTCCGCGAGATAATGGGGGGATATGCCCGTCCCCGAAAAGCCCGCACTGGAAGGTTTGGAAGCCACGCTATCGGCGAAGTGGGAGCGTGACGGCACCTACCGGTTCAACCGCACCAAGTCCCGCGACCAGATCTACTCGATCGATACGCCGCCACCGACGGTGAGCGGGTCGCTGCACGTCGGGCACGTCTTTTCGTATACCCACACCGACATCATCGCCCGCTTCCAGCGCATGCGCGGGAAGGAAGTGTTCTACCCCATGGGGTGGGACGACAACGGCCTGCCGACCGAACGGCGCGTCCAGAACTACTTCGGCGTGCGGTGCGATCCGTCGCTGCCATACGACCCGAGCTTCAAGTTGCCGGAAGAAGCCGACCCTTCGGCAGGCTCAGGGTCGCCCCGGGCGAAGTCGCGGGGCGAGAAGCAGGTCATTTCGGTGTCGCGTCCGAACTTCATCGAGCTGTGCGTCAAGTTGACGGTCGAAGACGAGAAGGTCTTCGAGCAGCTGTGGCGGTACCTCGGCCTCTCGGTCGATTGGTCGATGACCTATGCGACGATCGGCCGGCCGGCGCAGCGCGTGTCGCAGATTATGTTCTTGCGCCATCTCGCGAAGGGGCTGGCGTACCAGGTGGAAGCGCCAACCCTGTGGGATGTGGACTTCCGCACCGCGGTGGCGCAGGCCGAACTCGAAGATCGCGAACAGCCGGCCGCGTACCACAAGATTCATTTTGCCAAGGCGGACCCCTCGACTTCGCTCGGGGCAAGTGGCACTGACTTTGTGGCGATCGAGACGACCCGGCCCGAACTGATCCCGGCCTGTGTGGCGCTGGTCGCGCATCCAGACGATGCGCGCTATCAGCCGCTGTTTGGTACCGAGGTGGTCACGCCGATCTTCGGCGTGAAAGTGCCGGTGCTGGCGCATGCGCTGGCCGATCCCGACAAGGGCAGCGGCATTGCCATGATCTGCACGTTCGGCGACACCACCGACGTGATCTGGTGGCGCGAGCTCAAGCTGCCGGTGCGCGCCATCGTGCAGCCGAACGGCGCGCTCGGCCGCGTGCCCTGGGGCGAGCCGGGCTGGGAGACGAGCGACGTGGCGCGGGCGCAGCAAGCGTACGACCAGCTGGCCGGTCTGTCGGCAAAGAAGGCCCAGGCGAAGATGGTCGAGTTGCTCCGCGAAAGCGGCGACCTGCAGGGCGAACCGAAGCCGATCACCCATAACGTCAAGTTCTACGAGAAGGGTGATCGTCCGCTGGAGATCGTCACCAGCCGCCAGTGGTTCATCAAGACCATCGACCATCGCGACCAGTTCATCACGCGCGGGCGCGAGATCGCGTGGCATCCGGAATACATGCAGGCGCGTTACGAAAACTGGGTCAACGGCCTGAATGGCGACTGGTGCGTGAGCCGCCAGCGTTTCTTCGGCGTGCCCATCCCGGTCTGGTATCCGTTGCGCGCCGACGGCACGACCGACCACGGCCGGCCGCTGGTTCCGGCCGAGTCGCGGCTGCCCATCGATCCGTCCACCGACGTGCCCGAGGGCTACACCGCCGATCAGCGCGGCACGCCCGGCGGCTTCGTCGGTGATCCCGACATCATGGACACCTGGGCGACTTCGTCGGTGTCGCCGCAACTGGTGACCTTGTGGGAAAGCGACCCCGAGATCTTCGCGCGCACGTTCCCGATGGACCTGCGCCCGCAGGCGCACGACATCATTCGCACCTGGTTGTTCTCGTCGGTGGTGCGCGCGCACTTCGAGAACGAGTCGGTGCCGTGGACTAACGCCTCGATTTCCGGCTGGGTGCTCGATCCCGACCGCAAGAAGATGTCGAAGTCGAAGGGCAACGTAGTCACGCCGCTGGGCCTGCTGCAGGAGTACGGCTCCGATGGCGTGCGCTACTGGGCCGCGCGGGGCGGCCCCGGCGTCGACACCGCGTTTGACGTCGGCCAGATGAAGATTGGCCGCAAGCTCGCCATGAAGGTGTTGAACGTGTCGAAGTTCGTGCTGGCCGGGGACCCGCCGGCCGGCGCGGTCACCGAAGCGCTCGATCGCGGCATGCTGCAGAACCTTGCCACCCTTGTGGACGAGGCGACGGCGGAGCTCGATCAATACGAATACGCCAAGGCGCTGGCGAAGATCGAGTCGTTCTTCTGGGATTTCTGCGACAACTACGTCGAGGCCGCGAAGTCGCGTCGCTACGGAGACTTCGGCGCCGACCCCGCGGCGTCGGCGTCGACGGCGATGCGGCTGGCGCTGTCGGTGTTGTTGCGGCTGCTGGCGCCGTACCTGTCGTTCGTGTGCGACGAAGTATGGTCGTGGTCGAACGACGGCTCCGTGCATCGCGCGGCGTGGCCGACCCGCGCCGAGTTGATTGCCGTTTCCGGGACCGACGCCGCCGCCGAGCGGTCGGTGTTTTACCTGACCGAAGCGCTCAACGCCATTCGCAAGGCCAAGACCGACCAGAAAGTGTCAGTCGGCACCCCGGTGCAGGAAGTGATCTACTTCGCCGAGGACGAAGCGGCGGCTAGCCTGGCGCTCGTCGAGCGCGACCTGAAGGCCGCCTGCCGCGCCGACGGCCTGGTGCTCAAGACCGGCGAGCCGCGCGTTGAAATCACGCTGAAGCCGGCCGAGGCGTAATGGTGTCGCCACTGCAGCCGGAGGCGTATCGCGAGCTGGTTCGCAAGGCCCTCGCCGAGGATCGCGGACAGGGCGACGTGACCAGCGCGGCGACCATTGCCGTGGGCCAGCGCGCGCGCGGCGTAATGGTCGCCAAGGCGCCGATGGTGATCGCCGGACTGGCGGTGGCGGCCGAGACGTTCGCGCAGGCCGACCCGGCGGCGGTGTTTGAGGTGCGGTGGTCCGACGGCGCACACGTCGAAGCGGGGGAGGTCGTTGCCACGGTGACCGGCGACGCGCGCGCCCTGCTCGAAGCCGAACGCACCGCACTGAATTTCCTGCAGCGCCTGTGCGGCATCGCTACCCTGACCGCCAGCTTCGTCGAGGCGGCGGCCGGCGGCATCACGATTCTCGACACGCGGAAGACCACGCCCGGCTTCCGCGCCCTCGAGAAATACGCCGTGCGCTGCGGCGGCGGCCGCAATCATCGACAGCGCCTGGACGATGGGATCCTGATCAAGGACAACCACAAGCGGTTGGCCGGCGGCATCCGCCAGGCAGCCGATCGGGCGATGAACGCCAGCCAGGGATTGCCCGTCGAGGTTGAGGTCGAGACGCTCGACGAACTGAACGAGGTGTTGAAGACCGGCGTCCCGCGCATCCTGCTCGATAACTTTACGACCTACGACATTCGGGAAGCGGTCAACCGGATTGCCGGTCGCGCCGAGATCGAGATTTCGGGGGGCGTGACCCTGGCTCGCATCCCCGAGCTGGCCACCACCGGCGCGCAGTACGTCTCGGTCGGCGCCCTCACGCACTCCGCGCCCAGCGCGGACCTCAGTTTCGAACTCGAGCCGGCCTGATGCTGCCTGACGACCTGGCGGCGGCGCTTGGCGCGCTGCAGGACCGGCGTCCCGGCCTGCCTCTCGACGTGCGCTGGCACGCGGAGGTCCCGTCGACGATGGACGTGGCGGCGGGCCTGGTGGCCACCGGGGCGCCACACGGCGTCGTGGTTGGGGCCGATGTGCAGACGGCAGGACGCGGCCGCCGCGGCCGCGTGTGGGAGTCGCCGCCCGCTGCGGGGTTGTACTTCTCGTTCATCGCCCGGCCGCCGCTGCCGGCGAACGCCTCGCTCCCGCTGGTGACGCTGGCCGCCGGGGTCGCGGTGCGCGACGGCATTCACGCGGCGCTTGGATGGGCTCCTGAGCTCAAGTGGCCGAACGATGTGATGGTGGGTAGCGGCAAGCTGGCCGGCATCCTGGCCGAAGGCCTGGCGGTGGGGACACCAGCGCAGGCGGTGGTGATCGGCGTGGGCCTGAACCTGCTGCCCTCGGCATACCCGGCAGAGGTCGCTGCGCGGGCGACGTCGCTTGAAGCGGAACTCGGCCGTGCGGTAGACCGCGGACAGGTGCTCGCAGAGGTTCTGGCCGCCATGGCGGACCGCCTGGCCACGCTGGCCCGAAGCCCCGGTGATATTCTGCAGGCGTGGCGCGCGGCGTCACCAAGTGCGATCGGGACCCGCGTGGAGTGGGATGGCCGCACCGGCACCACGGCCGGCATCGACGATGCGGGCGCCCTGTTGATTCGCACGCCGTCCGGCGTTGACCGCGTGATCGCCGGCGAGCTTTCCTGGTACCTATAGGCACACTGTTATGTTGTTGGCGATCGATGTAGGGAACACGAACATCGTCATCGGCGTGTTCCAGGGACGCGAACTGGTCCACAGCTGGCGGCTGACGACGATTCGCGAGCGGACGGCCGACGAACTGGGCATTCTCGTGACCGACCTGTGCGAGCATCACCGGATCACCCGCCACCAGATCTCCGGCATCGTGATCGCCTCGGTGGTGCCGCCGCTGACCGCCACGCTGCAGGCGATGGCCGTCAAGTATTTCGAGCGCACGCCGCTGCTGTTCGAGCCGGCCGTAAACGGCGGCATGCCGATCCTCTACGACAACCCGGCCGAGGTCGGTGCCGATCGGGTCGTCAATGCGCTGGCCGCGCTCGAGCAATGGGGTGTGGGCAGGCCGATCATCGTCGTGGACTTCGGCACTGCGACGACTTTCGATGCCATCTCCGCCAAGGGGGAATACCTGGGTGGCGTGATTTGCCCGGGACCGCAGATTTCCGCGGATGCGTTGTTCCAGCGCGCGGCGCGGCTGCCTCGCATCGAGGTCAGGAAGCCGGCGAAGGTCATCGGCACCAATACGGTCGCGTCGATGCAGTCCGGGCTGTTCTGGGGCTACGTAGACATGGTGGAGGGCCTCGTGCGCCGCATGAAGGCCGAACTCGGCGGCGACGCGCTGGTGATCGCGACCGGTGGCCTCGCGGTGGTGGTGGCACCCGAGTCGTCGCTGATCGATCACGTGGACGTCGAGTTGACGTTGTACGGCTTGCGGCTGGTCTGGGAGCGACAAGCCCCAAGCCCCGGGCCCCGGGCCTGAGACCGTGACCGACGTTGACGGATATTGCCGCGACCTCGAGGCTTACTTGTGTCGCAAGAATGATGGCCACCTGATCCGCATCACGGGGCCGGCGTTCGAGCGGGTGGTGGCGTGGGCGCACCAGGGTATTCCCCTGAAGGTCGCCGAGGCCGGCATCGATCGCTACTTCGAGCGCTACTACCGGAAGGGACCGCGCCGCCGCCCGGTGCGGATTGATTTCTGCGAAGCCGACGTGCTCGACGCGTTCGACGATTGGCGCCGCGCGCTGGGCCTTGCCGGCGTCGTGCCCGATGCCGCGGGCGGACCCGATGTCGAGGAGCCGGTGCCCGGCGCCGGCCGGTCGCGGCGATCGCTGGCGTCGCAGATCGCACGGGCGCTCTCACGCCTGACCGTCTTGCGCGGCGGCGACAAGGCTGGTCCGGCCATGGGGGCCGCGCTCGATGCGGCCGTGCGCGCCCTCGACGCGCTGCAGCCCGAGGCGGCGCGCGCCCGTGGTGAGGCACGCGAAGCATTACTGCTCAGGGTGGCGGCGATCGAGGCCGAACTCGTGGTGGCGGCTGCCGCGGCGTTGACCGAAGGCGCGCGAACCGAGATTGAGCACGAGGCGGACGCCGAACTGGCGCCGTTCCGCCAGCGCATGGCGACCGAGGCCTACGCCCAGACGCGCCGCGCCGCGATCGATCGACTCGTCCGCCACCACTTTGGGCTGCCAGACATCGGGGTCTGACCCCGAGCAAGAGTTTTCGAGGGGTCTGACCCCATCGCAGAGTACCGACACCATGCACAGAGGCGATCGACTCACGCTCACCATTGAACGGCCCGCGGCAGGTGGCCGCATGATTGCGCGCCACGAAGGCGCGATCGTCTTCGTGGCCGGCGCCATTCCCGGCGAGGTCGTCGAGGCCGAGGTGGAAAAGGTGCAGCGCGGCACCGGCTGGGCCAACACCCGCCGGGTGATCGAGCGGTCTCCGGACCGGGTGCCCGATGCCGCTGACGGCTCGTCGCCGTCCGATGGCGGTTGCGGCGGGTGTGTGTTCGCGCACATCGGCTACGACCGCCAGCGCGCGATCAAGGCGGCGATCATCGAAGACGCGTTCCGGCGCCTGGGTCGCATCACGCTCGAGGCGCCCGTGGACGTGCTGGCTTCGCCGGTTGATGGCTACCGCATGCGGGCGCGCCTGCACGTGCGCAACAGCCGCATCGGCTTCTTTCGCGAAGGCACGCATTCGCTCTGCGATGCCGGGCCGACGCGCCAGTTGCGGCCAGACACGCTGCTGGTGCTGCAGGCGCTGGAGCAATCGCTGAAGTCACTGGGACGCGACACGGTCGGCGAGATCGAGCTGTCGGAGAACCTCGATGCGAGCGAACGCGCCCTTCATCTCGAACTCTTGCCGCACGCCGACCCCTCGCGCCTGGCAGCGGTGACGACCCTTGATGGCCTGACCGGCGCGACCTGCGCGCCACCCGACACCGCGCGGACGATGGACCTGTGGGGATCGGGGGTGGTGTCGGACGTGGTCTCCGGTGCCACGCTGTCGCGTCACGCGCGGTCGTTCTTTCAGGGCAACCGCTTCCTGGTGCAACCACTGGTGGACCACGTGCTGTCGCAGATCACCGAGGGGCCGGTGCTTGACCTCTACGCCGGCGTCGGCTTGTTCAGCCTTGCCGCGTCGCACGCCGGTCATGGGCCGGTGGTCGCCGTCGAGGGGGATCGGTTCTCGGCCGCTGATCTCCGGCGGAATGCGTCGGCCCGCGAGGACGTGCGGGTGCGCAGTGAGTCGGTGGAAGACTACTTGCCCCACGCGACCAAGGCGTCGACCATCATCATGGACCCGCCTCGGACCGGACTATCGAAACAAGCGTTGGCCGGGGTGATGGCGGTGCAGGCACCGCGGGTGATCTATGTGTCGTGCGACGTCGCGACGATGGCGCGCGATGCGCGCCTCCTGGTGGATGCCGGTTACCAGTTGGCCGGCGTGCGCGGGTTCGATCTCTTTCCGAACACCGCGCACATCGAGACAGTTACCGTTTTCGCGCGTTAGCCGCCTGCACGAACCCTTCGAAGAGCGAGCGGAACTCGCCCGTGCGCCAGAAGTTCTCGGGGTGCCACTGCACGCCCACGCAGAAGGCATCGCCCGGTTTCTCCATGGCCTCGATCACGCCGTCGGGCGACGTGGCGGTGACCTCGAAGCCGGGAGCCACCTTCGCCACCGACTGGTGGTGGCGGCTGTTGACGTGGCACGTCTCGCCGTCCTCCATGTGGTCGGCCAACAGTTTCGCCAGCCGCGAGTCTTTCGACACCCACACCTCGTGCGCGACGTGCGCCCGCGGCTCGGGCACCGAATGATCGAGCGCGCCGGGGACCTGGGTGGGAATGTCCTGGATCAGCGTGCCGCCCATGGCCACGTTCAGCAACTGCATTCCCCGACAGATGGCCAGGAACGGGACATTCGCGGCGATCGCCGCCTTGGTCAGGGCAATCTCGAAGGCGTCGCGATCGGTTTCGGCCGACTGAAACGTCTCGTGCGGCGCCTCGCCGTAGAGCATCGGGTCGACGTCGCCGCCGCCGGTCAGCATGATGCCGTCAAACCGCGCCACGATCTGTTCCGGTGATTCACCGCCGGCGGCCACCTCGACAGGTTCGCCCCCGGCCCGACGCACGGACTCCACGTAGTCGGACATTCGGCGGTTCTGGGCGATCGCAATCAGGGCCATATGCAGCAAGCGTCCTACATTCGGGGTGGAACAGCAACGCCCATCAAGTCGAGCAGGCGCGTGAGCTGGAGGCGGAAATACGCCACCGCCGCCGCCCGCCAGCGGCGGACATCGTCGCGTTCCTCGTTGAGAATCTGGGCGCGGTGGTAGAAGGCGTTGAACATCTGGGCCAGGCCGAAGCCGTATTTCGCCAGGACGGCGAACTCCAGCGTCCGCACCACCTGCTCGACGACCTCGTCCAGTCGCGAGGCCTCGAGGACCAGAGCCCACAACTCGTGGTCGCCGTCGCGGCCGTTGATGAAGTCGGGCGGGGCCGACGGCAGCGGCCCGAGCATTGCGGCCTCGTCGATCCCCAGCCGGTCGTGGAGCTTCTGGAAGATGTTGTTGGCCCGCACCACGGCGTACTGCAGGTACGGCCCGCTTTCGCCCTCGAAGCTGAGCGCCTCGTCGATGTCGAAAGCGATCACCTTGGTCCGCGAATACTTGATCAGGAAGTAGCGGACCGCGGCGATGCCGATCGCTTCGGCAATGCGGCGGCGCTCGCCCTCCGGCAGGTCGGGCTGGCGGCGGTCGACCTCGGTCATGGCCTTGTCGATCACGCGATCGATCAGGTCGTCGGCCTTCACGCCAAGGCCCTTGCGGCCCGACACTTCGACGAACGGCTTCTTCGCTTCTTCGGACCCTTCGGCTGGCGCGAAACCCAGTTCCTTCGCGGTGGCGTGTGACAGCGCCACCATCTCGTACGAGAAATGGGTGAGTCGCTCCGCCTCCGCGGGATGGCCGATGGCCGTTAGTGCCTGCTTGAGCAGCTTCTGCAGGTAGGCCTGGCGGACGTCGATCACGTTGTAGGTGGCGGCGGCCGTGCCAAACGCCGGATGGTCGGTCACCGCCAGCGCCGGATCGCTGGTCGTCGCCCAGAGCGGTTCGCCGTTGATGCGGGTCGCGAACGGCCGATAGTAGAAGTCGTGACCGAGCAGTCCGGACTTCCAGAACTGGTAGGCCATGTCCTTCGCCACGTAAACGGCCGTGCCGTTCGAGCGCACGATGACTTTCTCGCGTGACTCGGGGTCGTCCTCCGGGTTCGGCGCGGTTTCCGGATCGCCTGCCCTGAGCGGCGTCGAAGGGTCGATCTTCATGACCCAGCAGCCGGCGTGCTTGCCCTCGTTCTGGAGAAAGACCGCGCCGGTGGCCTTCATCGCGTCAAAGGCGCGGGCCCAGAACTTCAGGCGCAGGATGTCGCCTTCCCACGTCAGCAGCTGGTAGTCGATGTTCAGCCGCGCCATGGTCTTGAGGTGCGCGCGCACCACCGTGTCGGCAATGAACGCGGCCAGGCTCGCCGTCGGCTCGACGCCGTGCTCGATGTCGTGCAGCGTCGCGGCGCGAATTTTCAGCCGTTCCTTGTCGCCGTCGTACCACTCGGTGACGCGGGCGTAGAGATCCCAGCAGTAATAGTCAAAGCGGGTGGTCGCGGCCAGTTGGCGCGCGCCGGCCAGGTCGATCTTCTCGAACTCGCGGAACCCGACGACGACGTCGGCCACTTGCACGCCGGTGTCGTCGATGTAGTTCTGGACCTCGACGGGCGTGCCGCGGAAGCGCAGGGCGCGAACCAGCGTGTCGCCGAGGGCGGAATTGCGCAGATGGCCGATGTGCGCGGCCTTGTTCGGGTTGATCGCGGTGTGTTCGACGATGGTCTTGTCGGCGCGCGTGGGCGGGGTGGGCAGCGTGCCGCGAAGGCCGAGCCGCGCCAGCAGGAACGCGGGGCGATCCAGGAACACGTTGAGGTAACCGTTCGGCGCCGCCTCGACCTTGGTGACGCCCGCGACTGGGCCGAGCGCGTCGGCGATCTCCTGCGCGATCACGCGTGGCGCCTTGCGCAGCCGCCGCGCCAGGTCGAACGCGACCGGAGTGCCAAGGTCGCCCATGGTCCGGTTGGGCGGCGTCTCGATCGGGATGTTCAAGCCGGGGTCGATGATCTCGTAGCGTTCGGCGAGCACGGCGCGCACACGCGCCTTGAGCTGGTCGTGAAGGGGAAGAATCATGATGCTGGTTCGTTGACTCGATCGAAGCGAAGCGGTACGATCACGTTATCATTTCCCCACGGCTTCGTCATGGTTGACGCTGGAATCGGTCGTCTGCTCATCTCGAGTCTGCACCAGGGCATCGCCGATGTGTCACCAAGCCGGCTCGATTTCTACGAAAACTGGTTGAGTCCCGCCGGCATGCGCGACGGGCGCATCGGCCTCGCGCCGCTCGGCGCCGTGCTCAGCTTCCTGCACCGCGAAGAGCCGCCGTCCAACGATCAGATTGCCACCCGCGCCGGCGTCTGTGCCGCCGACTGGACCTACCAGGAACTGTCGGGCCTGCGCCGATGGTCGATCCACCGCCTTCCCCTGGGCCTGCGGTCGCGCGCCGCCCTCTCGCTGGCCAAGCAGCTGATCCTGGCGACGGTCCGGCAATCCAAGGTCAAGTACCGGATACGGGGAACCACGGCGACGGTCGACATCGACTCCGAACTGTGCCGGCAGCTGCGCGACCCGGCCACCGTTCCCATGCGCGGGTTCTACGCCGCCGCCTTGCAGCGGTTATGTGCGCATTGCCATGTTGATGCGACCGTCCGGTTTGCCGGCGAGCGGGCCGGCGGCTTGAGCCTGGCGGTCACGGTGAACGGAGCCGGCCCCGGCCCGGCGGGTGCGGTTTAGTGGAGCGTATCAACGGCGACGAAAGTCGTACCAACCGATTTCGAACGGACATTCCGTTAGTCGTGCGCCGCTGGGCCATCGTGGTCATGTGGGCCGCGGGACTGGCCTGGCCTGCCGTCGCGGCGGCCCAAATGCCCGCCGGCGCGCCCGTCGTGGTCCTGCCCTTCGACAATCCCGCCCAGGAGCCGCGGCTGGCGTGGCTGCGCGAGGGCGCCGCCGTGCTGCTGACCGACTTGCTGGCCGCAAGCGGGGAGCAGGTCGTCGATCGCGAAGAGCGCCTCCGCGCGTTCGACCGTTTGCAACTTCCCGCCGGTGCCGGCTTGAGCCGCGCATCGTCCATCAAGGTGGGCCAGGTGATGGCCGCCGGCGTGGTGGTGATTGGCGCTCTCGAACTGAGCGGTGATCAACTGGTGGCCCGCGGCCGCGTGGTGCGACTCGACACCGGCCGCCTGTTACCAGAGGTCCAGGCGTCGGGCGCCCTGGCCGATGTGTTCGCCACTTTCGGACGGCTCGCGCACCTGCTCCGCGGCGTGACTGGCGAGCCGCCGCCGGTCCCGACCGACCGGTTGCCGCCCTCGATGCAGGTGTTCGAGTTGTACATCAAGGGCCTGGTGGCCGAAGCCCCGGCAACCGCGATCGCGTTCCTCGAGCGGGCCCTGAAGGCGGCGCCGCGCTTCGATCCGGCCCGGCTCGCGATCTGGGATCTGCATTCCGAGGCGTCGGACTATCAGCGCGCGCTGGACGCGCTTGCCGGCGTGCGCGCCGACAGCCGCTATTCGCGGGAGAGCCGGTTCCGCCGGGCGTTGTCGTTGATGAACCTGAAACGGTTGGATGACGCGCTGCAGACGCTCCGCGCGCTGCAAGGCGAAGAGCGATCGGCGGCGGTCACCAACGCGATCGGCGTCGCCGAGTTGCGCCGCACCGCGACGCCGCAGCCCGGCCGGGCCACTTACTACTTCAGCCAGGCCAGCGAGATCGATCCTGCCAACGGCGACCTGTTCTTCAACCTGGGCTACGCGTACTGGATCGATCGGGATCCGCGCGCGGCGATCTATTGGCTGCGCGAGGCGGTGCGGCGCAATCCTGCCGACGGCGACGCCCACTTCATCCTCGGGACGGCCCTTCACCAAACCGGCGCGACGGCCGAGGCGGCGCGCGAACGCGAGCTGGCCGTCCGGCTCTCGTCGAAATATGTCGGCTGGGAGACCCGTGCCTCCGGCGGCGACCCGGTGCCTCGCGGCCTCGAACGGCTGGCCGAAGCGCTGACGCCGTCACCCAATCGCGTTGACAGCATCCTGACCTCGGCCGGCCAACGCGACAACGAAACGCTGGCCGCGTTCCATCTCGACGCCGGCCGCCGTGCCTACCAGCGTGATGCGGACCGCGAAGCCATCCAGGAACTGCGCCGCGCCCTGTACCTCTCGCCGTACCTGGCGGAGGCGCACCTGCTGCTGGGCCGCCTCTACTTGCGCGGGGGCCGCGCCACCGAGGCCGTGGAGGCGCTGAAGATTGCCTTGTGGAGCGACGAGACCGTGCCCACCCGCCTGGCGCTGGCCGAGGCCTACCTCGAGGTGCAAGACACCGTCTCGGCGCGGGCCGAGATCGACCGGGCGCTGGCGCTGGACCCCCAATCGGCCGAGGCCGCGGCTTTGAAGGCCAGGATCGGCGGGGGGCCGTGGTAAAATTCTGCCCAGATCTGCACTGATGGCCACAGCCCACGACGACGCGTTTCGCGAGATTCAGCTGAACGGCAAGCAATTGGTCTTCATGGCCATGGCCTTTGTCGTGATCGCGGTCGGCATCTTCCTAATGGGGGTCCAGGTTGGTCGCGGCGTCCGCGGCGAGCGTGGTTTGCCTGAGAGCGTCGAGATGGCTGCTGCCACGGCTGCCGAGTCGGAACCACCGTTGCCGCCCGCGTCGGTGGGCCAGGGGTCGAGCGAGACCCCGATCACGGCTGGTGAAAAGTTGAGCTACGCCGAGCGCCTCACCGGGAACGAGGGCGCTGCCGATTCGCTGAAGAAGACGCCTGAGCCGGCGCCTCCGGTCGAGCCGCCGACGCCGCGGCCGGAGCCGGTCACCGCCGCGCCCGGAGCGGTGGCGGCGCGCAACACTCCGCCACCGCCGGCTCCCGCTGCACCCGCATCGGCCGAACCGGCCGGTACCGGCTTTGCCATTCAGGTAGCGGCTTTGCGCGAACGCAGCGAGGCCGACACCATCGTCAAGCGCCTCGCCGGTAAGGGGTACCCGGCCTATGTGCTGGCGCCGGCCAGGGGGGAGCCATCGTTCTATCGCGTCCGGGTTGGCAAGTTCAAGGAACGGCGCGAGGCCGACACGGTGGCCGCACGCCTGCAGAAGGAAGAGCAGTTCAAGCCCTGGGTCGTCCGCTAGGGCGGCCTCATGAGCACCACTCCGAAGACCCGACAGCCAATCTGGCAGTTGATGGGCCGGCTATTCAGGGCCCATCCGTGGCACGGCGTACGCCTGGGCGACAAGGGCTCTGACGTCGTCACGTGTTACATCGAGATCACCCCGTCCGATACCGTCAAGTATGAACTCGACAAGCCGACCGGCCTGCTGAAGCTCGATCGCCCGCAACGGTTCTCGAATGTTTGCCCGGCGCTCTACGGCCTGTTGCCGCAAACCTTTTGCGGCGTGCGGGTCGCCGAGTTGAGCGCGGAAAAGACGGGAAGAACGGGGATTCGCGGCGACCAGGATCCGCTGGACGTGTGCGTCTTGTCGGAACGGCCGGTGTCGCACGGCGACATCCTCCTGCAGGCCATTCCGATCGGCGGCCTGCGCATGATCGACGGCAGTGAAGCCGACGACAAGATCGTCGCGGTGCTGGTAGGCGACACGGCGTACGGGGGCTTCCGCGACATCTCGGATTGCCCAGAGGCGCTGGTGTCACGGCTCATTCACTATTTCGAGACGTACAAGCTCGCGCCCGGCACGGTCACCAACCCCTGTGAGATTACGCATGTCTACGGGCATGAAGAGGCCTTCGAAGTGATTCGCCGCGCGCAGGCGGATTACCACGAGAAGTTCGGTTCACTCGAGGCGCTGCTCGACGCGGCGATGCAGGCCTAGCCGCCCGCCATGATCTCGGCTTCCACAGTGGCGGCGCTCGCATCGGGCGTGTTGCTGGCCCTCTCGTTTCCCCGTTACGGCCACCCGGCCGTTGCTTTCATCGCGCTGGTGCCGCTCTACGTCGCGTTGAGCGGCTGGAACGGCCGGCCGGGTACGATGCCTGGCGTCACGGCTGGCCGGGGTTTCCGCCTTGGCTTGATGGCCGGATTCATTCATTTTGCCGGCACGGTCTATTGGACTGGTGCCACCGTGCAGACTTTCGGGGGGCTGCCGTGGCCAGTTGCCGTGTTTGTGACCGGCCTGCTTGTCCTGTACATGGCGACCTACGTCGCCCTGGCATCCGCGGCGTCGGCCGTCTTCATTCGGCACTTCGGATTCGTGGGGCTTGGGCTCGCTCCGGCCGCGTGGGTGGCAGCCGAGTACACCCGGGGGCACCTGTTCGGCGGCTTCCCATGGATTCCGCTCGGCAACACCATGGTGACGCTGTTGCCGATCGCTCAAGCCGCGAGCCTCGTCGGCGTATTCGGCCTGTCGGCGTTGGTGGCGGTGATCAATGCCGGGTTCGCGGCGACCGCGCTCGCGGCCGGCCGAACCCGTGTGATCGCGTTCGGCGGCACGATCGTGCTGATCGCATCGGCGTCGGTGTGGGGCGGCCAGCGCATGGCCGACAACCGCCTGACGCAGGGCGTGCCGGTCCGGGTGGGCTTGATCCAAGGCAACATTGCGCAGGCCGACAAGTGGAACCCCGCTCGCGCCGGAATGATCCTGGAACGGTACCAACAGTTGACGCGCCAGGCGGCCGCCAACGGCGCTGAGTTCCTGCTGTGGCCGGAGTCGTCCACGCCGTTCTTCTTCCAGGACGATCCCGCCGGCGAGGCTATCCGTTCGATGGTCCGCGAGCTGCGTGTGCCGTTGCTGCTCGGCAGCGACGAGGTCGAGCGCGGGCAGCCGCAGGATCGCTATTACAACGCCGCCTTCATGCTCAACCCGGCCGGCATGACCGCCGCGGTGTATCGCAAGATGCACCTCGTGCCCTTCGGCGAGTATGTGCCCTTCCAGCGGGCGCTGTTCTTTGTGGGGCCGCTGGTGGAGGCGGTCTCGGCGTTTACCCCCGGCGAACGGGTCACCATGCTGCCGGTGCGTGAGCACATGGTGAGCACCGCCATCTGCTACGAAGTGACCTACCCCAGCCAGACCCGCGAGGCGGTGCGGCAGGGGAGTGAACTGCTGACGACCATCACCAACGATGCCTGGTACGGCGAATCGTCGGCGGCGTACCAGCACTTCGAGATGGCGGCAATGCGCGCGATTGAGCAGGGGCGGTACCTCGTGCGCGCGGCCAACACCGGCGTCAGCGGGATCATCGATCCCTACGGGCGGGTCCTCATCCGCACCCAGCTCTTCGAGACCGCGGCCGTGGTCGGCGAAGCCAGGTTCGTGCAGGAGCGCACGCCGTATGCCAGAATTGGAGATCTGGTCGCGCTGCTGGCCACCGTGTTGACGGTGCTGGCCCTGGGCGTGGCCGCTTGGATGAGGGCGGAACGTTGACGCGCCGACCGCCGCTAGGAGACCTGCCTTGGCACTCGTGATTGATGACCTCGTTCGCCGCGCCACCGACCTGCTGAAGCGGGCCTCCGACATGCGGAGCTATCTTTGACGATGCTCATGATCCGGGTGAGCTAGCTCAACTCGAACAGAAGGTCGCCGCCGCCAATTTCTGGGACAACCAGGCCGACGCCCAGAAGACCCTGTTGCGCCAGCGCCGCCTGGCCGAAGACATCGAACTTGGCGCGAGCCTGGCCGCGAAGATCGACGACATCGGCGTGCTGCTCGAGTGGGCGCGCGGTGGCGAAGACGTGCTGGCCGACCTAGCCCGTGCCCTCGACGCGCTCGGTGAGCAGGTCGAGGCCGCTGAGACCAAGAAGATGCTCAGTGGCGAGCACGATCTGGCCAACGCCATCATCACCGTTCACCCGGGCGCCGGCGGGGTCGAGTCGCAGGACTGGGCCGAGATGCTGCTGCGCATGTACCTGAAGTGGGCCGAGCGCCGGGGCTTCAAGCGCGAGATGCTCGAGTACCAGCCCGGCGAAGAGGCGGGGCTGAAGAGCGTGACATTCACGCTGACGGGCGAGTATGCCTTCGGCCTGATGGCGGCCGAAGCCGGCGTGCACCGCCTGGTGCGCATCTCGCCGTTCGACCAGGCCGCGCGGCGGCACACCTCGTTCGCCTCGGTCTACGTGTGGCCCGAGTTCGATGACGATGTCACGATCGACATCCCCGAGAAGGACCTTCGAATCGACACGTACCGGTCGAGTGGCGCCGGCGGCCAGCACGTCAACGTGACCGACTCCGCCGTGCGCATCACGCACCTGCCGACGGGCCTCGTCACCTCGTGCCAGAACGAGCGGTCGCAGCACAAGAACAAGGACGTGGCCATGAAGGTGCTGAAGGCCAAGCTGTACGACCTGAAGCAAAAGGAGCAGCAGGACAAGCTCTCACAGATCGGCGGCGCCAAGAAGGACATCGCGTTTGGCTCGCAGATCCGCAGCTACGTGCTGCAGCCTTACCAGATGATCAAGGA
>JBBQSP010000084.1:0-20247 GCA_038213735.1 Vicinamibacterales bacterium | reverse complement strand
TGCGCCCAGTAAGACTTGAACTTACAACCTTTGGCTTCGGAGACCAACGCTCTATCCAATTGAGCTATGGGCGCGTAGCTCAGCATCATATCAGACCGAGGCCGAGGCTTGAGTTTCGGTCTCTGAGTGCGCGGCCGCAGTCATCGGGATGCAGATCTCGAAGATGCAGCCGTGCCCCGGTTTGTTATGAACCTTGATGTCGCCGCCGTGGGCACGGATGGCCTTGCGGGCGATCGACAGGCCCATGCCCAGCCCTGACCGGTCGCGGCCGCGGCGATCGCCGAAGGTCTTGAACAGGTCGCCCTTCTCTTCAGGAATGCCGCCGCACTGGTCCTCGACCTCGAGGCACAGGTCGTCATTCGAGGCGAACGCCCGCAACGTGACCTTGCCGCCCTTGGGGGTGTTCTTGAAGCCGTTGTGCAGCACGTTCATGACCGCTGAACTGAGCAGCTGCGGGTCGGCGTCAACCGTCAGGTCTTCGGCGATCGTTTCCACCGTGAATGTGATCTTGCGGTATTCCGCGTGCATCAGCCCGGTGGCGGCAATCTCATCGAGGAACGAGGCCACCGGCAAGCGGATGATGCGGCGGACGTTGGCGACCAGCCGCACTTCCGACAACGTGCGATCGATCAGGTCGCGCAGGCCCATCAGGCTGCGGCCGAGCATGGCGCCGGTGCTGCCGTTGATGGCGACGTCGCCGCGCTTCAGCGAGTGGAAGGACAGGAACGCCGTGCTCAGGAAGTCGCGCGCCTCGTGCGCGGTGTGGCCGAGCCGTTCGATCTCCTCGGCCTGGTAGACCTGCCGTGTGATCCGCGCATGCTCGGTGACCGCGCCGGCAATGCCGACGTCCAGGCAGTGATTGAGCGTCTGAAACTCCTCGGCGGTGATTGCGCCTCGGCGGTGATTGCGAAGTTTGTCTCGACCGCCAGCTCCGTGATGACCTGGCAGATGTCGCCGTAGTCCTGCACGACCTGCGCGATGCTGTAGCCGCGGCTCATCAGTTCTGCGCCGTGCCGCCCGCCGTCGGTCTGGATCTCCCTTTCCGGGAACGGCTCTGCCGTCGCCTCGAGCCGCAACGTCTCGGACAGTTGCGTCAGGAACAACGGGACGCCGAATTCGAGCTCGTCAGCCGAGACCGACGGCCAGGTGCGGTTCTTCACGCGCAACTGGGTCCGCTCGATGATCACGAGCCGCTGCTCGACGATGAATTCATGCAGCATGGCTATGCTCCCCTGGGGGCTCCCCTGGGGGACTGCCCGTTCTGCGCGCGGGGCGTTTCCACATGCTTCAACGTAGGTGTGGGAGCCCTGGAGCGCTGTTCCTTTCTGCACACAAAGGTGGGGATCCGGAACTAAGTCGTTTCTCAGACGAATGTCGGCCCATTGACGACTTTTGGCCTCCACGGCGAATGTCACAGGTGCGACTTTCCCTATGACAGCGCGAAACCCAGCGTGGCGGCAGCCTTGCACAGAGCAAGCACGAGATGGATGGCTTGCGGATGGATGGCTTGCTAACGTGAAGCGCGGTGCCGGTGACCGGCGCGACTGTGTCCGGTTCGAAGTATTCGGATTCTTCTGGGGCACCTTCGACGTGCGCGAGGCCGCGCGGGTGCGCAACCTCACCAGTAGCGGCGCCCTGATCGAGTCCGCCGTCCCGCTCGCGGTCGAGTCGATTCAGTCGATCTGCCTCACCATCGACGGGCATCCGACCATGGCCGAAGCGCGGGTGCGCCACCTGCGGCCCGAGGGCGCGCCGCCGACGTATTATTTAGTAGGCGTCGAGTTCCTGTCTGTCTCATCGGCCTTTCAAGAAGCCGTCGATCGCCTGATCGCGTATCGCTCGCTGCCTACCGAACTTGCGTAACGCGCGGGCCAGCTTTCTCTCGGCAACAACTCTTTCCAACCCGACCCGGTTTTCTGTCAAGAAACAATACACTTCCAGCCTCGGATCGGTGTCTACTGCGTAGTTGTCACCAAATACGCAGACTTGTGGCTCCGAAAAGTTGGCGACTTCCTTGCAGTCGAGTGGATGGCATGCGTGAGACGCCCCCCGATCGACGCCGCGCCACACGCGTCGTCATCGCCGACACCGAGTTAACCGTGCTGGCGTTCCCCGCTGCGGTGCGCCTGATCGATATCAGCCTGTCGGGGGTGCTGCTCGAGTCCACGCACCCGGTGGACCTCGACTCCCGGGGCACCCTGCGTTTCAACTTTGGCGGCGTGCCGTTCTCGGCGGACGTCCAGGTGGAGCGGTCGACCTCGCTGGCGCCGGCGGCAGGCACCTCGCGCTTCTCGATCGGCGCGACCTTCGTCTCGCTCAGCCAGCAGGACCAACGGGTCATCGAGCGGTTTGCGGATCAGTGAGGAATCTTGTGGAAGCTAACAGTCGCGAATACGTCGGCCAGTTCAACGGCCCCCTTGCCATCCGGTCCAAGGTGCACGCGCGCCTGATCGGCCGCAGCCCCCAGGTCACGGCCCTGCGGGCCGAGATCGACCGCGTCGCCCGCAGCGACGCGAAGGTCCTGATCACCGGAGAGAGCGGGGTGGGCAAGGAGATCGTGTCGCGCAGCATTCACACGGGCGGCCCGCGTTCGAACATGGTGTTCGCGCCGGTCAATTGCGCCGGCCTGCCCGAGACGCTGCTCGAATCCGAGCTCTTTGGCCACGTGAAGGGGAGCCTCACGGGCGCCGATCGCGACACGCCCGGCAAGCTCGAGTCGGCGCACATGGGCACCGTGTTCCTGGATGAGATTGGCGAGATGACCCTGCGCATGCAGGGCCTGCTGCTGCGCTTTCTCGAGACCGGCGAGATCCAGCGCGTCGGCGCCGACGGCGACGCCCGCCACGTCAACGTCCGCATTATCGGCGCCACGCACCGCAACCTGCGCGAGATGATCGCCCAGGGCACGTTCCGCGAGGACCTTTATTACCGGCTCAACGTGATCCAGATCACTGTGCCGCCGCTGCGCGAACGCTGCGAAGACGTGCCCGAGCTGGTCCACTACTTCCTGGGCAAGTTCGTCAGCGCCAATCAGTCGCCCATTGCCGGGGTGGCGCCCGACGCCATGAAGGCGCTGATGGCCTACTCCTGGCCCGGCAACGTCCGCGAACTCGAGAACCTGATCGAACGCATGGTGGTGGCGGTCCAGCACGAGACGATCGAGCTGGCCGACCTGCCCTTTGAAGTGCGCGCGCAGGACAACGTGGCCTTCCGGCCGCGCCGCGAGCGCCGGCGCACCGTCGCCGACGATCTCTATGCGCGATTGACCGAACAGCACGAATCGTTCTGGGCCACCGTCTACCCCATGTACATGGCCCGCGAGATCACCCGTGCGCATGTCCGCGACGTCGTGCGCCGCGGCCTCGAAGAAGCCCGCGGCAACTACAAGATCGTCGCCCGCCTGTTCAACATGGAAGCGCGCGAATACAAGCGCTTCCTGAACTTCCTGAGAAAACATGACTGTCAATTGCCGTTCAAAGAATATCGATAAAGCTAACGGGTTCACGGGTTCACGGGTTCACGGGGTTCACGGGTTCTCGTGCTCATCGCCGCGATGAGTGGCCAGGCGTGGGCGCAGGCGCCGGCCACACCAGCCGCGTGAGGTACATGCGTAGACACGGCAACGAACTTGCTGGGGTTGGGTTGATGGAATCCTCGTACGGTCGCGCCTTACCACTTCTGCTGCTGATCGAGGGAGAAGCTCATGGCGCGCACTCGACCGAACACCTGTTGCTCTCGGCTCCGGCCGTGCTGGCCGTGGAGTGCGTCAGGACCGTCGCCGCTGGTGAACGCTGGCTCGAAAGCCATCCGGTCAGTGCGGTGCTGCTTGACCTGTCGTTGCCGGAGGTGCGGGAAGACCGGCGCGCCATCGACCGGATTCGCAAGGTGGCGCCCGGCGTGGCGATCATGCTGTTGGCGCAGGCCGGCGACCAGGCGCTTGCCCGGCGGGCCGTCGAATCCGGCGCCACCGACTACGTCGTCACCAACAACCTCGACACCCGCGGCCTGTGCCAGCTGATCGCCATGATGTTCGAGCGGCGCGGCCTCGACGAGCAGAAGTTCGTCGAGCGCGAGCGCGCCGAAATCACGCTCAACTCCATCGGCGACGCCGTGCTGACGACCGATACCCTGGGCAACATCACCTACCTCAACGCCGAGGCCGAGGCGTTGACCGGGTGGACCCGGTCCGAGGCCTTCGCGAGGCCGCTGGCCGAAGTGTTCGACGTCACCGACGGCCTGACCGGCCAGCCGGCCGAAGACCCGTCGCGGGTGGCCATCGGGCACAACCGCAAGGTGCGCATGAAGGGCAACTACGTGCTGGTCGGCCGGCGCGGTGCCGAGACGTCGATCGAGCACTCGGCGGCGCCAATTCATGACCGCCACGGCGAGATCCTCGGCGCCGTGATCATCTTCCGCGACGTGATCGCGTCGCGCGAGCGCCGGCTGCAGATGCTGCACCTGGCCGAGCACGACGCCCTGACCTCGCTGCCGAACCGGACGCTGCTGAGCGACCGGCTGGCCCGCTCGATCGCGCTGTCGCGCCGCTATCGCCGGCGCCTGGCGGTGCTGTTCGTCGACTGCGACAAGTTCAAGCACATCAACGACACCCTGGGTCACGAGATCGGCGACCAGGTGCTGCAGTCGATCGCCCGGCGACTGACCGCCTGCGTCCGCGAGTCCGACACCGTCAGCCGCCACGGCGGCGACGAGTTCCTGGTGTTGCTGTCGGAGGTGGACCACGCCGGTGATGCCGGCGTGATCGCCGACAAGATCGTCCAGTCGGTCAGCGAGCCTCACGTGATCGATGGCCACGAGCTGGTGCTGACGGCCAGTGTCGGCGTCAGCCTCTATCCCGAGGACGGGCAGGACGCGCATTCGCTGATCACGCGGGCCGACGCGGCGATGTACCAGGCCAAGAGTTCCGGCCGCAACCAGGTGGGCTTCTACAATCCTGACCTCGAGTCGCCGGCCGTGCCGCGCCGGTCGCTCGAGTCGGAACTGCGCCAGGCGGTCGAGGCCGAGCAGTTCGTGCTGCACTACCAGCCGACCATCAACCTGGAGACCGGCGCGATCAGCGGCGCCGAGGCGTTGATGCGCTGGCGCCACCCGTCGCGCGGCCTGGTCGGGCCCGATCAATTCATCCCCGCCGCCGAGGCGTCGTCGTTGATTATCCCGATGGGGCGGTGGGCCCTCCAGGAAGCGTGCCGGCAGGCCAGGGCCTGGCAGGACCTCGGGCTCCCGCCCATTCCCGTGGCGGTGAATGTCTCGGCGCTGCAGTTCCGGACGCCGGGGTTCCTGGAAGACATCATGCGTTTCCTGAGGGAGACGCCGCTCGAGGCGCAGTACCTCCAACTCGAACTCACCGAAAGCGCGCTGATGTTGGATTCGTCCAGTACCATGCCGCTGCTCGAGATGTTGCGGCAATGCGGCGTGATCCTCAAGGTCGATGACTTCGGAACCGGGTCGTCGAGCCTGAGCTACTTGCAGCACTGCCCGGTGGACGTGCTCAAGATCGACCAGTCGTTCGTCCGCGAGATTCAGCCGACGACCACCCTCGCACCGCTGGTGCGGGCCGTAATTGCCCTGGGCCGGGGGCTGGGATGCAAGGTGGTAGCGGAAGGGGTGGAGACCCGCCACCAGTTGAAGTTGCTGCGCGCCGAGATGTGTGACGAGGGGCAGGGCTATCACTTCAGCCCGGCGGTAGACGCCGATGCCTTCGGCCGCCTGCTGTCGATGGCGCCGTTCGCGGTGCCGCTACCCGGGTAGTACCGCGCTACGCGAGGTGCTGCTTCGTGGCGTTGATCAGCCGGTTGGTGGAGCTGTCGTGGCTGTGGGTGAGGCTGGGCGAGGCGAGGTCGGCGGCCACCGCCGTCGCCAGTTGCTTGCCCAGTTCCACGCCCCACTGGTCGAATGAGTTGATGTTCCAGATCGCGCCCATCGTGAACACCTTGTGTTCGTACAGCGCCAACAGCATGCCGATCGTGCGGGGGCCCAGCTTCCGGTAAAGGATGGTCGTGGACGGCCGGTTGCCGGGAAACACCTTGTGCGGCAGCAGGCGTTCGAGGGCGTCGCCCGTCAGGCCTTGCGCCGTCAGCTCGGCGCGCACTTCGTCTTTGTTCTTGCCACGCATCAGCGCCTCGGTCTGGGCGAAGCAGTTGGCCAGCAGCAGGCGGTGGTGAACACCGGCGGAGTGGTGCGACTCCAGGCCGGCCAGGAAGTCGCAGGGCACGAGCCGTGTGCCCTGGTGCAGCAACTGGTAAAACGCGTGCTGGCCATTGGTGCCGGGCTCGCCCCACACGATCGGCGCGGTCAGCGTCTCCACGGGTCGGCCCTCGCGATCGACCCGCTTGCCGTTGCTTTCCATGTCGAGCTGTTGCAGGTACGCGGGCAGGCGTTGCAGGTACTGCTCGTACGGCAGCACGGCCTGCGTCTCGGCGCCGAGCACGCTCGAATACCACACGCCCAGCAGGGCCATGACCATCGGCGCGTTCTGTTCGATCGGCGTGGTCCGGAAATGTTCGTCCATCTCGTGCGCGCCATCGAGAATCTGCTCGAAGTGTCCGTAGCCGGCGGCGAGCGCAATCGGCAACCCGATCGACGACCACAGCGAGTAGCGGCCGCCGACCCAGTTCCAGAACACGAACATGTTCTCGGGCGCGATGCCAAAGGCGCGCACTGCGGCCTCGTTGGTCGAGATCGCGACGAAGTGCTTGGCGATCGCCGCTTCGTCCCTGGCCCGCGCCATGAACCACTCGCGGGCCGATTGCGCGTTGACCATGGTTTCCTGCGTCGTGAACGTCTTCGACGCGATGGTGAACAGCGTGGTCGCCGGATGCAGGGGGCGCAGCGTCTCGGCGAGATGCGTGCCGTCCACGTTCGAGACGAAATGCAGGCGGGGACCTTCGCGCGTGTACGGCGCCAGCGCCTGGGTCACCATCGCCGGGCCCAGGTCGGAGCCGCCGATGCCGATGTTCACCACGTCGGTGATGCGCAGGCCGGTGTAGCCCAGCCACGACCCGCCACGCACCGAATCGGTGAACTGGCGGATGTGGTCGAGGGCCGCGCGGACGTCGGGCATGACATCACGGCCGTCGAGCAGCACCGGCCGCGCCGAGCGGTTGCGCAGGGCGATGTGCAGCACCGCGCGATTCTCGGTGGTGTTGATGGCCGCGCCGGCGAACATCTGGTCACGCAGCGCCTCCACCCCGGTCTTGCGCGCCAGTTCCACGAGCGCCCGCATCGCCTCGTCCGTGACCAGGTTCTTCGAGTAGTCGATCTGCAGGTGGTCGCCGACCTTGAGCAAAAAACGCTCGGCCCGCCCCGGGTCGGCGGCGAACAGTTCGCGCAGCGGCTGGCGCGGCGCCCAGGTGGCCAGCGACCGCAGCCCCCCGGCCGGGGCGGCCGGCGCTTCTTCAGGCTGGTCCCAGGCGCGGAAGCCGCCTTCGAACGCCCGGTCGTTGTGTCCGCGCCGAACGGTCGCCGGCAGTTCGTCGAACAGCCGCGCGTTGCCGCCGCCCAACACGATGTACTCGGCGGCCACCGCCGCGCGCAGCAACTCGCAGCCCTCGAGGACGACCGGCCGCCAGGCGTCGACGCCGAGCGCTTTCAGCCCGCGCTGGCCCAGCAGGTCTTCGAAGGTCTGATCCTTGAACGGCAGGTGGGCGAGCTCGAGGGCAATCACCGAGCCTTCGTCCACGAGCGCCGTGCCGAGTCCGGAGCCGAGGCCCAGAAACAGCATGCGTCCGCCGTCGTCGCTGCCCAGGGCCTGCATGGCAGCGTCATTCATGATGCGCACCGGCACGCCAAACGCGGCGGCCCAGTCGAAGCCGACCCAGCCCGTGCCCAGGTTCCAGGGCTCCTGGACGACTTCGCCGCGGATGACCGGACTGGGAACACCGATGGTGATGCGGTCGTAGGTCCAGTCGCCGGTCAGCGCCTGGGTCCCCGCAACCACCTGGCCCGGCGTGAACCCGTCGCCCGAGTCGAACTTACGCGCCTCGGAACTTCCGGTGTGCATCAGCTTGACGTGAGTGCCGCCCACGTCGATAACGAGAACCCGCATGAGCTTGTAAGCATACCCGCACCCTAGGCACCCGTGGCACCTTGGCACTATCCTTAATTGCATGTCCCTTCTCGACTCGCTTAAGCGCGTGACCACCGTCGTGGCCGATACCGGTGACATCGAGGCCATGCGGCAGTTCCGCCCGCAGGATGCCACCACCAATCCGTCGCTGTTGCTGAAGGCGGCGCAGCAGCCGCAGTACCGTCCGCTGGTGGACGCGGCGCGGGCCGACGCCGAGCGGCTGGGCCTGGCCGAGCCGCGGCGCACAGAGGCCTTCATGGACCGACTGTCGGTGAACTTCGGCCGCGAGATTCTCAAGATCGTGCCGGGCCGCGTTTCGACCGAAGTGGACGCGCGTCTCAGTTTCGATAGCGTTGGCACCATCGCCAAGGCGCGTGAGCTGATCGGCCTGTACGAAGCCGCCGGCGTCGAGCGCGCTCGCATCCTGATCAAGGTGGGCAGCACGTGGGAGGGCATTCGCGCCGCCGCCGAGCTCGAACGCGAGGGCATCCACTGCAACCTGACGCTGCTCTTCAGCTTCGCGCAGGCGGTTGCGTGCGCCGAAGCCGGCGTCACCCTGATCTCACCGTTCGTCGGCCGTATTTACGACTACTACCGCAACCAGCGCGGCGCGGAGATCCCGGCCGACCAGGATCCGGGCGTGCAGTCGGTCACGCGCATTTATCACTACTACAAGAAGTTCGGGTACCAGACCCAGGTGATGGGCGCCAGCTTCCGTAAGATCGAACAGATTACCGGGTTGGCCGGTTGCGACCTGCTGACGATCAGCCCCGACCTGCTTGACTCGCTCCAGAAGGCCGAGGGCGAGATCACGCCGCGCCTGACCGTTGACGCCGCGCGCGCCTCGGCCGAGGAGCAGATCACGCTCGACGAGAAGGGCTATCGCTTCCTGCACAACCAGGACGCGATGGCGGTGGATAAGTTGTCCGACGGCATTCGCCGCTTCTACGAGGACGGCCGCAAGCTCGAGCAGTGGGCCGCTGGCCAGCATGTCTGAGACCCTGGACCTTCCCGCCGACTCGCCGCTGCGGACGCTGGCGGACGATCCGGTTCTGGTCGTGCTCCTCCGGTCGTTCGGCTGCACCTTCTGCCGCGAGGCGGTGGCCGACGTCGCGGCGGCCAAGCCGCAGCTCGATGCCGCCGGTGTGCGCGTGGCGTTCGTGCACGGCGGGTCGCCTGAAGAGGCGGAACCGTTCTTCGCCAAATATCGTCTGACAGATGTGGTCCGCGTCAGCGATCCCTGCCTCGCTCACTATCGGGCCTTTGGCCTGGGGCGGACCGGTCCCCAGGCGTTGCTCGACCCGGTGGTGTGGGCGCGCGGCGCGGTGTGCGCGATCTCGCACGGGTTCGGGTCGCAACCCACGGAGTTGATGCGCCAATTACCTGGTGTGTTTCTCGTGCAACACGGCGCTGTGCTCTCGGAATTCCGCCATAAATCGCCGGCCGATCGTCCCAATTACGTGGCCATCGCCCGTCGAGCGCTTGAATGAAGCCCATGTACCTTGTGTCTTGATTGCTCGGAGGCTCTATGAAGGCTCGTTGTTTAGCGCTGTTCGTTGCGCTGGCCGCGGCCAGCTCGACCGCTGTGTTCGCCCAAGCTCCCACGCCCCCCCCGCAGGCGCCAGCTCAACCGCCGGCCAAACCAGAAGAAGCGCCCATCTACGAAGAGCAGGTGGTCGTCACCGCTTCGAAACCGGAGCAGCAGCTGGTCAACGCGCCGGCCACCATGACGGTAGTGACGACGGATGTGATCGCGTCGACGCCGGCGACCAACTACGCCGAGCTGTTTCGCTCGGTCCCGGGGGTCAACCTCAGCCAGACATCGGCGCGCGACTTCAACCTGACCATGCGCAGTGCCACCTCGACCCTCGCCACCTCGACCTTGGCGCTGCTCGACGGCCGCAGCCTGTACCTGGACTTCTTCGGCTTCGTGGCCTGGGACCTGCTGCCCGTGAACGCGAGCGAGCTGAAGCAGATCGAAGTGATTCGCGGCCCGGCCTCGGCGGTCTGGGGTGCCAACGCCATGAACGGCGTCGTCAACTTCATCTCGAAGACGCCGCGAGAGCTCAACGGCAATAGCGCCACCATCACGTTCGGCGGCTTCGACGGCGACGCCGAGAATGGCGAGCAGCTGGGCTCCGGCTCGATGTTCGGCATCAACGGCACGCACGCCCGCGCCGTGAACGACCGTTGGGCCTACAAGGTGTCGGCCGGCGGCTACACCTCGGATCCGTTCCCGCGCCCGACCGGCGCGATTCCGAACGGCACTGGCACCCAGTATCCCTCGTTCGCCAACCAGGGCACGACCCAGCCGAAGTTCGACGCCCGCGTCGACTACGACGCGCCCGACGGCGCCTACAAGCTAGCCATGGCCGGCGGCTACTCGGGCACCGACGGCATCATCCACACCGGCATTGGTCCCTTCGACATGACCGGCGTCGGCGTGACCTACGGCACCGTGCGCTATTCGCGCAACGCCTTCAAGCTCAACTTCTTCACCAACATGTTGAACGGCGATGCGAGCGGGCTGCTGGCGATTGGCCTCGACGGCAAGCCGATCCTGTTCAACTTCGACACCAAGACCTACGACGTCGAGGTTGGCAACATCAACACCTTCGGCGGCCGCCACGTGTTGAGCTACGGCGGCAACGTCCGCTTCAACTCGTTCGACCTGTCGATTGCCCCGCGCGGCGACAACCGCACCGAGCTCGGTGCCTACGTGCAGGACGAGATCTTCCTGAGCAACACCGTCCGCGTCAGCCTCGGGGCGCGCTTCGACAAATTCGACAACATCGAAGACCCGGTGTTCTCGCCCCGCGCCGCGCTGATCCTCAAGCCGGCGGACGACCACGCCGTGCGCCTGTCGTTCAACAAGGCGTTCCGCTCGCCCTCGCTAATCAACAACTACCTCGAGACGGCGATCGTCAACCAGCTGAACCTGGGCGCGATCAACCCGGCGCTGGCCGGCCGGGTCTTCAACTTCCCGGTGCTGGCGACCGGCAACGAGTCGCTGGTCGAGGAATCGACCGAGTCGTTCGAAATGGCCTACACCGGCGTGATCAAGAATCGCGCGACGGTCTCGGCGGCGGTATATTTCACTACCAACCGCGACGAGATCTTCTTTACTCAGGTCGGCCGCTACCGCGCGACGGCGCCGCCCCCGGGCTGGCCGCTGCCGCCGGTGGTGCTGGAAGTGCTGCCGCCCGCGTGCGCGCCCGGCCAGTCGTGCATCACCGGCGGGCTCCCCTCGGAGTTCAGCTACCGCAACCTGGGCACGGTCAAGAACAAGGGCTTCCAACTGGGCATCGACGGCGCGCTCAGCCGCGCGCTCAACCTGTTTGCGAACTATTCGTACCAGGCCACGCCCGACCCCGACTTCGCCCTGTCGGAAGTGAACCTGCCGCCGAAGAACCGCTTCAACGCCGGTTTCAACTTCAACGAGGGGCGCTACCTTGGGAACTTCTCGGTCAGCTACGTGGACGAGGCATACTGGCAAGACGTGCTCGACGCGCGCTTCGCCGGACCGACCGAGGCGTACACGCAGTTCAACGGCGCCGTCGGCATGCGGTTCGCCCAGGACAAGATCACCGACCATCAAGGGGATCAACCTGACGAACCAGGAGGTGCAGTCGCACGTGTTCGGCGACATCATCAAGCGCCAGATCATCGGCGAGTTGCGGTTCGCGTTCTAGGGCGGAACTGAAGTTCCGCCCCTTCTGGCAAGAAGGGCGGCATACGCCTCGGGCGTGTTGCAGCTGACGAAGCTCTCCAGATCCGGGTCGAGGTCGCGAAACAGCGCTGCCTCGACCCGTGTCGTTTTTACCCGGTCGAGCAGCGCCATCACGCGCCGCTCGCCACCCGCCAGCAGCTCTTGCGCCGCGCCGGCCACCGGCGAGCGGTAAACCGCGCAGAGTGGGCTGGCGTGCCCGTCCACCACTGCCACACAGATATCGGCGTCCTCGCAGAGCGCAAGCAATCGCCGCAAGACGGACGCCCTGACGAGTGGCATGTCGCACGCGGTCACGATGTTCAGTTCAGTGGTCGAGGCCGACAGGCCGGCGGCGAGGCCGGCGAGAGGTCCAAGATTCTCGACCGGGTCGTGGATGACCCGCACGCCTGGCGGCGTCACGTGTCCCGGTCGCGCGACCACAATGACGTCGTCGGTCACTACGCCGACGATGCGGACTGCGCGTTCGAGCAGGGTTTCGTCGCCGAAGGGCAGCGCGGCCTTGTCGCGGCCCATGCGAGTGGATCGGCCGCCGCACAACACAATTCCGGTGAGCTTACCCACGACCAGATTTTACCGTCAGCGTCGCCACGGCCGGGCTGGTGATGGTCAGCAGCTTGCAACGAGCTGGGTATGGGCCCGACGCGCAAAACCATCGCCATGGCAGGGGTCGGATGCCTGGCAGCCGTCATCGCCGGTTGCTCAGCCAATGGCGTGCTGACGCGGCTGACCGTCACGCCCTCGCCGCACGAGCAATATGCGGATGGGTTGCGCAGTGCGAGCCTCGATCAAACCGCACTCGGCCGGGACTGGTTACGCGTTGGAGAAGCCGTGCTGGCGAGCGCCGTCACCGTGCCGCTGCCGTTTCGCGAGACCGGTTATTTTCCGGCCGAGGCCGCCGCGGTGGCCTATCAATTTGAACTGCCGCGTGGCCGGCGGCTGTCCGTAGAGGTGTCGTTCGATAGCCTTGACGGGGGGCAGTTGTTCGTCGACCTGTTCGAGCACCGCGAGGGCGAGGCGCCCCGGCGCGTCGAATCGCTGACCGAGGGAGCCACGCTCACGTACGAGGTGCCGCGCGATGGCCGCTACCTGCTTCGGCTGCAACCCGAGTTGATGCGCAGCGGGCGTTTCACCATTGTCGAACGGACGCTGGCGTCGTTGCGCTTTCCCGTCTCGGGGTTGACCGCTGCAGCGGTGCAGAGCGAGTTTGGCGCTGCGCGCGATGCCGGCCGGCGGGAGCACGAGGGCATTGATATCTTCGCTGCCCGCGGCACGCCTGTCGTCGCCGTCGTCGATGGTCACGCGGGTACCGGCACCAACGGGCTGGGCGGCAATGTCGTGTGGTTGCGCGATGGCCGCACCGGCCGGCGTTTTTACTATGCGCATCTCGATAAGTGGGCGCTCGACGGCGCCTCCCCGGTACGCGCCGGCGACGTGTTGGGCTACGTCGGCAACACCGGCAATGCGCAAACCACCTCACCCCACTTGCACTTTGGTATCTACGAGCGCGGGGCGATCGATCCGTTACCGTTCCTGCGGATGGACGATGCCGTGCCGCCGGCGGTGAAGGGTTCGCTCGACCGGCTGGGTGAGTGGATCAGGGTCTCGGCGGCGCGCACGCCGTTGCGCGAAGGGGTGGCACGGACGTCGGCCGCCCGCGCGCAACTGGAGCGGACCGTGGTGATGCGGGCCATGGGGATCACGGCGGAAGGACTGCGGGTGGTGATCCCCGACGGCTCGACCGGCTACGTGGCCGCCGGTACGACGGTCGCGGCTCGGACCACGCTGCGGCGACAGCGGCTCGCTGCCGGCGCGACCTTGTATGAACGTCCGCTCGCACAAGCGCCGGTGATCGAGGTCGTGGAGGCGCCAGTTGATGTCGGCGTGCTCGGCACGTTCGACGGCTACCTGCTCGTGCGGCGGGACGACCCGCCGACCGAGGCTTGGGTCCAGGCGGCGCCGTCAGCGCGAACGTCAGCGCGAACGTCAGCGGCTCAGCCGGTCGATGGCCGTCAACAGGTCCGCGCCCTTGTGCCGGCGCAGGCCCTCCCATAGGTCGCCCACTTTCTTGATTCGCGCCTCGATAGTGTCGATGGTGAAATCCTGGGGCGTCGGGCTGTCGTGCACTTCTTTCCAGGTGAGCGGCGTCGACACGCCGGCGAAGGGGCTGACGCGGGCGCTATAGGCGCACGCCAGCGTCTTGCCCTGGATGTTCTGCAGGTAGTCCACGTAGATCGTCTTCTCCTTGCGCTTGCGCACCGACCGCTCGACCGTCGCCACTTTCGGATGCTTCGTGGCGACCATGGTCGCGATGATCTGGCAGAACAGCATGCCGGCCTGGTACGGCGTTGCCTTCGGCAGCGGGATGAAGATGTGCAGGCCTTCGGAGCCGGACGTTTTCGGGAAACCGGGGACGTTGACGCGATCGAGTTCGTCCTGGACCCAGCGCGCGACGTCGAGAATCTGCGCGAAGCTGGCCCCGGGCTGCGGGTCGAGATCGATGGCCACCTGGTCGGCGGCGGCGAGATCGTCGAGGGTGGAGAAAAACGGGTCCATCGAGATCGACGCCAGCTGCGCCATGTAGAGCAGCGTCTTCAGCGAACCGCCAATCAGGCGCGACGGCACGTCATCGTCCGGAAGGCTTTCGCTGCGGACACCAGGGGGCGGCACGTCGGGGGCGCGGTGCTGATAGAAAAACGGCGCGTCCACGCCGTTGGGCGAGCGTTTCATCACGAGCGGCCGGTTGTGGATTACCGGCAGGATGTACGGCGCCACCCGCGCGTAGTGCCGAATCAAGTCGCCCTTGGTGTGCGTGCCCTGGGGCCAGAAGATCTTGTGAAGGTTGGTGACCTCCAGCGTGTCGCCGTCGGGCAATTTCAGCGAGCCGTTCTTGCGCGCTTTCTCGAATGCGCCCAGTTGATCCAGCAGCGACTCGATGTGTTCTTCGGTTACTCTTTCCTCGAGCACCGTAGGCCCCTTAGGCCCCCTAGGCACTTTAGGCACCTTCACGGCCTTGGCCGGCTTGTCGTCTCGGAGACCGAGGTAGGACGGATGGCGGAGGCGTCCCTCATCGGTCATTTCCGTATAGCGGACCTGCGCAACCAGTAGCGGCTTCACCCAATGTGCCGTGGCCTTCACCTTGGGTTTGGTGGCGAACGGGCAGGTCGGCGTCTCGATCCGTTTCAGCAGGTCGATCAACCGATCGAGTTCGGCGCCGGTAAAGCCGGTGCCGACGTCGCCGACGTACTCGAGCGCGCCAGGGTCGCGCTTGGCGCCGAGGATCAACGCGCCGAAGTGGGCGCGTGTGCCCTGGGGCGCAGTCCAGCCGCCAATGACGAACTCGTCCTGTTTCACGAGCTTCACCTTCATCCACTCGGGACTGCGCTTGCCGCTGCGATAGGGCGAGCGGGCGAGCTTGACGATCAGCCCTTCCCATTCCTCCTGGCGCGCGCGGGCCATCAGGCTTTCGCCCGAGCCCACCGCCTGCTCGGTCAGCCAAAGTGCCTTGGAGGCCGGCTTGTGTTTCTTGAACAACGCCGCCAGTCGCGCGCGGCGCTCGGTCAGCGGCAGCCCCCGCAAGTCATCGTCATTGTCGCGCAGCAGGTCGAACACGATCAGGGCGACCGGTTGTTCATCCGGCGACAACTGCGTCTTGTTCGAGCGATAGCCCGGCACGCTGACGTGAATGCGGTGCTGGAGGCGCTGAAAGCCGGTGGGTTTGCCCTGGGCGTCGAGCGCCGTCACCTCGCCGTCGAGCACGACGGGCCCCGGCAGTTTGCGCCCCCAGTGGCTGACGGCCTCCACGATCTCCGGGAACTGCGCGGTCTTCTCGTTGCCGGTCCGCGACCAGAGCCGAACCGCCGCCTTGTCCTTGCCGGGCACCACTTCGACGATGGCGCGGATGCCGTCGTACTTGGGTTCGTACACGAACCCTGTCACCGTCAGCGCGGGGGGCTGCGGCGGCAGCGTCGCCAGCATCGGCCGCAAGTCTTTGGCAACGAACACGTGACGATGCTATCGCGAACAGGGAATCAGGGTGGGGTCGCGCGCCTCGTTCGCTCCTGGGGCTCGACCCTGCGGGTCTTCGTCGGGCTCGCCTCGCTCGTGGGGCCCCACAAGGCGCGAAGCGCCAAGCCCCACGAGAGCCCGAAGGGCTCGAGCCTCAGGAGGCGGCGCCAGCCGCCGACCCCACCCCGATCACGAGTACCGATCGTCGAACCACGGTTCGGCACTATCGGAGTAGCCGCGCTCTTCCCAGAAGCCGGGCTTGTTGCCGGCCAGGAACTCAATCTTCCGGATCCACTTGGTGCCCTTCCAGGCGTACAGCTTTGGCGTGATCATCCGGCACGGGCCCCCGTGTTCTTGGGGCAGCGGCTGGCCCTCCCAGGTGTGCACGAGCAGCACGTCTTCTTCCACAGCGCGCTCGAGCGGCAGGTTCGTGGTGTACGGAATGCGCGTGCCTGGCATGTGGTCGTAACCGGTGCACAGCACGTGGGTCGCGTCCCCCGAGGGCACCGCGAGCTCCGCGATCGTCCGGAACCGCACGCCCTTCCAGTGGTTGTCCATGCGGCTCCACGTCGTCACGCAGTGGAAGTCGCTTTCGTCCTCGGCTTGCGGCAAGGCCAGGAACTGATCCCAGTTGACGGTGAACGGATTGTCGCAGCGTCCGCCGACCTCGAGCTGCCAGTCGACGAGCGCGATGGTGGGCGAATCGCCCAGGTCCAGCACCGGCCAGTTCGGCACCGGGCGCTGGCCGGTCGGCAGCTTGGGCATGCCGTGCCGGTTGATCGGGCCGGTGCCTTCCGGTGCGCGGTCCGCGAACGGTCCGCCTATGGACAAACCTGAAGGTTTGTCCCCACCGGCTAAAGACGCGTCTCCGCTTGAGCGCATGGCGCGTTGTCTCTCGATGTACCGTAGGCGCTTGGCGACCAGGCTGTTGTCGGATTCTGGCAAAGTTAACTCCTCGAGGCCTAGGCGGATTTCCCAGCAAACAAGCTTCTGGCCGTCAGCGCGTCGGGGCGCAGGCTTGACGACTTGGCGAGTCGCTTGACGATCGGCGGGAGATCAATACGGATCTTCCACTCGTCGGCGCGGCCGCCCAGGGGCAGAAACGCGGCCCGCCATTCCTCCCACCACGGCGAGATGCGCAACGAGATCGGCTCGACAATCAGCACGGCCGTGCCACGCGCGACCGCGGCTTTTAACTCGACCAACAGCTCTTCGCGTTCGGCGGGCTTCAGCTCGTTCACCACGAACGCGGCGACCACGAAGCTGGCGTTGGCCGGAATGCGCGAGCGGCCGGCAAAGCCACGCCGGACCTCGGCGCTGAGGCCCAGCGCGCGATAGGTGAAGCGCGCCTCCTCGAGCGTCCACGGATGCGTGTCGATGCCGAGGACGCGCGACTTCGGCGTGGTCATGGTCGCAATCGCCGCGCCCGCGACACCCGTGCCGCAACCCAGATCGATCACGAGACCCGGCTTCAGCGCATGAATTGGTGGAGGCAACCCTTCAGGGTTGCCTGTCAGCCGCTCCATAATCGCGCGGATCAACTCGAAGTGAATGGGACCGTAGTACAGGGCGAAGGCCGCGCGCTTGCCGGCGCCATCGAGCGCGCGGTGATCGGCCAGCGCGCTTTCGCGCCGCTCGACGTACGCGGACGATAGCGCCCGCAGTGCGCGCGTGACCTCACTGAACCGAAGGTTGGCGAAGTGACGCGCCTCGAGTTCGCGCAGCCAATCGTCAATCATTCAGTCGATCGTTCTGTAAACGGGGGAAATGGGGTGAGTGACGGGATTCGAACCCGCGACGGCCGGATCCACAATCCGGGGCTCTACCCCTGAGCTACACTCACCATGGGGTCAGAAGTTCCTGATTGTAGCAAATTTCCTGCAATGATTCCGTTTCTCGGCCCCACCGACCCGTTTCCGCCCGTAGATCAGGCTCTCGACGAGCCCGATGGCCTGTTGGCCGCCGGTGCCAACCTCACGCCCCGCCGGCTGATCGATGCCTATCGCCACGGCATCTTCCCGTGGTTCAACGAGGGCGATCCCATCCTCTGGTGGTCGCCCAACCCGCGCCTCGTCCTTGTGCCGCGCGAGTTTCACGTCTCACATTCCCTGAAGAAGCGGCTCAAGCAGCGCCGGTTCACGGTCACGATCGACACCACCTTCGCCGCGGTCCTCGCCGAATGCGCCGCGCCGCGGCCCGACGATGGGGGCACGTGGCTGACGGAGCCCATGAAGGCGGCCTACGTCTCGCTGCATGAGCAGGGCGTGGCCCACTCGGTCGAGGTGTGGATGGATGGCGCGCTGGCCGGCGGCATCTACGGCGTTGGTCTCGGCCGCATGTTCTTTGGCGAGTCGATGTTCTCGCGCCGTACCGACGCCTCGAAGATTGCCCTGGCGTACCTGGCCGCCCAACTCGCGCGTTGGGACTTTCCCTGGATCGATTGCCAGCTCGAGACCGACCATCTGCTGTCGCTCGGCGCGGTCGCCGTGCCGCGGCGTGTGTTTGTCGTCGAGGTGGCGCGGTTGGTCCGCGAACCAGCCCCGAGTTGGGTCCTGGATGCGGATCTCGGCAGCTGAGGAGCGACGAGCTCCCCGACGAGCGCTGTAGGGCGCGAGCCCCAGGATGGCGTGAAAGCGCCGACCCCTACGCCGGGCGACCTCCGGGCGCCCCACTCGTCCGGGCCCCCGCAGTATCATCAGACGGTGGCAGTGCCGAAGACCGCGGATGGGGTGCAGACCGAATCGCGCGCCGACGAGAAGGTCGAAAACCCGCACCTGTGGCGCGTCCTGCTGCACAACGACGACTTCACGACCCAGGAATTCGTGGTGTGGGTGCTCGAGACGGTCTTCAACATGCCGCCCGCCGAGGCCTACGCCGTCATGATGCACGTGCACCAGGCGGGGGTCGGCGTGGCCGGGCTGTTCACCCGCGACGTCGCCGAAACCAAGGTCAAAGCCACGCAACAACTGGCCGAGCAGCACGAGTTTCCGCTGCTGGTCACGCTCGAACCCGACCCCGAGGGAGGTCGCGCATGAGCCGCACACCCGTTCCGTTCGCCCCCGATACCCTCGAAAGCATTCGCCGCGCGTTTCGCGTGGCCGCCGAGCGTCGTCACGACCTGGTCAGCCTCGAGCACATGCTTCACGCGCTGGTGGAAGACCCGCAGGCGCGCGGTATTCTGACCGCGTGCCGCGTCAATCTGGACGCGCTGCGCAAGGACCTGGACGAGGTGCTCGAACGCGCCTTCACGCCGGTGCCCGGCCGCAAGGCGGTGAAGCCCGAATCCACCCTCGGCTTCGACCGCGTCGTCGAACGCGCCGTGGTGCATGCCGCGTCATCGAGCGCGCAACAGGTGGAAAGCGGCGCGTTGCTGGTGTTCCTGCTTCAGGAAGAAGACAGCCACGCCGCCTATTTCCTGCGTAAACAGGGTCTCGATCGCCTGACGTTACTGCGCGCGATCTCGCACGGCGGCCAGAAGGAGGGCACGGCGGCCCCCGATGGCGGGGACGCCGCCGTCAAGGATCCGCTCGAAACCTTCGCGACCGATCTCGTGGCCAAGGCCGCCAAGGGCGCCATCGATCCGCTGATCGGCCGGCAGCTCGAACTCGAGCGGATGATCCAGGTGCTGTGCCGCCGCCGCAAGAACAACCCACTGCTGGTGGGCGAGCCGGGCGTGGGCAAGACGGCACTGGCCGAAGGCCTTGCGCTGCGCATTCACCAGGACGATGTGCCCGAGCCGCTGAAGGGCGTGCGTGTGTTCTCGCTCGACATGGGATCGCTCGTCGCCGGCACGCGGTATCGCGGCGACTTCGAAGAGCGGGTCAAGCAGGTGCTCGATGCGCTCGCCAAGCACGAACACGCGATCCTGTTCATCGACGAGATCCACACCATGGTCGGCGCCGGCTCGGCGTCGGGCGGGACGATGGACGCCGGCAATTTGTTGAAGCCGGCGCTTGCGTCTGGCGCCCTTCGTTGCATCGGCTCATCGACATTTTCCGACGTGAAGCAATCGTTCGACAAGGACCGCGCGCTGTCGCGCCGGTTCCAGAAGATCGAAGTGCTGGAACCGTCCGAAGCGGAGACCATCGAGATCCTGAGAGGTCTCAAGGATGCGTACGAGCAGCATCACGGCGTGACCTATGCGGACGAGGCGATTGAGGCGGCGGTGTCGCTGTCAGTGCGTCACTTGAAGGACTTGCACCTTCCGGACAAGGCGATTGATGTCATTGATGAGGCTGGGGCTGCGCTGAAGCTGAGGCCGGTCGACAAACCTAAAGGTTTGTCGCCACCTGAGATCGACAAACCTAGAGGTTTGTCGCCACCTGAGATCGACAAACCTAAAGGTTTGTCGCCACCTGAGATCGACAAACCTAAAGGTTTGTCGCCACCTGAGATCGACAAACCTAAAGGTTTGTCGCCACATGATGGT
>JBBQSP010000083.1:0-20250 GCA_038213735.1 Vicinamibacterales bacterium | reverse complement strand
CTGGTGGCACGCGCGCGCGCTGACACGATCGTTCGGCGCCGTCGTGCTCGTGGCGGGCATCGCGATTGGGTGCGGCAGTCCCACGGCACCGACGCCCCCGCCGCCGACACCCCCGCCGCCGACGACACCCGGTCCGCCGAGCCTGACCTGTCCGGCAGCCGTCACGACCAGCACCACCTCTGCTAGTGGCACGGCCGTCCCGTTCACGACGCCGACGGCCAGCGGGGGGCAGTCGCCGGTCACGGTGTCATGCACGCCCGGCTCGGGCACGACGTTCCCGTTGGGCACCACCTCGGTCTCGTGCACGGCGAGCGACGCGCTGAGCCGCACCGCGACGTGCAGCTTCCCGATCACGGTCAGCCGCACCCCTCAACTCACGGCGACGAAGTACCTGGCCTTTGGCGACAGCATCACGGCAGGCGAAGTCAGCTTCCCGATTGCAGGGGTGTCGCCGCAGAGGAGCGCGCTCGGCAACTTCCTGCTGCGCGTCGTGCCGTCCGCGTCCTATCCGGCGGTGCTTGCGAACCTGATGACCGCCAGGTACACCGCGCAGGCCTCGAGCATCGCGGTCGTCAACGACGGTGTTCCGGGCGAGATGGCGCGCCCACCCGCGACGCTGACCCGGTTCCAACAGGCGTTGTCGACGCACCAGCCCAACGTCGTGTTGTTGATGCACGGTTACAACGACATCAGCGACCCGTCGGTGATTACCGCGACGGTCAATGCGGTGGATGCCATGATGGCCGAGGCGCGGAACCGGCGTGTAGGCCGAGTCGTGGTGCTGAACCTGGCGCCGCCGCGGCCTGGCGGCAACAATTCTCGCCCGACCTCGACAGTCACCGCGTTCAACGAGCGCTTGCAGAAGGCGGCCTCCGGCGAAGGGGCGCTGTACGTCGACATTTACTCCGCCCTGTCGCCCGCCATCAGCACCTACATCGGTGTCGACGGGTTGCACCCGAACGAAGCCGGCTACCGCAAGATCGCCGAGACTGTGCTGGCCGCGATTCAGGCGAACCTTGAAGTTAGATAAAAGCAGGTTCACGGGTTCAGGGGTTCACGGGTTCAGAGGTTCAGAGGTTCACCAGGTTCACCAGGTTCACCAGGTTCACCAGGTTCAGAGGTTCTCGATGCGGCGGGCGTTGGCCTTGGCTGCCGACGTCAGCAGATAGCCTCTCAGCCTGACCGCCGCCGTGACGGCTCGCTTGACAAGCAGCAATCCTGCGTCGCGGCCCTCGTCGTCCAGGGCGCCGCGCTGCCAGGCCTTCAGGATGTGATTCTTCGTCTCTTGCTCGGATCCGATTGCAATCCGGAGGAAATGCGCAAACTCGGTCGGCGCGAAGCGGCCGAAGCCCTCGGCGATGTTGCGCGGGCCGGAAGCGGCGGCATCGAGTGCCTGACGACAGAATGCAAAGTCCCTCGCGACCGAGCTATGCCGAACCATCTGGGCGACGAAGCGCTCGACCTCGTCCGCGAGTTGCCACGCGATCAGTTCGGTGAAGCTCTTGGCCATAGAGCCACTGCCAGAGCAATCCCGGTGCCACGAGGGGAACCTGTGAACCTCGGGAACTCCTGAACTTCTGAACCCTCGTGAACCCTTGAACCTGTCTGGTGCAACTCCAGTTGCACGAGCGACAACCAGAGTTACCATCTTGCGCCTCTGAACCCCTGAACCTCTGAACCCGTGAACCTGGTGAACCCGTGAACCTGTGCTTCGGTTGACATCCGTCCCTCTCCAACCGAGAATGAATGAATGTTCATTCATTGGCGGCCATGGCGGTAGCGGCCCGGCGGCTCACCGCCGTCAAACCGGCCGGCGCCACCGACAAGCGCGACCTGATCCTGCGGGCGGCCACCCGCGTGTTCGCGCAGAACGGTTTCTTCCAGTCACAGGTCGCCGATGTCGCCAAGGTGGCCGGTGTGGCGGCCGGGACCGTTTACCTGTATTTCAAGGGCAAGGACGACCTGCTCGTGTCGATCTTCGAGCGCTCGATGCGCGAGGTGATTGCCGAGGGGCGCGCCGCCGTTGACGGCGTCACCGACCCGGCCGCACGGCTGCGGCGCATTGCCCACCTGCACCTCGGCCGGCTCGGCCGCAACCGGGACCTGGCCGTGGTCTTCCAGGTGGAACTGCGGCAATCGGTGAAGTTCATGGAGCGCTTCTCCGCGACCTTCCTGCAGGACTACTTGAAGCTGATTCGCGACGCGATTGCCGACGGCCAGCAGGCCGGCGTGTTCCGCAAGGACGTCAGCCCCACCACCGCCACCAAGATCTTCTTCGGGGCGCTCGACGAAATGGCCACCAACTGGATGTTGAGCCGCCGGAAATACGACCTCGCCTCGGAAGCTGACGCGGTGGTCGACTTGTTCATCAACGGGCTCGGGAGGCCGCACACGCGATGATCCCCATCAACTCCGTGACCGTGCTCGGGGCCGGCACCATGGGCGCCCAAATTGCCCTGCACTGCGCCAATGCCGGCATTCCCGTCCTGCTGCTGGACCTCACCCCTGAACTGGCGCGCCAGGGCCTCGACAAGGCCCGCAAGCTGAAGCCGGATCCGCAGTTCACGCCGGACGTCCACACGCTGGTGACGACCGGCGGCTTCGAGACCGGCCTCGACCAGATCGGCACGTCCGACTGGATCATGGAAGCGGTGATCGAACGGCTCGACGTCAAGCAGCAGTTGCTGGCGCGCGTGGACGAGAAGCGCCGGCCCGGCTCGATTGTCAGCACCAACACCTCGGGCATTCCGATCGCCGCGCTGGCCGAGGGCCGCTCCGACGACTTCCGCAAGCACTGGCTCGGCACGCACTTCTTCAATCCGCCGCGCTACCTGCGGCTGCTCGAGATCATTCCTACCGCCGAGACCGATCCCGCGGTCATTGCCGCGGTCACGCGGTTTGGCGATCACCGTCTCGGCAAGGGCGTGGTGGTGGCCAAGGACACGCCCAACTTCATCGGCAACCACATCGCCCTCTACGGCGTAGCGCGCACGCTCGAAGCGCTCGCGACGGGCCAGTACACGATCGAGGAAATCGATGCGATCACCGGTCCGGCGCTCGGCCGTCCGGGCAGCGCGACGTTCCGAACCATGGACATTGCGGGCATCGACATCCTCGCGCACGTGCTGCGCAACCTGAACGAGCGGCTCGACACCGAAGCCGACCGGGCCGCGTTCGCGGTGCCTGCCCTGGTCGATGAACTGATTAAGCGTGGGCAGCTCGGCGAAAAGACCGGCAAGGGGTTTTACGAGCGCCGCAAGAACGCCACGGGCGAGAGCGAAATCTGGACGCTCGACCCGGCGACATTCGATTACCGGCCCAAGCAGTCGGCGCGGATCGCGTCGATCGAAGCGGGCCGGTCGATTGACGATGTCGCCGAACGCGTGCGCGCGCTGTTCAACGCCAAGGACAAGGCCGGCGAGTTCCTGCGCGCGACCCTGGCGCCGACGCTGGTCTACACGGCCCGGGTCACGCCGACCATCGCCCATTCGATTGACGATGTCGATCGCGTGATGCGGTGGGGATTTGGCTGGGACCTGGGGCCGTTCGAGCTGTTCGACATCATCGGCGTGCGCGAGGTCCTGGCGGCGGCCGAGGCCGCCGGTGGCCATGCCATGGCCGGCGGCGTCCCGCCGCTAGTCGCCAGCATGATCGACGGCGGTCTGTCCCGCTTCCGCGAGGGCGCCGTTAAGCCGGCCGCGGCCGACCTGCAGATCCTGCGGACGGCGAAGGAACAGGGGCGCGTCATCAAGAAGAACGCCGGGGCCAGCCTGGTGGATCTCGGTGACGGCGTCATCGCGGTTGAGTTCCACTCGAAGATGAACGCGATCGGCGCCGACACCGTCCAGATGCTCAACGCCGGCGTGAAGGAAGCGGCGAAGAGCGGGCAAGCGCTGGTCGTCGGCAACGACGCGCCCAATTTCTCGGCCGGCGCCAACCTCATGCTGGTGCTGCTCGAAGCGCAGGAGGGTAACTGGGACGAGCTCGACATGATGATCCGGGCGTTCCAGCAGGCCACCATGGCGTTGCGCTACAGCCCGGTGCCGGTGGTCGTCGCGACCGCGGGCCTGACGCTTGGCGGCGGCACCGAGATTGCGCTGCACGGCGACCGCGTGCAAGCCGCGGCCGAAACCTACATGGGACTGGTTGAGGTCGGCGTGGGCCTCATTCCCGGCGGCGGCGGGACCAAGGAGATGACGGCACGGGCGATGGCCGAACTACCGACGCCGCAAAGCGATCCGTTGCCCTACATCCAGAAGGCCTTCGAGACGATGGCCCTGGCCAAGGTCTCGACGAGCGGTCCCGAGGCCCGGCGACTCGGCTACCTGGCGGAGACCGACGGCATCTCGATGAACCGCGAACGCCTGCTGGCCGACGCCAAGTCCAAGGCGCTCGAGCGCGTGCGCGAGGGCTATCGCGCGCCGGCGCCGCGCACCGCCATTCCGGTGGGGGGCGAATCGGTCACCGCGGCCCTCAACCTCGGCGTCCACTTGATGTGGCGCGCCGGCCGCGCGAGCGATCACGATGCCCTGGTCGGCCGCAAGCTGGCGCACATCATGGGCGGCGGCAACCTGCCGCATGCCACGACGGTCAGCGAGCAATACCTGCTGGACCTCGAGCGCGAGGCGTTCATGAGCCTGATCGGTGAGCGCAAGACCCTGGAACGCATTCAGCACACGCTCAAGACGGGGAAGCCGCTTAGGAACTAGGGTCTTGAGGTCTTGGGGTCTTGAGGTCTTGAGGTCTTGAGGTCTTGAGGTCTTGAGGTCTTGAGGTCTTGGGGGCTTGGGGGCTTGGGGGCTTGGGGGCTTGGGGGCTTGGACGGTAACGCAAATGATTGATGTCGGAACGGGAACGCCGATCGTGCTCATCCCCGGCCTGCAAGGCCGCTGGGAGTGGATGCGTCCGGCCGTCGAGGCGCTGGCGCGGCACCATCGCGTGATCTCGTTCTCGCTGTGCGACGAAAAGACCAGCCCGTTCCCGTGCGATCCGACGAAGGCCTTCGAGAACTACGTCGCCCAGGTCGGCACCGCCATGGATCGGGCCGGCCTGTCGCAGGCGGCGATTGCGGGTGTCTCGTACGGCGGGTTGATCGCGGCGGAGTTCAGCGCGCGGCATCCCGAGCGCGTGTCGTCGCTCGTGCTGGCCTCGGCGCTGCACAGCGGATGGCAGCCGAACCAGGTACAACGGCGATACCTGAGCGCGCCCCGGTTAATGAGCCCGATGTTCGTCGTCACGTCGCCGGGGCGGATGAATCCGGAAGTAGCGGCGGCGATTCCGCAGATCGGCGCGCGGCTCAAATTCATGGCCGGGCAGGGCGCGCGCATTGCGATGTCGCCGGCTTCGCCCACGCTCATGGCACGGCGCGTGAGGTGGGCCTCGGGCCACCAGTTTACGGATCCGCGCACCATTCGGGCACGGGCGCTGGTGATGACCGGCGAGGCCGGTCTCGACCAGGTGGTTCCGGTGCAGGTGACCGAGCAGTACATGGACGAGTTGCAGTCGGCAGAACGCGTGGTGCTGGAACGAACCGGCCACATCGGGCTGGTCACGCGGCCTGATACTTTTGCGGAGATTCTTGGAAGGTTTGTCGATGACACTCGAATTCCTGCGTGAGATCCCCGGGCCGGCCGGTCCGCTCGAAGCGCTGCTGGACGAGCCCGACGGCGAACCGCGGGCGGTGGCCGTGTTCGGCCACCCGCATCCGCTGCACGGTGGCACGATGCACACCAAGGCGCTGTACCAGTCAGCCAAGGCCATGCCGCGGATTGGCGTCGCCGCCCTGCGTTTCAACTTTCGCGGTGTTGGCCGCAGCGCCGGGACGTTCGACTCCGGCGCCGGCGAAAAGGCCGACTTCACGGCCGCCATCGATTTTGCGGCCGCCCGCTTCCCCGGCCTCCCGATCTGGGCCGCCGGCATGTCGTTCGGCTCGTGGATTGCCATGACCGTCGGCGCCGAGGATCCGCGCGTGTCGCTGCTGCTCGGCATTGCCCCGCCCGTCGACCGCTACGACTTCGGCGTGCTGACCACCTGCACGCTGCCCAAGTTCATCGTCCACGGCGAAGACGATGAGCTGATTTCGATCAAGGAGGTCCGCAAGTTCTACGGGCAGATCCCTGAACCGAAAGAGTTGATCACCATCGAAGATGCCAACCACTTGTTCGAGATGAAGACGTCGCTCGTCGGCGATGCCGTCGAAGGACTGTTAGCCGAATAGGAATGACCATGCAGGATGCCGTCATTGTTTCCGCCGTTCGCACCGCCGTCGGCAAGGCGCCCAAGGGCACCCTCAGCGTCATGCGCCCGGACGAACTGGCCGCCGCCGCCATCACGGGCGCCCTCGCCCGCGTACCCGGATTCGACCTCGCCGCGATCGACGATGTGATCCTTGGGTGCGCGATGCCGGAAGGCGAACAGGGCCTCAATGTGGCGCGCATCGCCAGCCTGCGCGCAGGCATTCCGGTCGAGGCCTCGGCCGTCACGGTGAATCGCTTTTGCTCGTCGGGCCTCCAGGCCATTGCCTACGGCGCCGAACGCATCATGCTGGGGCAGGGGCGGGCTGCCGTGGCCGGCGGCACTGAATCCATGAGCATGGTGCCGATGGGCGGCAACAAGGTGTCGCCCAATCCAGCGCTGGTCGCGACCTACCCTGATGTTTACCTGAGCACGGGCCTCGTGGCCGAGAATCACGCGCGCGAATCGAAGGTGTCGCGCGAAGCGCAGGACCAGTTCGCGATGCGCAGCCATCAGCGCGCGATTGCCGCCATCGACGCGGGCCGGTTCAAGGACGAGATTGTTCCGCTGATGGTGCGGGTGGTGGACCACTCGGCCAAGGGCGGGCCCAAGATCAAGGAACTCGTGTTCGACACGGACGAGGGCCCGCGGCGCGACACCTCGCTCGAGGCGCTGGCCAAGCTGCGGCCGGCCTTCCACGTGAGCGGCACGGTGACCGCCGGCAACTCGTCGCAGACGAGCGACGGCGCCTCGGCCGTGATCGTCACCTCGGCCGCGCTGGCCAAGGAGCGCAGTCTCACGCCGCTGGCGCGATTTGTCGGCTACGCCACGGCGGGCGTGAAACCCGAGCTCTTCGGCATCGGCCCGGTTCCGGCGATCCGAAAGGTGTTGCAGCAGACCGGCCTTACGCTGGATCAGATCGACCTGATCGAGTTGAACGAGGCCTTCGCCGCGCAGGCCTTGGCGTGCATGAACGAACTGGGCCTCGATCCCGACAAGGTCAACGTCAACGGCGGCGCCATTGCCCTGGGCCACCCGTTGGGATGCACCGGCGGCAAGCTGACGGCGACCCTGATCCACGAGCTGCATCGCCGCAAGGCGCGGTACGGACTGGTCACGATGTGCGTGGGCGGCGGCATGGGCGCTGCGGGGATCTTCGAACGAATGTAAGGTCCGCCTGAAGGCGGACACCACATAGGTCTGATGTAGCGTCCGGCTCTAGCCGGACCAGCTGGGAGAGACAACATGGCAAGCGCGACGACGGAAACGATGGCACGCGGCGGTTCGTGGCTGATTGAAGAGACGGAGCCGGCTTCGGTCATGACGCCCGAGAAGGTCACCGAAGAACACCGGCTGATTCGCCAGGCCGCCTCGGAGTTCATCGCCGGTGAGGTCATGCCGGCCAACGAGCGCCTGGAACAGAAGGACTGGGCACTGCAGCGCGAGCTGATCAAGAAGTGCGGCGAGCTGGGCCTGTTCGGCACCAACATCCCCGAGACCTACGGCGGCGTGGACCTCGACAAGATTTCGACGCTGGTCGTGTCCGAGGAGATCGCCGTGCATGCCTCGTTTGGCGCGACCTTCGGGGCGCAGGCCAACCTCACCATTCTGCCGATCTTCATGTTCGGCACCGAGGCGCAGAAGCAGCAGTACCTGCCCGGCCTGATCTCGGGTGAAGTGGTCGGCGCCTATTGCCTCAGCGAGTCCGGATCTGGCTCTGACGCGCTCGGCGCGAAGACGCGGGCCATGAAGCAGGCCGACGGCAGTTTCGTGCTGTCGGGCGAGAAGATGTGGATCACCAACGGCGGCTTCGCCGACGTCTTTGTCGTGTTTGCCAAGGTTGACGGTGAACACTTCACCGCCTTCATCGTCGAACGCAAGTGGGCCGGCGTCTCGAGCGGCAAGGAAGAGCACAAGCTCGGTCTCCACGCCTCGTCCACGACCCCGGTGATCCTGCAGGACGTGAAGGTGCCGGCCAATGCGGTGCTGGGCGAAATCGGCAAGGGCCACAAGGTGGCCTTCAACGTGCTCAACTTCGGCCGCTTCAAGCTGGGCGCCATGTGCTCGGGCGGTGCGCGCGCCGCGATCGGCGAGGCCGCCAAGTACGCGGTGTCGCGCAAGCAGTTCGGCGTCGCGATCGCGACGTTCGGCGCGATCAAGCACAAGCTGGGCGAGATGACGGCGCGAGAGTACGCGCTCGAAAGCATGATGTACCGGACCGCCGGCCTGATCGATCAGCGCATGGCCGGTGCAACCGAGAAGAAGGCCGACGACCCGGCGCCGATGCTGCAGGCGCTCGAGGAGTTCGCGGTCGAGGCGTCGATTGCCAAGGTGCTCGGCAGCGAAACCGTGGACTACATCCTCGACGAGAACCTGCAGATTCACGGCGGCAACGGCTTCGTGCACGACTATCCCGCCGAAGGCCACTACCGCGATGCCCGCGTCAACCGCATCTTCGAAGGCACCAACGAAATCAACCGCCTGCTGATCCCCGGCATGCTGATGAAGAAGGCGCTCAAGGGCGAGTTGCCGCTGCTGGCGGCCGCCAAGCAGCTCCAGGACGAGATCATGAGCCCGTCGATGGCGATGCCGGAGACGTCGGACGAACCGCTGACCGACGAAACGCGCGCCTGCGGCACCTTCAAGAAGGTCGTGCTGCTGGTCGCCGGAACGGCGATGCAGAGGTACGGCACCAAGCTCGAACAGGAGCAGGAAGTACTGAGCTACCTGGCCGACATCCTGATCGACGCCTATGCCGCCGAAAGCGCGGTGCTGCGCGCGCGCGACGCGGCCGCGCGCAAGCTGCAGAACGCCGAAGCCCACGCCGACGCCGCGCGCATCACCACCAACGAGGCGGCCGGCCGAATCGAACTGGCGGCCCGCAGCTGCCTGGCCGCCATGGCCGAAGGCGACACGCTTCGCACCCAGCTGGCGGCGCTGCGCCGGTTGATGAAAGTCACGCCCGTGAACACGGTGGCCATGCGACGACGGCTGGCCGACGCGACCGCCGCCAGGGGTGGGTACTTGTTCAGCTAAGGGAGTGTACTGTCGCCTGATGCGTTCATTCACCCTGGCGCTGCTCACCCTGGCGCTCGTCGCCACCCAGCTGACGGCTCAGCCACGCCCCCTTCTGTCACTGCTCGAGACGGAACTGGCGGGGATCCCGGCCACCACCGGCGTCTACGTGAAGCACCTGACGACCGGCGAGGCCGCCGGCGTGCGCGCGGATCAGGACTTCTCCACCGCCAGCGTGATCAAGGTGACCTTCATGGTAAGGGCCTACCAGATGGCCGACCGCAAGGAACTGGACCTCGACGAACGCGTGACGCTGACCCGCGCGCACCTGCGGCACGGCACCGGCGTGTTCCAGTACCAGGATGCCGGCCTGCAGCCGACGCTGCGCGACGCCATCACCCAGATGATCATCACGAGCGACAACACGGCGACCGACATCGTGTTGATGAAGATTGGCGGACCGGCGGCCGTCACGAAATGGCTGGCCGACACCGGCTACCCAAAGCTGGCAGCCTACGGGCGGCCGCACGACTACCGGCGTGATCTGCTGGCGATGATCGACCCCGCCTTCGCCGCCCTGACGGCGGAAGAGACGACCGGCTTGATGTATGCGTCGGACCGCAACCCGCTGTTCAGCCGCTACGGCGACCTGTTCACGGGACCGCGCGCGAAGTGGATCGAGGTGGTTCGCGATCCGGTCAATCGGCAGCGGTTGGCACGGGAGCGCGACCAGCGGACGTCCACCGATCGCAAGTTCTGGCTCGGCAGCATGACACCGCAGGAGGCGGCGCGAATGCTCGAGAGCATCGAGCGCGGCACCGCCGCTTCCCGGGAGAGCTGCGACGCCATGCTGCTGGCCTTGCGGCGACAGCAGTTAGGGACCCGCCGGCTCCCGCATTTCCTGGACGTCCCGGTTGCGCACAAGACTGGAGACGGCGGCACCATCGCCAACGACGTCGGCATCATCTACGCGCGGTCGGGCCCGGTCGTGGTGTCGTTCTTCGCGAACAGCGTGACCGGCTCGTACGCGGAGGCCGAGGATCGGATCGGCCGGCTGGCGCAGCAACTGGTCAACTACTTCGATCGCCGCTGACAATAGCGGCCGGCATGGTGATCAGGGATCACGCTGACGGCAGGCCGTTCTTCAGCAGATCTTCCATCGCCGCGGTGAAAGTGTCGATCTCTTCGAGCGGCGTGTAGATGTTCGGTGTCACGCGCACCCCGTTGTACTCGGGCCGCGAGATCGCCGCGGTGATGATGCGGTACTTGCCCCACAGGAAGTCGTAGATCTTCGCGGCGGGCACGTCCTTCACGCCGACGCACGCCACGCCGTACACCTGGTCGAGGCCGGTGTGCATCTGGATGCGCGGGTTGGTCTTGAGCTTGTTGGCCCAGCGCAAGGTGAGGTAGCGAAGGCGCGCCGCGACCCGGTCGGTGCCGATCGCCTGGTGGAACGCCAGCGCCTCGTTGATGGCGGCCTTGGTGGCGGCCGGCGAGGTACCGATCTCCTCGAACTTGCGAATGTCGTCTTCGCTGCGCGCGGGCGCCGCCTGCAGCGGCCAGGTCTTCGCGACGCGATCCCGGCGAACGTAGAGAAAGCCGGTACCGGTCGGCGCCAGCAGCCACTTGTGCAGGCTGGTGCCGTAGTAGTCCATCTCGAGGTCGCGCAGCTTGAACGGGAAGTGCGCCACCGCGTGGGCGCCGTCGACGATGGTGATGATGCCGCGGGCGCGCGCCATGCGCGCGATGTTCTGCACCGGGAAGATCTGGCCGGTGAGGTTGGTGATGTGGCAGAAGTGCAGCACCTTCGTCCGGGGCGTGATCGCGCCCTCGAGCATGGCGAACAGCGTCTCGCCGGTGGTCGGCACCGGGAAGTTCACTTTCTTGATCACGATCTTCTCGCGCCGCGCGCGCTGGTCCCACGTCGTCAGCATGCGGCCGTAGTCCTGCTCGGTGGTCAGGACTTCATCGCCCGGCAGCAAATCGAGGCCGTTCTGCGCGATCTGCAGCGACTCACTCGAGTTGCGCGTGATTGCCATCTCTTCGGGGTCGCAGCCGAATTCGGCGGCCAGCCGGCGTCGCACCACCTCGATGTTCCGCTCGATCAGCCCGCGGTGATAGACCGGCGCCTGGTTCGAGTAGTCGAGGTACCGCTTGTAGGCCTCGTGCACGACGGTGGGGCTCGGGCAGCTGTTGCCGTTGTTGAGGTTGATCAGCGAGCGGTCCAGGGTAAACGCGTTCTGGATGTCGCGCCAATACCCCTCATCCGCCGCCACATCGTCTGGGGTCCGGTTGCCCAGCGCGCGTGACGCTTGTGCCACCAGGTCGATGCTGCTCGAGCCGAGCGCCACGGCGGCAGCGCCGGCGGCGCCGGAGAGACGAAGAAATGAGCGGCGGTCGGTCTTCATACCGGGATTATAGCCGCACCGCCCAGCGCAACTTCGCCGACGATGCCCGGCGATTGGCGAAAGTTTCCGCCTTCGTCGAACGAACGACCTCGCCGGCGATCTCGGCGTAGATCCCAGAGCGATGACCCGCCTGGAACGCCTTCTTGACGCGGCGATCCTCACCGGAGTGGAAGGTCAGAATCGCGGCCCGGCCGCCGGGGGCCAGGCACTGCGGCAACGCCGCCAGCAGCGTGTCGAGCGCCGCGAACTCGCCGTTGACGGCAATGCGCAGCGCCTGGAGGGTCCGCCGGACCGACATCTTGACGTCGGCTTTCGACAGGTCGGGCAGTGCCTCATGAAGCCCCAGGCGAACCAGGCGCGTCAGGCCATGCGTCGTGTCTGGAAGTTCGCGCTTCAGGATGCCGGCGATCACCGGCGCCCGCGGTTCGTCGGCATTGGTCGTGAGCAGCAACGCGAGTTCGGCTTCGGTCAACCGTGCGAGCAACTGCGCCGCCGTCTCGCCGCGCGACGGATCCATTCGCATGTCGAGCGGACCGACACTCCTGAAACTGAAGCCCCGCTCTCCGCTGTCGTGTTGCATGGACGACACGCCCAGGTCCGCGAGGATCACGTTCGCGGCGGGAGCATTGTGGGTCGCGAGCACCGCCGGGAGCTGCGCGAAGTTGGCGTGGTGCGCAACAAACGTGTCGGGCCCGAAGCCCGCCGACCGCAAGCGTTCGACGGTTCGCGGCAATTCGAGGGGGTCGCGGTCGATGCCAATCAGCCGGCCGCCCGGTTGCACTCGTCCCAGGATTGCCAGGGCATGTCCCCCGCCGCCCAGCGTGCAGTCCACGGCCACCTCGCCGGCGGCCGGCTGCAGGCAGCGGAGGACTTCCTCGACCATGATCGGCCGATGGGTGGTCGGTGGTGTGATCATCGCCCTGGCGCGGGCTAGTGGCAGACGTTGAGGCCGCGATCCAGCACGCTGCCCCTGGGGTCCATGAACTCCCACTCGTAGAGGGCCGGCTCGAGCTTGAGCCGCAGCAAGCCGTGCGACACGATCAGCCGCTCTGAATGCAGCGCCGCCCGCGCGCGGCCGTACTCCGGGGCGCCGCCGGTGCCGGCGATGAACAGCCGGATGCCGCGGGCCGGATCCGCGCGGCCATTGGAGTCCTGCGGGGCGTGCCGTTCGTACAGGTGATCGTGGCCCGCCACCACGACGTCGACCCCCTGGGCGTGCATCACGTCCCAGACGTCGCGCAATTGCGGATTCGGGCCGTTCGGCCCTGAACTGTCGAAGGGATAGTGCATGACCGCCATGGTGCACCGCGCCGGGTTGGCGATCAGTTCGGCGCGAACCCATTCGAGCTGCGGCGAGTTGCGCCCGATCGGGATTTGCGAATTGAGCATCAACACCCGCCACGTCGACGACCGCACGGAGTAGTAGCCGCGGCGCACCGGGCCGGCGCGATCGCCGAAATACGTGAAGTAGCCATCGGCGCCCGCGGTCTGGTAGTCGTGATTGCCGGGCGCCGCCCAGAAGCGCGAGCGGAAGCGGCCAAAGTCGGGATCGAAGCAGCGCTGAAACTCGCTCATGGTGCCGTTGGGATAGGCGAGGTCCCCGGCCAGGAAAATGTCGCCGCCAAGCGTGGCCATCAGCCGCGACAGCAGCGGCATGGCGGGGGCACCGCACCAGCCGGTGTCGCCAACGACGTTGACCCAGTTGGTAACCGGGCCGGGCGGCACGGGCGGCGTCGTCGGGCCGGCCGGTGACTCGTTGACGGGAACCTCGATCGGAGTGTTGGGATTGTTGGCCACCGGCGGCACCGCAGTGGGCGACGCGGGCGTGCCGGCCGATCCGCCACACGCAGTAATAGCGATGGCGCACCCCAGGAACAGGGTCAGCCCGATGGTCAGGAGCGTGGGGGGGCTCATGGATGCAATTCTGCGCACCCGGCCCGATTAAACCCGGCAGCCGGATGCCTCGTCTATATTGTGTATCGTGACCAAGAGCATCGCAACGTTGACAAGCATCGCGGCGGCCATGGTCTGCCTGGCGGCTGTGCCGGCACGGGCCCAATCGGCTGACGCGCTTTTTGCCAGCGAAACCCTCCAGCGGGTCGATCTCTTGCTGCATTCGTCCGACTGGGCCAAGCTCAAGGCCGACTTCAGCACCAACACCTATTACCCGGCCGACCTCGTGTGGAACGGCCAGACGGTGCGTAACGCCGGCATCAGGTCGCGCGGCCGCGGTTCGCGCAGCGGCACCAAGCCGGGACTGCGCGTCGACTTCGACCGCTACTCGAGCGGCCAGACATTTTTGGGCCTGAAGTCGTTCATTCTCGACAACCTGACGCAGGACCCGTCGGGCATTCACGAGACGGTCGCGGCCGCCTTCTACGCGCGGCTCGGGATTCCGGTCTCGCGCGAGATTCACACGCGCCTCTACATCAACAACGAGTACGCCGGCGTCTACGCGATCGTCGAGTCGGTCGACAAGGATCTGCTGGCGCGCGTCTTTGGCGAGATCGGCACCGACACGCAGAACGACGGCTACCTCTTCGAGTTCAAGTACCAGGACGACTGGCGGTTTACTCATCTCGGCAGCAGCCTCGAGCCGTATAAGCTGCGGTTCGAAGCGACGACGAACGAATCCAAGAGCGATGAAGAGAAGTACCGGCTGATTGAGACGCTGGTGCGGCTGACCAACGATTCGCCCACCGCCGACCTGCCGGCCGCCATTGGCGGGCTGCTCGATCTGCCGGCCTACGTGCGCTTTGTCGCGGCCCAGAACTTTTTGGCCGAGACCGACGGGTTCCTCGGCGCGTTCGGCATGAACAACTTTTACCTGTATCGCCTGGAGAACCAGCAGCTCCACACCTTGATCATGTGGGACGCCGACAACACGTTCTACTCCGCCGAACTGCCGACCAACGATTGGGGCGCCGGCACGGTGTTGATGAACAAGCTGATGTCGCTGCCCGAGTATGCCGCGCTGTACCGGTCGGAACTGGCCCGGGCGGTCGAGTTGGCCGAAGCCGATAACTGGCTCGACACCGAGATCATCCGCCAGGTGCAACGCATCGACACCGCGATGAAGGAAGACCCGGCCAAGCCCTGGTCGAACGACACCTACGAGGGGTCGGCCGGTGTGATGCTGAGCTTTGCGCGGGCGCGCGTGACTTTCGTGAAGTGCGAGCTCGAGCGAGGCGCCGGCAACACCAGTTGCCGTACGCAATGATGCGGAGGGGTCAGGCCCCTCCGCACTTTTGTGGTCGGGGTCTGACCCCTATTTCGAGACCGTCACCACGACATCTTTGGGCGTGTTGAGCGCGCCGTCCGACGCCAGGCAGCGAATCGTGTAGGTGCCGGGATCCTCGAAGGTCACCGCCACGGTGTACTTGCCTTCGGGCGGGATGGCCGGCGCCATCCAGCGCGGCGCCCACGGTGAATCGGCGCCGGCGCGCGTGTCTTCCCACACCTTGGCCTGCCTCGGCGTGAACGTCACGCGGCCCGCACCGCGATACACGAAACACGAGTGACGGAGCCCCGTCTGGCTGCCGACGGTGATGGCCGCCGGCGGGCGCTGCGTCGCCGGGTCGAACGCCACGGTGCCGCGCGGCGTCGGCGCGGGCGGCGTGCCGTTGGTGGCACGGGCGCGAGCCTGCGCGATCAGGCGGGCCTCGCGCGAGTCGGGGCCAAAGCGCGGCGCGGGCACGCCGTCGTCCTGGGCAACCGCGATCAGGGTCAGGGGCTGGCCGACCTGCGCGCGGCGATCGCCGCCGTCCATCGACAGCGCGGGCGGCTGGTTGGCGCGAATCTCGGGGCTGCTAATGCCGGCGCCGATCGCGCCCTGCTCGGAAGCCTGCACCAGATTATCAACGAGCGAGTCCTCGCGCAGGGTGCCGTAGGCGCGCTCGGTCTTGCCCTTGGTGGTCAGCGTCCAAACCAGTTCCTTCTTGCCCCAGTCGGCAGGCACGCGAACCTTGAAGACAAAGCGGTTGCGACGCGGCAGAAAGCGCGTGGGCTGGCCCTGGTCGGGAACGCCAGGCGAGAAGCCGTTCTCGGGGCCGACCGGCACGTTCACTTCCTCTTCCCAGTTTCGATTCATGTAGCCGAACATCATGTTGAACGAGCCGTCGTCGTTCCTCTCCCAGCCTTCGAAGGCGGGCGACACGGTCTGGCCGCTCGAGTACGACAGGCTCTGGCCGTTGGCGGTCTGGTAAGCGAGAACTATCGTGGCCGCGCCAAGAAGGAGGCGCGCGCGTCGTGATCGAATCATTGAAAGTCCCTACTGCTGCGCCGTCGGCTTGGCCGGCGGCGGAATCACGTTGCACAGCGGACAGCCGATGATCACGTCGGGCCGGTTGGGCCCGAGCTTGCGGCGCCGTTCGGCCATTTCTTCCTGGAACTGTTCGTCGGTGAGCGGGACCGACTGGCCGAGGTCGATGAACATGTTCGCGATCGAGCGGTTGCCCGAGCCCTGCCAGTTGCGGGGGTCGGGAATGTTCTTGTTGTTCGGCGTGTTGTCCATGTAGCCGACGATGTGCAGGATGGTGCCGCGCGGCAGCAGGGGCGCGTGGTCATCGTCGTATTCGTACTGGCGGACCCAGTTGTGGTCGTAGCCCGCGCAGGTCAGCGTCTGGATGTTGATGCCCCAGATGGCTTCGAGGCACATGCGCTGGCCGGGCGCGTGCAGGTGCGGTTCGAAGGTCGCGATCTTGGTGGGCTGCTGCAACACCATGTAGGCGTGAAGCTGCTGGTTGGCTTCGTTCGGCTTGATGTCGATGTCGAGGCCGTTACCGAGGCTGCGCAAGGTGCTGCGGCGGGCCGGCTTGTAGCCCTTCGGGTGGAACTTGAAGCCGAACAGCAGCTTCGACTTCACATCGGCGCCGCCGGCGTGCAGGTGAGCTGACTGGTACACGATGCTGGAGTTGGCCTTCAACAGGCGGCCCGCGTTGGGCTCGAACACGTCGGCGTTGCGACCGACCTCGTGGACGGGCCAGCCGACCGCGCCTTCGCCGATCGAGGCGTCAATCGGATCGCCGTCGCCGGTGAGCTCGGCCGTCGCCCAAATCAGGTGGTGCCACACGTAGCGTTGGCCAACGGTGTCGCGGCCGGCCGCGTCCTTGGCGAAGTCGTTGACCTCGCGGATCTCCACGGACGCGACATAGCGGTCCTCGGTCAGCGGAATCTTCGTGGGCTCGAATTCGCCCCACCAGTCGGGCGTGTTGGCTTTGACGGTGATTGCCGGGCTCTCGACAATCAGGTCCGGTTCGCCGGCGTGCCACGAGGCGCCGTCCGGGAACGAGATGGGCGGCGGCATGTCGGCCGGATTGCCACGAGGGGCGCCGGTGTCGGCCCACTTCGCGACCTTGGCAATTTCCTCGTCGCTCAGTGACGGGTCGTGCTTGTAGTGCTGAATGCCGATGTTCTTCTCGATATACCAAGGCGGCATCACGCCAGCCTTATCGCGCAGGCCGGTGCGTTGCTTCATCGACCGTGCCCAGGGCCGCGCGTCCTCGTAGGTAAGCAACGACATGGGCGCCACCTGGCCGGGCCGGTGGCAGTTCTGGCAGCTGCGCTGCAGGATGGGCGCGATGTCCTTGGTAAAGGTCACCTCGGGCGCCGGGGCCGCCTGCTCGGCCTTCACGGCAAGCGGCGTCACGACGCCAGCGATCACCGCGCCAAAGAGCAGGGTGCCAAGTGTCAGGCTCCAGCCAGCTTTCGTTCCAACCGCCATCACGTACTCTCCTTCAAGGGGTCCGAAAGTCGGGCTCCTAGGTCTCCGATTGTATCCCCGTCGGTCCGTCCCCGGCTACACCCCACCCATCCGGGGGGATTTCTAGCGCGGCCCGTCACGCATCGGATACGATTGGCCTTTTCCACGGCGGACTCTTCAAGGCGGACCTGTGCATCCTGACCTCCAAGACGCGATTACCTTCCACGAGGCCATCCTTGCGGAAGGCGGCAAGGCCCTCGTCGGTTACCAGCAACCCAAGATCCTGGCCAACCTCGTCTTGTTGTCCGAGATTCCGACCACGTACGACAAGAAGGAGCAGCGCCAGGTCAACTCCGGCAACCTCCTGTTGCGGGGCGTGCCGGGTGTCGGCAAGACGTTCTTTGGCGTCATCCTGGCGGCGATCAGCAATGCCAAGTTCGCGCGCTTCCAGGGCCGCGCCGACCTGCAGCCGACCGAAGTGGTCGGCTTCCAGATGATCAACCCGGCGACCGGCGTGCTGACCACGGAAATGGGCCCGCTGGCCGAGGCCGAGGTCATCCTGCTGGATGAAATCAACCGCATCCCGCTGAAGTCGCAGAGCGCGTTCCTCGAAGGCCTGCAGGACCGCACCGTCACGGTCGGCAAGACGACCTACGAACTGCCGGCGTTCAATTTCGCCATCGCCACCATGAACCCGGTGGAGCTTGGCCAGGGCACCTTCCCGCTGTCGGAGGCCGCCACCGACCGCTTCGCGATCATGGTGAACATCGGCTACCTGCCGCCCGAGGAAGAACGCAAGCTGGTGCACTTCGACTTCAAGCAGGTCCGCCTCAACCCGCTGATGCGCAAGGAACGCATCATCGAGCTGCGCGCCGCCATCACCGAACACGTCTACCTGCACGAACGGCTCGGCGACTACATCCAGCGGCTGGTCGCCAACACCCGTCCCTACAATGCCGACACCGACTGGCTGAGGCACTCGCCGTCGGAGCTGGTCGAAAGCGGCGTCGACCTCGGCGCCTCGCCGCGCGCGATCATCGTGTGGGGCCGCCTCGCCAAGGTGTGGGCGCTGCTCGTCCGCCGCCGCGACGAGGTCTACCCGGAAGACATCCAGGACCTGGCGACCTACGTGCTCGGCCACCGACTGTGGCTCGGCCCCCACGCCGCGAGCCATGGCTTGACCACCGACGCGGTGATCAAGGATGTGATCGAGAAGACGCCGATCCCATGAACACCCTTCGACTCGCATGCGTCCGGCTGCGCCGGTCGCACGCTCGCTCAGGGCTGCTCGCATGAGAACTCGCGAGCAGGAAGTCGAGCCGCTTATCAACCTGTCGGAGATCACCGAGGTCGAGCTGCTCATCCTCAAGCGGATGCGCGAGTTCACGATCGGCGAACACTCCAGCATGTTTCATGGCACGGGGTTCGACTTCGTCGGGCTGCGCGACTGGCAGGCCGGCGATCGTTTCGAGGCGATCGACTGGGCGCAGTCGTCGCTCACCAACTTCAGCCCGCTGATCGTCCGCGAGTTCGAGCAGCCCACGACCTCGGGGGTAATCCTGGTCGCCGACCGTTCGGCCTCGACCCGCTGTGGCGCCGACCCGTCGGCGAAGGGCGATCGCCGCGGCCTGCAGATCGCCACGCTGATCGCGCGCTCGATCGCCACCATCGGCATGTCGGCGGTGTTCTTCCAGGACTCGATCGGCCTGGTGACATTCGACGAGGGGTTCCACACGCTCGGCGCCGTGCGGCCGCGCATCGGCAAGGGCCAGGTGATCCACTGCCTCGAGGCCTACCAGGACGGCCATGGCCTGCAGGACCTGAAGAACACGGGCAGCCTCAGCGCGACCCTCACCGGCTTTTCGCGAAAAACCTCGATGATGCCGGTGATTTCCGACTTCCTGTTCGACGATGCGCCGGCGTTCTTGACGGAGTTGTCGCAGGTCGACAACGTCCACGACGTGTTCATCATGATGGTCGATGCGTCGTTCGCCTTCGAACTGCCGCGCGTCTCGGCCGGCTGGGTCGAGGTCTACGACGTCGAAACGGGCAATACTCGCATGATGTCGCGCCGCGAACTTGGCCGGCAGAGCGAGCGAATCAAGCTGTGGCAGGACGACATCACCCGCCAGGCCAAGGCCCTGGACCTCGACGTCATTCGCCTGGGCGCCGACCAGGTGAAGTTCGACGTGGCACTGATTGAATGGGTAGCTGAGCGCCGCTTGCGGCGCCGGAAGTAGATATAGAGGCAGCCTCCGGCTTTAGCCGGAGCCCAGAAACGACATGAACAAACACATCCTTCGCGTGGCCGTACTGGCGAGTCTCATCTCGGCGCCGGCGTTTGCCCAGACGGGTACCGACCTCGTCGAGGTCGAGCCCATCAAGTGCTGGTGGCGCACCTCCACCAGCGCGGTTCGCACCGGCGAGTTCTTCGACTTGCGGCTGACCTGCGCCGTGGTCGAAACCGAGGCCGCCCGGGTGGTGCCCGACCTGTCGAAGCTCGACCCGACGGTCGTGCAACTGCCGCCGTTCGAGGTCACGGGCGGCACGCACGCCGGCGACCTGGTCACGATCGGCAAGCGCTTCATCCAGTACGACTACCGCATGCGGCTGATCGCCGAAGACGCGTTCGGCGCCGACGTCGCGATCCCGCCCCTCGAGGTGACTTACACCATCGAGAGCAAGGTGACCGGCGGCGAGTCGGTGATGGGGCGCGAGCAGAGCTACGCCCTGCCGCGCGCCTCGGTGAAGCTGATCTCGGTGGTGCCGGACGACACCTCGGACATTCGCGAGGCGCCGGCGTCGGCCTTCTCGGCCATCGAGGCCCGCAGCTCGCGCGCCGACCTGTTCCAGACCGCCGCCACGGTGCTGTTCGCGCTGGCCGGCGTCATG
>JBBQSP010000082.1:0-20330 GCA_038213735.1 Vicinamibacterales bacterium | reverse complement strand
GCCGGAAGTTGAAGCTGTGCTATAGTTTCCGACCAAACCCGCCTCGTTTTACAGGCGCTCCCAGCGGCCTGAACAGGTGACGTTGCCGGCTCGCCAGAGTCCATCGTTGCCTCGGTAGTTTTCCCTGGGCGTGTAATCACGCCCGGCTGGGATATCGCATGAGTATGTCCGTGCCCGTGGCTCCGGCCGCGGCGCTTGCAGTCGACGTGGTGCCGCTTGGCGGCCTCGGCGAGTTCGGCCTCAACATGATGGCCATCTCGTGTGGGGATACCACTATCGTTGTCGATGCTGGCGCGATGTTCCCGGAGGCCGATCAGCTCGGCGTGGACCTGATCGTCCCTGACCTGGCGTACCTGGAAAGCCGCAAGGGCCAGGTCAAGGCGCTCGTCCTCACCCACGGTCACGAGGATCACATCGGCGGCGTGCCCTATGTGCTGCCGCATATCGACGGCCCGATCTACGGCACCCCGCTGGCGCTGGCGTTTGTCGGCAAGAAGCTCGAGGAGCACGGGCTCGAGCCCAAGACCGTGGACGTCACGCCCGGCGACGTCATCACCGTCGGCCCGTTCACGCTGGAGTTCATCCGCGTCACCCACAGTATGCCCGACTGCGTGGCCGTCGTGATCCGCACGCCGCAGGGCGTGTTGCTGCACACCGGCGACTTCAAGGTGGACCAGACGCCGATGGACGGCGAGGCGTTCGACCTGCACCGGTTCGCGCAGCTGGGGGCCGAAGGTGTGCTGGCGATGTTCTGCGACAGCACCAACATCGATCGGCGCGGCTACACCGGGTCGGAGATGGACGTCGAGGACGGCTTCGAGGAGATTTTCACCAGCACCGAGGGCAAGATCGTCGTCGCCACATTCTCGTCGAGCCTGTACCGGCTGCAGATCGTCGCCGACCTGGCCGCGCAGTTCGACCGCAAGGTGGCCTTCGTCGGCCGCGGCATGAACGAGAACTCGATCATTGCGCAGCGGCTCGGCCATCTGCACCTGCAGTCGGGCGTGGCGATCAAGGACAGCGACGTCCCGATCTTCCCCGCCCAGGACGTCGTCTGCCTGGTGACCGGTTCGCAGGGCGAGGCCAACGCCGCACTCTCGCGCATTGCCATCAACGATCACCGTCACGTCAAGCTGGTGGAAGGGGATCGCGTGGTGATCTCGGCGCGGGCGATCCCCGGCAACGAGAAGGCGATTGGCCGCGTCCTGAACCACATTGCCCGGCGTGGCGTGGATGTTGTCACCGAGTCCAGCAAACACGTGCACGTCTCGGGACACGGCTCCGAGGAAGAACTCAAGCTGGTGCTGTCGCTGGTGCGGCCGAAGTATTTCGTGCCCATTCATGGCGAGTTCCGCCAGCTGGCCCGCCACGCGAAGGTCGCGCAATTCGTAACGCGCGGGCTGCCGTCGGCCGTCGAGGTGTTAACCGTCGAGAACGGCGATGTGCTGCGCTTCGACAGCGAGGGCGGGCGGATTGCCGACAAGGCCCCGTCGGGCCGCGTGTTGATCGACGGCACCCGCGTCGGGGAAGTGGACGATGAGGTCTTGCGCGATCGCCGTCACATTTCCATCGACGGCATCATCATGCCGGTGGTGGCCATCAACGCGCGTACCGGCATCATCGAGGGCGTGCCGGAACTGGTGGCGCGCGGGTTTGTCAGCGATGACAGCACCGCCGACATGCTGATTGAGGGCGCGCGCGTGGTGAGCGCCGCGATTAACGACTGCAGCGTCGAAGAACGCACCGACCCGGGCTTGATGAAAGAACGTATTCGCACTGAAGTGCGGCGCTTCCTGAAGAAGCGAACGGGCCGGCGGCCAATGGTGCTGCCGGTCGTGATTGAGATCTGAGGAGAAGACTGAGTGGCTGCATCCGGTTCTGCCCTATCGCGCCGCGTCAGTGAGGTGGTTGGTGTCGCGCTGTTCGCGGCGACGCTCATCTGGCTAATCGCGCTGGCGACCTACGACCCCAACGACCCGGCCTGGTTCTTCAGCACGGGCACGTACGACGTGCCCGCCAACTTCGCCGGCCGCGTCGGCGCGTTCCTGGGCGAGCTGTCGTTCCAGTTGCTCGGCTACGCCTCGTACCTGCTGCCCGCGGTGGTGGCCGTGGCGGGCTGGCATTACTTCTGGTGCACCAAGATCGACGCGGCCTACACGAAGATGATCGGGGCCGTCATGCTGCTGGCGTGCGGCAGCGCGTTCCTGGGGCTGACGCTCGGTCGTGTCGAGTTCGGGCCGCGCCCGTTCCGTGCCGGCGGTTACATCGGTGAGTGGCTCGGCGGATTCATGGCCGATTACCTCAGCCGCACTGGCTCGGTGATCGTGATCCTGGCGCTGATCGTCGCCGCCGTGATTATCTCCACTCAACTGTCGTTCGGCCGCCTGTTCAGCGCGATGTTTGCCGCCGCCCAGGGGCTGGGCGCGCAGGGCGTGGAGTCGTTCACGCTCTGGCGCGAGGAGCGCCGCAAGGCGAAGCAGCGTCGCGAAGTGCTCGTGAAGTACGGCAAGAAGGACACTGCGATCGCGGCCAAGGTCGACAAGGCCGAGAAGAACCCGGCCAGGATTGAGCGCCCGGAGCCGGTCGCGCCGCTGCGAGCAGCGGCCCGCGAGACGGACGACGAGCCGGTGGCCGCCACGCCTCGCACGCCGCCCGTCGTCAAGAAGGCCACGCCGCGGACCCCGATGGCCCCGTCGTTGCCGTTGCCCGAACCGGAGCGCAATGTCGAGCGCCGCCTCGGCTCGTACACGCTGCCGCCCGTCTCGTTGCTCGATGCGCCGAAGGCGGAGCGCAAGATCGATGAGCGCGAGCTGATGGAATCGGCTCGCCTGCTCGAGGAGAAGTGCCGCGAGTTCTCGGTCGAGGGTTCGGTCGTCCAGATTCATCCTGGCCCGGTGGTCACCACGTTCGAGTTCAAGCCCGACGCCGGCGTGAAGTATTCAAAGGTGACCGGCCTGTCGGACGACTTGTGCCTGGCGATGCAGGCGGAGTCGGTGCTGATCGATCGCATTCCCGGCAAGGCCACCGTTGGCATCCAGATTCCGAACCCCAATCGCGAAGCCATCTCACTCCGCGAACTGCTGGAGTCGGACACCTACATGCGTTCGACCTCGAAGCTGACGTTCGCGCTGGGCAAGACCATTCACGGCGAGCCGTTCATGGCTGATCTGGCGACGATGCCTCACTTGCTGATCGCCGGTTCCACCGGTTCAGGCAAGTCGGTGGGCCTCAACGCCATTCTCACCAGCATTCTCTACCGGGCCACGCCGGATGACGTGCGGATGATCATGGTCGACCCGAAGCGCCTTGAGCTCGGGATGTACGAAGACATTCCCCACCTGATGACGCCGGTCGTCGTCGAACCCAAGAAGGCCGCGAACGCGCTCCGTTGGGCGGTGCGCGAAATGGAGGAGCGCTACAAGACGCTGGCGGCATACGGCGTCCGCAACATCGAGCAGTTCAACCGCAACGTGCGGGCGGTGCTCGAGTCGGGCGAAGTCCCGGAAGAAGGCAAGCCGAATCGGCCCCTCCCCTTCATCGTGGTCGTGGTCGACGAGTTGGCGGACCTGATGATGGTGGCTGGTAATGAGGTGGAAGAGTCGATCTGCCGCCTGGCGCAAATGGCCCGCGCGGTGGGGATCCACTTGATTCTCGCTACGCAGCGTCCGTCGGTCGATGTCATCACCGGTTTGATCAAGGCCAACCTGCCGGCGCGCATTTCATTCCGCGTCTCGTCGAAGATCGACTCGCGCACCATCCTGGACAGCAACGGCGCCGAGCAACTGCTCGGCAAGGGCGACATGCTGTTCCTGCCGCCGGCTTCGTCGCGCCATACCCGCCTGCACGGGCCGTACATCTCCGAGCAGGAGTCGGCGCGCGTGGCCAGCTTCCTGCGCAAGCAGGGCAAGCCGGTCTACGACGAGACGATTACCGAAGAAGAGAGAACGGCCAGCCAGGAATTGCTCTACGAGAAGGACGACCTCTACGACGAGGCGGCGCGCATTGTGGTCCAGGCCGGACAGGTGTCGATCTCTTACCTGCAGCGCAAGATGCGCATTGGCTTCAGCCGGGCCGCTCGCCTGGTCGACATGATGGAGGCCGAGGGACTGGTCTCGCCGGCGACCGGAGGCAAGCCACGCGAAGTGCTGGTCGGCCGTGAATACTTCGAGGAAGTGGATGCCCAACTCAGATGAGGCGGGGCCACCCGAGCCGCAGATGACACCGATGACGCAGACATTCGGGATCACGAAGACCGCGATGGCCCTTGCCATGATGCTGGCCGTGTCGCTGCCCGCGGCTGCGCAGACTGCTCGCGAGCGCTTCGGCGCCGCATTGGAGCGAGACGAGAAGATTCGCGTTCAGCTGGTCAGCCATCCCGACGGCAGTGCTTCCGCCGCCGTGCTGGTGGAGGCGTCGAAGGTGGTGACCGCATTCGAGGTACTGGTCCGGCGCTTCCCCACCAGCGGCTACGCTGACAATGCGCTGTGGCAGGCCGGCAGCCTGGCAGACGCGACTTACCAGAAGTTCAATCGCCCCGAAGACCAGGAGCGGGCGATTCGCTTCTATCGCTGGCTCGTCAACGAGTATCCAACCAGTTCCCTGGTGAAGCGGGCGAATCTGCAGCTGGCGTTGCTCGCCAGTGCCACGGTCGCCGTCGCACCGCCGCCGGCCCGGACCGTGCCCTCAGCGCCGCCTGTCTTAGTGGCGCCCGCAGTTGCGGTGACCGCGCCAGTGACCACGACGCCCACTACGCAAGCGACGCTCACCGGTATTCAGCGAACGGTGCTGCCCGACACGGTCCGTATCACGCTCGAACTCGACCGCGAAGTCACCTACCGCGAGGAGAAGATCAGCGGCCCCGCCCGTCTCTTCTTCGACCTGAAGGGTGTGCAGCTGACGCCGGCGCTGATGGACAAGGTGCTGACCTACCCGGGCGATATCGTCAGCAAGATTCGTGTCGGCCGTCATCCGGATGCGATGGTACGGGTCGTGCTGGATCTCGAGGCGGTCTCACGCTACAGCGTGTTCACCCTGTACAGTCCGTTCCGCCTGGTGATCGATGCTGAACGTGCGGTGAGGCGCACCGTCTCGACGCCCAGTTCCGTTGCACCGACCTCGGTGGCGTCGGAGTTGCCGCTTGCGGTCGCGCCCTCGCCGTTACCCTCGTCGCCAACCACCCCGGCGTCCGCTCCGCCACCGTCACCACGAGCGGCGACCGCGAACGGCACCGGCGGCTTCTCGATCGCGCGTCAACTGGGACTGGGCGTATCGCGCATTGTCATCGACCCCGGCCACGGTGGGCACGATCCGGGAGTGCTCGGGAAAGGCCTGACCGAAGCAGCTCTCGTGCTCGATGTCGCGCTTCGACTCGAGAAGCTGCTCCAGAAGGAGCCGGGGCTCGAGGTCGTGCTCACCCGCCGCACGGACGTTTACATTCCGCTCGAGGAACGCACGGAGCTCGCCAACCGCGAGAGCGCCGACATGTTTCTGTCCATCCACGCCAATGCCAGCCGCAATGACGCCGCGAAGGGCATCGAGACCTATTTCTTGAGTTTCGCCTCGTCGCCCGAAGCCGAAGCGGTGGCCGCGCGCGAGAATTCAGCGTCGGCGCGCGAGATGCACCAGCTGCCAGACATCATCAAGGCGATTGCGCTCAACAACAAGCTAGATGAATCGCGCGACCTCGCCCACATGGTGCAGGAATCGCTGGTGACGTCGCTGCGCAAGACCAACAAGGAAGTACGTAGTCGCGGCGTGAAGAAAGCGCCGTTCGTCGTATTAATCGGCGCGGCGATGCCCAGCGTGCTGGCCGAGATTTCCTTTGTGAGCAACATGCAGGAGTTGTCGTTGCTCAAGACCAACGCCTACAAGCAGCGGATTGCCGAGTCACTCTTCAACGCGGTGATGCGCTACCGCAAGTCGCTCAAGGGCCAGTCGGCCATGGCTTCGCAAGAGCGTTAAGCCGGCGACTTACGCCGGCCAGCTGTCACACGCGGAACAGGTTGTGCTGGTTCCCGCGCGCTTCGATGATGGTGACCGCCCGCCGGGACCGATACCAGATATACAACGCGCCGGCGACGAGACCGGCCACCAGCGCCGACACCATAATCACGCCGATCAGGCCAAAGGCCGCCACCGACACGTCGATCATGCTGAGTTCCTTCGCCGCATCCTCGCGATCGATCTGGACGATGGTGACGGTCGGCGTCGACGGCTGCGGTTGCTGCACTTCCTGATTAGACACCGGTCACCCCGCTTCGGGCCACCTCGACCAGCGTGCGAATCATGGCGCCGGTCGCCCCTTTGGGCTGCCAGGGCTTGCTCTCCTCCGCCCACGCCGTGCCGGCAATGTCGAGGTGCGCCCAGGGGCCGTCGCCCGCGAATTCCTTCAGGAACATGGCCGCCGTAATCGAGCCGGCTGGCCGGCCCGGGCTGTTCACCATGTCGGCGATCTCGCTTTTGAGCTGCTCGCGGTATTCCTCGAATAGCGGCAGCGGCCACACCTTCTCGCCCGCCCGGGTCGCCGCGCTGCGAATGTGGTTCACCCAGGGCTCTGGCGTGCCGAACAGGCCAGTCGTTGTCTTGCCCAGCGCGACCACCACGGCGCCGGTGAGTGTGGCGACGTCGATCAGGTGCGTGGCGCCAAGCTTGCGCGCGTACCAGAGCGCGTCGCCCAGAATGAGGCGCCCCTCTGCGTCGGTGTTGTTTACTTCCACCGTGAGACCCGACGCGCTGCGCAGGATGTCGCCGGGCTTGGTCGCCTTGCCGCCCGGCATGTTCTCGGTCATCGGCACAATCGCCATGGCGCGAATCGGCAGCTTCTGGAGTGCGATGGAGCGGAGCGCGGCAACCACGGTCGCGCCGCCGGCCATGTCGTCCTTCATCCGCTCCATGCCATCGGCGGGCTTCAACGAAATGCCGCCGGTATCGAAGGTGACGCCCTTGCCGACCAGGCCGAGCGTGTGTCCGGCCGATGCCTCCGCCGGTTCATAGCGCAGCACCAGGAGCCGCGGCGGTTCGACACTGCCCCTGGCGACGCCGAGCAGCATGCCCATGCCGAGTGCCTCGATCGCCTTCTCATCCAGCACTTCGGCGGTGATGCCGGGAACCGACGCCAGTTCCTGCGCCTTGACGGCCAGGATGCGCGGCGTCAGAAAGTTGCCCGGCTCGTTGATCAGCACGCGCGCGGCGTTGATCGACTCGCCCGTGGCGCGGCCGGTAGCCGCCGCCGCGGCGGCGTCGGGGCCGGTCAGGATCATCGCCTCCTTGATGAAGAACTGGCGGTCGTCCTTGCTCTTGTGAACGCCGTTGTCGAAGTTGGCGAAGGTGACGCCTTCGGCCACCAGTTCGACGCGGGCTGCGGTCGCGAGCGTGCCCGGCTCGACATCGGCCCAGGCAATGCGGCTGTAGCGCTGCTGGCGCGCGGCTTGTGCCGCGGTCGCCGCCATGCGACGGACGCGTTCGGCATCGATCTCGGCGCGCGGGCCGCCGCCAACAAAGATCACCCGCGTCGCGCGCCAGTCGCGTCCCGGCGTGCGTGGCACGTACAGCTCACAAGCCTTGGCGCGAAACTCGCCGCGCTCGAAGGCCGAGCCTAGATCGCCGCCAAAGACGGCGTCGTAGACGCCAATGGCCGAAGCGGTGTGGTCCTGGGCGATCGGGATAATGATGAGGTCGACGTCTGCGGCGCCAAGGGCGGCGTCGCTCACGGACAGGCGAGGCACTTCGTAAGGGACGTGCATGTTGGGTTAGAATTCCTCTAGCGCCCGCTGTGGGGGGACCTTGCCATGCAATTACATACAAGCGTCGCTCAGGTCGCAATCCTGACGGTTAGCGCTCTACTCATCATCCCGAATGCCCTGCAGGCCCGTGCACAGGGCAGCAACAAAAAACCAAGCTTATCACTCAAGGCGACGCCGACTGTTTCCTTCGCGCCGGCACGAGTTGTGGTGGTGGCCGAGGTGAAGGGCGGGAGCAACGACAACGAGGAGTTCTACTGCCCTACCCTCGAGTGGGAATGGGGCGACTTGACGACCTCGACCGCCGAAGCGGACTGCGAGCCGTATGCCGCCGGCACGAGTGAGATCAAGCGGCGCTACACCGTCGAGCACCGCTTCAAGGAGCCCGGCAGCTTCCGGATTCGCCTGCTATTGAAAAAAGGCACGAAGGTGATCTCGGCGGCGAACACCCTCGTGCAGGTGCGTCCCGGCCTTACGACTCCCGGCGGTCAGTAAGCGACACCTCAGTAAGAAACGCTGTGCGCCTGCGGCGCCGGGCTCACCGAGATCGGCGGTGGCACCGTATGCCATCGGCCGAGCCCGGTCAGGATCGCGGCGCCAAGGCCGACGGTCCAGGCCACGAACTCCACCGTCAGTCCGATCATCGACAGCGCAAACGCGAGCGGCCGCAGTGCGTCGGGACCCACCCCGATCAGCCGGGCTGCCAGCGTCGGTCCCATGATCAGGAGAAAACCGATCGCCGTGGCCAGAAAGGCGTTGCCCGGCTGCCAGCCCAGACGATCCTCAACCCACTCGCCCAACCGGCAGGCCAATGACGTGAAGCCCAGCACCAACGCGAACATGGCGATCGCGATGGCGATCGGCACCAGCAAGGCCACGAATGGGATGCCGATGATGGTCATCGCCAGGCCGATCGAGGAGGCCACCAGGAATGGCACGAAGAAGATCTCCGCGGCCAGCCCGATCAAGCCCGCGCGGATCGGTTCAGCCACGGCGGAGCGTCCGCTGCGCGCCACGGCCGGACGCGCGACCACCAGCACCACCGCCATGAGCACGGCCAGCAGCGAGACGCGCGCAAGGGTGCCCGCCAGGCTCAGCCACCGGCCGAAGTCGCCGAACTGGAATGTCGGGAGCCAAGCCAGGGTGCGGCGAGACCAGTCGCCGAAGGAGAGGTAGTTGACGCTGCCGGCGTGCCGGGCGCCCGGGTCGCGCAGCAACTGCCCGCCGACCAGCACGATGTCGCCGCGCACATCCGAGGTCGCCGTCAGCCTCAGGTCGCCACCGACGACCACGATGCCGTCCCGGACCCGCCCATCGACCACCAGCGACCCGCCCACGACGACCGCCGCGTCGGTGACTTCTTCGTCACGTTCGATGTGGACGTCTTGACCGATTGCCAGGCGGGTGCCGGTCAACCGGTAGGTCACCGCATCTGGAACCTGCGCGGCTCCGGCCATCTGAGACAGGAGCCCCGCCACCGCGATCGTCATCAGCGCTTTGCGCATCAGCACCTCACCCCCTCGTACGGGACGAGGGCGCCACGCCGTAAGTTCCGTCGCCGGCACGCCCTGAGCGTGGTCGAAGGGTTAGAACCGGCCGAGTGGCTCGGCGACGTGCAGCGTCGCGCCCGTCGCCGCGACCACGGCATCGAGGGTGGTGTCGTTGGCAATTTCCCTGAGCACCAGGCCCTCGGGGGTCACGTCGATGACCGCCAGCTCGGTGACAATCTGGTTGACCACCTTCATCCCGGTCAGCGGCAGTGAGCACTTCGGCAGAATCTTGTGTCCGCCGTCCTTGGTGGTGTGCTCCATGGCAATCACGACCCGCTTGGCGCCCGCAACCAGGTCCATGGCGCCGCCCATGCCCTTCACCATCTTTCCTGGAATCATCCAGTTGGCCAGGTTGCCTGCCTCGTCGACCTCCAGCGCCCCAAGCACGGTGAGATCGATGTGGCCGCCGCGGACCATCGCGAAGGAATCGGCGCTGCTGAAGTACGAGGTGCCGGGCAGTTCCGTCACGGTTTCCTTGCCGGCGTTGATCAGGTCGGGGTCCACGTCTGCCTCTCGCGGATACGGACCAACGCCCAGCATGCCATTCTCGGAATGCAGCGTAATCTCGATGCCGGGCGGCACGCAGTTGGCGACCAGGGTCGGCATGCCGATGCCGAGGTTCACGTAGTCGCCGTCCTGCAGGTCCCTGGCGATGCGCTGAACAATGCGGTCGCGCTTATCCATGACTCACGGTCCGTTTCTCAATCCGCTTCACGTACTCCGGGCCCTGCAGCAGGCGCTTCACGAAAATCCCTGGCGTGTGCACACCGTCCGGATCGAGTGTGCCCGTCTCCACCAACTGCTCCACTTCGGCAATCGTGTGGCGGGCCGCGGTGGCCATGACCGGATTGAAATTGCGCGCGGTCTTTCGATAAACCAGATTGCCGGCGCGATCGCCTTTCCACGCCTTGACGAAGGCGAAGTCGGCCGCCAGCGGCGCCTCCAGAATGTAGGTGCGGCCATCGATGACGCGACTCTCCTTACCTTCCGCGATCAGCGTGCCGGCGCCGGTGGGGGTGAAGAAGCCGCCGATGCCGGCTCCCGCCGCGCGCATGCGCTCCGAGAACGTGCCTTGAGGCACCAACTCCACCTCGATCTCTTTCTGCAGGAATTGCCGCTCGAACTCCTTGTTCTCGCCCACGTAGGTCGAAATCATCTTGCGCACCTGCCGCGACTTGAGAAGCGGCCCGACGCCGTAGTCGTCGATGCCGGCGTTGTTGCTGATGATGGTGAGGTTGCGGGTGCCGCGGCGATGGAGCGCGGCAATCAGGTGTTCAGGAATGCCGCAAAGCCCGAAGCCGCCCATCATGATGCTGGCGCCCTCAGGAATCACGGCGACCGCCTCGTCGGCGGTGGCCAGGACCTTGTTCATGCCATCGATTATAGGCAGGAAGACTTGGCGCGCGAGGCTTCGTCGAAGAACGCGCGGACCGCCTCGCGATCATCGAGCCGATCCGACAGGGTCACGAGCTGGGCGGCCAGCGCTCTCAGCAGCGGCTGGAGCTCCTGGCTGTTGGTGGCCAGCACGCTTTCCCAGACGCTGGCCTGGCTGCTGGCCAGGCGGGTGGTATCGCGCAGTCCGTTGCCGGCCCATTTCAGGTTGTCCTCGCCGATCGACCGCGCCACGGTGATCATCAACGCACTCGCTACCATCTGCGGCAAATGGCTGACGGCGGCCATCAGGCGATCATGCTCTTCGCCGCGGTCGGTCAGCACCACCGGACGCGCGCCCAGGGCCTCGACGAACTTCACGGCGCGACGCACGGCGTCCGGCGCGTCGGGGTTGGTGAGAAACCAGGCGCGGCCGTCAAACAGATCGGGCCGGGCGTCGGCCGGCCCGGTGGTCGTGCCGCCCGCCATGGGATGGCCGCCGACGAACTGCGAGAGATCGGCAGCCTCGGCAGCGGCCATGATGGCGCGCTTGGTGCTGCCGGTGTCGATGACCAGCGCCTGCCGATGCATGATCGCGCCCAGCCGCGGCAGCGTCTGGATGATGACGTCGACCGGCATGGCGAGGACGACGACCAGGGAATCGCTGATCGACTCGAGCGGATCGCCCTGATCGACCGTGCGAACCTCCAGCCCGGGCCAGCGCCGGGCGGCGGCCAGCGCCACCGAGGTCCCGATCAGCCCGGGTCCGACGATAGCGAGCCGGGGCTGGGTGTCAGGCATGGGTCAGCGCGCCCAACCGCGGCGGGCGACGGGTTCCAGGCAGATGCTGCGGCCGATGGCCGGCGCGATGATCCGCAGCTCCGCCATCAGGCGATCGAACTGCGACGGGAACATCGACTGCGCCCCGTCGCTCATGGCGTGATCGGGGTCGTTGTGCACTTCGATGATCAAGCCGTCGGCGCCGGCGGCCACCGCCGCCCGTGCCATGGGCGCGACCTTGTCGCGGCGGCCCATGCCGTGGCTCGGGTCGACGAAGATCGGCAGGTGCGAGAGTTCCTTGACGATCGGAATCGCCGACAGGTCGAGGGTGTTGCGGGTGAAGGTCTCGAAGGTGCGGATGCCGCGCTCGCACAGGATGACATCGGTGTTCCCGCCGGCCAGGATGTACTCCGCCGACAGCAGCCACTCCTCCATGGTCGCGGCAATGCCGCGCTTCAGCAGAATCGGCTTGCGCGTCCGTCCGAGTTCGCGGAGCAGCGTGAAGTTCTGCATGTTGCGCGCGCCGACCTGGTAAATGTCGGCGTACTGGCCGATCACCTCGATCTGGCTGGCGTCCATGACTTCGGTGACCAGCTTCAGGTCGTGGGCGTTGGCGCCCGCGCGCAGCAACTGGAGACCCGCTTCGCCCATGCCCTGGAAGCTGTACGGCGATGAGCGCGGCTTGAAGGCGCCGCCGCGGAGAATCTTGGCGCCCGCGCGCTTGACCGCCGCCGCGGTGGCGTGGACCTGCTCTTCGCTTTCCGCCGAGCACGGTCCGGCGATCACGATCACTTCGTCGCCACCGATGCGGAGGTCGCCGATGGTGATGATGGTGTCGTCGGGCTTGAAGGTGCGGCCCGCCAGCTTATAGGGCTCGGTGATGCGCAGCACTTCGTGCACGCCCGCCATCAGCTCGATCAGGCGGGGATCGACCTTGCCACCGCCGACCACGCCGAGCACGATGCGCGAGGCACCGGTCGAGCGGTGCACGTCCATGCCCATTTCCACCAGGCTGGCGATCACCGCTTCGACCTCGGTGTCACTCGCCCGCTCTTTCATTACGACAACCATGATGTGCTCTTTTCGCTCTTCGCTGTTCGCGCTCCGCCATCGAAACGCGTCGTTCTCTATTCGGTCCCGCTGCTCGTACGAGCGGCTTCGTCGCTCTTCTTCTGTCTCGCATCACGCTCGGCTTCCAGGCGCTGGATGCGACGGGCCTCGTCCATGATGCGTTCGTATAACCGCGCGATGGCATCGCCGTCGAGCGGGCCGCCGAGAGTGTCGTTGACCTGCCGCACGTGGGCAATCACGGCGGCTTCGCGCGACGGCTCGTAGATTGGCCGGCCCAGCTCGTGCTTCAACCGGCCCACCGTATACGCGCACCGGGCGCGGCTATCGAGCAGGCGCACGATCACCTCGTCGATCTTGTCGATCTCGTCCCGCAGCGCTTCGAGATTCAGTTCCGCAGCCATCGCACGTACCGTTCCACCTCGTCCAGCAGACCCGGGGTCTGTCCGTGCTCGGCAATCACCTTCACCAACGCGCTTCCCACCACCGCGGCGTCAGCCCACTGGCCGACCGCCCTGACGTGCTCGGGCCGGGACAATCCGAAGCCCAACGCCAGCGGCATGGCGGTCTCCGCTTTCACCCGCTCCGCCAGCTCGCGCGCCGACTCGTCCACCGTGTCGCGAACCCCGGTGACCCCGAGTCTGGAAATGCCGTATAAGAACCCGCTGCCCAGGGTCGACGCCTTGCGGATTCGCTCGACCGTGGTCGTCGGGCTCAGAAGAAAAATTGTATCAATCCCGGCGCCTGCAAATGCGCTGCGGAATGCCTCGCCTTCCTCGGGGGGCATGTCGAGGGTCAAGACCCCGTCGACGCCCGCCTTCCGGGCGGCCCGCACGAATTCATCCAGCCCCATCCGAAGTATCGGGTTGGCGTAGCTAAAGATGACGACCGGGGCCGAAATAGCTGCCCGAGTCGCCCCCAGCATGTCGAGCACCTTGGGCAGAGTCGTCCCGGCTGCCAGAGCGCGCTCGGTCGCTCGCTGGATCACCGGGCCGTCGGCCAGGGGGTCGGAAAACGGGACGCCGACCTCGAGGACGTCAGCGCCGGCCCGGTCGAGCCGCTTGATGATTCCGGCGCAGCGGTCGAGATCGGGGTCGCCGGCGGTGACATAGGTGACGAGGCCCGTCTCCCCCTTGGCGCGCAGCGCCTTGAAGCGCTCGCTAATTCGCGACATCACCGGCCTCCTGCAGGATCTGCTCCACGGTCTGCACGTCCTTGTCGCCACGGCCAGACAGATTCACGAGCAGCACGGCATCCGGACCGAAGCGCTTGGCGCTCTTCAGGACGTACGCGATCGCGTGCGCAGATTCCAACGCCGGAATGATGCCCTCGAGTCGGGCCAACTGCTGGAAGGCATCGAGTGCCTCGGCATCCGTCGCGTACGGATACTCGGCACGCCCGGTCGCTTGCAGGAAGGCGTGCTCGGGTCCCACGGCCGCGTAGTCGAGGCCGGCCGACACCGAATGCGTCGCCTCGATGTTGCCGTGCTCGTCTTGCAGCACGAACGTCCGGGTGCCCTGGAGCACGCCGGCGGCGCCCCCCGCAAACCGCGCGGCGTGCCGGCCCGAGCGAATCGCTTCGCCGCCCGCCTCCACCCCAATCAACTTCACGCTCGCATCGTCCATGAAGGCGTCGAAGATGCCAATCGCGTTGCTGCCGCCGCCGACGCACGCGATCACGGCGTCGGGCAGCCGGCCGACTTGCGCGAGGCACTGCTCGCGCGCTTCCCGGCCGATGACCGATTGAAACTCGCGAACCATCAGTGGATACGGGTGGGGTCCCAAGGCCGAGCCGAGCAGGTAGTGCGTGTCGTCCGGACGAGCCACCCAGTCGCGCATGGCTTCGTTGATGGCGTCCTTCAACGTGCAGCTGCCAGAGTCGACACCGCGGACGGTGGCGCCGAGCAGCCGCATGCGAAACACGTTCAAGGCCTGGCGCCGCATGTCCTCGGTACCCATGTACACGATGCACTCGAGGCCGAGCAGCGCGCACGCGGTGGCACTGGCCACGCCGTGCTGTCCCGCGCCGGTCTCGGCGACCACTCGAACCTTGCCCATCCGCTTGGCCAGCAACGCCTGGCCAAGGGCGTTGTTGATCTTGTGCGCGCCGGTGTGGGTCAGGTCCTCGCGCTTGAGCAGGATGCGTCCGCCGCCACAGGCCTCGCTCAGCCGGCGAGCGTCCCACAGTGGCGTCTCTCGACCCACGTAGTGCTGCAGCAACCGCTGCAACTCCTCCGCAAATGCCGGGTCGCGCCGCGCCGCGAAGTAGGCGGCCTCGAGCGCCTCGATCGGCGCGACCAATGTCTCGGGCACGAAGCGGCCGCCAAACGCGCCGTAGTAACCGCGGGCGTCGGGATCTCTTCGGCCAAACCAGGTAGATGCCTTACTCACACCGTCTCCTTGGCGGCGTCAATGAACCGCCGCAACAACTCGTGATCTTTCACACCGGGCGCGGCTTCGACGCCGGAGGCGACGTCCACCGCATACGGGCGCACGGCCAGGATGGCCTCTCGCACGTTGGCCGGTGTCAGGCCGCCGGCCAGCACCACGCGGCGACCAGCCGCGATGACGGCGGCGCGGGTCCAGTCAACCGTTTGTCCGGTGCCGCCATGACGGACCGGGTCGTGCGCATCGAGCAACACCGTGTCGTCTTCGACGTCAGGTTCGATCGCATCCTGGGTTGCCACACCCAAGTGAACCGCGCGCAGTACCGGCAGACGAGGCCGGTCGGTCCCCGTCGGCGGGGTGCCGTGCACCTGCGCCAACCGGAATCCGGCATCGGCGGCCGCGGCCATGTCATCGGCCGACGGATTGACGAAGACCGCCACAGGCGTCACGAATGGCGGCAGCGTACGGATGATCTCGCGAGCGGCCACGATCGTCGTGTGGCGCGGGCTCGACGGCCACAAGACGAACCCCAGGGCGTCGGCGCCGAAGGTGACGGCCGCTTCCGCGTCGGCCGCGCGGGTGATACCGCAGATCTTGATGGCGGTCACGGTCCACCTTCGCCAAGGCTACGGCGGGCAGGCGGCGGGTCGAGCGAATCGAGCAGGCCGGCCAGGGCGGCCCCCGGATCGGCGTCCACCATGAAGCGCTCGCCCATCAGGAACGCCCGGTAGCCCAGCGCGCGCATGGTCCGAAGATCCTCGCCGGTCTTCAGGCCGCTCTCGCTGATGCTGGTGACATGGTCGGGTATGCATGCCGCAATGACGTGCGAGGCGTCCAGGTCCACCTGCAGCGTCCGCAGGTTGCGATTGTTCACGCCGATGATCGAGGCGCCGGCAGCGAGCGCCCGATCGCATTCGACCACGTCGTGCACTTCGACCAGTGCGGCCAGGCCTAGCGCTCGCGCGCCTGCTGACAGGTCTCGCAGCTCACCATCTGTGAGTGCCGCGACGATCAACAGGATCGCGTCGGCGCCCGCAGCCCGCGCCTCGAGCAGTTGATACTCGTGGACCATGAAGTCCTTGCGCAGGAGCGGAATCTTCACGGCGGCCCGCACGTCGAGCAAGTGCTGCAGCGAGCCGTCGAAGAAGCCGGGTTCGGTCAGGACCGAAATAGCGGCGGCGCCGGCACGCTCGTACGCGGAGGCAATCGCCACCGGGTCATACGCCGAGCGCAGCACGCCCCGTGATGGCGATCGTCGCTTGCACTCGGCAATGATGTTGACGCTTTCCGGCCGGGACAGCCGCGACGTGAAAGCCGTCCCGTCGGGCTGGACGGCCATTGCCCGCGGCTCCAGCTGGGCACGGGGCTCCCGCCGCATCGCCGCCTCCACCCGCGTGCGGGTGGCGGCAACGATTGCCGCGAGCAAGTCCGGCGCACCCGTCACGCCGCTGCCCCGTTTGAGACCGTCACCAACTGCTTCAGGACGTCCGCGGCGGCACCGCTGTCGATCGCACCGGCCGCCTGCGTCACGCCGGCCCGGACCGTGTCTGCCTGTCCCGCGATGAAGAGTGCGGCACCGGTGTTGAGCAGCACGACATCGCGGGGCGCTCCGTTCACGCCGTCCAGGACCGAGCGAACGATCGCCGCGTTGGTTTGCGCATCGCCACCCTTCAGCGACTCGGCCGTGGCCTTGGCCAGGCCGAAGTCCGCAGGGTGCACGTAGAACGTCTGTACCGTGTTGTTACGACACTCCGAGACCTTGGTGTAGCCCGTGGTCGAGAGCTCGTCGAGGCCGTCGGCGCCGTGCACGACCCAGGCGCGCTCGGAGCCCAGCAGCGCCAGCGACCGCGCGATCAACTCCGTCAGGTCTGGTCTCGGCACGCCAACGATCTGCCGCGTCGGCCGCGCCGGATTGGTCAGCGGTCCGAGCAGGTTGAACGCGGTCCGGACCCCCAGGTCCTTGCGTGCCTGCGCCGCATGCCTCATGGCGGGATGAAAGGTTGGGGCGAAGAAGAAGGCAATCCCGACGTCGGTCAGGCACCGCGCCGCAACGTCCGGGGCAGCCTGAATGTTGACGCCCAGCGCTTCGAGCACGTCCGCGCTTCCACACTGGCTCGAGACCGAACGGTTGCCATGCTTCGCCACGTGCGTTCCGCAGGCTGCCATCACGATGGCGGTCGCCGTGGAGATGTTGAAACTCCCCGACCGGTCGCCGCCCGTGCCGCAGGTGTCGAAGACCGGACCCGGTTGCGCCGGAACAGCGACAGCATTCGCACGCATGGTCTGCGCCAGGCCGACCAGTTCGCTGGGCCGTTCCCCCTTCATGGCCAGGCCGACCAGCAGCCCGGCGATCTGCGCCGGTGCCGCTTCGCCGCGCATGATCGCCGCCATGGCCGAGGCGGCCTCGTCGGTGGTCAGGTCTTCCTGGCGGCGCAACTTCTCGATCAGGGCTGGAAACATGGTCACATCTCGAGAAAGTTGCGAAGAATGCGCCGGCCCTCGTTGGTCAGCACCGACTCCGGGTGAAACTGAACGCCGTGAATGGGCAGCGTGCGATGCCGAATCCCCATCACCAGGTGATCTTCCTTCGAGTGGGCAGTGACCTCGAGGTCGGCCGGCAGCGACGGCTCCGACAACACCAGCGAGTGATAGCGGCCCGCCTGGAACGAGGTGGAGATGCCGGCGAAGACTCCCGTGCCGTTGTGCTCGATGGTCGAGGTCTTCCCGTGGATTGGCAGTGGCGCCCGAATCACCTCGCCGCCGAATGCGAGGCCGATCGCCTGGTGCCCAAGGCACACGCCGAGCAGGGGCATACGGGGGCCAAACTCCTTGATGACGTCGAGCGAGACGCCCGCCTGTTCCGGGCGGCCCGGTCCAGGTGAGATCACCACACGCGAATGCCCCAGCGACCGCAGCGCGGCGATCGGTGCCTCGTCGTTCCGGCGCACGACGATGGCGGCGCCGAGCTCGCCCAGGTACTGGACGAGGTTATAGGTAAACGAATCGTAGTTGTCGATGACCAGGACCATGAACCTACAACCCCGTCTGCGCGAGCTCCAGCGCGCGCAACATTGCGCGAGCCTTGTCCTTGGTCTCTTCGTACTCTGCCGTCGGGTTCGAGTCGGCGACGATGCCGGCGCCGGCCTGGATGTAGGCCTTGCCACCTTCCATCAGGATCGAGCGGATGGCGATGCAGAAGTCGAGATTACCGGCGAAGTCGAGATAGCCGACGGCGCCGGCATAGAGCCCGCGCCGCGTGGGTTCGAGCTCGTTGATGATCTGCATGGCGCGCACCTTCGGCGCGCCCGAGACGGTTCCCGCCGGGAAGCACGAGACCAGCGCATCAAGGCGGTCGCGGCCCTCGGCCAACTGCCCTTCGACCACCGACACCAGGTGCATGACGTGCGAGTAGCGTTCGAGCGCCATGAACTTGGAGACGCGGACCGTGCCGTAGTCGCAGACGCGGCCGATGTCGTTGCGGCCGAGATCGACCAGCATCACGTGCTCGGCCTTCTCTTTCTCGTTGCGCTTCAATTCCTCGCCGAGGCGCACGTCTTCTTCTTCCGTCTTCCCGCGCGGACGCGTGCCGGCGATCGGATGCGTGATGGCATGGCGGCCTTCGACGCGGACCAGCATCTCCGGCGACGATCCGACAATCGAGCGATCGCCCATGCGGATGAAGAACATGTACGGCGACGGATTGACGTGGCGAAGCGCGCGATAGACGGTGAACGCGTCGACGCCGACTTCCGCTTCGAAGCGTTGTGACAGCACCACCTGGTAGATGTCGCCGGCGGCGATGGATTCCTTCGCCTTCTTGACGATCGACTCGTAGTGCTCCTGCGACATGTTGGCGGTGAGGTTGATCCCGTCCCCGCCGTCGCGCCGCCTGAGTGAGAGCGCGCGTTCCAGCTCGCGCTCGAGGAACTCGATCTTTGCGCACGCGAACTGATACAGCGACTTCAAGTCCTCATCACCCGAGATGCGGGCGTTGGCGATCAGCAGGATGCGGTGTTGCACGTGATCGAACGCCAGCACTGTATCGAACACCATGAAGCCCGCATCGTCGCGATCGAGCGGCGCATCGCCGTCCCGCTTCGTGGTCGGCTCGAACCAGGCGGCCGTGTCGTAACCGAGATAGCCGACGGCGCCGCCGGTGAAGCGCGGCAGCCCGGGCACGAACGGTGACTGGAAGCTGTTCATCAAGTCGCGAAGCGTGTCGATGAAGGGCTGCTCCGCCTTGCTCGTGACGCCGGCCTTCTCGATCACCGTCTCGCCTTCGCGCCCGCGAAGGATCAAGAAGGGATCCTTGCCGAGAAACGAGTAGCGCCCGACATGCTCGCCGCCTTCGACGCTTTCCAGCAGGAACGCGTAATCGGAGTGCTCGGCGATTTTCAGGAACGCCGACACCGGCGTCAGCAGATCGGCCACGAGCTCTTTCACCACGGGAACGAACGTGGCCCGCTTCGCCAAATCCACGAATTCTTCGAACGTCGTCTGTTTCATTGCATCTCCGCGAGCCGTGAGCGTGCCGCATCGCGCATGACGCGATCGGCAGGACGCCGGCCGGTCCACCATTCGAATTGCGCCTGTGCCTGCGCGACGAGCATGTCGAGACCGCCGATCGTCCGGCACCCGGCGCGGCCAGCGTCTGCAAGCAGGCTCGTCTCGGGCGGGTTGTAAACCAGATCGTAAACGGTGCCGCCGCTCTGAAAGAGGTAATCACTCGGCAACGGCGACAGATCGACGTTCGGCGCCGTGCCGACCGGCGTCGCGTTGACCAGCAGGTCCCATGCCGCCGGATCGGGCGGCCACTCCGCGACGGCTGCATCCGTGAGGGCGGCGACCGCTTTCGCCTGATCGAGCCGGCGCGCCGCGATCGTCACCTTTACGCCCGCCGATGCGAGCGCGACCGACACCGATCGCGCGGCGCCACCCGCGCCGAGAATCGACGCGCGCAGGCCGGGCAATGGCATCGCGGCTTCGAGGGGCGCCAGGAATCCAGAGACGTCGGTGTTGCAGCCCAACCACTTGGTCCCCTCGCGCCGCAGCGTGTTGACCGCCTGGATGCGGCGGCTGACGGGGTCGCACTCGTCCGCGCGCTCGAACGCGTTGACCTTGAACGGCGCCGTCACGCTGACGCCGGCCAGCTGCGCCTCGGTCGCGAATTGCAGGAAGTCATCGAAGTCCGCGGCCGCCAGCGGCAGATAGACCGCGTCGAGGTGGACGGCGCGAAAGGCGGCGTTGTGCATCGCCGGCGATACCGAGTGCGAGACCGGCTTGCCGAGGACGCCGTAGATCTGCGTGCGCGCGCCGATGCGCCGGAACCTGAACTCGTCGTGCAAGAGCTGTGGCGGGATTTGCCCGGGCGCGACGCCATCGCCGGCGTAGGTCCAGCACGATCCCATCCAGGTAGCAAGCACGCGCGAGGCGAT
>JBBQSP010000081.1:0-20516 GCA_038213735.1 Vicinamibacterales bacterium | reverse complement strand
GGGCACTCCTTGTCGGGAGGGCACTCCTTGTCGGGAGGGCACTCCTTGTCGGGAGGGCACTCCTTGTCGGGAGGGCACTCCTTGTCGGGATCGGAAGCACTGTCCCGACCGAGGACCCCCTCCGGACAGAGGTCTGCCTCCCGACAAGAGTTCCCTCCCGGAATCTAACTTGATTTATTCTGCCGCCACCATGGCTGATAACACGAAGTCGGGCGTATCGCGTCGCGATCTACTGAAACGAGCCGGTCTGGCGGGCGCGGCCATGACCATTCCGTTGACGCCAGTCAGCGGCGACTCCGCGCCTGCGGCCCCCCATAACGGGAGGCCCTACGAGGAAACCGCTCAATCGGCGTTGCGGCGCGAGCCCATCGAGAACCTGACGGCGGCCGAGGCCGAACTGCTCGAGGTGATCTGTTCCCGGATCATCCCCTCTGACGAGAACGGTCCTGGCGCGCGCGAAGCGCGGGCGGCGCATTACATCGATCGCGCGCTCGGCGGCGCGCTCGCGGCATCCAAGCCGGCGTACTCCGCGGGCTTTGCGGCCCTCGAACGGTATGCCCGCTCGTCGCGCGGCAAGCCATTCCTCGAGTTATCCGAACGCGACATGGACTCGGTACTGATCGACGTCGAGACTGGCGCGGCTACTGGCTTCACCGGCAGCCCGGCGGCGTTCTTCGCCATGGTCCGCACCCACACGCTGCAGGGCACGTTCGGCGATCCGTACTACGGCGGCAATGCCAACTTCGTCGGCTGGGACCTGCTGGGCTACCCCGGCGTGCGCACCAACGTGTCGGCCGACGATCAGCGGCTCGGCGCGACGCTCGCACCGAATCACCAGTCGGCGTATGACACCGCCATGTTCACCAAGGCGATCGCGCGAAATGGTCCGCCTGAAGGCGGACGCCACATAGAAGGTCCGGCTAAAGCCGGACACGACACCGATGAGGCGAAGCGCCATGGCCACTAAGCTCAAGCCGACCGACGTGGTTGTCGTCGGCCTCGGCGCCGCCGGCGGCGTGGCCGTCTTGCCGTTGACCCAAGCCGGCATCGAGGTGGTCGGCCTCGAAGCCGGCACGTGGCTGACGCGCCGCGACTTCGCGCCCGACGAGATCCGGAACAACGTGCGCGACTGGCCGCAGTCGGTGCAGAAGGCGCAACAGGAAGTCCCCACGCATCGCGCCAACCCCAAGGCCAACACGACACGGGCCGGCAGCCATCCGATGATGAACGCCGTCGGCGGCACGACCCTGCACTACTGGGCGCAGTCGTGGCGGCTCAACCCGTGGGACTTCACGGTCGTGAGCGACACCACGAAGCGATACGGCGCGTCGCGGGTGCCGGCGGGATCAACCGTTGAAGACTGGCCGTTTGGCCTCGACGAGCTCGAGGCGTACTACGACAAGGTCGAGTACGAACTCGGCGTGTCGGGCCAGGCGGGCAACCTGAAGGGCACGATCGATCCGCGCGGCAACATCTTCGAGGGACCGCGCGCGCGGCCGTACCCGATGCCGCCGCTGCGCAGCACCGGCTTCATCGACCTGATGGCGGCCGCCGCCCGGGGGCTCGGCTGGCATCCCTTCGCCGGACCGGCGGCGATCAACTCGCGCACCTACCAGGGCCGCTCGGCGTGCATGTATCACGGCTTCTGCAACAAGGGCGGGTGCCATGTCGATGCCAAGAACGGCCCGCAGCTCACGACCATTCCGCGCGCCCAGGAAACCGGCCGCCTGAAAGTGGTCACCCGCGCGCACGTGACCTCCATCGACACCGACGACAAGGGCCGCGTCACCGGCGTCACCTACGTCACCGACGGCCAGGAGTTCATCCAGCCCGCCAAGGCGGTGCTGCTCGGCAGTTACACCTACGAGAACGCGCGCTTGCTGTTGTTGTCGAAGTCAAAGGCCTTCCCGGACGGCCTGTCGAACAACCACGGCCAGGTCGGCCGCCATTACTTCAGCCACGCGCAGGGCGCGGGCGTGACGGCGCTGTTCCCCTTCAACATCAACGCGTGGTACGGCCTGCCGGCGCAGGGCGTCGCCGTTGACAACTTCGCCGACGACAACTACGACCACGGCGCGCTCGACTACATCGGCGGCGGCAACTTGTGGGTGATGTCCGACCGCCGGCCGATTGCCGCGGCGAGCATGGGCACGTTCGGGCGGACCCACACGTGGGGTAAGGATTGGAAGAAATTCGTGATGGAGAATGCGGACCGGACCAACACCGCGTACATCCAGAAGACGACGCTACCCTACGAGGATAACTTCCTCGATCTCGATCCTACGGTGAAGGATCCGCTCGGCTTCCCGGTGTGCCGCATCACCGCCGACTTCAAGGACAACGAACGCAGGGTCACCGCCCACACGCAGGACAAGATGATCCAGTGGTACAAGGCTGCGGGCGCCATTGCCACGCAGGCCAACCCGCTTGGCTCCATGGGCCCAACCACCCATGCCTACGGCGGCACGCGGATGGGCCGCAACGCCGAAACCAATGTCGTGAACGAGTGGGGCTTCTCGCACGAGGCACCGAATCTGGGCGTGCTCGGCGCGTCGGTGATGGGCACCAGCGGCGCGCGCAACCCGACGCTCACCGTACAGGCGCTCGCGTGGCGAACCGCGGAGTATCTTGCGAAAAACTGGAAGAACGTGACGGTCTAGGGCGCGGCGAGGGCTCGCTCGCTGCGCTCGCTCCTGGGGCTCGGCGCTTGCGCGCCTCGTAGGGCTAGGCGCTCCGCGCCTCGTGGGGCTCGCGGCTCCGCCGCTCGTAGGGACGGAGGTGCTAATGCGAGATCCACACGAGGGCGCAGCCCGAGCCCCACGAGCGCCGAAGGCGCGAGCCCCACGAGGCGCGTGAGCGCCGAGGCCTACTTCGGGAAGCGCTCGTAGATCGCGACCAGGGAGCCCTGGCCGATGATGTGGCCCTTGATGGCTTCCATCAGCGCGTTGCGATTCAGCCCTTCCGCCAGCGGCAACTCCGCGTCGAGTGCGTAGACGGTGAAGGTGTAGTGATGCGGCTTGCCGGGCGGCGGCGCGGGTCCGCGATAGCCCATCTGGCGAAAGCCCGACGGCCCCTGGATCGCGCCGGCGGGATCAGTCAGTGTCGCGCCCATCGGCAATTCGGCCGGCAGACCCTTGGCAGTACCTGGGATCTTGTAAATCACCCAGTGCACGAACGTCTGTCCGCCAAACACCACGTCGGGATCGTCGAACACCAGCGCGAACTGCTTGGTCGCCGCCGGCGCCCCGGTCCAGGCAAAGGCCGGCGAGACGTTGCGGCCGTCGGCGGTGTGGTCTTTCGGAATCGTCTCGTTGGCCGTAATCGTCGGGCTCGTGACGGTGATGGCGGCCGGCGTGGCCTGCGCCCACACCGTGCTCGACGCGCCGAACATGAGCGCGCAAAGCGCCATGCCTCGAATGCTGGCTCTCAATCGCATGCTGTCCCCCACATGGCGGCACTGAAGTGCCGCCCTTCTGGCACTACTTGAGTTATCGCCGCCTGAATTATACAGTTGGCGCCATGATTCGAATCTCGAGCCGGTGGTGGGTGCGGGCAGGCGTTCTGGCGTTGGGAATCGGCGCGGCCACGGCGGCCATGCGCGGGCAGACGACGCCCAAGGCCGGCGAATGGCCGACCTACGGCGGCGACCTCGCCAGCACGCGCTATTCGCCGCTCGACCAGATCAATGCGGCTAACTTCAACAAGCTGCAGCTGGCGTTCCGCTTCAGGACCGAAAACTTCGGGCCACGGCCGGAGTTCCAGTTCCAGTCCACGCCGCTGATGGTCAACGGCCGGCTGTTCACCACCGCCGGCACCCGCCGCGCGGTCGTCGCGCTGGACGCGACCACTGGCGAGACACTGTGGATGCACAGCATCAACGAAGGTCCGCGCGCCGCGGCGGCGCCGCGCCAACTGTCGGGCCGCGGCCTGTCCTACTGGAGCGACGGCAAGGACGAGCGGATCATCTACGTCACGCCGGGCTACCAGATGATTGCGCTCAATGCCCAGACCGGGGCGCGCATTGCCGGCTTCGGCACCGACGGTATCGTCGATCTCAAGCAGGGCCTCGACCAGGACGGCATTGACCTGGTCAACGCTGACATCGGCCTGCACGCCGCGCCGATCATCTCAAAAGACATTGTCGTGATCGGCGCCGCGCACCGTGAAGGCGGCGCGCCGCGCAGCAAGGCCAACGTCAAGGGTTACATTCGCGGCTACGACGTCCGCACCGGCAAGCGCGTGTGGATCTTCCACACCATCCCGTTGAAGGGCGAAGCCGGCTTCGAGACGTGGGATCCCGATGCGCACGTCTACACCGGCAACGTCGGCGTGTGGGCGCAGATGAGCGCCGACGAAGAACTGGGCATCGTCTACATGCCGGTGGAACTGCCGACCGGCGACTACTACGGCGGCCACCGCCGCGGCTCGGGCAAGGGCCCGGAAACGTCGCTCTACTCGGAAAGCCTGCTCGCGCTCGACATCAAGACCGGCCAGCGCAAGTGGCACTACCAGCTCGTGCACCACGGCATCTGGGACCACGACATCCCGTGCGCGCCGATCCTGATGGACCTGGTCGTCGACGGCAAGCCGGTGAAGGCGGTCGCGCAGCCGACCAAACAGAACTGGCTTTACGTGTTTGACCGCGTCACCGGCAAGCCGATCTGGCCGATCGAAGAGCGCCCGGTCGAAAAGGGCGACGTCCCCGGCGAGTGGTATTCGCCGACGCAGCCGTTCGTCACCAAGCCGCCGGCCTACGAACGCCAGGGCGTTACGCTCGACGACCTGATCGACTTCACGCCCGAACTGAAGGCCGAGGGCGCCAAGCTTGCGTCGATGTACAAACTCGGGCCGATCTTCACGCCGCCGGTCGTCAGCCAGTGGGACGGCCCACGCGGCACGCTGATGATTCCCGACGTCACGGGTGGCGCCAACTGGCAGGGCGGCTCGTTCGATCCGGAAACGAAGATGTTCTACATCTTCACCAACGTCGCGGTCACTACGCTCGGCCTGCTGCCGCCAGAAGAGGGCCGGTCCGACATGCTCTACGTCCGCGGCGCGGCGCGTAACCCGAATCCGCCCGCGCCCGGCGCCGGCGGACCGGGTGGTGGCGGCGGCCTGAACGTGCAGGGGCTGCCGCTGATCAAGCCGCCCTACGCGACGATCAGCGCGCTCGACATGAAGAACGCCAGCCTCGCGTGGAAGATTCCCCATGGCGACACGGCCGACAACATCAAGAACCACCCGGCGCTCAAGGGCCTCACGCTGCCCCGCCTCGGCCGGACGGGCCGCATCGGCGTGCTCACCACCAAGACGCTGCTGATCGCCGGTGAGGGCGGCTTCGCCACCACTCCAGACGGCCGCGGCGCCTACCTGCGCGCGTATGACAAGGCCACGGGCGCGGACGTCGGCAAGGTGTTCATGCCGGCCCCGCAGACCGGCTCGCCGATGACCTATTCGATCAACGGCACGCAGTACATCGCGGTCGCCGTCAGCGGACCTGGATTTGCCGGGGAGCTGTTGGTTTACAAGCTAGGCCAATAAGGCAACACCGCTTACCCAATTGGAATCCAGAAACTCGTCTTAATCAGGAAAATGTTCGATCCCGGCGCGGTGATCGATCGGAAGGCGTCATTCGCGCTGACCGGCGAGCCGATCGTCTCGGTGCCGGATCGGTCCTGCTGCCACACCAGGTAAAGCGTGCTGCCCGCGCGGTATTCCCAGCGCAGGACGACGTTGCTGCGATACGACAGCGTGTTGAAGTCACGATTGCGCAGCGTGAAAGAGGCGCCGTCGATGTTGACCGTCTGGCTGCCATCGGGATTGGTCGTCACCGTCGAGCCGCTGGTGCCGTACTTCAACCGCTCGCGGCTCTGCGGCGCCAGCAACTCGCCGTAGTCGTAGTAGCGGCCGGCGGCGGCAAACGGCTCGGCATAGATATCCAGGTTCATGTCCGGCCGGATGGTCAGGCCGAGACGCAACTCCATGGACACCGTGTTGCGGTCGATGAACCCGAACACGTAGCGGCGATCGTAGGTCTCGGGCCGGCCGTGGGGAAGCGTGGTCACATATTGCTGCGGCTCGGTCACCTTGTCCCAGAACGGCGACACCGAGAACTGAACGCTGGGGCCAGGCCGCATCGAGACAAAGGCGCTCACGCTCTTGACCGAGGCGCCATCGTCGTTGTTGCGCAACTGCGCCGAGCCGCCGACGCGGGTGCGCGAGGTGGCGGGGTTGCCGAAGTTGACGTTGGTGGTCCATCCAGGCCCGCGCGCCATCAGCGGACCGCCCCGGGTCAGCGAGACGCTCATCTGCTCGAAGTCGCGGGCCACGTTGATGCTCGATGTCCAGAAGTTCAGCCAGGTAGCGTTGGCGCTGGTACGCAGGCGCCCGCTCTGCATCAGGCCGCGCAGGGTGGTGTCGGTCTGGGCGTCGAACTGTAGCGAGTAGCTGCGGAACGCGCGGCCTGGCTGGGTTTCGCGCCAGCGGATGTTGGCGTTGGTCATCCAGCCGTCGGCGCCGTTCAACTGCGCGAAGTCGTTGGTCTCGAAGTTCTCGGAGTCGATCTTCGTGTTGGCGCCCCACAGCCAGTGCCGGCCGCCAGTCTTGTCGAAGGCGGCCTGCACGGTCCAGCCACCGAGCGAGGTCAACGTCGGGTCCAGTTTCGAGTAGTCGCGGTCGGGCCGCTGCGCGTAGTGGGCGCTCGAGCGCTGCACCCGCGTGATCGCTGCCTCGCTGCCGTTCACCACCGAGCCGCCGCCCGAGGCGCGCAGCTCGTACTGGCCGCCCTTAAAACGCAGCGTGGTGTTGCCGGCGATGCCAAGGGCGTCGCGCGTATACAGGTTCACAAGCGGGCTGCCTTCGTCGAAGTCGCGGTGAACGTAATTGACGATGAAGCCGGCGGTCGAGGCCAACGGACCGAACTCCTGCAGCACGCGGCCCACCATGTGGTACGCGCGCGGCGACACCTTGATAGCCTGGCGGTCGAACCCACCAGAGCTCGCCACCTGGGCCTCTTCGTCGTCGGTGACCGCGGTCAGCAGCCCGATCGAGGTTTTCGACGGCAGACGGCCGGTGAGCTTGGCCGCGGCCATGATGGTATTGGAGTCTGGATAGTCAACATAGTCGCCGCTCGCCGGGCCGATGGGCCGGTTGCCGATGCGGCGGGAGTAATAGAAGTTGGGATGGCCAATATTGAAGAGCTGTGCGCCCTCGAGAAAGAACGGCCGCTTCTCGGGAAAGCGCGTCTCGAAGGCCGTCAGGTTCACTTCCGCGGGATCCGCTTCGACCTGGCCGAAGTCCGGGTTGATGGCAGCCTCAAGCGTCAGGTTCGGACCAAGCCCCATTCGCACGTCGGCGCCCACACGCCCTTGCAGATTCTTGCCATCGTCAAACGGATTCGAGAGGTCCCGATTCTCGCCGTTGAAGGTCGCGCCACCGGCGACGTACGGCAGGGCCTCGAGGCGCCGTGGCGCCACGAGATCAGCAATGCCGGTGAGATCGCCGAACCGCGAGGACCAGGCCCGCTCGGTCCTCGGAATCACGATCCAGTAATTCTCTTCGTTCAGCGTCGGGCGGAAGCGAAACAGGTTCAAGCCCCAGGTCTGCACCGACTGCGGATTAAAGCGCAGTTGCGAGAACGGGATCCACAGCTCCGCCGTCCACTGATCGCCCGACACCTGCGTCTCGGCGCGCCACACCGGGTCGAAGCCGGAATCGTAGCTGTCTTCGTTGTCGGTCGAGTGATAGCGGTCAAGGCGGACCCCTGACGCGGTGACGCCAAAGACCACGGCCGTACGGCGGTCGAGAAAAGTATCAAACGAGACCAGGATGTGCTCGGCCTGGCCGGTGCTGTCGCGACGGCCGAGCGGCGCCTGGATGCGCCCGTCCTTGCTGAACATCCGCGCACCGATGTACAGCACGTCATCGTCATAGAGAATCCTCACCTCCATCGGATCGGTGGGCGCGGCGTTTTCGACAGGCTCTTTCTGGATGAAGTCGGTGATGGGCGTGGCCTTCTGCCACGCTTCGTCGTCCAGGCGGCCGTCAACCCGTACGCTGCCGTTCGGGACGCGCGTCGCCATGGCCTGTTTCCGATTGGCGCTGCCGGCTACCGGTGTCTGGGGCAGGGCGGAAGAGGCAGAGAGCAGGAGGCAGGCAAGCGCGGACACGACGATACGAGTGGCGACCAACGGAACCTCAAATCACGAGATTGCAAAATCACAGAACACGAGATCACCAAGTCACGAGATCCGCTTCACCCGTCCGCCCTCGATCGCGAGGGCGGGCTCCAACCGAGCGGCGTCGGCCGGGTTTTCCACGCCGACGAGAATATAACCGTCAGAGACCTCTGGGTCGTACATCTTGCCGCCACGGCTGGGCAGGCCGGCCGAGACCAACAGGTAAACCACCGTGGCCAGGATGGCACTGAGCATCGTCATCTCGAAAATGATGATCAGGTTCGACCACAGCGGCACAATCGGCATGCCTGAGGTGACGAGCGGCCACGATCGCTGCGCGGCCCCGAGCAGGTAATAGCTCAGCCCCATCCCTACGACACCGGCGGCCACGGCCACCCATGGCATGGCCGTCTTGGCGTCGCGGTGCCCGAACTCGAAATGGTCGAACGGCTCCGACGAAATGACGGTGATGTCCGCGTCGGCAACGCCGGCCGCGCGCAGGTTGTCAACCGCCTGCTGCGCGAGGTGCGGGTCGTTGTACAGACCGTAGACGGCCCTCATCGATGTTCCCCCTGGGTCGAGGACGCGTCTGCCGAGAACTCTTCGCTGTCGAGGCGCGTTGACAGCAACGACGTCTCGGCCAGGGTCGCCGTGTCGAGGCGCGACGGCAAGCCGGCCTTGAGCTCCCAAATCGCGATGATGGGCACGAACTTCGAGAACAGCGCGTAGAGCAGGATCATGCCCGCGAAGGTAGCGGCCATGATCGTCAACTCCACCGGCTGCGGCGCGTACTCGCCCCACGAATAGGGCAGCTGTTTATGCGCCAGCGAGGGAATGATGATCAGGAAGCGCTCGAGCCACATCCCAATCAGGACGCCGATCGAGGCGATCACGCAGCCGGTAATGTTGCGCGTCTTGTAGTTGGCCAGGATCACGAAGGGGATCACGAAGTTGCAGATCACCATGGTCCAGTAGAACGGCGCGAAGGCGCCGCGCTGGGTCGCCCAGAACACCACCATCTCGTGATGCTCGTTGCCGTACCACACGGTCAGCCGCTCGGCGAATACGAAGTAGGCCCACAGGATGCTCATCAACAGCAGCAGCTTGCCGAGGTTCTCGAAGTGCAGCGGCTGCAGGTATTTCTCGAGCCCGAGCATCTTGCGCAGCACCGCCATGGCGATGATCAGGGCCGCGATGCCGCTGAAGATGGCGCCGGCCACGAAGTACGGCCCGAAGATCGTCGAGTGCCACATCGGCACGGCCGCCATCGAGAAGTCGAACGAGACGATGGTGTGCACCGAAACGGCCACCGGGAGAATCGCGACGGCCATGATCTGCATCGCCGATTCGAGCCGGTTCCACTGCCTGGTCGTGCCACGCCAGCCAAACGACAGCACGCCGTAGACCGTCTTCCGCCAGCCGGTCGAGCGATCGCGAATCAGCGCGAAGTCGGGAATCATCGGCAGGAACAGGAACAGCACGCTGCCGGTGAGATAGGTATTGATCGCGAAGAAGTCCCAGGCCAGCGGCGACCGAAAGTTCGGCCAGATGTCACGGTCGCTGGGATACGGGAACAGCCAGAAGGCCAGCCACGGACGGCCCAGGTGGATGATCGGAAACATCGCGCCGATCATCAACGCGAACACCGTGATCGCCTCGGCGCACCGCGTCACCGGACGACGCCAGCCGGCGTTGACCAGCCGCAGGATCGCCGAGATCAGCGTACCGGCGTGGCTGATGCCAATCCAGAACACGAAGTTGACCAGGTAAAAGCCCCAGAACACCGGCCAGCGGATGCCCGCCGAACCAATGCCGAACCAGACCTGGTAGCCCCACGCCGCGGCGCCGCAGGCGACGACGGTGCCGGCGGCAAAGACGATGGCGTAGAACCAGATGGAGGTCTGGAACAACGGCCGGATCAAGTCGTCCGCGATGGGTTTAGTAAGCGTCCGTTTCATGCCAGCTTTGCTTGTCCAGATTAGGGATCTTCGGCTCGGCGCCGAGGTCTTCGAGCAACTTGCTGCCACGCGGCGACTGCGACAGCCGCGCCACGCGGCTGTTCGGATCGTTCAGGTCGCCGAAAATGAGCGCGGTGGTCGGGCACGCCTGCGCGCACGCCGGCTGCAGCGCGCCATCCACCAGGCCGCGGTTCTCGGCTTTGGCCGTCGTCTTGGCCGCCTTGATCCGCTGCACGCAAAAGGTGCACTTCTCCATCACGCCCACTTCGCGGATCGAGACGTCGGGATTGAGCTGCAGGTTGAGCGGCTTGGGCCACTCCGGGTTGAAGAAGTTGAAGAACCGCACGTTGTAGGTGCAGGCGTTGGCACAGTAGCGGGTGCCGATGCAGCGGTTGTAGACCTGCGCGTTCAGGCCGTCTTCGTTCTGGTGGGCGGCGTAGGTCGGGCACACGGCTTCGCACGGCGCGTTGTCGCACTGCTGGCACAGCACCGGCCGGAACTTCACCTTCACGTCGGGAAAGTTGCCTTCGTAGTAGCGCTCGACGCGGATCCAGTGCATGGCGCGGCCGCGGGCCGCCTGCTGCGCACCCACGGTCGGAATGTTGTTCTCGGCATGGCAGGCCGTGACACAGGCTTCACAGCCCGTGCACTTGTCGAGGTCAACGGCCATCCCCCATCTATAGGCCATTAGTGCTGGTCTCCTCTGCCGTGCGTCCAGTCGGGCCGTTCGCGCGTGGCGCCGCCAAACAGGATCAGGCCGTCGGTGTCGGGTCCGCCGACGCGCGCGATCTTCACGCGCGTCGCCGACCACGCCAGCGTCCCGGTCTCGGGAATCGTCGTCGGCGCCAGGATTGCAATGGGATTCACGCCGCGATTGGTCGCATAGCGCGTGAAGTTGGTGTGGCCCTGCCCGACCGGCATGGCCACCGCGTCCGGCGCCAGGCCGGGATTGAGGAACGCATGCGCGCGCACGCTGCCCTGCGTGGACGTCACTTCCACCAGGTCGCCCTCGGCAATACCAAGCTCGCGAGCCTTGATCTCGTTAATCTCCACCCAGCTGCACCACATCGCCGAGCTCATGGGATCCGGCAGTTCCTGCAGCCACGGCAGGTGCGCGGTCGAACCGTCGCCGAGCGCCTGCGAGGCGTACGGCAGGAAGTGATACGGATACTGACTCGCCTCTCCGTCAAAAACCGGGTCGGCGTAGACAACAGGGCTTGGGGCTTGGGGCTTGGGGCTTGAGGATGTGGCGTCCGGCTGTAGCCGGACCTCAGGCGCAGCCGCATTCAAATACTCCTCGAACGTACTCGGCAGGGCCGGCGCGAACGGCGTGGCCAGCTTGCGCGACACCTCGAGCAGCACATCGGGAGTGGAACGTGTGTCGTAGAGCGGCCGCATCACCGGACCAAACTTGCTTGGCGCAGCCTTCGCTGATCCGCTCTCCGGCGCCGCGTCCACCCACGACTCGAGGAACGAGTGATCCGGCAGGATCAAATCGGCCAGCGCGCTCGTCTCGTCCACGAACGAACCGAAGCTGACGATGAACGGCACGCGCTTCAGCGCCTCGGCCACCTGCCACGACGCCGGCGACGCAAACACCGGATTCACATCGTCCAGCATCAGCACCTTCGGGGCTGCGTCCAGAATCTCCTTCAGCGGGCGCGTCGCCGCCTGGCTGGGCTGCGGCACGAACGACAGGCCACCCGGTTGATTCAAGGCGTTGGCCGCTCGATTCAGCGTGTTGACCGCGAAGGCGTGGAACGCCCCGTTGGTGTGGGCCAGTGGCGCGCCGCCGACCAGCGCTACCGACGGTCCGTTGGCGCCAAACTCGCGCGCGAGACGCTCGATCTTCTCCACCGCCACGCCGGTCTTCTCGGCGACGATCGCAGGCGCATAGTCGCCCGCGTCGGCGGTCCTGTTCAGGATGGTGGCCAGGGCCATGGCCAGCAGGCCTTCAGTGCCCGGCTTGCACGCGACGAACTCGTCGGCGTTGGCGGCGGTTTGCGTCAGGCGCGCATCCACGTGCACGAACTTGGGCCGGACGCCCCGGCCCGCCTGGCGCATGCGGCCGTAGGCCACGCTCTGCGCGACGGCCGAGTTCCATGTGCCGAGAAAGTCCGCACCGAACGAGATCACGTAGCGTGCGTTCTCGAGATCAACCGTGGCCAACTGGTGCGAACCAAAGACCTGCGCATTCGCGCGGCGCAACACTTCGTCTGAGAACAACTCGTAGGTCACCGGCGCCTTGGCGCCAAAGCGCTGCAGCCATTCGGCCTGCAGATCCAGGCGGCGGCCACGCCGCGGCTTCGTCAGTAGCGCCAGCGACTGCTGGTCGTTGGCTGCGGCAAGCGCATCGAGTTGGCCCACCAGCTCCTTGATCGCTTCGTCCCACGAGACGTCGATAAACTGCCCGCTGCCCCGCACGCCGGTGCGCTTGCGCGGGTTGGCCAGGCGGTCGGGGTGATAGGTCACCTGGATGGCCGCCTGCCCGCGCGAGCACAGCTTGCCCTGGCTGATGGCATCCTCGGGATTGCCTTCGAGCTTCTTGGCGAGCCCCATGGTGATGACGCCGGGCTGACCGTTGCGGAACACTTCGGCATCGCCGTCCATGACCCGCGCGATCACGCCGCAGCCGGCGGCGCACAACGGACAGATGCTGGGCTTCCACGTCGCCACGCCCGGGACCAGGTCGTCTTCCGGGATGAAGCGAATGATCTGATTCTCCGGGTTCCCGCACGCGGTCAGCGCAGCGGCGGTGCCGGTGATAGCTGTGAGCTTGATGAAATTTCGGCGGTCCATGTTGCTCACACGATCAGTAGTGGCAAGTCAGGCAGTCGTTCGACGCCTGCTTTTCCTTGTGGCAGTTCACGCAGAACGACATCGTCATGTTGACGGCGCGGCGGGCCACGGTCTGCTCCGCCTGGTTGCCGTGACACGTCGAGCACTCCACCTTGGCCGCGATGTGCGGCGCGTGGTTGAACCGCACGTGCGCCTGCGGCTGGTAGTCATACACCCGCCGCCAGTTCAGGTCGAGTCCCTGCTCCTGCATCTTGGTGAGCTGCTGGATCAGCGGCCGCTCGGTGGCGATCTGCGAGTGGCAGATCATGCACGTATTCACGCTCGGCAAGCCGGCCCGCGGTCCGGTCTCGACGCCGGTGTGGCAGTCGGTGCAGACCGCGCCCTTCGAGAGGTGAATCTGGTGCGAGAAGTCGAACGGCTGTTCGACGTTGGCGGGCCGCCGATCGAAAAACGCCGCGATCGCCTCGCCCGGCGTGGCGTGCGCCGTCGTGAACACGGCCGACGTGCCCCATCGCGAGCGATCGGACATGCCGGACGGTCGGCCAGGACTGGCAAATTCGCACGCCGCCGTCGCGACGGTGACCAGGAACAGGAACACGAGCGCCACATAGGGCCACGCGCCGCCTGACCGATGCCCCGGCGAAGGGGCGGTCTTACGACTTGGGTGCGCCACCGAGGCTACGGACGTAGTGGACGAGGTTCCAGGTGTCGGCGTCGGTGATCTTGCCCTTGAGACCCTTCATGTCGTACGCGGGCGGGGCGCCGTTTTGGATCACCCAGAAAATCTCGCCTTCGCTCGACCCGCGGGTCCAGGTAGTGTCGGTCAGGTTCGACGGCTTCATGTTCTTGGGCGCCATGGTGCTGTCGCCTCCGCCGGTGTTGCCGTGACAGAAGCGACAGTACTTCGTGTAGAGCACCTTGCCCGCATCGATGGCCGCGGGCGACGAGGCGAATGCCGCCTTCATTTTCTTGGCCTCGGCCGGCACGGCAGCCGGGCCCGCCGGGGCCGGGGCCGGGGCCTGGGCCCACACACTGATGCCGGTCGCGACGATCCACGCCGTCGCGACGCTGCCAAATGCTCTGGAGGTCCGATTCATGTGAGAAGTTTCACACAGGGTCGGATTCCACGCAACCAAATGTCTTCTTATTGCCCCCATAGGAAAAACGGAGGCATCACGCCAAAAAACCTACTTCAGCACCGTGGCCTTGGCTTCGACGATGATCTTGCGATCGCCGACCGGGTCGGCGGGTCGGCGGCCGCTTGCGCGGGAGGCGCAATCAGCATCGGCACGGAGAGTCCAGACACTCACGTGTATCAGACCGTTGCCCAGGGCCTCCGGTTGGGGATTCTTTGACAAAATGCGGCCCACCGAAACACAGAATCACGGAAGCACTGACCATCAGCCAAGACTCAAGCGGTGCTTTTCCGTGCTTCTGTGATTCCATGCGAGGCATTTGTGAGCAGCGCCCAAATACGACCCGCCGTCAGCTCAGACATGCCCCAGGTCCGCAGGCTGCTGCAGGAGTATGTGGCCTGGATCGCGCTCGACCTCGCCTTTCAGGAGATCGACGCCGAGATCGAGAGCCTGCCCGGCGACTACGGGCCACCGAGAGGTGTCCTGCTGGTGGCCGCACGGCCTGGTAAACCGCCGGTCGCGATGATTGGGATGCGACCGCACGCAGAATTCATCGTGGAGATGAAACGCCTCTATGTGAGCCCACCGGCGCGAGGGCATGGCCTGGCGCGGGCATTGATTGCCCGGCTCCTTGATGAAGCACGGGCACTTGGCTATCGCGAGATGCGGCTCGACACGTTGCCGATGATGGGCGATGCGCAGGCGCTGTACACGGCGCTGGGGTTCGTCGATATCGCGCCGTACTACGACACGCCCATCGCCGGCACGCGCTTCATGGCGAAGCAGCTCTGACCGGCCCGGCGATAGATCGGCCACCCAGCTCGACGCTAAAACAGAAGCGCCAGCGTCCCGGAAATGAAGGTCAGCTGACGCACATTGTCGGGTAGGATACAGTCTGGATACGGTCGCGGTGCTAACCTGCGATTGCGTCCGCCTTCCTGAGCTGCCCTCCGCATCACGCTGGGTCACAACAGTCTCATCGAAGCTCTCGACAGTTCTTCGTCGGGTTCGCTAGAGGAGACATCATGCGCAGCACTCGGAGTCCGGCGATCCGGCTTCTATCGGATGGAACACCGCTTAAAAACAAGATCCTTTTAAAGCTTCCGGCTGAGCTTTACGGGCGCGTCGTAAAGGACCTCACCATCGTCGACGTGGTGCTCGGTGCCGCGCTCTTCGAAAGCGGGGTCGTGTCGCGCCAGGTGTACTTCCCGAACGGCGGCGTGTACTCGGTGACCAACCAGATGCGCGACGGCGAGCTGGTGGAGGTCGCCACCGTCGGGATCGAGGGCATGCTGGGCGTGGGCGTGTTTCTCGGCGATGCCGTCGGTACCGGCCGGACGCTGCAGCAGGTCCCCGACGGCCGGCTGCCGGCCATGCCCGCCGCCCGCTTCCTGGACTACACCACCGAGCCAGGTCCCTTCCGCGACCTGGTCGCGCGCTACGCCCAGGCGCACATCCTGCAGATCATGCAGTGCACGGCGTGCAACGCCCTGCATCGACTCGAGCAGCGCTGCAGCCGCTGGCTGCTGCAGACCCACGACCGCGTCGAGGGTCACGAGTTCCTGCTGAAGCAGGAGTTCCTCGCGATCATGCTGGGTACCAACCGGCCGAGCGTCACGGTGGTCATGGGCGTGCTGCAGAAGGCCGGGGCGATCTCGAGCCGGTACGGCCGCATTACCGTCCTCGACCGCAAGAAGCTCGAACGGATGTCGTGCGAGTGCTACCGGGCAATCCGCGATAATTTCCGGCGCCTCGGAATCTAGCCCGGCCCGCGGCGGCTTTCACGGCAACCGCCCGGACCTCGCGTTATCATTGTTCGTTGACTGTTACCCACCTGCGGTGGACCGCCGTCGTGGCGGTGCTGGCGCTGTCGCTCGCTGCGGCGGCCCAGACACCGTCGCTGACCGTGCTGTCGCGCGAGGGGCGCAAGCCCCTGCCGATCACCGCCATCAACAACCAGGACTACGTCGCGGTCGACGACATCAACACCGCGTTTGGTACGACCGCGCGCGAGGATCGGCTGGCCGGCGGCCTCACCATCACGCTGCGCGGCCGGTCGATCGTGCTGACCGTCGATCAGACCGTGGTCTCGGTCAGCGGCCGGCTGGTCAACCTTCCCGCGCCGCCGGTCCGGCGCGACAATCGCTGGTTCGTGCCGGCGGAGTTCCTGCCGCGGGCCCTGTCGCTGCTGCTCGATACCAGACTCGACCTGCGGCGGGCCGCACGCCTGTTGATCGTCGGCGACGTGCGGGTGCCGCGTGTGGTCGCGCGCGTCGATGCCGGCTCCACCAACGTGGCCGTCACGTTCGAGATCACGCCGAACACCGAGGCCCGGGTCTCGGCGCAGGCGGGCCGGCTGGTGGTGCAGTTCGAGGCCGACGTGCTCGACCTGGCGCTGCCGTCTTTGCCGCCGCAAACCTTCCTGACCGGGCTGACCGCGGGCGACGCGCCGAACACCGTGGTGCTGACGACCGGGCCGCGCTACGCGTCGTACCGCGTCACGACGTCCCAGGCCGACGCCGGCTCGGGCCGCCTCACTGTGGACCTGCTGCCGGCCGCCACCACCGATGCGCCCGTGACGCCGGCGGTGCCGCCGCCGGATGCGCGGCTGGTCATTCCGTCGCAGGCGCCGTCAACGGGGCTGCGCACGGTGGTGATCGATCCGGGCCACGGCGGCGAGGAGCTCGGCACGCAAGGGGCGAACGGCACGCTCGAGAAGGACGTGACGCTGTCGGTGGCGCGCCGGCTGCGCACCCTGATTGAAAGCCGCCTGGGCGCCAAGGTCTTCCTGACGCGCGAGGACGATCGCACGCTGTCACTTGATGACCGCTCGGCGTTTGCCAATAACCACCAGGCCGACGTCTTTCTCAGCATCCACGCCAACTCGGCGGTGCGGCCGGCGCTCAAGGGCGCGGAGGTCTACTTCCTGACGGTGGAACGCGCCGATGCCGAGGCGCGCAAGCGGGCCGGCGACCAGGCCACCACCCTGCCGGCCCTCGGCGGCGGCTCGCGCGAGATTGACCTGATCCTCTGGGAGACCGCGCAGGCCCGCTACCTGGAACAGTCGGCGGCCCTCGCCGGCTTCGTCGAACAGGCCCTGGCCGCCCGCGTCGAGATGAGCCCAAGGGCCGTGCAGCAGGCGCCGTTCAGGGTGCTGGTGGGGGCCAACATGCCGGCCGCGCTCGTCGAGATCGGCTACCTCTCGAACGCCGAGCAGGAAACCCAGCTCGCGAACGGCACCTACCAGGATCAGGTCGCGCAAGCCTTGCTTGATGCCCTCATCAAGTTCCGCGGGTTCCTTGAACATTAAGCTGCCGCGGAAACTGACGACCGGACAGTGGGCGGCCATCTTCGCCGGCACCGCCGCGGCGCTGCTGTTCGCCTGGGCCGTCATTGGCGGATTGAGCCGCGTGCTGAACACACCGGCGCCAGGCGCGGCCGCCGGCGCGCCAGTCACGGCATCGCCGGCGTTGGACGATCCGGCCGTGCCGCGCATCAAGGCCACGCTGTATTTCGCGGCCGAAGACGGCCTGCGGCTGGTGGCGGCCGAGCGCGACGTGCCGCTGGCCGTGGGCGCGGTCGCCCAGGCGCGGTCGATCCTCGAAGCGCAGCTGTCGGCCGAGCCGGCCGCGCCGCTGGTGTCGACGATTCCGAAAGGCGCGGCGCTGCGCGGGGTGTTCATCTCCGAGCGCAACGAGGCGTTCGTGGATCTCGACCCCGTCATCAGGACCGCGCACCCCGGCGGCTCCCACCAGGAGTTGATGACGGTCTACACCATCGTCAACGCGCTGCTGACCAACCTGCCGAACCTGCAGGAAGTGCAGATCCTGATCGGCGGGCAGGAAGTCGACACGCTGGCGGGACATGTGGACTTGCGCCGCCCGCTGCGGAAGAATGAGGGGTTGCTTCTGCCGCCCACCACACCAACACCCCCGAGCCCCCAATGACACGCCTGAACGATCGCGCCCCCGGTGAATTGCGCCCCACCACCATCACGCCGAACTTCTCGATCCACGCGGAAGGCTCGGTGCTGATCGAGGTCGGCTTCACGCGCGTGATCTGCACGGCCAGCATTGAAGACAAGGTGCCGCCGTTCCTGCGCGGCGCCGGCAAGGGCTGGGTCACGGCGGAGTACGGCATGCTGCCGCGCGCCACCTCCACCCGCTCGGGCCGCGAAGCCACGGCCGGCAAGGTCGGCGGCCGCACCATGGAGATCCAGCGCCTGATCGGCCGGTCACTGCGCTCGGTGATCAAGCTCGAACAGCTCGGCGAACGGACCATCTGGATCGACTGCGACGTGATCCAGGCCGACGGCGGCACCCGCTGCGCCTCGATCACCGGCGCCTTTGTCGCGCTGGTGCTGGCGCTCGGTAAGCTCAAGAACAAGGACGCGCTGCGCGCCATTCCGGTGTCGGACTACGTCGCGGCCACCAGCGTGGGCATTGTCGGCGGCATGCCGCTGCTCGACCTGGCCTACGAGGAAGACTCGAAGGCCGACGTCGACATGAACATCGTCAAGACCAGCGACGGAAGGTTCATCGAGATCCAGGGGACGGCCGAGGCCGAGCCCTTTGGCACCGACGCGCTCACGGGCTTGCTGGCGCTCGCCGACAAGGGCATTAACGACCTGGTCGCCAAGCAGCGCGAGATCATCGGGCCGATTCTCGGCCGATGAAGATCTTGGTTGCCACGACCAACCAGAACAAGCTGAAAGAGATTCGTCCGTTGATGGAGGCCCCCCATAAAGGGGGGCCCTACAAAGTCGAACTCGAGTTGGTGACGCTGGCTGACCTCGCGCTCGTGCCGGAGCCGGAAGAAAGCGGCGCCACGTTCTGGGAAAACGCGCGCATCAAGGCGTTGGCGTATGCCGCTGCGACGGACCTCGTCACGGTCGCGGAAGACTCGGGCTTCGAGGTGGACGCCCTCGGTGGCGAACCCGGGGTGCGATCCGCGCGCTTCCTTGGACCGACCGCGACCTACGAGGACCGCTTTGCGGAGATCTATCGCCGCCTGGCGGGCCGGCCTTCGCAAGCCCGGTTCGTGACGGCGCTGGCCGTGGCCAGCGGTCAGGAGATCCTGTTCGAAACCGAGACCACCATCGAGGGCGCCGTCGCCGACGCTCCGCGGGGCGGGCACGGTTTTGGCTACGACCCCATCTTTCACTACCTGCCGTTCAACCAAACCACGGCGGAACTGCGCTTGGAAGAGAAGGCCGCTGTCTCGCATCGCGCCCGCGCCTTCCGGGACCTCCGCCGGTTTCTCGTCAGCCACGCCCGATAGCACGCAGTTCGTGTTCGATGGTCTGCGCCAGCCCTTCCTCGATCGGACGGGCCGTGAAGCCCAGGTCACGCACCGCCTTGTCGTTGGCGCCAAGGTAGGTCGTGCCGGCCAGCACACGCAGCGACTCGGGTTGCAACGCCGTCGGCAGGTTGGCGAACCGTCCGGCCAGGCTCATCAGGGCGGCAGCGCTGCGCATGGTTCGCGGCCCGGGGTGTATCAACGGTGCTCTCACCTTTCCAATCTTCGCGGCTACATCAAACGCATGCTCGAACGTATGGGGGGGGCCGGTGATGAGATAGGTTTCGCCCGGCACGCCCTTTTCCATCGCGAGGATGTGGCCGCGGGCCGTGTCTTCCACGTGCGCCCAGCAGAAGGCGGTGCGGGCCGGCGTCATCGGCAGGCGGCCGCGCAACAGGTCCACCAGGGCCGTGTGCATGCCGCTCGTGTCACCCGGGCCGTAAACGAGGCCGGGCATGACGATCGTCAGCGGTAAGCCGTCCTGGATCTTGGGTAAGGCGACGCGGTAGTGGGCGATCCACTTCGTGCGGTCGTACTGGCTCAGGTGCGCGCCGTCATAGCGATAGGTCTCGTCGGGGACGGCGCCCCTGGTGTTGGAGAACACCGCCACCGTGCTGGTATACACACCGCGCGGAATCTCGAGCGTCCGCATGGTCTCAAGGACGTTGCGCGTGCCATCGACATTGATGCGATCGGCCAGCGGCTCGTGCACGCCCACCTTGTACCAAGCCGCGACATGAAACACGCCGTCGGCGCCCTGCATGGGCGCGCGCAGGGTGTCGCGATCGGTAATGTCGCCGGCATGCATCTCGACGCCGAGGGCCTTCAGCATGGCGGCCTTGTGCGGCGAACGGACCAGCGCCACCACCTTGTGGCCGCGCCCGATCAGCTGCTTGACGATTTCGCCACCGATGAAACCGGTTGCGCCCGTGACGAAGTATCTCGCCATTCCTCGGGGCTCAGCTTACATCAGCCACAGAGGACTCAGAGGACACAGAGCCCCTTACGGTCGTGTCTGTCAAGTGGTGGAAAAGCGTGAGCGCGTCATCACCAGCGCGTGATCGCAGATTGCCCTACGCGGCCTCCTTCACTCGCTCCATCTCGGCCCAGCCGACCAGCCTGCGCAGCTTGATCTGGCCACTGCGGAG
>JBBQSP010000080.1:0-20586 GCA_038213735.1 Vicinamibacterales bacterium | reverse complement strand
GCGCACGCTGGATCGGCCAGCGCGCAGGCCAGGAGGGCCCCCGCGGGAGTGGGCGAAGGCAGTTGCTGGCCATAGGTGTGGAAGCGGTCGATCACGTCAGGCCGGCCCCCGGCCAAGGCGTAGAACCGCCAATAACGGCCCGCATACGGGATGGCCGCGTTGACGTACACCGGCCGTGCATCGCCAGTCTCTGCCCTCGCAATTGCGGTCATGAACAACTCCCGGGTGTTACCTCCGAAGGCCGGGCCTGCCGCGACCCGGTAGCGGCCCATGTAGTCGTCGTAAAAGGCGGCGAACTGTAGCGGTACCGCTGCCACCAGGACCAACGCCACAATCGTTCCCGCGCGCCTCGCTGCCGTGACGAGCCACTCCACGCCGTAAGCGGCCACCAGCGCACCGAACGGGACCACGAACAGCACGCGATTCATCTCGATCGCGCCTGATGCCACCGCGGCCACGGGCGCCGTGACCAGTCCTGCCAGGACCACCAGATCGAGTTCACGGCGGCGCGTCGCCAGGTGCCAGATGCCGAACGGGATCAGTAGCGCGAAGCTCAAAGGGAACAGGCCCGTGTGGCGCGTCGAGTTGATGAGGCTCGAGTCACCGAGGAGAAACAGGTACTCCGGACTGAAGAATGACCAGTACAGGCCCAGCGCCTTTCGCGCCGAGGCCAACCCGGCGCCGACGGTGGCGCCGGTGGCCGCGACACTGTGGCCGAGTTCGTAGGCGCCCACCACTTGTGACATCCGCTCCGGGTGCGTGCCGTACCAAATCGCCATGGGCACCAGGGGCACGGCAAACGCCACGGCTAGCGTCATCACCGCGCTCCGTCCCAGCTTCTTGAGCCCGATCCAGGCGGTCATGACCCAATAAATCGGCATCATCACCACGCACGCCAGGTAGGTGTAGACGCCCATCGCCAGGCACGCCGCCGCCGTGGCCAGCCGCCGAAGCGTCGCCCGATCGGAGAATGCGACCAGGCACAGCAGCCACGCCAGGATGATCGGAATCGAGGTTTGCGGGCTCAGCAGCAAACGGCTGCGGATGAAGTGCAGCGGTGTCAGCGCGATCAATCCGGCTGCCACGAGCGCCATCCAGTCGCTGCCGAATAGCCGTCGCGCCAGCAGAAACATCAGGAGGATGTTGAGTACGCCGAGCAGGGCGACCGGGAGCCGGACGTTCGCTTCCGAAATGGGCAGCCCCGTGAGCACCGCGGCCGTCAGATAAATCACGGCGGGGTCGCGCCCCGCCGGAAATTCCGGCTCGGTAAAGAAGACCGGCAGCAGGCGTCCGGACAGATCCCGTCCCGACGTCGCGATCGAGATCGACTGCAACGCGAACTGCATTTCGTCGTGCATGAGGTAGGCGGGCGAATGGGACAGCCTGCTGGTATAGAGCAAGGCCGCCGCTGTCGTCACGGCGGCGACCAGAAGCAGCGTCGCCCGCCGCATTCAGGCGCCGCCCGGCTTCGCGGCGTACTTGTCGATCAGGCGATAGAGGGCGCGGCGGCTGATGCCCAGACGGCGCGCCGCCAGCGACTTGTTGCCGCCGGTGCCGTCGAGCGCCACCGCCACCGCGTCGGCATCGGGAGGCGGGCCGGCCGGTTCGTCATCGTGGACTGCCACCGGCGCGGCCGCCGGTCGCTCGACCAGCGATCGGGCGAGGTCGCCCTCCGTCAACAAGTGCCCTTCGCACAACAGGCAGGCGCGCTCGATGACGTTGCGCAGCTCGCGCACGTTACCCGGCCAGGGCCACTGCACCAGCCGCTCTTCAGCTGCCTCCGTGAGCCCGGTGATGGGCTTGTCGAATTCCTGCGAGAACCGGCGAACGAACGCTGCCGTCAGGTACGGGACGTCTTCGGACCGCTCGCGCAGTGGCGGCACCGTAATCTCGACGACGTTGAGGCGATAATACAAGTCGCTGCGAAAACGGGCCGCGGCGATCTCGGCATCGAGACGACGATTGGTCGCCGCGATCACGCGCACATCCACCCGCTTCAGCTCGACCGAGCCCACGCGATGCAACTCGCCGTTCTCGAGCGTCCGCAGCAGCTTGGCCTGCGCGCCCGCCGGTAGCTCCCCTACTTCATCGAGGAACACGGTGCCGCCATTGGCGGCCTCGAACACGCCCGCCTTGTCGGCCGTCGCACCCGTGAAGGCACCGCGCACGTGCCCGAACAGTTCCGATTCAAATAGGGTTTCGACCACGGCCGAACAATTGACGGTGACGAGCTTCTTGGCGCTGCGCGGTCCCAGCGCGTGCAGTGCCCGGGCCACCAGCTCCTTGCCGGTTCCGGTTTCGCCGGTCACGAGCACCGTCCGGGCATGTGGCGCCAGCCGGCTGATCACGCTGAACAGTTCGCGCATCGCCGGCGAGCGGCCGACCATGCCACACACTTCGAGGCGAGCCGCCAGCGCGGCATCGCTGTCCAGCACCGACGTGCGGTCCTGGAACTGCTGCCGCATGGCCCCCATCAATGTCCGCACCCGGGGTAAGTCGAGGGGCTTCGAGAAGTACTCGGTCGCCCCGAGCTTGATCGCCTCCACGGCGTCTTCGACGCTGGTCGCCCCGCTCATGAGGGCGATCTGGGAACTGGTGCCGCCGGCCCGGACTGCACGCAGCACGTCGAGGCCGTTCACGCGGGGCATGTGCAGGTCGAGCAGGACGAGATCCATGTGCCGGCGAGCCAGCATCTGGAGCGCGGCCGCGCCGTCGGCGGCCTCGAGGATCTCGAAGCCTTCGCGCGTGCCGATGTCGCCCAGCAGCTGGCGGATCTGCGGGTCGTCATCGACCAGCAGAAGCAAGGGACGCGGTGGCGTGCTGGTGGCTGCGCGCATATGAAGACAGGGGCCGAGGGCCAATCGCCGGTGATTCGCCCTCGGACGCCTCCTAGTCTAGCGGCAATGACCGCCTGGCGCGGAGCAGTCTTAGCTGGTCTTCTTGATTTCGTCCAGCAGCGCCTGGAGCGCCCGCGCATACGCCGCGTCGGCCGAGGCGTGCGCCTTCATGTAGTCGGCCTCCGACATCTTGTCTTCCCGCCAGTTGCCATCGAAGCGCATGGACTTGGCGCCCAGGTCGTGCGAGTCCGAGGGCCCCTGCTTGATAGCGGGCTTCGACCGGAGTCCGTCAGGGCCGAGGTCAGTGACGAAGTTACGCGACTCGACGACCGAGGCGCTGTTGAGGTCCAGGTAGACCTCCTTGTATTCTTTGCGGATCAGTTTCTCGTTGACCACGGCCGGCGCGGTCGTCCGGGCCCACACCACCATCAACTGGCCCGGAAAACTCAGGGCGCCCACGAATTCCTCGCGGTTGTCGGACATCCGCGCAGCGACGCTGTCGAGCTTCTTCTCGGTCAGTAGCTGCGCTAGTTCTTTGGCCAGGGCGGCGGACTGTGGATCTTGGGCGAACGACGGCGAGGCGAAGGCCGTGACGAGCAGCGCCGGGACGAGCAGCCGGGTGAGGGAACGGAACACAGATTTCATGCCCCCATTTACCACACTTGTCCGGCCGAAGCCTAGGGCGAAGGCGGATTCAGCCGATGAAAAGCGACTCTTCCTCGTCAACTGCCGGTCGGCTGGCCTGCCGGCGGCGCGAGGCTTCGCGCAGGCCGCGGAATGAATCGATCAACGCCGAGACCCCGGCGAAGATCGCCATGCCCTGGCGGGCCGGGCCGATGACAAACGACTGCGCGGCGGCCAGCGTCTGATCCACACGTGCCGCCAACTCGACAAACACCTGGTCGAAGCGCTCCACCTGCCTGGCGGCCAGGGCGGCCGTTCGGGCTGCCTCGGTCGTGACTGCGGTCAGGTTGGCGAGCAGGGGCTTGACGTCCTGCTCGAGCTGCGTGGCGAGCTGGTCGACCCGCCGGGCGAGACGGAACCCGGCGACAATGGCGGCGACCTGGATCACCGCCATCAGCAACACCGCAAAGGCGATGACGCCGAGAAAGAGTTCGCCGGTGTCGCTCACGCCTGGTCGCCCCGTTCGCGCGCCTGCTGAAAGGCCTCGCGGCCGCGATCCACGGCGGTGACGAGGTTCTCGCGCTGGCGGTCGTAGTACTCGCGGCCCTGGTCCATGGCCTCGCGGGCCTTGTCCTTGCTGTCGCGCGCCTTCTTGCCCAGGTACTCGCGGGTCTCCTCGCCAGAGGCCGGCGCAAACAGGATCGCCACGGCCGCACCCGTCAAGGCGCCGACCACGAACGCCATCATCATGCTGCTGCCGCTGCTGTCTTTCGACATGGGGCTCCTTAGAAAATGCTGACTTTCACGTTGAGGTACTTCTTAGGGTCCTTCTTGATCTCGGCAATGAGCGCCTTGATCTCGGCCACCGCTCCGTTCATGTTCTCATATAACTGTTTATCGTGCAGCAGCTGGCCGGCTGTGCCCTGGCCATCGTTGAGCTGTTGCAAAACCGTGTCGAGGCGCGCAGTCATGCTGTCGATCCGCTGGTAGAGCGCATCGTCGTTCAGGAGTTTCCCGGCGGTGCCCTCGCCGCGATTGAGCTTGCCGGTCATCGCCTCGAGGTTCGAGGAAGTCTGGTTCAGGCTCTTGGCGAGCGCGGGATCGTTCATCAACTGTCCCAGGCTGCCGTCGCCACTGCGCAGCTTGCCGGTAATCACGTTGAGGTTGGCAATTGAGGCTTCGAGTTCGTCGTACATCTTGGGGTCGTTGGCGAATTTGCCGATCGTGCCCTTGCCATCGGAGACGTTTCGCGCCACGCGTTCGGCCGCCTGCACGAAGCTCTCGAACTCCCGGTAAATCGTGTCGTCGGTGAACAGCTTGCCCACGGTGCCCTTGCCGGCCCGGAGGTCCGAGATCAAGAGCTTCGCCTCGTTCAGCCCGGCGGTGGCCTCGGTCGTGAGTTGCGCGATGCTGCCTTCAGCGACACCCGAGTTCACGTAGCCCCATTCCGGGACCGGCGTGCCGCCGATGCCGGCCGTGATGTCGACCGCGCTCTCGCCGAGCAAGGAGATGCTGCCGAGCACCGCATTCGATCGATCGGTCACGAGCGACATGTACTCGTCCTTGACGCTGAACCACACTTCAACGCCGGTATCCGACAGGATGACCTGGTCAACCGTGCCCACCTGGACGCCGGCGACCCGCACCGGCGACCCCGCCATCAGGCCGGCCACGTTGCCGAAGCGCGTCTTCAGCGAGTAATTCTGCCAGGGCATGCCGCCACCACCGCCGACGGCGAAGATCAACAGGCCCGCCATGATCAGCGCGAAGACGGCGATGATGCCGAACTTCAATTGGGCCCAGGCGAGTGAATGAGTGCGCGGCATGGTGCTGTGATCCCCTTACGAAAGAAACGTCTGCATGTACTCGTCGGTCGAGGCCCGCAATTCGTCGGCCGAGCCTTCGAAGTGAATCCCGCCGTCCTTCAGCATAACGAAGTCGGCCTGGCTGACCTTCGCCTGGTCGGCGGCGGAAATCTCCAGCTCGCCACCACTGCTGCGCGAGGCGGCATGGGTCGAGACGTAGAACGCATCGCGCAGCTGGTGGGTCACGATCACCGAGGTCACGTTCTCGAGGTCCCGCAGCTTGATGATCTCGGCGTCGATGGACAGCGAGGTGATGGGGTCGAGACCGGTGGTGGGCTCGTCGTACAACAACAACGTCGGCTTCGCGGCCATGGCGCGGGCAATCGCCACGCGCCGACGCTGGCCGCCCGACAGCTCCGACGGCTGCTTGTCGATGTGCTCGCCGAGCCCGACGAAGCCGAGCACCTCTTCCACGCGCTGGCGCACTTCCGGCAGCGGCAGCGTGGTCTCCTCGTAGAGCTTGTAGCCGACGTTCTCGCCGACCGTGAACGAGTCGAACAGCGCGCCCTCCTGGAACACCATGCCCATGTGGTGGCGCACGCCCATCAGTTGCTGTTCGGTCATCTCGTCAACGCGGTGGCCGAGTACCCAGATCGTGCCCGAATCGGGCTTGAGCAGCCCCAGCATCAATTTGAGGATCGTTGACTTGCCGGCGCCGCTGGCGCCGAGAAAGATCTTGGTGTGGCCGGCGCGCACGTCGAAGGTCACGTCCTTCAGGATGACCTTCTCGTCGAAGGCCAGGCACACCTTGTCGAACAGCACCACCGGGGCGTGGGGCTCGGCCAGCTCGACCGCGACGCCGAATTCATCGAGGCTCTTGTGACGCATCAGAAGAAGATCGAGATTAACAGCCGGGTCAGGAAAAAGTCGACAATCAGTACCACAACAGACGCTGCCACGACCGCGTTGGTCGTCGAGCGGCCGACGCCCTGGGTGCCGCCGCTCGTGCGCAAGCCGACATGACAGCCAATGGTCACGATTACGAAGCCGAGGAAGAACGGCTTGATCAGGCCCATCCAGACGTCCTGGATATACAGCCCTTCGACCACTGAACTCCAGTAGACGCCAGACGGCACGCGCAACTGCGTCATGGCAATCAACCAGCCGCCCGTCAGCCCAACCGCATTGGCGACCACCGTGAGGATCGGGCACATGATGAAGCCGGCCAGTACGCGCGGCACCACCAGCTTGCGAATCGGGTCGGTGCCGAGGGCGCGCAGGGCGCTGATCTGCTCGGTCACCATCATCGAGCCCAACTCGGCGGCAATGCCCGAGCCGACCCGGCCGGCCAGCATCAGCGCGGTCAGCACCGGGCCCAGTTCCTTGATCATCGACGCGCTGACCAGCCGGCCGACGAAGGGCCGGGCGCCAAACTGGTCGAGCGTCATGCCCGACTGCAGGGCCAGCACGGCGCCGGTGAAGAAACCGGTCAGGATCACCACCGTCAGGGAGCCGAGACCAATGACGTCGATCTGCTCCATGACGTCGCGGGCGTAGAACGGCCGCGACACCGCCCCCCTGATGGCGGCGAGGCATAACTTGAAGTACTCCTGGACCTCGAGCAGGGCGTTCTTGAGCCACTCGAGCAGCCAGGCTTGCCGCGCGCCATTCATGCGTTGCCCCGCTTGCCCTGAGCGGAGTCGAAGGGCTTGCCCTGGGCGGAGTCGAAGGACCCCAACCCCAAATCGCGCGTCCGCAGCCCGCGTATCTGGTCCCGCAACGAGGCCGCCTTCTCGAAGTCCAGGTTGGCCGCGGCGCCCCTCATCTGGTCGTCGAGGGTGACAATATGCGCATCCAGTTCCGCCTGGGTCCGGAACACCTGCTTTTCGCGCGGGTCGACGATCGACGAGTAATCACGGTCGTACACGCTCGATAAGACGTCGTCGATGGCCTTGACGATACTGGTCGGGGTAATCCCGTGTTCGTGGTTGTAGGCCGCTTGCCGGGTGCGGCGGCGTTCGGTTTCGTTGATGGCGGCGCGCATGGAGTCGGTATGACGGTCCGCATACATGATCACACGGCCGTTGAGGTTTCGCGCCGCGCGACCCGAGGTCTGGATCAGGGCACCGGCCGAGCGCAAGAAGCCTTCCTTGTCGGCGTCGAGAATGGCTACCAGCGACACTTCCGGCAGGTCCAGGCCCTCGCGCAGCAGGTTGATGCCGACCAGCACGTCGAACACGCCGCGGCGCAGATCACGCAGGATCTCGACGCGTTCGAGCGTATCAATGTCGGAATGCAGGTAGCGGACCTTGACTCCGAGTTCCTGGTAGTAGGTGGTCAGGTCCTCGGCCATCCGCTTGGTCAGCGTCGTGACCAACACCCGCTCCTTGCGCGTGGCCCGATCACGAATCTCCATCAGCAGGTCGTCGACCTGGCCCTTGACCGGCCGCACTTCCACGGGCGGGTCCATCAGGCCGGTCGGGCGGATCACCTGTTCGACCACCACCCCGCCGGCCATCTTCAGCTCGTACGGCCCGGGCGTAGCCGACACGTAGACCAGCTGCCCGACCCGCCCTTCCCACTCGTCGAAGTTCAGCGGGCGGTTGTCGAGCGCCGACGGCAGGCGGAAGCCGTACTCGACCAGCACCTCCTTGCGCGAACGGTCGCCGTGATACATGCCGCGAATCTGGGGCACCGTCTGGTGACTCTCGTCGACCACGACCAGCGCGTCGGCCGGCAGGTAGTCGAGCAACGTCGGCGGTGGCTGCCCCGCCGAGCGCTGCGTCAGGTGCCGTGAGTAGTTTTCAATCCCGTGGCAGTAGCCAATTTCGCGAATCATCTCGAGGTCAAACATCGTTCGCTGGTGCAGGCGCTGCGCTTCCAGCACCTTGCCGTTGCGCTCGAGATCGCCCCGGCGTTCTTCCAACTCAGCCTTGATGGTCACCACCGCTTCCTTCAGTCGCTCACGCCCGGTGACAAAGTGCGACTTGGGGAACACGGTGGTGCGGTCGTGGCGCCGGAACGCCTTGCCGGTGAGCGGGTCGAACGAGGTGAGCTCGTCGATCTCGTCGCCAAACAGGCCGATGCGCAACGCGAACTCCTCGTACGACGGGTAGACCTCGATGATGTCGCCGCGCACCCGGAAGGTGCCACGGCTGAACTCCAGATCGTTGCGCTCATACTGGATCTCGACGAGCTTGCGCAGGACCTGATCTCGCTCGATGCGTTGCCCCTTCTCGAGCGGCATGACCAGGCCGTAGTAGGCGTCTGGCGACCCCAGGCCATAGATGCATGAGACGCTCGCGACGATAATGACATCCCGGCGTTCGAAGAGGGAGCGCGTGGCCGAGAGGCGCATGCGATCGATCTCTTCGTTAATCGTCGACTCCTTCTCGATGTAGGTGTCGCTGGAGGGCATGTAAGCCTCCGGCTGGTAGTAGTCGTAGTAGCTCACGAAATACTCGACGGCGTTGTTGGGAAAGAAACGCCGGAACTCCTGGAACAGCTGCGCCGCCAGCGTCTTGTTGTGGGCCATCACCAGCGTCGGCCGGTTCACCCGGTTGATGACCTGCGCCATGGTGTAGGTCTTGCCCGATCCCGTGACGCCGAGCAGCACCTGGTGCTTGTCGCCGCGGGTCAAGCCGTCGACCAGTTCGGGTACAGCGTGCACCTGATCGCCGGCGAGCTCGAAGTCTGACGCGAGGACGAAACGATCGGAGACGGAGGGCATGGTGGCGTGTCGGTCACGCAGTTCGGCGTGACCTAGAGCACACCATCGTACCCTAATTCTGCGCGGTCTTGTACGGGGCGAAATAGCCCTTCCGGGCGCGGACGCGGGCATCGGGCCGCTTCACCTTGATCTCGACCTTGCGCCAGGCGCCGTCGGCAGCGGTGTTGTCCGACAGGTAGCCGAGGTGGTACTGCCCGGTGATCTCGGCGAGCACCTGGTCGTACGCCTCCTCGACGCCTTTCATGCTGGAGGGAAAGAAGGCCTGTCCGCCGGTGATCTCGGTCAACTGCATCAAGGTCATCTGCAGCCACTGCCGCGACGAGCCAGTGTGGCCGACGAAGCCAATGGCATAGACCGTGACCGGCGACGCGCGCAGCAGCGTCAGGGTCTCACCGAGGTTGAGCACCGATCGCGAGTCGGCGCCGTCGGTGTACATGACGAGCACGCGGCGTCCCTCCTGCTGATCGACTCCGTTCAAGAAGGTGCCGAGCGCGTCGTAAAGGGCCGTCCAGCCATCGGGCTTGCGCTGGCGGATGCGCTCGACCAGCCTCGGGAAGTCGCGCTGCGGATAGCGCGTGATGCGCACCTGCGTATCGAAGTCGACCAGGGTGATGTCTTCGGCGTGGGGTAGCAGGTTCAGGAACTTGATTGACGCGCCTTGCGCCAGCTTGAGGTCGCTCTGCATGCTGCCGCTCGCGTCGAGCATCAGCCCCACGTGCAGGGGCGGCGCCGTGTCGCCGTCGCCGACCGCAAAATATTGCAGCTCCTCGGGGCGGCCGTCCTCCACCACCGCGAAGTCGTCACGCGTCAGGTCGGTGACCAGGTTGCCCCGGCGATCGACCACGGTGACGCCGAAGGTCGCCAGCTCGACACCAGAGCGGAAGCGCTGCTGCCCGCCCACGGAGGCGGCAAAACCGGCCACAACCACCACGACGCCAGCGGCGATCACCCGTCGCACGCCGCCATGCTACCAAAGCCCGCAGGGATATAATCAAAGGATCGTGCGTTGTCTTGCGGTCTGTCACACGGAGTTGGTGGTTCGGCTTCTGGAAGCAGTCCTCACTCCGAACGCGGAGCTTGACGTGTTGGTTGAAAGCCGGGCGCTCGCCCGGCACTTCGAAGAATCGGACCTGCCGATCTCGGTGGCCGATCCGGCGCGAGTCGACAGCTACGTCAAGGCGGGCCTCTCCCCCATTACCCCGGTCTTCGTCGAGGATAACGGCCGCAAGGGCCTGCGCAAGGTGCTGGAAGCGCTGCGCGGCGCCGGCGGCACCCTCATCTACGTGCTCGGCACCAGCCTCGCCGACGTGCGCCGTGCCGAAGAGCTGCGCGACGAGTTCCCCGAGGTGACGACCCTCACCTTGGCGGAGCTGACCGGCCCGCCGCTCTTGACCGAACTCGGCCGTTCGGTCACGCGCCAGCGGGTGCAGCAATACCAGCGGTACATGGCCGATGCCGACCGCGTGCTGATCCTGACGCACAACGATCCTGATCCCGACGCCATGGCCAGCGGCCTGGCACTGCGCACCATCCTGCGCCGCACCCGGCAGACCGCGGTGGTCGGCTGCCTGCAGCCGGTGACGCGGCCCGAAAACCTGCGGATGGTAAAGCTGCTCGACCTCAAGATCGAGACGATCACGCCCGATCAGTTCAAGGACTTCGACAAGATTGCGCTGGTCGACGTCCAGCCGCATTACTTCCCCGGCCTGCTGCCGCACGTCGACCTGGTGATCGATCACCATCCGGAGCAGGCGGGCTACAACGCGATCTTCAAGGACATTCGCCCCGACTACGGCTCGACCAGCACGATCCTGACCGAGCACTTGCGCGCCGTCGACATGGACATCTCGGAGCGGACGGCGACGGCGATGCTCTACGCGATCAAGTCGGACACCCTGTTCTTCAACCGCCACGCCAACCGCGCGGACCTCGACTCGTTCTCGCACCTGTATCCGCTGGCCGACTCCACGATGATCCGCAAGATGGAGGGCGCGGAAATCACCGCCGAGCGGCTCGACTACCTGATCAAGGGCTGGCAGCAGGGACGCATGATGGAACACGTGTTCTGCGCGTTCCTGGGCGAGCCGCCGCGCGACGACTTCATCCCCTACGTGGCCGACTTCTATCTGCAGTTGGAGAACGTCCAGTGGACGGTGATCAGCGGCGTGGTGAACGACACCTTCGTCGTGTCGGTGCGCAACCTGGGCTACTCGCGTAACGCCGGCGACTTCGTCCGCCGATGGTTCAACGACATCGGCAGCGCCGGCGGCCACCGCACCATGGCCAAGGCGGTGGTGCCGATCGAGGCGTTCCAGAAGAAGTTCGGGACCTACGAAGGCAGCCGCATCAACCAGCGGATGCTGGAACTCGTGCTCGAGTTCCTCCACGAAACCCGAGACAAATAATTAGCCACAGAGGACACAGAGAAACTTCTTCTAAATGCGATCAAGCTTCGAATGGGCTGACACGCATTTTGAAGGATTTACTCTGTGTCCTCTGTGCCCTCTGTGGCTAAGTCAACGCATGTTCCAGGTCCGCGATCAGGTCCGACGCGTCTTCGAGACCGATCGATATCCGGATCATCCCCTTCGACACGCCCGCCGCCGCCAGCTCCTCATCGGTGAGGCCGTACTGCGACGTCAGGATCGGCAGGCTGCAAATGCTCTCGACGCCGCCCAGGCTGGCGGCGCGCTTGATCACCTTCAGCCGGTCGAACACGCGGAAGGCCCCGGCCTGGCCGTCGCGGACATCAATGGTGACCACGCCGCCGAACCCGCTCATCTGTCCCACCGCAATGGCGTAGTCGGGGTGTGACGCGAGCCCCGGGTAGTACACCCGTTCCAGCCCGGGATGGTCCTCGAGGTGCTGCGCGATGGCCAGGGCGTTGGCGTTGTGTTGCGCGACGCGCAGTGGCATGGTCTTCATGCCGCGGCCAAGCGCAAACGCCGGCAGCGGGTCCATGATGCCGCCGAGCAGGCGGCGGGCCTTCGCCAGCGGCGCGATCACCGCCCTGGCGCCCGACAGCGCCCCGCCGGTGACATCGCTATGACCATTCAAGTATTTGGTGGCGCTCTGCATCGACAGGTCGATGCCCATCGACAACACCGGCTGGTTGAGGGCGCTGGCAAAGGTGTTATCGATCACCGACAGCACGCCGGCCTTCCGGCATGCCGCCGCGACCTTGCGCACGTCGACGCAGCGCAGCGTGGGGTTAATCGGCGACTCGAACCACACCATCCGCGTCTTGGGGCCAATCACCGTGGCCAGGTCCGCGAGTTGCTCGAGGGTGATGAAGCGGCGCTCGACGCCGAACTTGGCCATCAAGTCCTCGATGACGTGGAACGTACCGCCGTAGATCGCCGCGCTGCACAGGATCTCGTCGCCGGGCTTGAGCAGGGTCAGCAGCGCCGTTGAGATCGCCGCCATGCCGGAACTGAACAACAACGACGCCTCCGCGCCGTCGACCGCGGCGACCTTCTCCTCGACCGCCACCACGGTCGGGTTCTCGTAGCGCGAATAGAGATAGCCGTTCAGCTTCCCTTCCTGGTACTTGATGACATCGGCCACCGAGTCGAACACGAACGTGCTCGTCTCGTAGATGGGCACCGTCAGAGACGGCGTCGCGCCGGTGTCGATCCGTTCGCCGGCATGAATGAGATCGGTGGCTGGCTTCATGTTACGAATATTAGCCACAGAGGACACAGAGGACACAGGGAAAACTTTCCTAAATGCGATCAAGCTTCGAATGAGCTGACACGCATTTTGAAGAACTTGCTCTGAGTCCCCGGGTCCTCTGTGGCTAGTATTCGTCGGTGTCGCGACTCACCTGCGTCATGCGGTCGCCCGAGGCGCCGACCACGGGCTCGATGAACTGGCGGTAGGCGTCCTCGAAGCCGCGCTCCATCAGCTCGTCGAGCATCTGCACCCGGTCCGACTTCTCGTCGTACGCACCGGTGAGATCGAGCGGCCGAATCGGGTTGTGCGCAGGACGAATCACGTACACCCCCTGGAAGCGGTGATGCAGGTGGCGCACGGCGTCACTGAGGGCCGCGGTTTCGGCCGAGGCCAGCTGCTCGCCGACGCGGCCAAATCCGTCAAGGCGTGGCGGCCGCAGTTCATGGGGACCCGGCGGATCGGGCGTGGCCGCGATGATGACGACCTGCTCCGCGCCGGCGGCCGCGGCCTCTTCAAGCAAGCGGGCCAGGCACGCGGGCCGATCGACCAGGCGATGGGTCTCGCCACGCCAGTAGGAATCGGGTGCGAACTGGACCAGTTGCGGATCGCTCACGCCCGGCAGGCTCAGGGCCGCCGCCATGACGTCGGCCGTAAAAGCCTGGGTGCCGCTCGACAGGTCGTGGGCCTCCGCGCGCCGTGACGACACGCCACCCGGCGGCGGGAACAGCGCCTTGCGGAACGGATCCCGAACCAGGCCGAACACCAGGTCGCGATGGGCATCCATGTCGTGCACGACCAGCAACAGTTCGCGGAAACCGGGCTGGCCCAGGTTCTCGGCCAGCAGCTCGGCATAGCGCCGGCTCAGGTCCTTAGCGTCGGGCGTCTTGATCGCCGCTCCGCCCTTCAGTAGGCGCCACACCGTTTCGGTGGCGTGCTGCACCGCCACGCCGGCATCAATCGGCGACCCCAGTAGCGCCCACGCCCGCCCGCCCGCCGAGCGCCGGTGCAGGGGCGCCCGCCACCACGTGAGCCACGCGCCGATGGCCAGGGTGACCACCGCCGCCGCCGACAGCAACGCCGCGAGCCGCGGCACCCACGTCGGCAACGCCCCGGGCGAGAACGCCGTGGTCAGCGTCTCGATGAACGACTGAACAAAGCGGGCGCCGGCATCGAGGCCCGCCATGCCGAGCACCAGGGCGATGGGGTACACGATCAAGCCCAGCATGAGCACCGCCGCGGGCGCCGCGAACACCACTACCAGCCCGGCCGCCAGCCATCGGAGCAACCGGAACGGCCATCGCCAGCGATACAAGATGGCAACGGGTTGAGCCCGCCAGAAGCCTCCGGTCTCCCAAAGCTGCGCGCTGCCATCGACCGCGGCCAGCACGGCTGCCACGGCGCCCATGCCGCGGCCGCCCACGATGTCGATCTTGACGCCGGCTTCCTGGATAGCGCGCATGGCGCCGGCGTGGTACACGCCATCAGCCCCTGTTCCCGTGAACAGGAGCGCAGTGCGGCGTTCGGGGGAATACGAGTCGCGTGGCTCGCTCACGGCCGTCGCCTGCTAGTCTTCGTGAATAGTGACGAGCTTGAGAATCTCGAACGTGCGCGTGCCGTTTGGGGTCGTCACGCTGACCGAGTCGCCCTCTTCCTTGTTGAGAATGGCGCGGCCAATCGGCGACGAGGTGGAGATGAGGCCCTTTTCGGCCTCCGCATCCTCGGGCATCACGAGCTGGTACACGATCTCTTGATCTCTTTCCCGAAGCGTCACGACCGACCCGAAACCCGCCTTGCCATGGGGAATCCGATCCAGGTTCATGAGGGCAATCTCACTCATGCGCCTCTTCAGCATGGCGATGCGGGCGTTGACGAGAGTCTGGCGCTCTTTCGCAGCTTGGTATTCCGCGTTCTCACGCAGGTCGCCGAGCTCACGCGCGCGCTGGATCTCCTTGGGGAGTTCCATGTGCAGCTCACGCTCGTAGGCGTTGAGCTCGTCTTCAAACCGCTTAAGAAGTTTTTCCTTCATCGCGTAAAGACCGACTGTAGCACAATTGCCCTGAGCCTCCGGCGCCTCCGGCCATGACCGTCATCACCAGCCGCCACCACCCAGTCGTCAACGAGTTCCGCGATGCCGCCCGCGGCGGCGAGCTTATGCTGCTGGACGGATGGCACCTGCTTGCGGAGGCCGTGGCCGCGGGCATCGCCGTCGAGACGCTGGCGGTCTGCGGCCCGCCGACGGCGGATGAGCAGACGCTGATCGATCGCGCGCGGCGCGGTCACGCGCGCATCGTCGAGGTATCGGGCGCGGTCCTGCACGCGCTGTCGCCGGTCAACTCGCCTACGGGCGTCGTGGCCACCGCGCGCAAGCCCGCGATTGACACCTCGGCCGTGCTGGCACCGACACCCGCCCTGGTCATCGCCGGCTTCGGACTGCAGGATCCCGGCAATGCCGGTGCGCTGATTCGATCCGCGGCGGCAGGCGGCGCCACCGGTGTGGTCCTCGATGAACTAAGCGCGGACCCCTGGGGCTGGAAGGCATTGCGCGCATCGATGGGCGGCGTCTTTCACCTGCCGGTGGTGCGCAGCCGCCATCCGCTCGGCGCGGCCGCCGAGTGGCGGGCCGCCGGCGTCACACTGATCGCAGCCGTGCCACGCGGCGGCGTGGCCATGCACGAGATCAACCTCAGCGGCCCGGTCGCGATCTTGATCGGCGGCGAGGGACCCGGATTGCCGGAGGAGGTGTTGTCGGCGGCTGACGCCCGTCTCACCATCCCCATGGCCGGCGCCATGGAATCGCTGAACGTGGCCGTGGCAGCGGCGTTGATCGTCTACGAAGCCCGAAGGCAGCGCGCGCTTGGCGCGCCGAAGCCCTTCGGCGAAGGCGGCCGATGAGCCTGTTCGACGACCCGCCTGCCCCGGTCGATCCGAAGACGGTGCCGCTGGCCGAACGCATGCGCCCGCGCACGCTCGACGAGATCGTCGGGCAGGACGACGTGATTGCGGCCGGCCGGCCGCTGCGCGCGATGATCGAGCGCGACCTGCTGCAGTCGATCATCCTGTGGGGTCCGCCGGGCACCGGCAAGACCACGCTCGCCCGCCTGATCGCCGACCTCACCAAGGCCGAGTTCATCGCCTTCAGCGCCGTGCTCGCCGGCATCAAGGAAGTGAAAGACGTGATGGCTGCCGCCGAGCAGCGGCGGCGCATGACCGGCCGTCGCACCATCGTGTTCGTGGACGAGATTCACCGTTTCAACAAGGCGCAGCAGGACGCGTTTCTGCCGCGCGTCGAGAGCGGCGACATTGTTCTGATCGGCGCCACCACCGAGAACCCGTCGTTCGAGGTCAATGCCGCGCTGCTCTCGCGCTCGAAGGTCTTCGTGCTGAAGCTCCTGAGCGAAGACGCCATCGTCACGATCTTGAAGACGGCCCTGGCGGATGCCGAGCGCGGCCTCGGCAAGCAGAATCCTGAAGCCGATGACGACGCGCTGAGGGCGATTGCGCGGTTTGCGAGCGGCGACGCACGCTCGGCGCTGAACCTGCTGCAGCTCACCGTCTCGTCGGCCAACAACCCGGCCGGCCGGCCCCGGCTCGACCAGGCCCTGCTCGAGAAGACGCTGCAGAACCGCACGCTGCTGTACGACAAGACCGGCGAAGAGCATTACAACCTGATGTCGGCGCTGCATAAATCCATGCGCAACAGCGATGCGGATGCGTCGATCTACTGGCTGGCGCGCATGGTCGAGGCCGGCGAAGACGCAAAGTACATCGCGCGCCGGCTGATCCGGTTTGCGTCCGAAGACGTCGGTAACGCCGATCCGCAGGCGCTGACGATTGCCGTCGCCGCAAAGGACGCTGTTCACTTCATCGGGATGCCCGAGGGCAACACGGCCCTTGCGCAAGCCACGATCTACCTGGCCACCGCCCCCAAGAGCAACGCCGTCTACGCGGCGTACAGCGCGGCTGCCGAAGCCGCAAAGAACGACGTCGCCTCACCCGTCCCGCTGCACCTGCGAAACGCATCAACGAAGCTGATGAAGCAGTTGGACTACGGCAAGGGCTACCAGTACGCGCACGACGAGCCCGATGCGGTGGCGAGCATGGATTGCCTGCCGGACAACCTGATGGGCCGAGAGTTCTACAAGCCGACGGATTACGGCTTCGAGAAGGAGATCAGGAAGCGTCTGCTTTGGTGGAAAAGCAAAAGGAGATCAGGAGATCAGGAGTAAATTTCTCCTGATCTCCTTGTCTCGTGTTAGGGCAGGGCGAAGGCGTGCACCTTGCCCTTGCTGATCCCCGCCATCACGGCGATGTACTGCTTGCCGTCAAGCTCGTAGCTGATCGGCGTCGCGACGCCCTGTCCCAATTGCGTCTCCCAGAGCGTCTTGCCGGTCAGCGGGTCGAGCGCGAAGAACTTGCCGCCGCCATTGCCGACGAAGATCAGCTGCCCGGCCGTGGACAACGCGCCGCCGGCAGGCTGGAACGGCAGCTTCCACGCCGCCTTCTGCGCCACCGGATCCCACGCCACGAAGAAGCCGCCGGGAGGCGGTGCCTTCGGGTCTGGCGGAGGCGGCGGAACGGGCTTGCTACCCGCCGGTGTGCCACGGCGAATGCCAAGGTTCCACTGCCCTTCCTTGAACTCGAACTTCTCTTCCATCGCAAACGCCGAGCTCGTTTCCTGGCCGGGGTAATACACCAGGCCGGTCGTCGGGTTGAAGGCCATCGGCGGCCAGTGGTGCGCGCCGACGGGCGACGGCGACAGTCGCACCGGCGTGAAACGGTAGCGCGCGGCCTCGGTTTCGATCGGCCGGCCGGTGTTCATGTCGATGGAGTTCGCCCACGACGTGTAGACGTACGGCGCGCCCGAGATCAGCTTGCCGGTCGCGCGATCCAGCACGTAGAAGAAGCCGTTCTTCGGCGCCTGCATCAGCACCTTGCGCACCTGTCCGCTAATAGTCAGGTCCGCCAGGATCATCGGCTGCGCTGAGTTGTAGTCCCAGTTGTCGCCGGGCACCGTCTGGTAGTGCCAGACGTACTTGCCCGTGTCAGCGTTGAGCGCCACGATCGACGCCAGGTACAGGTTATCGCCGCCGCCGGGGCTGCGGTGATTCGCGTTCCACGGCGAGCCGTTGCCCGTGCCGACGTAGACCAGGTTCAACTCCGGGTCGTAGGCAATCCCGTCCCACGGCGTGCCGCCGCCGCCAAACTTCCACCACTGGCCGGTCCAGGTCTTCGCCGCCGCCGCCATCGACTCGTCTTCGAACGGCTTCGCGGGGTCCCCGGGAATCACGTACCACTTCCACGCCTGCTTGCCGGTGGCGGCATCATAGGCCGCCAGAAATCCGCGCACGCCGTACTCGGCGCCGCCCTGCCCAATCACGACCTTGCCCTTGACGATGCGCGGGGCGCCGGTGATGGTGTAGTCGGTACCCGGAGGCGTCGTTTGCACCGCCCACACCGGCGCGCCGGTCTCGGCATCGAGCGCGACCAGGCGACCGTCGAGCAGGCCGACGTAGACGCGTCCGTCATAGATGGCGACGCCGCGGTTCACCGGGCCACAGCACGGGCGCGGCCCCATGGCCTCGAACCCACCGCGCACCAGCGCCGGGTCGTACTTCCACTTCACTTTCTTCGTCCGCAGATCGATGGCGTAGACCTGGCTCCACGTCGACGTGCCGTAGAGCACGCCGTCGAACACCAGTGGCGTGGTTTCGAGCTTGCCGTCCGAACCGACTTCAATCGCCCAGCTCTCCGCGAGCCGGGTGACATTGGTCTGATCGATCTGCTTGAGTGGGCTGTGGTGCGTCTCCGCGTAATCGCGGCCGTAGCCGACCCAGTCGCCGTCGGCCGGCTTCAACAGGGTTGCATCCGTGACCTTCGGGGCCGCCTGCTGCCCCTGAAGGGCCGTAACCGCCACGCATCCAACCAGGCCGGCTGCCGCCCAGCCCGCCCAACGCCTTGTCACGCTCATGAGGAAATCTCCCGCTGTGGATTATAGGTCCGCCCAGAGGCGGACGCCACAACCGTGGTCAGAGCTTGAGACCAGTCAGAAACTCGTTCAGGGCGGTGATCACCGTGTCGGGCAGGTTGTGGCCGCCGGCAAAGGCAGACCGACCCGCACCCTAGATTCGGTCGAAGTTCTTCTCGATCTCGCGCCGGGTGATGCGCAGCATCACCGGCCGTCCATGCGGGCACACCGTCGAGTATGCGGTGGCGCGCAGCTCTTCGAGAATGTGATGCATCTTCTCGAGCGTCAGCGGGTAATTGGCCTTCACCGCGGCATGACACGCCGTCGTCGCGGCAATCTGCTTGATCGATTCCTCGAGCCGCAACCCGCGGTCGAGGCCTTCGAGATCGTCGGCCAGCGCCCGAAGCGCCGCGTCGCATTCGTCGCGCGGCAGCAGCGCCGGCATGGCGGTGACCTTGATGCTGTCGCCGCCGAACTCCTCGACCTCGAAGCCAAACTTGGCGAGGGCGTCCGCGCGCGAGATCAGCGCGTTGCGCTCGGCGGCCGGCAACTCGAGGATCATCGGCACCAACATGCCCTGGCTCTCGAGATTCTCGGTAGTGAGCCGCTGCATGATGCGCTCGAACAGCACGCGCTCGTGCGCCACGTGCTGGTCGATGATGCACAGGCCTTCGTCATCCATCGCAATGATGAAGGTGTCGCGGAACTGGCCGAGCGCGATCATCGGACGTACGGCGGGTAGGTCAGATGGGGCGGGTAAGGCTGGTAGGGCTGGCACCTCACCCGCCTGACCAGCCCCACCCGCCTGACCCGCCCCAGTAGCCCACCGGCTGGTGAAACTGCCGCCCGAGAGCGCGCCGGGAATGGACGGTTGCAGCGGCCGGCCCGGCAACACATCCGAGGTGTGCAAGGTCAGCTCGGGCGCAGGGCCCTTGCCCAGCGCATCACCCAACGCGCGGCGCACCATCTCGTGCACCATCGACTGCTCGCGAAAACGCACCTCGGCCTTGGTCGGGTGCACATTCACGTCCACCCGGTCGGGCGGAATGTCGAGGAACAGGTGCACTTCGGGGCTGCGTTCCTTGGTGGTGGCGACGCTGTACGAATCGAGAATCGCGTGGGCGATGGTGCGGTCCTTCACGATCCGGCGGTTGACGAACACATGCTGGGGGCCGCGCACCGGGCCCTGCTCTGCCAACGCAGCGATAAAGCCATGGAGGCGCAGCCCGCCAAACTCGCGATCGACGGCGACCAGGTCCTGGCGGTCGCCGTAGAGCTGATAGAGCCGGTCCGACAGGCTCGCCACCGGCGGCACCGACAGAACCTTCCGGCCGGTGCTGATCAACGTGAAGCCGACCTCGGGATAACAGAGCGCCAGCTGCGTGACGAAGCGCGAGACCTGCGCGGCCTCGGCCGCGTCCGACTTCAGGAACTTCCTTCGCGCGGGCAGGTTGTAGAAGACGTCCGCGACCTCGACCAGCGTGCCTTCCGGACCGCCGGCCTCGACCACCGATTCGATGATGCCGGCGTTGACGCGAATCTCGGTCCCGCTGTCGCTCCCCCGCGCGCGCGTGCGCAGGCGGAAATGCGACACCGACGCCATCGACGGCAACGCTTCGCCGCGGAACCCCAGGGTGACGATCGCGCCCAGGTCGTCGGCGCGCTTGATCTTGCTGGTGGCGTGGCGCTCGAGGCAGAGCCGCGCATCATCCGGATCCATACCGATCCCGTCGTCTTCGACGCGAATCAGCTTCTTGCCGCCGTACTCCACGGTGATGGTGATGCGCGTTGCCTTGGCATCGATGGCGTTCTCGATCAGTTCCTTCACGACCGAGGCCGGCCGCTCGACCACTTCACCGGCCGCAATCTGGTTGGCCAGGTCTTCCGGCAGGCGCGTGATGCGGCCCACTACCACCACCCCGATCTGCGGAACCAGAGGAACAGCCCGGC
>JBBQSP010000079.1:0-22409 GCA_038213735.1 Vicinamibacterales bacterium | reverse complement strand
GGGGGGGGTGGCCCCCGGCCCCCCCTGGGGGGGGGTGCGTGTGGGGCGGGGGGGGTGTGCCCCCCCCCCCTGGGCGCGCGGCCCGGGCCGGCCGCGACGGCCTGCGGCGGGTCGCCATCGACCCCGACTTCGCCGGGCGGCGCGCCAGCCAGCGCGCTTCGCGACGATGCGTCGTTGTTCCGGCTGGTGTCGCAGACCGACCCGTTCGCTCGCTATACTCTGTTGCCCAACGCGGAGGAGTTCGCCGCGGGGCGCCTGAATGGCTCGGAGGCGCACCGGTCGGTCGTGCGGGTCAGCTTCAATTCCGTGGCGGCCGGCGCACTCCAGGGTGGCCGGCTGCCGGCGGGTGCCACGTTCCCGACGGGGTCGATCGTGTTCAAGGAAATCAAGCCGGGTGCGACCGCCGCCACCACCCTGTACGCGGTGATGGTCAAGGACATCGGCAGCTCGCTGGTCGGCGACGGCTGGCTGTGGGCGGAGTACGGGCCGTCCGGGTCGGTGATCTACTCTGTGAACAGTCGCGGCGGCGCCTGCACCAGCTGCCATCGGCGCGAGCAGGGACCGCGCAACGACCTGGTGCGATCATTCGAGAGGCAGCAATGAGGGAGAACTGATCGGCTTGGCGGTGATCGTCCTGGCCGGATCGGTGTTGGCCGCGCGGGTCGGTTCAAACCACCAGGTAACGGCCAATCCCGGCGGCAGCCTCCCGGCGCGGCTCAGTCATGACGCCCCAGTTGCACGCCGAGGCCATCGGCGATTCGGTTGACGAAGGCGAAATAGGCCACGATGGCGCAGGCATCGTGGATGGTCCGGTCGTCGTAACCGGCCGCGCGAAGCGCATCCACGTGCGCACGGTTCACGGTATGGGGTGCCGGGGTCAGCGCGTCGGCGACGCGGTCATCCGCCGCGAGGACATCTTCGGGGAAATAGCGGATGAAGGCCATCTCGTCGTCGTGGGAATATCGATGCTGCGCCGGCGAGCTACCCTCCGTAGGAAGGCGCCTCTAACGCGACGGCTTCGCTGTGCTGGCTTCGGTGGCGCGATAGCGCGCCCGTGCGTCCTGCTCCAAGGACACTGGATCCATCCCTCAACAGGCGGTTGGGGACTGCAGATAGCCTTCCCAGAACTGGGCCAGCGCGGAGGCGAATGCCACGAGCGACGTCTTGAGGTGACTGATCGACATAGCCCGATGGTAGCCCAAACGGCCGGGCCGTGGAGGGCTGTCTAGTGCCCTCCGGCCAGCTCGAGCGTCCAGACGTTCGCGCGCATTTCGCCGCGCTCGAACACGATCGCATCGCCGCGCGCCGACCATTGCGGGTAGCGGACGAACACCCGCGGCGAGCTGCCCTCGTGGATCGTCTCCTGGCGGCCGGTGGCGACCTCGATCGCGCGCAGGCTCCAGATGCCGTCGCGCATCGCGGCCACCGCGAGACGCCGGCCATCCGGCGACCAGCTGCGCACCCAGGTCTGGCCCCGCTCGCGCGTGAGCAGTCGCAGTGCGCCCGATGCCACGTCGATGACACCAGCGTGCATGGACGCCCCGTCTTTCACCTCCACCGCCACGAACCGTTCGTCTGGTGACCAGGCCGGGTAGCCGGCCGAGACCATGTCGCCGCTGATCGCGCGCGGCGCAAAGGCATCGGTGCCCGTGACGTAGAGCCGCCGCAGGCCGAGGGGTGGCGACAGCACCGAGAATGCCAGCTGCTTCATCGATGGCGCCAACTGCAGCTCGCCAAACGATCCCGGAAGGCGGGACTCCGTGATGTTGGGCGGCAAGTCAAACAGCGGCTCGGCCCGCCTGGTGGTGACATCGACCGCCCACACGTTACTGACACCCTCGCGCCGCGAGACGAACGCCACGCGCCGTCCGTCGCGAAACCACTCAGGGTTGTGATCGGGCGCGTCATCAGCCGTCAACTGCAGAAGCTCTTTGCCGTTGATGTCCATCATCCAGATGTTGGACTGCTCGCCGCGCCGAGTCGACACGTACGCGATGCGGCCGCCCTCGGGCGACACGACCGGCACGGAGTTCCGCCGGCTGGTGTCGGCTGTCAATGCAACGGCGGCACCGGCGGCTGAGCCGTTCGCACGAACCGGCTGCTTCCAGATCTGGCTGTCGAGCGACAGGCCGGCGAATCCCAGCATGCGGCCATCGCGCGAGATCGACAAGCCGCGCACGCCGGGCACGCCGGGCACGGGGATCACCTCCGGCGATCCCCGCAGCGCGCCGGTGTCGGCATTGAACGGCAGCCGCGTAATCAGCGGCTCACCACCGGCCACAAACAGCGCCGACCCGTCTGGCGCGAACACCGACTCGTACACGCCCTGCCCCTTGTGCAGTTGCTCGGTCTTCCCCGACTGAACGTCGACCAGCCAGAGACCGTTGTTGGGTGCGAAGTCGAAGACCGTGAACGCCACGTAGCGGCCATCGGGACTCCATACCGGCGCCGAGTGGCCGCCAATGGGGGCGCCGGCCTTCGTCAGCGGCCGGGCATCGCGGCCCTCGGCATCGGTGATCCACAACGTCGATCCGGTGTGCGCGCCGAAGCCGCTCGGCGAGGCGTCGGCGTGCTCGTCGGACTGGTACACGAGCGAACGGCCATCGGGCGACCACGCCGGCCGCGATCCGACGGCCGCCACCTGGCGCGGCGTGCCGCCGCGTGCCGGCACCACCCAGATGCCGCCGCGCTGGTAGGAGTGGAACGCGATCGAGGCCGCATCGGGGGACCACGCCGGCTGCACGTTCTGGCCGCCGTCGGCGGTGAGCGGCGAATCGACACCGGCGGCGCCAGATCCGCGGACGTAGATTTCGAGCGCGCCACTGCGGTCCGAGACGAAGGCGATGCCGTCGCCGGCAGGCGAGAACGCGGGATGGAAATCGAGACCGCCGTGCGTGGTCAGCTGCACCGGCCAGGCGACCCGCGGCGCGGCGGCCTGGCCCGCGCTTGGATCGACCGCCTCGGCCGGCGCGTTGCTTTGCGACCAGGCCAGGATCGCCACCACGATCAAGGCGAGTACGGCGACTGCACCGAGGCCTGGCGCGAAGCCACGTCGACCCGCCAGCCGTGGGGCTGGCGGATCCTGGGGGAGCGCCGCCGGCGCGGGCGCGTCTCCGGTCGCGACCGGGTGAATCCAGCGATAGCCGCGCGTCGGCACGGTTTCGAGGTAACGCGCCTGGCGCACATCATCGGCCAACACCCGGCGCAGTTGGGCCACGACTCGCGTCAGGGCGTGGTCGGTGACGGCAGTGTCGGGCCAGAGCGCCTCGAAGATCTCCTGTTTGGTAAACACGTGGCCGGGCCGGGCGACGAGCAGCGCCAGCAGGTTGAACGCCTTGGGCTCGAGCGGCAGCGGTTCGCCGGCGCGCTCCAGGCGGTAACTGTCGAGGTCGAGCACGAACTCATGCCATCGGTATCGGGTGGTCACTCCCTGATAGATACGCCGGCTAACGGCGATTGGTGTCACGATCGGCGGTCATCACGAAAACATCACGTGGCGCCGCCTCGGCCGGACCGCTCGGCCCACCGTTCATCCCAGGATCAGACGACCGCCTGGGCCGTCGAAGGTGACGCGGTTGAAAATGTGCAGGGGCAGGAGCCCATCGACGCGGTGGGCGGGCTCGGACGTGCGCTGCAGCAGGACCGCTGGATAGTCGCGGTAGGTCGACACGCCCACACGAAACCGTTCGATACGGACGCTCCTGGCCATGGTGGTGCCATGAAAGGTGTCGACTCGGACCAGGCCCCCGTCCGGGGTCATGGCCGGCAGATCACTCTCCGGGCCCTCGAACAGGACCAGGCCGCCTGCCCCGCTGTCGGCGACCAACCGGAGCATCGACTCGCCTTGCGGTATGTCCACTACCGGGATGCCGTCGCGGAACGCCATCGGCAACACGGCAATGGATCCACGAGCGTTCAACTCGAGGCGGTCGTCCCAGGCAATGCGGTGACGTTGATAGTCAATGGTGTAGGTCAGGCCGGCCAGGACATCCTGGCCGAGCACGCCGGCCAACTCGCCGCCCAGCCGCAGGTCTTGCGCGGGCACCGCGGTTGCGCTGCCCGCGACCGCGATCGGTCCAACGGTAAAGCGGTCGATCCGCACTACCAGTCGCTCGCGATCGCCGGCTGGGGTCGACACCACCGCGCGTGCGACGGGCGGGGCGTGCAGCGCGTGGGCGAGCTCGGCGGAGATCGATGAATGATTGGCACCGGTGTCCAGCAGCATTGGGAACGGACCGGCGCCGTTGATCCCAACGGCTATCACGAGGCCGCCTTGCTGCCCGAGCGCGAACGGGGTGGTGTTGCCGGCACCCGCCTCGATCGCCCCCATGCATGCCACGACCACCAGGAATATCCGCATCGACCCCTCCATGTTCAGGAGGAGTTTTAGGCAGTCAGTCAGGCGGTGTCGTGATGACGGCCTGACGAATCGACGAGGATTGCGTGACGGTCGCGAAGCCGGGGTCAGGTCAGGCGGAGCGCGCGAGTTCCGTCAGCCCGTCGGCCAGCCGATCGATCTCAGCGGTCGTCGTGTAGAGGTAACACGATGCGCGCGCGGCCACGGTGACGCCGAAGCGCTTCAGCAACGGCAGCGCCGCCATGTCGCCACCACGAATGGCAATGCCCCGGGCGTCCATCGCCTCGACAATCCGCGGGATCGGGACGCTCCCCAGGGTGAAGGCGAACACCGGGACGCGCGCCGCGGACGGGCTGAGCGCGCCCAGCACGCGCAGGCCCTTGACCTCGGAAAACCTTCTGGCCGCGTGATCGACCAGCATGCGGTCGTGCCGGCCAATGGCGTCGAAGCCGATCCCATCAAGGACATCAATCGCGGCCGCCAGGCCGATGGGGCCCGAGACGTTCGGCGTGCCGGCCTGGTACTTCAACGCGCCGTGTTCGAGTTGCGCCGACGTGGCGTCGACGTCGTGCGCCATGTTGCTGCCCCACTGGTAAGGCGGCATGGCTTCGATCAGGTCGCGGCGGCCCCACAGGACGCCCGTGCCCATCGGGCCCAGCAACTTGTGCGCCGAACACGCGAGGAAGTCGCAACCAAGCGCGCGCACGTCGAGCCTGATGTGGGGCGCCGACTGAGCAGCATCGATCAGGCTGACGGCGCCGCGACGCCGGGCCACCTCGCAGACCTCGGCGGCCGGATTGATGATGCCGAGGACGTTCGAGACGTGGCTGAACGCGACCAGCCTCGTGCGATTCGTGCATGCCTCAGCCACCCGCGACGGCGACAACGTGCCATCGTCGTTGAGGTCAACAATGCGGATGGTCGCGCCGACGCGTTCAGCTAGCGCCCGCCAGGGCAGCAGGTTCGAGTAGTGCTCGGCCACGGTCAGGACGATCTCGTCGCCCGGGCGCAGGGTGGCGGGGCCCCAGGCGGCGGCCACGAGGTTGATGCCCTCGGTCGTGCCCTTGGTGAAGACGACTTCGCTGGCGTCGGCGGCGTTCAGGAACGTCGCGACCCGTTGTCGCGCATCGCCGAGATGCTTGGCCGAGCGGCGGGCCAGCGTGTGAAGGGTTCCCGATGGGTTGGCGTTGTCGGTGCCATCGAAGCGCGCCATTGCATTGGTCACGCCGCGCGGGCGCAGGGTGGTAGCGGCGCTATCGAGGTAGGCCAGCGGCTGACCGTTCACCAACTGGGGCAACGCCGGAAACTCGCCGCGCCAACTGGCCACACCGGACGGGACCACAGCCTGCGCCAGCGGGCGGCCGAGCCGTTCGCGAAGCATCCGGCGGGCCCGGCCTCGAGCATGACGCCGCCGGCGCCAAGGGACTGGATGAAAGTCCGGCGGTCGCATTTCATGACGGCCTGCCCTTCTTGCCGGCGGCCTTCCGGGCCGCGCGCGGCGGCGCATCGGCATCGGGCGGCCGCGACCGGTAATAGGCTTCGATCACTTCGACCCCTCTCTCGAGCAGCACGTCGTCGTTGGCGTGAACCTGGCGCAAGCCTTCGACCAGCCGGCCGAGGGCGGCGGCCTCGGGGAGGCGGTCGTGTTCTTCCTTCAGGTCCAGCGCGTGGACCGTGCGCGCGAGCCAGGCCAGTCCAGGGCCCTTGATCGCGAATCGCCTGAGCAAGGTTTCGAACGTGCACCCGCCGTCGGCATGGCCGAACTCGGCGCCGAACATGTCAAAGGGCACAGCGCGCTTGCGGCCGGCGGTCGCCGCCGCCAACGAATCGGCGAACGTAAACCGCGCATCCTGGTCGATGAAGCGGAGGATCAACCACGCCGAGGCGAATCGATCGATACCAGGACGCGGACGCGTGACCCAGGTGCGCTTGCGGAAGTCGGTCGCGTTGAGGACGGTTTCGGTCGCGGTCGTCATGGAGGCCTCCCCGGCCGGCTGCAGCAGAACGGCAACCGCGGCGCGCGCCGCCGGTCCGCTGCTGGCGCTGAAGAAATCGATGCTGTCGAGATGGGCCAGGCGATCGGCCAGGGCCTGCGCCTCGCGGCTGGGACCGCGCTGGCGGCGGGGCCGGCGCGCCAGCGTGGCCGCGGCCTTCTGCAACTCCAGGAATTCGCCGTGGCGGGCGGATCTGAACGCAGCCCGCAGCTCCTCATCGGCGCGATCGTCGACGGCACTGGCCGCAAACAGCATGGCGTCGCCGCCGGCGGCCAGGATGTCGGCGCGCAACCACTCGAAGTCTTCCCGTGCCGCCGCCGAGTGTGGCAGCGCGTAGCCGCTGTTCTTGACCGGCAGGGCGCCCAGCCGCTGCAACTGGCGCCAGGTGCGCACCCGGGCGGCGGTCGGCCGGGTGGGCAGCTGGAACATCAGCAGCAACCAGGCCGGTTTAGATGATTGTGATATCACAATGGTCTGTAACATATATTACAGACCACGCGTTGTCAACCGACGGGCGGGCGGTCGCTCGATTCATCACTCCTGCGACTCGTACTGCTCCTTGAGCTTGGCGACGATCGAGGGATCGGCCAGCGTCGTGGTGTCCCCCAGCGTTTTGCCTTCGGCGATGTCGCGGAGCAGGCGTCGCATGATCTTCCCGGATCTCGTCTTGGGCAGGTCGGCCGAGAAGATGATGTCGTCTGGCCTGGCGATGGCGCCGATCTTGTGGGCCACATGACGCTTCAGATCGTCGGCGAGCGACTCCGACGCGTGCACGCCTTCCTTCACCGTGACGAACGCGGCAATCGCCTGGCCCTTGATCTCGTGAGTGCGGCCGACGACGGCGGCTTCGGCGACCTTGGGGTGATCGACGAGCGCGCTCTCGACCTCCATGGTGCCAATGCGATGCCCCGCCACGTTGAGCACATCGTCCACCCGGCCCAGCAGCCAGTGGTAGCCCTCGTCATCCTTCTTCGCGCCGTCACCGGTGAAGTAGATGTCCTGGCCCCAGCGGCTCCAGTACTGCGTCTTGTAGCGATCATGATCGCCGTAGATGGTGCGGAGCATGGACGGCCACGGCTTGGTGATGGCGAGCAGGCCGCCGCCCACGGGCACCTGGTCGCCCTTGTCGGTGAGAATCTCGGCGCTGATGCCGGGGAACGAGTGCGTCGCGGAGCCGGGCTTGGTCTTGGTGAGCCCTGGCAGCGGCGTGATCATGATTGCGCCGGTTTCGGTCTGCCACCAGGTATCGACAATGGGACAGCGGCTGCCGCCGATGTGCAGGTGATACCAGATCCACGCCTCGGGGTTGATGGGTTCACCGACCGACCCGAGCAGGCGCAGCGACGACAGGTCGTGCTGCGCAGGCCAGTTGGTGCCCCACTTCATGAAGGCGCGAATGGCCGTGGGCGCTGTGTAGAAGACCGAGACGCCGTAGCGCGCGACGATTTCCCACAGGCGATCTTTCTTGGGCCAGTCGGGCGCGCCCTCGTACATCACGACGGTCGCACCGTTGGCTAACGGCCCGTAGACCACGTAGCTGTGACCGGTGACCCAGCCAATATCGGCCGTGCACCAATACACATCGTCTTCCTTCAAGTCGAACACCCACTTGGTGGTGGCGTAGGCGCCGACCAGGTACCCGCCGGTGGTGTGGACAATGCCCTTGGGCTTTCCGGTGGTGCCCGACGTGTAGAGGATGTAGAGCATGTCCTCGGCGTCCATCGGCTCGGCCGGGCAGTCGTACGACGCGTCCTGCATCAGCCGGTGATACCAGTGGTCGCGGCCTTCCTGCACGTGGATCGGCAGCGGCGATCCGTGCAGCCGCTGCACGATCACCACGTGCTCGATCGAGGGCGTGCCTTCGAGCGCTTCGTCCGCCATCTGCTTGAGCGGCACCACCTGCCCGCGCCGCCAGCCGCCGTCGGCGGTGACCAGTACCTTGCACGCCGAGTCGTTGATGCGGTCGCGCAACGATTCCGCGCTGAAGCCGCCGAACACCACCGAGTGGACGGCGCCAATGCGCGCGCACGACAGCATGGCGATGGCCAGCTCGGGCACGAGGGGCATGTAGAGGGCCACGCGGTCGCCCTTCTGCACGCCGAGCTTCTTCAGCACGTTCGCAAACTGGCACACCTGGCGGTAGAGATCGAAATACGTCAGGGTGCGGCGATCGCCCGGCTCGCCCTCCCAGATGAACGCGGCCTTGTTGCGGCGCCACGATTTGGCATGGCGATCGAGGCAGTTCGCGCTGACGTTGATCTTGCCGTCAACGAACCACTTCGCATCGGGCGGGTTCCAGTCGAGCACCTTCGACCACGGCTGGATCCAGTCGAGCTCCTTCGCAAACCCGGCCCAGAACGCCTCGGGATCCTTCGCGGCTCGCGCGTAGATTTCGGGGTCGTTCATCACCGCGTTGGCGGCGAAGGCATCGGCGGGTGGAAAGCTGCGATCTTCGCTGAGAAGAGCCTCGATCTCTGGGGATACCGGGTCGGACATCCCCGCAGTATATGACGGGAGGAACACCTTCTCGGGAGGGCACCTCTTATCGGGAAGGCGCTCCTTGTCGGGAAGGCTCAACGCGACGGGCTAACAAGTCTTCGTTGAAAGGCCGGATGCTTCTGGCCTACCTCGCTCTGAGCCTAATAGGTCGCGGAGCCTTCAAGTTCTCGTTACGAACCCCGGGAACCCGGAAGGCGCACTCTATAACGCCCTCGCTCTTGAGTTGGGCGAGAGTGCCCGCGGCATGCTGTGGTCTTACTCCGTGGCGGAAACATATCTCGATGACTGCGAGTTCGTTAATTAGTAGCCCGGCACGCAGAAGGCTTTTGAGTTCATCCTTAAACAACCCGACCTTGGTAGGCTCGAACAGCTGCGGCTGACCGGGAATCAGATTGTCGCGGTGAATATCGAAGTCCGCCTCACCGTTGATTTCGTCTTCCGACCAGGCTACGTCCAAGAACTTCGCCATTCCGAGGGGATGGGCCGAACCAAAGATCAGACCGTAGATGTTTGGGCCCTTCTTAATAGAGAAAGGGGCGAGATAGTACCTTGCGCCTGCAGGAAGTCGACTCCGGTAGTAGTCCATGGCGGCTCGATGCACATGGTGCGGATCCTCTGGCCGCGTGATCTTCTGCTTTATGGCGGGATGATCACGAAACCGATTCAACGTTGACGACGACACGAAGAACAGAAAATCGCAGGTCGGCGCAGCGACCAACGAAGAGAACACGGTGTCCGTAACATGCTCGACCCCGTACTGGTCGAGCAGAGCGAGCTTGGCGATGCTACGGTCATTGAAAATTGGTTGGCTGCGCGAGAAGGCCTCACTGAATGGCACCGTGTCGATGTCCAAGTCCAGACCGGGAACTGGCGCTATCTCTTCAACCCTACGACGCAAGCTGGCAATTTTGTCTTCATCGTCATCGTAGAAATGGGCCACAACGCGAACTGACGACCAACCCTGGTACTTTTGTTGCGCCAGCGCCAGCTGGCGCAACAGCCTTAGTGGACTACCAGGAGTGCCAACTGAATCAGCGCCGGGACCGGCGAAGAAATCGAAGATGTGAATCTCGCGCTTGGGCGGCGGGGTCTGTGCCAAGAAGACGGGCAGCCACTGACGAGCATACAGCTCAAATCTGGAGCTTCGTCTCGGTTTTTTCGTCGAACGGTTTCTCGTGAAAATCGGCGGACGAAGCCACTCGTCACCCCTACGCCGGACTGACGGCTAACCGAAGTCGACGCCTCGTGCTCGCATCGGGACCGACCGGCAAGCTGTAAAGCGGAAACCCGTCGTAGGTTCTGCCGTCGAGTTCCCTGCCGGTCGTGCTTTTCCGAACGCCGCCCCACTGCTTGAAAAAGAAGGCTACGTCGGCGGCGGCGCACTGGTCGCGCAGACTACGCACCCATTCGGGACGCATTGGTCTTGCCTTGGGGCCGCTCTCGCCACCGACGATAGCCCAATCGATGGCGCGCAAGTCAACGTGACCAAGATCCTCCAGTAGTGGCTCGATCGAAAGGAACTTAACCCGGGCGTTGGTGTTACTGAGAGTCTTGATGCGGGGCACACCGTGCTTGCGATTCTCAACGCTTACGCCCCACCAAATATGCGGCCGGCTGGCAGCTCGCTGCAGCCGGCCTCGCAGTAAGGCAGCCAATCGGTCTGCACGCTTGGTTAGCACCTGATAGATATGCCAGTCGGCTGTCAGCATCACATCCACCACTGACGCTATGTAGTCGTCCGGCACGTCGTCGTGGAAGAGGTCGCTCATCGAGTTGACGAACACCATCCGTGGTGTTGACCATCGGAAAGGCTCGCCCAACTTTTCAGGAACCAGTCGGAGATCAAAGCCCTGCTCGAAAGGATGACCGGGCACCCCCCGAAATCGCTCGGAGAATGTCTGCGCATAGCAGTGGGTGCAACCAGGGCTAATCTTTGTGCAGCCGCGAACAGGGTTCCACGTCGCGTCGGTCCATTCGATCTTTGATCCGTCGCTCATTGGGATGTACTCCGCCCTGACTAGACTAGCATCGTCGCGCCATGGGCAACGTCAATCCGACACCATGCCGCGATTTAGCGCGCAGATCCGTGGGTTCCGAACCAGCGGAAGCGTTTCGGCCGCAGGCGCAGCAGTTGCAGCGCCGAAGCCGCCGGCTCGATCATCGTCGGCCCGGCGCCGCAAACCTTACTCAGTCGGCAGCGGCGGCGGCGCCCAACCGGTTGGCGGCGGGGGCGGTGGTGGCGGCGGGGGGGCTGCCTTGCGGAACATCAGCGCGCCGAACAGGCCACCGAACAGGCCGAACAGGCTGCTGAGGCACAGCATCACGAAGAACGAAAAGATCAGGCCCACGCCGATGGCGGGCGCCGACGACATGCTCTCGAGAAACGCGCGCGCCTCGGGGGCCATGTCGGGCGCGTTCTGCAGCGCCCGCTGCATCATCTGGCTCTGGAACGGCGCCAGCGCCGAGCTGATCGGAATGGTGAGCACGAGCCACACAAACGCGCCGACGACCCCGGCCAGCACGCCGACCACCGCGCCGTCGCCGGCCGTGATCGGCTCAGGGTCGTTCTGCTGGTGCAGGTAAGCCGCCAGCGCCCCGCCAAACAGAATCCAGGCACAACAACAGTTGGCGACGTTGATGACCGGCAGCGCTGACAGCACGCCGATCGCCACGCCGCCTAACAGCGCCGGCTGGGTTTTTGATGGGGTCATATGGTTCAGGTCCTGGGGACCTAGGGTCCCGGGGACTTAGGTCGTCAAGACCCTAAGACCCTAAGTCCTAGTCGTAATCTTCAACCAAGTGCGTGACCATCTCTTCGCCCATCAGGTAGCGGAGCGTGTTCTTCAGCTTCATCAACTGGATGAACAGGTCGTGCTCGGGATAGAGATCCTTCGCGTGCATCGGCGCCTTGTAGTAGAACGACAGCCACTCCTGGATGCCGCCGCGGCCGGCGCGCTTCGCCAGGTCGAGGAACAACGCCGAGTCGAGCACGATCGGCGCCGCCAGGATCGAATCGCGACACAGGAAGTTGATCTTCAGCTGCATCGGGTAGCCCAGCCAGCCGACGATGTCGATGTTGTCCCAGCCCTCTTTGTTGTCGCCGCGCGGCGGATAGTAGTTGATGCGGACGACGTGCGAGATGTCCTTGTAGAGATCGGGATAGAGGTGCGGCTGGAAGATGTAGTCGAGCGCCGACTTCTTGCTCTCTTCCTTGGTCTTGAACGACTCCGGATCGTCCAGCACCTCGCCGTCGCGGTTGCCAAGGATGTTGGTCGAGTACCAACCCTTCACGCCAATCAGGCGCGCCTTCAGGCCCGGCGCGATGATCGTCTTGATCAGCGTCTGGCCGGTCTTCATGTCGTTGCCGCAAATCGGCGCCTTGGTCTGCGCCGCCAGTTCCAGCATGGCGGGAATGTCGGCGGTCAGGTTCGGCGCGGCGTTGGCGAACGGAATGCCTTCCTTCAGCGCCGCATAGGCATAGACCATGCTCGACGGAATCGAGTCGTCGGCCAGCTCGAGGCCCTTCTCGAACGAGGCCAGCGACTGGTGCACCGGGCCTTCCTTCATGAACACTTCCGTGCTGCCCGCCCACACCATGACCAGGCGCTCGCACTGGTTCTTGGCCTTGAACGCGCGGATGTCGGCGATCAGCTGATCGGCGAGGTCCTTCTTGTTCTTGCCCTTCTTGACGTTGGGGCCCGACAGCCGCTTCACGTAGCGCTGGTCGAACACCGCCGACATCGGCTTGATGGCCTCGAGCTCGGAACGAATCGAATCAAGCAGGTTGCGATCGAGCACGCCGGCCGTGCAGGCCGCAGCGTAGCAGTCTTCTTCGAAGATGTCCCAGCCGCCAAAGACGATGTCATCGAGGCTGGCCAGCGGCACGAACTCGTTGATCTTGGGGGAGCGGCCATCGGTGCGCTTGCCGAGGCGGATGGTGCCCATCTGGGTGAGCGATCCAATGGGTTTTGCCAGGCCTTTGCGGATGGCGATGACGCCGGCGATAGTAGTGGTGCTGACCGCGCCGAGGCCGACGAGCAAGACGCCCAGTTTGCCCTGGGCAGGAGCGATTTCTAGGGGAAGTTTCACCTTGGAAATATATCATGCGCCCTCGCCGACTCCCTCTCGGGCGGCTCCTCACGAAACAGGAGGTCAGGAGCTAAAGAGCTGGTTTTCTTGAAGAATCGACTCCTGACCTCCTGACCTGCTGTTAATCTGGAACCCATGATCGGCATTCTCTTGCGGCTCCTCAAGGGCGGCCGGACGCGCGCGATGGACCCGCTCCAGGTGTCGATGACGGGCGTGCGCATGGGCGAGCGCTTCCTGCAGGTGGGCTGTCACGATCGCGCGCTGCTCGCGGGCCTGGCCGCCAAGGTGGGACTGAGTGGCGCCGCCGCCGTCGCGTCGAACGACGCGGCGACAACCAAGCGCGCCACGGCGGTCGGCGCCAAGGTCGGCGCGCTGATCGACGTGCGGCCGATCGAGGGGCGCACATTGCCTTTCGACAGCGCTCAGTTCGACATGGTCGTCATCGACGACACCGACGGCAGCTTCGCTGCCTTCGACGCTGCCGCGCGCCTCGACTACCTGCGCGAGGCGCTGCGCCTGGTGCGTCCTGGTGGACGCATTGAAGTGGTGGAAGGTCTCGGCGGTGGCGGATGGTTGCGCGGCGCGGTTGCGCGGCCCGAGGGTTACGACCTGCTGCGCGACCTGAGCGCCAGCGGCTTCAGGCCGTCGCGGCTGCTCGCCGAGAAAGATGGCTTCCGCTTCCTCGAAGGACTGCGCCCCACCTCATAGATGCGTCGTCGTCGGTGGGTCCTCGGCCGCCTCGATGATGAACCAGCCCTTGACGTGGCCGAACTCGATTTCGTCGCCGTCGGCGAGCACGCGCCGGCCGGTGAGCGGCTCGTTCTGCACCGACGTGCCGTTCTTGCTCTCGAGGTCTTCGACGTGCGCCTCGCCGTCCTTGATGGTGATGCGCGCGTGGGCGCGCGACACGCTGGGGTCGTTGAGGCACACTGCTGACTTCGGGTCACGCCCGATGGTGTTGACGCCGTAGGCCAGCACATACCGTCGATGGCCGATGCGCAAGCTCATGACCATTCCCGGATGGTAGCTCAGGACGAAGGCAGGTGACACCCGTCCCCAAAGCACCACAAAGGACCGGGGACCAAATTGGAAAGACTTCGCGAAAACAGGCCGAAAAGGTTGATCATGTACCCAGCGTCGCTGGCGCCAGAACGGCAAGCCTTTTGCCTTCACACTAATCGCAGCCATGCTTGGAAACCTCCCGCCGGACGTCTACACAGCCCGCGACATCGCGGAGGCGGCCGGGGTCTCCGAGGCCCGGGTGCTCGACTTGCTGGGCCGGGGCGAGATTCGGTCGGTGTCGGCACAATCCACCATGGTCGGGCAGGCCGAGCTGGACCGCTTCGTCGCGCAGGCCGAGGCAATTCGTGCGGTGCGAGCTCTCAAGGGCGGCACGCCGGTCGGCATCGCCGGCGAACTCGGCCTGGGCCGTGAACTCTTCGCCCAGGGTTTTCGACCAAAGCAGTCGGCCACCGTGCCCCTTGTCGTATCGACGAGCCTGCACGGACTGGCCATCGCCTCGGTTCTCTTCATCGCCAGCCTTGGACTGGCGGTCGCCGACGAACGTACCGAACCGATCAAGGACGAGCCGGTCCGCATGGTGTTCCTGGTCTCACCAGGACCCGGCGGCGGCGGGGGGGGTGGCGGGTTGATGCAGAAGGCGCCGCCCCCGAAGGCCGCGCGCAAGGGCGTGGAGAAGATCAGCAGCCCGCTGCCGGCGCGCAAGCTCCCGCCGCCCATGCGTCCCACTCCGAGGCCTCCCGAGCCGCCGCCACCGCCCCTTGAGGCCAAGGCGTTGCCGCCGGTGATGGCGCCGATCGCCAACAAGCCGGCAGAGGCAGAGAACCGCGAAGGGGTGTTGGCGAAGGTACCCGAGACGCCGCCCAGCCAGGGTCCCGGCACCGGCGGTGGCGCAGGAACCGGACGCGGCACCGGCCTCGGCGAGGGTGATGGTACCGGCATTGGCGACGGTTCCGGTGGCGGCATCGGCGGCGGACCGTTCCGTCCCGGCAGCGGCGTGGAGCCCCCCCGCCTGCTCCGAGAAGTGAAGGCCGACTACACGGACGAGGCCCGCCGCGCGAACATCGAAGGCGAAGTGGAACTGGAAATCGTGGTGCGGCGCGACGGCACCGTGGGCGACGTGAAGGTGTTGCGCGGGCTGCGCGGCGGGTTGAGCGACCGTGCGATCCAGGCGGTGCGCCAGTGGCGCTTCTCGCCCGGACGCATGAAGGGCACGCCGGTCGACGTGGTTGTGCAGGTCGGCGTTGAGTTCAGGCTTCGATAGAAGGTGCCTGGGGTGCTGGAGTGTTTATGGAGATAGTGCTGTTGGCGGTCACCGTCGTTTCGCTGGTGATTGCGCTCGTGATGAGCGTGACGGCGTGGCGATTGGCGCGCGACGAGAAACAGCGGTCGGCAGCTCGCGTCGCCGCGCTGTCGATCGCCGCCTCCGCTCCTGGTGACGCGTCAAGCCACGCCGGCCAGGGTGTCTCGCCGGATGCCATTGGTTTTCAAGCCCAACCTGCGATCGTGCAGAAACCGCGGCCACGCGCGCCGTGGGCGCCGGCGCCGGTTGCGGCTGAGGCCACTGAACGAGCAGTCTTCGCGTGGCCGCCGCCGACGCCCGAGTTGCCGCTGCAGGCCGCCGCCACGTCGCGCAACCTCGCGCATGCATCGGGCTTCCTTGGCGCCGAAAGCGATCCGGCGCCTCAGGCGAGTGGCGGACGGCAGCGGTCGCTCGCCGTCGCCGCGGCGGTGTTGATGGTCGTGCTCATTGGCTCGCTGGCGTGGACGATGTCGGCGCCGCGCGGCACGAGCGCGGCCGCCGTGGGCCCCAACAGCCCACTGGAACTGGTGTCGCTGCGCCACGATCGGAAGAACGAGAAGATCGCCGTGTCGGGCCTGGTCCGCAACCCGGCTGCCGGCAAGCCGGTGGAGCGCCTGGCGGCGGTGGTGTTCCTGTTCGATCGCCAGGGCGCCCTCGTAACCAGCGCCAAGGCTGACGTCGACTTCCTCAAGCTGGGCAGCGGCGACGAGTCGCCGTTCGTGGTGTCGCTGGACGCGCCGGCGACGGTCTCGCGCTATCGCGTAAGCTTCCGGACAGATGAGGGCGTGGTGCCGCACATCGATCGCCGTGGCGCCGGGCCGATGGCGACCGAGGGCGAACAGCCCGTCAGCGTGACGTTGAAGTGAAGGGGCAATTCTTGTCGGGAGGCGGATGCTTGTCGGGGGGGCACTTCTTGTCGGGATGGCACTCCTTGCCGGGATGTAGGTGGAGAACATGATGAAGACGCAGACCCGTCGGGGACCCAGGGCGTTGGCGATGGCGGCGGCGTTACTCGCGCTGGCGAGCGTCAGTCCCCTCGCGCAGGGACAGGACGGCTTCCGGTTCAGGAGCGGCGTCGAGTTGATCAACGTGACGGCCACCGTCACCGACCGGTCGGGCCGCTTTGCCGGCCGGCTGACCCAGGACGACTTCGTCGTCTACGAAGACAACAAGCAGGTCGAAGTCACGCACTTCAATGCCGAACGCACGCCGGTGAGCCTGGGCATTGTCGTCGACACCAGCGGCAGCATGGTTGGGGAGAAATGGTCGGCGGCGGTCAGTTCAATCGATCGCTTCTTCCGCATGATGAACGACGAGCTGGACGAGTTCTTCCTCTATCGCTTCAGTGCGAACGCCGATCTCGTGCTCGACTGGACCAACGATCGCGATCGGCTGGCCAACATGGTCGGGCGCATTCATCCCAACGGCGGCACGGCGATGTACGACGGGGTCGCCGAGGCGGTGCCGATGGCCCAGAGCGGCCAGAACCGCAAGAAGGCGGTGGTGATCATCTCCGACGGCAACGACACCAGCAGCCGCACAGACATCGCCGACGTGCGGCGCATCATCCGCGAAACCGAAGTGCTGGTCTACGCGGTCGGCATCGACGGCCAGGGGCAGGCCACGTTCCAGCGCCCGGCGCCGCCCATTCAGCAGCCGCAACCGCGCTTGCCCATTCCGTTCCCGTTTCCCGGCGGGCGCGGCACCGGTGGACGGCCGATGCCGTCACCACCGCCCATTGGCGGCGGCGGGCGCGGCGGCACCTACTCCATCGGCGGTGCCGACGATCGCCTGAACGTGCTCGCGTTGCGCGAGATGACCGACGACAGCGGCGGCCGCACCGAGATCGTGCGTGATGCGCGCGACCTGGATCCGGCGGTCGCGAGCATCGCCGACGAACTGAGCCAGCAGTATTACCTGGGGTACCCGAGCCCCGGTCATAAAGACGGCCGGTGGCACACCATCCGCGTCGAAGTGCGAGACCCGTCGCTCAGGGTGCGCGCGCGCAAAGGCTACGTCGCGACGCCATGATTCCTGACTAGTGGACATTCCCCGCTGGCATGACCTTCGCAGTAGTGGAGGACATGTGGGGAGGTCCACTATGAAATCAGTTTTCGCATCAGCATTCGTCGCCCTGTTCGTTCTTGCCGCGCCAGCGTTTGCGCAGCAGCGAGAGGACCTGCAGGTGTTCAACGACATCGCCAGCCAGGTCAATCGCTACACGCAGCTCACGATCTTCGACAGCATCTCGGCCGAAGTGATCGACGGCAAGGTGCAACTAAGCGGCTGGGTCACCATGCCGTACAAGCGCGACGACCTCGAGAAGCGCGTCCGCAAGGTCGAGGGGGTGGCGTCGCTCGATAACAAGATCGGCGTGCTGCCAGTCTCGCAGTTCGATGACGACCTGCGATTCCGGATCGCTCGCGCCATCTACGGCCACTCGTCGTTCTGGAGCTACGCGATGATGGCCAACCCCCCAATCCGGGTCGTCGTCAACCGCGGTCGCGTGACGCTCGAAGGCGTCGTCAACAGCAACGTGGAACGGATGCTGGCGCGTTCGCTGGCGTCTGGGTTCGGGGCGTTCGAAGTGACGAATGCACTGAAGACCGACGCCGAGGTCCGGGCGTCGATGGAGCCGCGAAGAACGAATTAAGGAGTTCAGGAGATCAAGAATTAACTCTTTAACTCCTGATCTCCTGTTTTCCTCGTCTTCACGAACCAGATGGCCGCCGCGAAGGTGAGTGCCGCGGCGACCATCATCATGCCGAAGAGGGCCAGCGTGCGGAACAGGATCGATTCGGATGCCATCCGCACGTTGAGCTCGAGCGGCGCGCTCTTCAGGCGCTCGGCCAGCGGTTGTTCCCACACGATGATGTTGCCGCGCTCGATCGTGCGCGAGGGCGAGTTGTGGAACTCTACCTTGCTCGGCAGGTGCACGCGGATGGCGACCAGCTCGTCGCCCTCCCAGCCGACATTGCCGACATCCTTACCGGTCGCGGCCTGGAGCGTCTGGCTGAACTCAAACAGCCCGTCCTTGTCCTGGAAGCGGTACTGCGACCAGGCAAACGGCGCGGCTTCGTTTAGCTTGCGGATGTCGGCAACGTCGATTCGCACGTGCACGTAGCGGCGGCCGTCGCGCCGCGAGGTAGTGACGTTGGCAACGTCAGTCACTGGCGAACTGTAAAGTTCGCGAACGACCTGCCGGTCGAGCCTCGCCGAGGGATTAACGGGAAGGGCGGCACCGCGCAGCGCCACCAGCGCCGGCACCGACGCGTTCACGTAGACACTGGCCGATCCGTCCAGGGCGAGAAAGACTTCCTCTTCGTATTCGTACTTGCGCGAAATCACGTTGCCGCACGCGGCCGACAGCAGCACGGCGGCAAGCACAAGACCAAAACCAAGGCGCACTATCGAATAATATACGGACGGTGCTTCCGGCACCCCATAAAGGGGTGCCCTACGGGTGCCGGTTACGCCGTCCATGCCATCCGCCCCAACACTGTTCCTGATCGATGGCAGCAACCAGATGTATCGCGCCTACCACGCGATTCGCGGGTTGACCGGACCCGACGGCAAGTCCACTAACGCGGTGTATGGCTTCATCACCATGCTCCGCAAGCTGATTGCCGACCACCAGCCGGACTACATCGCGGCGTCGTTCGACGTGCGCGGCCAGACGTTTCGCTCGAAGATGTCGGCCGACTACAAGGCCAACCGCGCCGCCATGCCGGGCGACCTGGTCGAACAGGTGCCATGGGTGTTCGAGGCGTGCGAGGCGCTCGGCGTGCCGATCTTCACTTCCGAAGGCTTCGAGGCCGACGATGTGATTGGGACGCTGGCGAGCAAGGCCGCCGGCCACGGCTTTCAGGCGGCAATCGTCACCGGCGACAAGGACTTCTTCCAACTGGTGAACGACGGTGTCAAGGTCTACAACCCCAAGGACGAGGGCGCGTGGTTCGACGCCGAGGGCGTGGCGCTGAAGTTTGGCGTGCCGCCGTCGCAGGTGGTCGACGTGCTGGCGCTGATGGGCGACTCCAGCGACAACGTGAAGGGCGTGCCCGGCATTGGCGACAAGGGTGCGCGCGAGCTGATCACCCAGTACGGAAGCCTCGACGCGTTGCTGGAACACGCCGCCGAGATCAAGCAGAAGAAGTACCGCGAAGGCCTGCTGGCGCACGCAGACGAGGCGCGGCAAAGCCGCGAACTGGTGACCATTCGCACCGACGTGGAGGTGCCGTTCGACGCCGAGACGTTCCGCTACCGCGGGCCTTCGCGTGAACGCTGCTACGAGCTGTTCTCGCGCTTGGGTTTCCGCACCCTCGTTCCCGAGTTCGCGCCCACCGCCTCGTCCGTCGTCAAGGACTACGCGCTGGTCGGCTCGAGCGACGAGCTGGCGGCGCTGGTCGGGCAGTTGCGCGCGGCGAAGCGCTTCAGCCTGAAGGTGATCACCGACGGCACCGCGCCGGTGCGGGCGACGCTGGTAGGGATTGCCGTCTCGACCGGGCCGGCCATGGCCCGCTACATCCCGCTCGGTCACGAAGGCTTCGGCGGTGGCTTCTCGTTGGCCAAGTCCGAGGCGCTGGCGCTGCTGGCACCGCTACTCACCGATCCCGAGGTCGAGAAGATCGGCCACGACATCAAGGCCGACCTGATCGTGCTCGGCCGGCACGGCGTCGACCTCAAGAGCCCCAGGGCGTTCGACACCATGCTGGCCGCGTACCTGCTGGACGCGAATCGGTCGAGCCAGGCGCTTGAACCGATCGCGCTCGAGCAACTGGGCTACAAGGCGCTGACCGAAGACGAAGTGCTCGGCAAGGGCGCCAAGGCCATTCCGTTTTCGCAGGTCCCGGTCGACAGCGTGCTCGATTACGCCGGCGAACGATCGGACCTGGCGTGGCAGCTGGCCGAGCATTTCCGGCCGCTGCTCGAACGCGACGGCCTGATGCCGGTGTATCTCGAGCTCGAGTTGCCGCTGGTGCCGATCCTGGCGGAGATCGAACGCACCGGCGTGCGCGTCGATGTCCGCTCACTGGCGGCGCAGTCGACGCTGCTCGAACGCGAGATGAACGACTTGAGCCGCCAGATCTTCACGCTGGCCGGCGGCGAGTTCAACATCAACTCGCCGAAACAGCTCGCCGAAATCCTGTTCGAGAAGCTGCAGCTGCCGGTGTTGAAGCGTACGGGCGCGACCCGCACGCCCTCCACGGCCGTCGAGGTGCTGGAAGAACTTGCCGCGCAGCATGATATTTGCCGCTCGATTCTCGACTGGCGCGGCCTGGCCAAGCTGAAGGGCACCTACATCGACGCGCTGCCGACGCTGGTGAATCCCGAGAGCGGCCGCGTCCATACGCAGATCAGCCAGGCGGTCGCGGCCACGGGCCGCTTGAGCAGCAGCGATCCCAACCTGCAGAACATCCCGATTCGCACCGAGATTGGCCGGCAGATTCGCGGCGCCTTCATCGCCGAGCCGGGCCACGTATTGATCTCCGCTGACTACTCGCAGATCGAGCTGCGGGTGCTGGCGCATCTGTCGGGCGACGAGACGCTGATTGCCGCGTTCGAGCGCGGCGACGACATTCACGATCAGACCGCCGCCAAGGTGTTCGGCGTCGACAGCACACTTGACCCGCACGAGCTGCGCCGCCGCGCCAAGATCGTCAACTACGCCCTGCTCTACGGCAAGACCGCGTTCACGCTGGCCAAGGACATCGGCGTGACCCAGCAGGCGGCACAGACCTTCATCGACGCGTACTTCGCCGGCTTCCCGCGCGTGCGCGCGTTCATCGAGAAGACGCTCGAAGACGCGCGCGTCAGCGGATTCGTGCAGACCATTTTCGGCCGCCGCCGGCCGGTGCCCGAACTGACGAGCCGTAACGGGATGATCCGCGCCGCGTCAGAGCGTGCCGCCGTCAACATGCCGATCCAGGGCACCGCCGCCGACATCCTGAAGAAGGCGATGATCGACGTTCACGTCGCGCTGGCCCAGTGCCACCCGCGCGCGAAGATGATCCTGACCGTGCACGACGAGCTGTTGTTTGAAGCGCCGAAGGCAGAGGCTGATGCCGTCGCGGCGATCGTGAAAGAGAAGATGGCCGCGGCCGTGCCACTGAGAGTGCCCCTCGATGTCGACGTCGGAATCGGGGAGAACTGGAAGGAAGCGAAGTCGTAGCAACCTTTGGGTCAGACCCTACTTCCAGCGCTCTTTCACAACCGACCAGTCAGCTTTCAGGTCCGATTCCGCCTGGCCTCGCTGGTCGGTCTCGAGCAGGCGCACACGATCGGGAATGATCCCTTCCAGCATCAGCTTGTCGAGGTCGGCGCGCAGCCGCGCCGATTGGCTGCCGGCCAGCCGGGCGCGCACCCAGCCGGCGATTGCCGCGTCCCAGGCGCCGGCCGCATCGCCGGCGCCGCGGGTCGCGACGGCCACCCAGTAGCCGGCGGCCGCCGAGCCGGGGTTCCTAGACAGCTCGCGGGCCATGCGATCGCGCATCCGGCTGAACGCGGCCGTGCGCTCCTCGCGCGCCAGCCGATCGGCATGGCGCTCCATGGCGCTGCCCCACCAATCGAGCATCGCTTCGGCGGTGATGGGGCCCTGGGCAATGGCGCTGTCGATGCCGCTTTCAAACATCAGCGCCGCCGCGCCGTAGTCGTCCTCGAAGAACAGCGCCCCGCCGAGGGCCATCAGGAAGTCGACGTGGTCGCGGGCGTCGAGGCTGCTGACGCGGACCGTGCCCAACGCCGTCCGCGCCGCCGACAGGTCGGCCGGGTTGGCCGATTCGCGGTAGCGCTCCAGGTGCGCGCGGGCCAGGACCACGGTGGCGGCGTCGAGGGTGGCCGGGGATTTCTGGGCCACGAGGGCCGCGGAGATGGCGGCGTCGAACTGCCGCTGATTGTAGAGTGAGCGGGCACGGGCGAGATCGGCCCTGGTCGCCAACACCGATGTGGAGGCGAGGAGGACGAACAAGGCCACAGACAGGGATCTCACAAGGGCCACAGATGACACAGATAACACAGATCTAATCGCAGCCACAGATTAGACGCAGATTTATACCGATTACGGGTGTCGATCTCTTCCAAACCACCCCTCCGGGCTTGTTATGCTGACCAACAATCCAGCAGGACCTCAACCGGGCCTAGACTGGTGAAC
>JBBQSP010000078.1:0-22559 GCA_038213735.1 Vicinamibacterales bacterium | reverse complement strand
GGCAACTCGTTGATGATCGCCTTGCGGTCGGCGGCCGCGCGCGAGGCGAAATCATCCTGGACGATCTTGATGAAATACGGCTGGTACTCGGGCGCGAAGACCTCGCCGATCTTGGCGTCGGCGCGAAGCGTCTGGATCGCCCTGGCCAGCGCCGCCTCGCGGTCCGCGATTTCCTTTGGATCGTCGGTGCGTTTCAGGTTGGGCACCTTGCCCTCGGCCTGATTATGGATCTTCAGGTACGCCTTGATCCGGTTCTGGAACTCCAGGGTCGCGGCGCCCTGGGCATTGGTGGCGGGCTGGCCATCGGGCGCCGCGGCGGCAGCCGGCGGAGGGGGCGGACTGCCGACCGGGGGCACCGACGGCACTGGCGTCTGGCCGGCCGGGGTCACGTTGGCCACAGCCGATGTGTCCGCGTTGTCCTCGCGCGCGCAGCCTGAAAGGAGCACCGCCAACGCGACCGCGAACGACGCGCATTTCAGAATGGTCATGGCAGTGCCGTGTAATACAAGGCTTATGCCATGACAGCACCCACCATTACCTGGCTTCAGGCTCAGCCGCACCGAACCGGTGGGGATTTCGTCGAAGCTGTGCCGTTGGCTGGGCGTCTGCCTGCCCAATCTGACGCGGCCGATACCCAGCGGGAGCGGTTCGGATCCTGCATCCATTGGCGAGGTGGCCGTGTCATTTCGCGTCGCGCTGCTCCTGTCGTGTCTGGCCACGGCAGGGTGCTCCAATGTCAGGTCGAACGGGTCCGACGGCGTGCCGGTGGTGGAGGCCGTCCAAGGCGGCGCCGTACCCCGCGACGCCGTGGCGCTGCCGAATCTGGAGCGTTCGATCAAGTTCGCGATCATCGGCGATAGCGGCCGCGGGTCGATCGAACAGCATGAAGTGGCGGCGCAGATGGTGGCGTACCGGCAGCGGTTCGACTACCGGTTCGTCTTGATGGCCGGCGACAACATCTACGAGGGACCGGCGACGCCAGACGACTACCGGTTGAAGTTCGAGGAGCCCTACCGGCTGCTGCTCGATGCCGGCGTGCAGTTCTATGCGGTGCTCGGCAATCACGACGATCCGCAACAGATTCACTACCGTCCGTTCAACATGAACGGCCACCGCTATTACTCGTTCACGCCGCCGGTGGACCTCATCACGCGGCTCGATACCCGCGTCCGGTTCTTCGCACTGGACAGCACGGGCCTCGATGGCGCGCAGATGCGGTGGCTCCAGCGCGAGCTGGCGGAGTCGAAGGCCGAATGGAAGGTGGCGCTACTTCATTACCCGCTCTACACCTCGGGCCGCTATACCCTGGCGGGCCGGGCGCAGCGCTTTGCGTTGGAGTCGGCGTTCGCGGCCGGCGGCGTCGACGTGGTCTTCTCGGGTCACGAGCACATCTACCAGCGCTCTCACCTGCGAAAGGGCATTCTCTATTTCATCACCGGTGGCGCCGGCTCGCTGCGCGCCGGCGACGCGAAGCCGTCGGCCAACATCGCTCGAAGCTACGACGCCGACTATCACTTCATGCTGGCAGAGATCACCAGCGAGGGTTTCTTCTTCCAGGCAATCAATCGCCAAGGCGAGACGGTGGACGCGGGATCGCTCACGCGGGCCCGGCCGAAGGCGGCTACTGAGGGCACGCCGGCCCCTCACTGATCGCGCGGACCTTGGCCTTGAACGCCGCGACCCACGCCGGGATCGGCGAGGCCTCGCGAATCAGCAGACCGGTGCCCTTGTCGAAGCGGGCGCCCGCAAACAGGTCGTGGATCTGCTGGTCGCTCAACTGCAGGAGCAGGCCCGACAGGTGGCGGCGGCCCGCCTCGGTGATCCGGACCGGGTTAAACGTCGCGCCGTCGTGCGGCATGCTCGCCATGCTCGTCAGGCACTGGGCGCGATCGTCCCACAGGGGCGCGTTCGTCCAGCCTTCAAGGTCTACCTTGCGAGGTCCGAAGGCACCGCCGGTATCCTGCAGCATGGCGAACGGCGCGTTGCAGGCGCCGCCCTCTGGCCAGTCCTGCTCCGACAGGCACACCAGCCGCTGGTTCTCGCTCTTGTTGTCCCAGTGCGCCAGGAAGACCGCCAGCAGCCGCAGCGCATCGACGTGCGCGCGTGGCGCCCCACCCTTGGCGGCGTCCACGGTCTCGAGTTCGAAGAACGCCCAGCCCTTGGCGTCGTCACTGGCGATGGGCCGCCCCCAGTGTTTCCTCTCGACCGCGACCCACTCGAAGTCCTTGTAGTCGTCGTAGTTCACGAACTTCTTGTAAAGGCCGTCGGTGTCGGTCAGGTCCACGGCTTTCATGGTGACAAACGGCTCGGCGGGACAACCGTAGCAGCGCAGGCGCTCGACCAGCCTCACCTCGTCTGCGCCGAAGCCGAGCGCATGCAGGAGCCGTGTGGCCGCGACTTCGGAAGGAATCTCTGGTGTACGTCCGTATTTCACGCGAATCTGCTCGCCGTTCTCGAGCACGCAATCGAATTTCTGCGCGGTGCCGCCGAGGTCGGTAATCAGGAACTTGCACGACAGGGACGCGGGTTGCGACGGCGGTTCGCCCAGGCTCGCCAGTGCGAGTGGTACCGGCGGCGTGCGCCACACACGCGCGCGCGACAGGGCATCAAGCCGCTCCGCCGCCGACACTTTTTCGGTGGCCTTCTTCACCGGCGTAGCTGGGGCCTCCGATCTCGCCGCCTGCGTCATCATGGCGGCGGCGATGACGCCGGCCGACCCGACAATGAGGGCCAGCTTTCCGAGCGGTACCTTCATGCCATGGTACCGCCTGCAAAAATACTGACCTCAGCCGTTAACAGACGTCCTGCTGCACCTTAGGTCGCCAGGCGAACCCGTGGTGCCGGCGCGGGACGCACGCTCATGCGGTAGCCCATCCACGTGAGCAACAGCCCGACGAGTTCGGTGACGTACAGCACCTCGACGTATCCCATGCGGGTGGCCGTGCCGCCAATGCCCGGCAGGATCGCACCGGTGGCAATCAGCACGTTGGCGTAAACGCGATGCCGGGTCGCCGGATCAGCGCTGTAACGGAGGGCCGAGAGAATGGCGCCGCCGATCAGGAACACCACCGCGTAGAGATTGACGATGGGGCTGAAGGCGCGGACCCACTGCCACTCGAACACCCGTCCGGTGAGCCGGTGCCCCTCGACCTGCGCGTAGTCGATCGGCGAGAGCATCACGAATACCGACGCCACGATCACGTAGCCAATCAGCAGCGCGGTCAGCACGTGCGCCGTTCGCCGGCCGAGCAGCAGGTAGACGGTCCCCTGGGCGAGGGGGGCGCCGCCGAGCAGCGCCCCCGAGATGTACCACGCCCGAAAGGTTGGTTCATTCCAGCCCACCAGCGTGGTGGCCGCTTCGGTGAAGGTGCCAACGCCGTAGGTCGCGATCCCGAGCGCCCACCACAGCAGGTGCAGGCGTTCGGGGTGCGCGCGATAGCGCTTGAAGATCTCGAGCGCGAACGGCACGGCCAGGATGGTCGTGACGATCGGCACGTAGTGAACGAGCGAGGCCGAGCCGTTCATTAGAACGCCCCCACATTGAGCCCGATCGTGAAGCTGCGGCCGCGCGCCGGCGCGAACTGGAACTGCTCGCGGTAGAAGGTGTCGGTCAGGTTCTCGACCGCGAACACCAGGCTCACGCGGTCGCGGCCGCGCGCCAGGTTGACGCCGAGTGCGGCGCGCTGGATGGTAAAGCCGTCAAGCGACAGCAGGTCCTGCGCAATCAGGAACGGCGAGTCGAGCAGGGTCTCGGCCACCCGCGCCACCTCGGCCTGGCTGCGCAGTCCGTACTCGGCCCACCAGCGGCCACCCGACTGGGTGAAGCGCGCGTTCAGGATCAGCTTGGCCGGCGTGATGTTGTCGAACGGCGTGCCGTCGAGCGAGCTGTTGTCGAGCGGGTTCACGCCGTCGGTGATCGTCCCCCGGGTGAAGGCCGCCGCGCCGGTCAGCGTCAACACGCCGGGCCGGAGCACCAGCGGCGCCGCCGCCGACAGTTCAACGCCGGTAATACGCACGTCGCCGTAATTGGTGGCCTGCGTCAGCGCGCCCGAGGCGTTGGTCGCCACGACCAGGTCCTGGGCGATGAAGTTGTGGTACTGGTTCAGGAAATAGTAGGCGCCGCCCGAGACGCTGCCGGCCCGGAACTTCACGCCGACGTCGAAGTTGTTGCCGGTCTCGGGTTCGACCAGCACGTTCGGAACAATGCTGCCGGTGGTCGCCGGACCCGCAAACAACATCTCTTCGAGATTGGGGTGGCGATAGCTCCGGCCGAAGCGCACAAACGGGTTGATGGCGCCGTCGGGATTCGAAACGATGCCGATGTCGCCGGTCAGGGCCTTGCGCGAATAGGTCGCGCCGGCCGGGTCGGGCAGCGTCGCGGGATCAATCGGCGGCATGGCGTTGCCGATGACGCTGCCGACGTCGTACCCGGGGGTCGCCTCGGTGACCACGGTGTAGAAGTCGCCGCGCAGGCCGGCCACGACCGATAGCGACGGCCGCACCCGCCACTCGTCCTGGACGAAGACGGCCACATTCTGCAGGCTCGCATCCGGCACACGCACCGGCTGCGCGATCGATGCCGGCCCCAGCGCGACGGGCGACGGCAGCGGCACCGCGGCCGGGCCTCTCGCGCCCATGACCACCTGGCCGACCAGCGAGGTGATGGTCTCGGTCGTGCGCTGGTCGCTGCTGCGGTCACGATAGAAGGTGGCGCCGGCCGTCAACAGGTGGTTGGCCGCCGGCACGAACACGGCGTGCAGGTCGACCCCCGGCGTCCAAACCCGCTGCTCCGTGCCCGACGTGATGTCGAGCCTCAGCACCGAGATCGGAAAGAACCTCACCGGCGTCGGCGCCGGAAACTGCACCGGCAGGGTCGTCCGCAGCAGCCGCTCGGTGCGCTGGTAGTACGCGGTCAGCGACAGGTTGGCGAGCCACGGCGTCAGCGCCTGGGCTTCGTAGCGGGCCGAGAAGCGGTCAAGGTTGCTGTGCGCGAGCGACGTGTCGTTGAAAAAGTACGGCTGCTCGAAGTCGGGGTAGCCGATGTCGGCCATGCGGCGGCTCTGGTAGCGCAGGCGCAGCGAGCGCCGTTCACCGAGCTTGATCAGCGACGAGGCGTTGATGAACTTGCCGTCAGCTTGCGAGTTCAGGATCTCGTCGTCGGTCCTCACGTACGGCGCGTTGAACGGATCGGGAAACGCGTTGAAGTTGAAGCCGAAGTTGTCGTCGATGGTGTCGGCCTGGTTCAACGTGCCGTCGGCGAAGAACGGCCGCGTGTCTTCGACATCGAATTGGCCCGCCTTGTAGTTGTCGTACTGTTCGGCGCCGGCCTGCACGCGGAAGGTAAAGCGCGGCGTCGTGCCGCCGAGCGTCATGGTGCCGCGCATGCCGTTCTCGTTGGAGCTGTAGAACCCGTTGAACCCGTAGATCAGCTGCTTGGTCGGCGTAAACACCGGCTCGTTGGTGATGATGTTGATGGTGCCGGCCAACGCGTCGGAGCCGTACATCAGCGTGCCGGCGCCGTTGACGATTTCCATGCGCGAGATCGAGTCGGGCGACACCAGGCCGACTTCGGCGCCGGTGCGATCGGTCGCCTGGCGGGCGGTGTTCAGACGTTCGCCGTCCACCAGGACCAGCAGGCGCGTCGAGTCGAGGCCGCGCAGCCGTGGGCGGACACCAAACGGGCCGTTGCCCACCGGCGTGATGTTGACCGCGGTCGTCAGCGCATCGCCGGTCGACAGGGTGTTCGCCTGTTCGATCGCCGCGGCCGAAATGGTCTCGACGTGCAGGGGAATCTGCCGGACTTCGCGTTCCGACAGGCTCGCCGTGACGCTGACCTCTGCGCTCAGCACGCCCACCTCGAGCGTCATCGGCAACTCGACGTCGGCCTCGAGGCGCTCGACAATCACGGTGCGGGCAATGTCCGAAAAGCCGCCGCGCGTGACGACCAGCAAATACCTTCCAAGAACCGGCGCGTCAAACCGATAGCGCCCTTCTCCATCGGTTTCGACGATGGTCTCCTGGCCGGTTGCGACCACTCGCAGCACGACCCGCGCGGCCGGGACGGCGGCGCCGGTGGAGTCGGAAACGGTGCCGCGGATGGTCGCGGCCAGAACGGGGGACGCGGCCAGCAGCACCGCCGAAAGCATGAGGAGACGAATCGTACGCATGGCAAAGCTCCGCGAACTCGATCACGAGTTCAGAACAACAATTACGGGTTAAGCAGGAACGCGCTTAACGCCGACGCGGAGGGGGGCGGGAGGAGTACGGCGGGGAGAAGCCATCGCCGAAGATGCCGGCGAGGGACCGAGCGGCGATGGGCCCGGCATAAAGACGAACGTGACGATCGCGCCGGGCCAGCAGACCGGCGAGCATCCACAGCGTGATGGCCAGGGCCGACACCGACACCAACTGCTGCAACACCGACGTCGCGACCGTCTCGGGCAGCGCCATCGTGTTGACCGCGCCCAGGTCGGCGGCCACCGCGGGTCCGTGCAGCAGTGCCGCCAGCACCCACACGGTAATACCAGGACGGCTCCAGACCGATCCGCCGCCGCGGCAAATCGCCACGAGCGCCGCGACCAGGCCGGCCGCAATCATCCAGCGGAAGACCAGCCAGGGATCCGCCAGCGCGCCGGTCGCCAACTGCGAGGCAAACAGCCAGCCGTGGAATGCCACCAGCACGGCGCCCGCCAACACGGTCGTCGTCCGGGCCACCGAGCGGAATCGCTCGAGGCGCGGCGACGATGTGAAAGCGCGGGCAAGCATCACCGCATTGTACTTGAAAGCCTGGACCCGGCAATCGGCCACGCCCGGAAGGCAGCAAGATCGCGGCCACTCGCCCTGCCCCTGTCAGTCGGGCAGAGCGTCGGATATCCCGCAGCGAATCGGCCACAGAACCGGAAAATTCCGCACACCGACCGGCACGGCGCCCGTCCGGCGCCCCGTCACGAGCGCCCCGGCATCACGTGGCCGCCGTACCGCTCGACCCACAGGCTGCCCACGAGCGCGAGCACGGCGGCAAACATCATCAGGAACGCCGGCGACGCCATCTGGTTCGTGTCGCGAATCAGGGTGGTCGCCACCAGCGGCGCGGTGCCGCTGAAGAGGGTAAAGCTGACGTTGAAGGCCAGCGCCACGCCGGTAAACCGGATGCGCGTGGGAAAGAGATCGGTCAGCAGCACCGCGAACGAGCCGTTGGTGAAACCGGCGGCCAGCCCGGCGAGCACGAGCAGCAACGTCAGGTTCACCGACCGCGACTCGAGCGCGAGGTAGAACGGGTACGAAAACACCAGCAACAACGTCACGCCGGTGCGCAGCAGGTAGCGCGGCGGGACGCGATCGCCGATCCAGCCGGTCAGCAGGATGCCGGCCGCCGACGCGAGCACGCCAACCGTTTGCGAGAACACCGCCTGGCGCGGATCGTATTGCAGCACGCCCGAGAGATAGGCCGGCATGTGCGAGAAGAACAGGCCGTTGAAGCAGCCGGTGCCCGCGAGCAGGGCGCACCCGACCAGGACCTGCGTCTTGTGCGTGCGCAGCAGCTCGCCGAACGGCTGGCGCGACGCGAGGCTGCGCATGCGCTCGAACTCCGGCGATTCTTCGAGCGAACGTCGCAGCACAAAGCTGAGGACACCGCCGAGACCGCCAATCACGAAGGCGATGCGCCATCCGTACACCGGCACGAGCTCGGCGGGGAGCCACGTGCGCACCGACAGGCTCACCGCCGTCGCTGCCGCCACGCCCATGGTGACGCACGAGAACACCACGCCGCAGACGAGCGGGGCAATGCGCGGCGCGGTTTCCACGACGTAGGTCAGCGCCCCCGGCAGTTCGCCACCGAGGCAGAAGCCTTGCAGCAACCTGAGCACCACCATCAACGCACTGGCGGCCACACCCCACTGGGCGTACGACGGCACCAGGCCCATGCCCAGCGTCGCCGCCGACATCACGAACACCGACCACAAGAACACCTGGCGGCGGCCGTAGCGGTCGCCGTAGTGGGCGAGGATGATGCCGCCGAATGGGCGGGCCAGGTAGCCGGCGGCAAACGCCGCAAACGAAGCCATCAACGACGCGAGCGGCGACGCGCTGGGAAAGATCGTTGCGGCAATGTCCCTGGCGAACACGCCGAAGATCACGAAATCGTAGAACTCGAGCGTGCCGCCCAAGCTGGCCAGCAGCACGATGCGCCAGCCGGCGGGAGTAATACGGTCTGCGGCCAGCTGATTCTGCGGTACGGGTGTCGACGCCATGGTTATCGCAACATGTCCTTGATGACGGCCGGGTCGCCGTCGTTCGGTGAAGGTTGAATGCCTATCAAAGCGCACATGAGGTTGTAGATGTGAATATTCTCGAACGGCGCGACCACCACGCCGCTTCGGAACCGCGGGCCGGCGCCGATGAACAGGCCCTGCATCGACTTCGCGCGCGCATCGTAGCCGTGCGTGCCGCCTGGCGAGTCGCGCTCGTGGCTGTCCCAGCGCGCCGTTTCCGTTCTCGACGTGATGTACCAACCATCATCGGCAATGCCGACGATGGGCGAAACGCGTGGGTGCCCGGCCAGCCCGTAGACCGCGGGAATCTCGTCGCGGCGATACACCTGCAAGTGCGGATGCTTGTCCTTGAGCGCGGCGTACATCTTCTCGACATCGCCGTCCTTCGGCGCCAGCCCCAGCACCGGCGCCCAGTCGACGATCTCGGCGGTGGCCGGATCGATGTAGTCGTCCACGACGATCATCCGGTCGCGGCTGAGCTCGGCCATGCCGTGGTCGCTCACCACCACGTAGTGGACACGATCCGCCAGCCCCGCAGCGGCGACACCGGCCACGAGGTCGCCAACCCATCGATCCGCGCTGAGCGCTGCGTCGCGGGTTTGCGGGGCATCCGGACCAAACCTGTGCCCGGCGGTATCGACATCGCTGAAATACAGCGTGAGAAACGACGGCCGCTTGCCCTCGGGCAGCCTCAACCACTCGAGCAACTGATCCACCCGCGCGCTGTTCGGCAGGTCGTCGTCGAAGGGGAACCAGTAGGTGGCCTGGCGGCCGCCAATCACGGCTTCCGAGCCGGGCCAGAACATGGGCGCGGCCACCCGGCCCTGGCGCTCGGCCGTGTTCCAGATCGGATCGCCTCCCCACCAGCGGGGATCGGACAGCACGTCGCGGTTCGACATCGAGTAGCGGCCGGGAATGACCGGGTCGCGCATGTTGTTCGACACGATGCCGTGGTGAGCCAGCGCGAGCCCGGTGACGATCGTGTAGTGATTGGGGAACGTCTTCGACGGAAACTGCGGGATCAGCCCGTCGGCGCGCACGCCGCCGGCCGCCAGCTTGGATAGCGTCGGCGCCGCGAACCGCTCCAGGTAGTCCCACCGCCAGCCGTCGATGGAAATCAAGATCACGATGGGCTGATCGCCGGCTGGTGTCGGCGCGGGGCGGCATGCTGCGAGCAACAGCAGGAGCGCGGCCAACGCCGGACGCCACATCGGTCTCGCCCAGTTCCCGGCAATCACGGCAAAGAGTGTAGTTCGGGGACGGACAAACCTAAAGGTTTGTCCCCACGCTTGGCGGAACGGCTAAAGCCGGACACCACATCAGGCCGGGGGACGAAGGTAGCTCCAAATCGCCGGCGGCGTCAGCCCCGCGATGGTCAGCGTGCCGACCTGCTTCGTCGCCAGGTCGATCGTGCGGATGGCGTGGTTGTTCGTGTCGGCGATGTACAGCGTGTTGCCAGCGACCGACAACCCACCCGGCTCGAAGAACTGCGCGGTCGAGGCCGCGCCATCGACATGACCCGCCGCTCCGGTGCCGGCGAACGTGGTCACCTGCCGCGTCGCCGGGTCGAGCATCCTGATCTTGTGGTTGTAGGTGTCGGCCACGAACACGCGGCCGGCATGGACGGCGACACCCAGCGGATGCTGCAGCCGCGCGGCGTCGCCGGTGCCGTCATCGTCACCGAACTTGAACAGGTCGCCGCCGGCGAGCGTCGTCACGGCGTTGCCCGGGGGGAGATCCAGTCCGCGAATCACGTTCGCTTCCGCATCGGCGACGTATAGAGTGTTGCCGTCGAGTGCGAGTCCCGATGGCTGCGCAAAGGTGGCAACGTTCACCGGGCCGTCCTTGCGCGCTTCTTCGCCGGTGCCGGCATAGGGATAGGCCTGGCCGTGCAGCAGGTCAACCACCCAGATCTGGTGCGGGCCGGCCATGGCGACGATCAGGATGCCTGGCTTCAGCGCCAGGTCCCATGGCGAGTTGAGGTCAATGCGCAGGGCATCACCGCCCTCGCCGCTCCACGCCCCCTGCTTGCCGGTGCCGGCCAGCGTGTGGACGGCCCTGGCCTGGAAGTCGACGACGCGGACCTGGTGGTTCTCGGTGTCGGCGACGTAGAGCTCGTGGTCGGGACCAAGCGCCAGTCCTTGCGGCCGATAGAACCGCGCCTGCGTGAAAATGCCGTCGTTGTCGCCCTGCAGGCCCGAGCCAATCGTCTCAATCAACTGCCCGTCGAGCGACGACACGACGATCCGGTTGTGATTCGAGTCGGCGATGAACAGGCGGCCCGACGCCTCGTCTGCCAGCACTTTGCCTGGATAGAGCAACGGGCGGTCGGCGTGGCGGGCGCGTTCGAGATCAAGCGCAAGCGGCGCACGGTTGATCTGCCCCTGCTCGTCGAAGACACGAACCACGGTGCGAATGGCACTGATGAATCCTTCGAGGTTGCCTTCGCCCATCGCGGTGCCAACCACGTTGCCGGCCGGGTCGATGATCACCCGCGTCGGCCACGCCTGCACACCGTAGCGGCGCCAAATGGCGTGCTCGGCATCGTTCGCGACCGGATGCTCGATCTCGTAGCGCACCAGGATGCGTTTCAGGTTCGCGGTGTCACGCTCGTTGGTGAACTTCGGCGAGTGGATGCCGACCACCACCAGCTCGTCGGGAAAGCGCTGCTCGAGCGTCTTGAGGTCCCGCAGGATGTGCATGCAATTGACGCACCCGTACGTCCAGAAGTCGAGAATCACAATTTTGCCGCGCAGGTCCGCCATCGACAGCGGCGAGGCGACGTTCAACCAAGCGACCGCGCCATCGAGGCTCGGCGCGGCAATCGGACCTTCGGGAGGCGGCGGGGTCGGGTTTTCAGATTCGCTCATCGGTCCAATGCAACCACGAAGTTCACGAGGGACACGAAGCAAACGTTTTTCTTCGTGTGCTTCGCGTCCTTCGTGGTTATAGGTTAACGGTCGGCATCGCGCGTCCAGGCGCGGAGGCGATCAGCGGGCTCGACCGTGCTGGGACCATCGAGCCACTTGTCCACCGGCAACGGCAGCCGCCAGGTCCAGTTGATTTCGTCCACCACCGCCGGCGTGTTGATGCGATCGGCCCACCCGAACACGTCCTGCAGCGGAATCAGCGTCAGCCGAGAGCCGGCCGACAGCAAGGACCGCAACGTCGCCGTCCGTTGCTCGTCGGTCTGGCCATCCTCGGTGGCTGCCAGCGGCTCAATGTCGTGCGTGCCGGTCGTGGCCACCGAACATTCGGGGAAGGTCTTTGGATCGATTAACGGGTGCCCGTTCTCGTCCCAGTGCCGCTCCCAGCGCAACACCTTCAGGCCCGGCAAGTCGACTCGGGCCATCGACTCGCGAACGAAATTGGGGATGACGCCCAGGTCCTCGGCAATCAGCATGGGCGCCGGCACGCCGGAGCCCAGCACGCCAATCATGGTCTCGCCGAGGCCCACCTGGATCAGTTCGTCGGCGGGCTCGAAGAAGGCCGGCACCGACTTGTCGACCGGCCGGATGTACATGCGATATAGCCCGACGAGGTGATCGATGCGGAAGCCGTCGTAGAGCGCGGCATAGCGGCGGGCGCGCGCGCGCATCCAGGCGAAATCGGTCTTGGCCATGACGTCCCAGCGCCAGGGCGGCAGGCCCCAGTCCTGGCCGGTCTCACTGAACGCATCGGGCGGCACGCCAATGGTCGCATCGAAACGGAACTCGTCCTGCCGCGCCCACACGTCGGGACTGTCGGCCGAGTTCATGAACGGCAGGTCGCCGAAAATGCGCAGCGGCCAGGCCAACCGCTTGGCGTCGGCCCATTGTTCAGCGGCCAGCCACTGCAGGTACATCCGGTAGGTGATCTCCGAGCGCAGGGCCTGGCGCGCGGCGCCAACCGCCGAGGCCTCGGCACGCGCCAGCGGTTCGGGCCACAGGTGCCACGGCAGCTCTTCGTGCAACGCGTGCAGGGCCCGGAACACGGCGTATTCGTCGAGCCACCACGCCTCGTCTGCGACAAACGCATCGAACAGCGCGGCGCGCGGCGTGCCGCGCGACACCTCGAGGCGCACAAACCGATCGTACGAGTGCCGGAGCCAGCGTTGCTTGAGCGTGCGAATCTCGGGATAGCGGATGCGTGCCGACCCGCGCAGCGACTCCAGTGCCGCGCGGTCGGCGGCGTCGAGCGCCATCTCACCACCCAACGCGGCAAAGTCCACCACCTGCGGCAGCGAGATGTAAATCGGGTCGAGCGCCATCGCCGACATCGCCGAGTACGGCGACCGCTCGACCGGCGGCATTTCGTTGATCGGCAGAATCTGGATCACCGACTGTCCGGCCTCGCTCGCCCACTTCGCGAACATCGGGAGGTCGCGGAACTCGCCGATGCCCCAGCTTTCGGTCGAAGCCAGCGCAAACAGCGGCACGCTGATGCCGCTTTGACGCCGCGTCATGACACAGCCGCCGCGGCGCGGCGCAGCACTTTGGTGATGGCCGGCTCGAACACCGTTGCCGCCGGCAGCAGGCTGAGCACCAGGTAGGCCTCGCGGGGAAAGTCGAAAAAGTAGCCCGGGTGCACGAGCACGTCGTCGCGGTCGAGCAACTCGAGCGCCAGTGCGTCCTCGGCGCGAACGGCCGGCACCTGCAGCACCGCGGACCATCCCCCTTCAACCGGCAGCAGATCGATCGACGGATACGCCGCTGACAGCGCCCGCACAGTGGCCAGGTTCTGCCGCACTCGAGCCAGGATCTGCGCGCGCACGTCTGCGCCATGCTCGATCAGCGATGCCGCCGCAACCTGGACCGGGGACGATACCGACAGGTAGGTGTCGGCGACCATCTCGAACGCGGTCATGGCCGCATCAACCTTCGCCGCCGGACCGCCGAAGCCGATCCATCCCAGCTTCACCTGTGGCAGGCCCGCCGACTTCGACAGGCCGCCCAGGCTGAGGCTGAGCACGTCGCCCGCCGCCATCACATGGGTCGCCCCTGGCGCCGGGTCAATCGGGTAGTCGGCGAACACTTCGTCGCCGATGATCGGCCAGTTGTGCGCGGCCGCCAGTTCCGACAGCGCGGCAAGGTCGTCGCGGTGCAGGAACGATCCGGTCGGGTTGTTGGGCGAGACGATCAGCAAGGCCTTCACGCGGGGACTCGCGGCGCGGCGCACCGAGTCAAGATCGATGCGCCAGGCGCCGTGATACTCGAGATCGTAGGGGATCGCCGTCACCGACTCGAGGCGCGCGAGGTGCTCGAACAGCGGGTAACTCGGGCGCGGCACCAGCACCGCGTCGCCGGCATCGCAGAACAACTTGAACAGCAGCGCGTAGGCCTCGCTGGTGCTCGCGGTGATCGCCACGCGATCGGCCGAGATGACAATGCCGCGGCGGCGAAAGTCGGCGGCGACCGCGGCCCGCGCCGTCCATAAGCCGAGCGGTTGCGGCTCGTAGACCAGGCCCTGCGGGTGCGACAGTCCCGCCAGCAACCCCGGCGGGTAATGCAGGCCGACCCTGGTCGGGTTCGATTCGGTCAAGTCCGCGACGGCCACGCCGCGACGGCGCCTGGCGTCGATCGCGCGCGAAAGGGCGTTGGGCTCGAGGCTCGCTGGCAGGCGTGACGAGGTCATTCAGCGCGCAACCAGCTCCACGCGCTCGATGACATCGCCTTCGAGAATGCCGTCCACCACGTCCATGCCCGCGATCACGCTGCCGAACACGGTGTAGGTGTGATCGAGCCGCGGCGAGTCGATGGTGTTGACGAAGATCTGCGCGTCGCCGGTGTCTCGCCCGCGCGTCGAAATGCCCACCGTGCCGCGGAGGTGCAAGCCCACCTCGTCGCGCATGTAGAACGGCTCGCCGGCGTACTCGTTGGCGCCCGGGCTGCCGCCCTGGATCACGAAGTTCGGCGCAATGCGATGAAACGTGAGGCCGTTGTAATAGCCTTCACCGGCGCGGCGGGCCACGCGGGCCGCCGACAGCGGCGCGGCGTCGACCTCGAGGGCGACGTCGAAGGAGCCGCGTCCGGCCATGTGGAACCGCAGGGACTTGCCCCGCAACGCATTGACGGCCGCCAGGGTCACCGTCGGGCCGGTCAGCGGCTGCGGCGTGGCCGTGCGGGGCTTGCCGGTCCACGAGGTGAGAATCTCGGCGGCTTTCGCCGCCACCGCCGGATCGAAGTCCCTGAGGTAGCCCTCCAGGTGCACGGCCTGCGAGGCATCACCGTAGGCCTGCAGGCGGTTCAGGATCGCCATGCGCGGATCGCGCGAGGTGTCCTTGTGTTCCTTGGTGATGCGGCCAAGCGCGGTGACGAGCGCCGGGGCGGCCTTCGCGGCGTGGGCCTTGTCTTCGAGGGCACGGACCGCGGTCAGCAAGAGTTGGTAGTCGGGGCGCGACAGCGAATCGATGGCGGCCGGCACGGCCTCGGGCCGCTTTAGCTCGACGAGCGCGGTGAGCGCGGCCTCGCGCACGTTGTCCGAGGGGTCGCCCATCAGCGCCGACAGCGTCGCGGCATCGGCCAGCAGCCCGGCGGCGCGAGCCGCGTACATCCGCACCTGCCAGGTCGCGTGCGCCGCGAAGGCCGGCAGGGCCTTCGCCGCATCCGCGGGCTGCGTACGCGCCAGCGACACCAGCGCATGGGCGGGCGCGTGCCAGGTGCGCGGCCGCGTGGAGAGCCCACCGGCGATTGAGGCAAGGTCCGACGGCCCTTCGGCGGCCGGGCAACCGGCGCCGAGCTGATCGATCGCCTGCAAGCGCACGTGGGGGTCGGCGTCCTTCAACGCCGCGCGCACCGGCGAGCACGACGTCTGCTGCAGTTGCCGGCCCCACCCGCGCAGGGCTTCGAGGCGCACGCGCGGCTCCCTGTCGGCCATGGCGCGCTTCAGCAGCATGTCGCGGTCGCTGATCGACGCGTCGGTCGCCGCGGCGGCAGCCGCGAACCGGCGCACTTCGGCATCCACATCCAGCAGGCCACGTTCAATCACGGACGACGTGCCCTGGTTGCCGGTGACGAGGGCCGCCATCGCCAGCCGCCGGGTGAGCACCGAGCGCGGGTCGGTCGGCGGCCGTTGCGCCGTGGCCGCCCAGCGCAGCAAGTCCCAGGTCCGCGAGCCGAGCGGCGGCAGCTTCGTCGCGCGCACGGTGCGGGCCAGTGATTCGAAGCCGCGGGCCGATCCGACGAGCGCCGCGGAGTCCACATCGTTCATCGAGTCAGGCGAGGGCAGGCCGGTAATCAGCACGTCCTCGGCCGCGGCCACCTGCTCGGCGGTGTCGTACGGCAGGCGTCCGAGCGCGGCTGCGATCTCGCCCCAAGGCTCCCAGGTGTTGAGTTCGGCATCGACCGCGGCGCGCGCGAGCAACAGCTTCTGCACCTCGACTACGGCCGCGGGCGTCCGCGCCATCTGGGCCAGGGCATTGGCGGCCTCGGCGCGAATGCCGACGCCGTCGGCCAGCGCCGGGGCGACAAGCGGAATCATCGCCGGGCGCTCCAGGCGCCCGATCGCGCGGATCGCCGTGCGCCTGGTGTTGCCCTTCAGGCCCTCGATCAGCGGCGCAAGACCCGCCTCGGTGGTGGGCCGCGAGTCCTCGGCCTGCAGCATCCGCTCCTGCAGGGATTGGGCGCTCGCCGGGGCGGCCACACAGATCAAGAGGATCAAAAATATCTGCATCAGGGTTATCCACAGGAGATTAGGAGCTCAGGAGAAACTTTACTCCTGACCTCCTGACCTCCTGTTATCGGTGCTTCGAATATTCGAGCATCTGCGCCGTGAAATCGCAAGGATACGAAATCTTCACGTCGATAATAGCGCCCGAGCCATCGGTCACCGGCGCGAGCTTCGGCATCACGAAGCCAGTGTACGACGGCAACTTCAGGTGATCCACGCGGGCCACCACTTCGTCCCTGAGCTCCGGGTCGAAATGCACGCCGTAGGTTTCGAACAGCTCGCGGGCGGCGGTGTAGTCGCCTTCGGACTTGATGCGCTGCACTTCGGCCAGCAGCCGCGCCACGCCCGACCGGAACGCGTCGGAGTCGTTCAGGGCGAAAAAGGTCTTGCCGTCACGCCGGCGCACGTCGATCGCCTTGGTGTTGGCGAGCAGCCAGTGGACAATCGCCTGGCGGTTGCGCATGTGATCTTCTTCGAGTTGCGCGCCGACGCGGACCCGGCGCAACTGCACGAGCGCGTTGCGCGCGTAGGCCTCGTACTCGGTCTGCACGACCGCCTGCTGCTCCTCGGCCGGCACCAACCCGATCTCGGCCAGGTACGGGTCGGCGACAAAGTACAGCGCGACCAGGTCGGCCCGCGACTCCTCGAGCGCTGAGTACTGTTCCTTCAGCAAGTCCTGCGGCGTCACCTGGATGTGGTCGGCCATGCGGCCTGAGCCGTGGCCGAGCACCTCGTGGATCTCGGTGGTCAGCTCGCTCGCAAAAGCGCCCCACCGCTTCGCCCGCTCCACCTCCGCATCGTCCCAGGCGAATTCCTGGCGGTAGCTGTCGGGCATGGACTTCTCGTACGCCTCGAGGACGTTCGAGAGCGACACCGACTTGCTGCCGTGCTCCTCGCGAATGCGCTGGTCGTTGGGCAGGTTGACGCCAATGGGGGTGATCGGCCCGGAGTCGCCAATCTCGATCACGACTTCAATCGCCATCGCGGACACACCCTGCACCTTGGGCTTGCGGTACCGCGGATCGATTGGCAAGTGATCCTCGAACCGCTGGGCATAGGTGGCCAACGCGCGGATCTTCTCGGTGCGTTCGTGGTTGGCGTAGTAGACCAGGCCCTCCCAGGCGCCCTTCATGCCGCGGGCGTCCATGTAGACCTCGATGAAGCCGTTCATGGTATCGACGGCGGTGTCGCGGTTCTGCACCCAGGCAATGTCGAACGCTTCACGCTCGGCGTCGGTGCCGGTTTCGTAGAACCGGATCAGCGCGGCGAGGGCCTTGCCGAGGGCCGGCGGCGCAAACGGCAGCGCGTCGCGCAGGTGGCCGACAATGCGGCGGATCTCGGCGTCGTAGAGGCCGCCCACCTTGTAGACCTCTTCCACGAGCGCGCCGTCGCGCATGGCCAGGCGCGAGTTCAGTTGGTGCTTTTCGGTAAAGCCCTCGAGGTCGGCCATGGTGACGCCGTCGTAGAGGTTGTTGGCGCTCGAGGCCAGGATGTCCTGGCCTTCGCCCGGGGTCTTGTTGGTGACCATGGGCTCGAAGTCGGGATCGAAGAACATGCGGGCGTATTTCTCGACGCGATCGGCGATCGATTCGCCGTCGGCCAGCCCGAAGTCGGCGCCGTTGCGGGTGGCTATCTCCATCGCCTCCTTGACGCGGGCGCGATCGAGGTCCAACAGGAACTTGCGCGCGGTCAGGTTGTTGTACGGACCGGTGTTGAGCCAGAACAGCTTGGTGTAACGAGTCAGCTCGGCGAGCGTTTCCGCCGGCACCCCATCGGCGTGCGTCAGCACGCCTTCGAGCAGCGCGCGCATGCCCAGGTTGTAACGGTGACGCTGATCGTAATAGATATCGCGCCCGGCAATGGCCGCCTGGTAGAGATGCCAGACAAGCGTCTTCTCCTTGAGCGTCAGCTCGTCAAAGCCATCCGCATACAACTGGACGACGGCCGCGTCATCGATCTGCTCGAGAAGATAAGGACGTTGGATGGTCATGGGTCAAAGCGGCAGGTCAACGGTCTGGCCGTGAGACGGAATCTCGACGTTCCAGGAGAGCTCTTTCTCGATCCGGGTCTTGAGCGCCTCTTGCGCCGGCGGCTCGCCGTGGACCAGGAAGGTGACTTTCGGAGCGAGCGGGAAGGTGCGCATCCACTTGATGATCTCACCGGCGTCCGCATGCGACGACATGCCGTTGATCTTGGCAATGCGCGCTTTCACGGGCACGTCCTGCCCGTACATCTTCACGTGACGCGCGCCTTCGATCATCACGCGTCCGCGCGTGCCGGCGGCCTGGAAGCCGACAAACAGCACGGTGTTGCGCGGATCGCCCAGGCCGGCGAAGAGATGATGAACCACGCGGCCACCCGTGGCCATGCCGCTCGAGGCAATGATGATGGCCGGGTCGTCGTTCTGGACCAGGTCTTTCGAGTCCTGCGCCGAGGCGGTGGCGGTGAACCGCGGAAAATGGCGGCCGACAAACTCGGTGCCTGGATCGAGGTCTTTCGCGTGGCTCTGATAGTAATCAATGCCCTTGATCGCCATGGGGCTGTCCACGTAGATCGGCATCACCGGCACGCGCTTCTGGTCTTCGAGGCGGAACAACCAATAGAGCAGCTCTTCGACCCGGCCGATGGCGAAGGCTGGAATGATCAACTTGCCGCGGCGCTGATACGTGTCGGCCACGATCTGCGCCAGCGCTTCGCCATCGTCGTCAACGGGGTGGATGCGATCGCCGTAGGTGGACTCGACCAGCAAGACGTCGGTTTCGACGCCCGGTGAGGGATCGGGCAGCACCGGCCGTCCGTAGCGGCCCAGGTCGCCGCCGAACAGGATGCCGGCGCCGACGGCGCCGGTCACATGCACATAGGCTGAACCCAGCAGGTGGCCGGCATTGATGAACTCGGCGTCGATGCCGGGCGCGATCGAGAACTTCTGCCGGAAGGGCTTGGTCGCCAGCCGCGACAGCGCTTCGGCCGCATCCTCCTTGGTGTAGAGCGGCAGGGCCGGGTGATGCTTGGAGTAGCCGCGCTTGTTGGCGAACTTCGCATCCTCTTCCTGGATGTGAGCGGCATCGGGCAACACGAGCTTGCAAATATCGGCGGTGCCTTCGGTGCAGTGCACCTGGCCCTTGAAGCCCTGGGCGATCAGCCGCGGCAGCCAGCCTGAATGATCGATGTGCGCGTGGGTCAGGACCACCGCGTCAATCGAGGCGGGCGGTACCGACAATTGCGACCAGTTGCGCTGCCTTAGTTCCTTGAGGCCCTGGAACAAGCCGCAGTCGAAGAGAATTCGCCGGCCGTCGATGTTGAGGAGGTGCTTCGAACCGGTGACCGTTCGGGCGGCCCCAAGAAACGTCAGCGAAGGCATAGTCGTATCATAGACGCTTGCTTAAAATCGTTCTCGCCGTCTTCATATGTATCTGTGCACCATTTACCGCCGGCGTCGCTTCGGCACAAGACCCGCGCCCGGAGGTCCAGGCCGTCAGGCTGGGTGAAGCCGACACCATTGAGCTCGATGGCGCCCCCAACGAGGCGGTGTGGCAAAAGGCCGAGCCGGCCACCAATTTCCTGCAGCGCGACCCCGACAACGGCCAGCCGGCCACGGAACGGACCGAGGTCCGCGTGCTCTTCGACAGCGACCGCATCATTCTTGGCGTGACGCTGTTCGACTCCGAGCCGGATCGGCTGCTGGGCAACCAGCTGCAGCGTGATCAGCCGTTCTCGGCTGACGACCGCTTCATGTGGTCGATCGACCCGTTCCTGGACGGCCGGTCCGGCTACTTCTTTGAGATCAACCCGTCAGGGGCCATGGGCGACGGCCTCATCACTGGGCCGACCGGGGGCGGCGGGTTTGGCGGGCAGATGAACAAGTCGTGGGACGGCATCTGGATCGCGCGCGTGCGCCGCAACGCCATCGGCTGGACCGCGGAGATCGAGATTCCGTTCAAGACCCTGAACTTCGATCCCAACACGACCACCTGGGGCGCCAATTTCCAGCGCACGGTGAAGCGGAAGAATGAAGAGAGCCTGTGGACCGGGTGGCTGCGCAACGAGGGCCTGACGCGCATGTCGAATGCCGGCCGGGTCAATGGCATTGAGGACATCTCGCAGGGTATTGGCCTCGACCTCAAGCCGTACGCGCTTGGCGCGGGCGGCAATGCGCCGGGGCGCGGCGCCCCGGACACGACCGGCGATTTCAACTTCGGCTTCGACGCGTTCTATAACCTCACGCCGGCCCTCAAAGCCAACTTCACGGTGAACACCGACTTCGCGGAAACCGAGGTCGATCAGCGCCGCACCAACCTGACACGCTTTCCGCTGTTCTTTCCCGAGAAGCGCGGGTTCTTCCTCGACGGTGCCAACTTCTTCGCCTTCCCCACCGGCGACGAAAGCCCGTTCTTCAGCCGCCGCATTGGCTTGAACGCGGGTGAGCCGCAGCCGATTCTGTATGGCGCCAAGCTGATCGGACAGGTCGGCCGGCAGGATGTGGGCTTCCTGCACGTCAGCACCACCGCGGAAGAATTCCATGGGAACGGCGACCTGGTGCAGTTGAAGGGCGAAGACTTCACCGTGGCGCGCGTAAAGCGGCGCATGGGCAGCCAGTCGAGCGCCGGCGTCCTCTACACGCGCCGGGCGCCGCGCGACTCGCTTGTGGCGCCCCGGCACACCATGGCGACCGACCTGGTCGTCGCCACGCCGAACTTCATCGGCGACTCGGTCTTCGATTCCAACCTCTGGTACATCCACACCACCAAGCCCGATCGGCTCAGCGACGATGGCGCCGTGCCTCCCTTGGGCGGCAGCGACGCCTGGGGGTGGAGCGCAAGCGTCGACAAGGATCCCTGGAGCACGGGCGTCCGCTTCAGGGAATACCAAGCCGCCTATGACGCTGCCGTCGGCTTCACGCCAAGGCGCAACTATCGGAACTGGAGCCCGGAAGCGTCCTGGCAGCCTCGGTTTAGCGACCATCCGTACGTGCGCGGCCTGCAGTTCGAAGCCCAGATGAACCTGAACCTGGACTTGCAGAACCAGCTGGTTGACCGCAACATCCACCTGACCCCAGCCGAGGTGGAGTTTCACAGTGGCGACCGCGTGCAGTTCGAGGTCTTCCGGCAGACCGAGGACCTGGACGAAGACTTCGAGATCAGCGACGGCGTGGTGCTGCCGGCGGGCCAGCGCTACGAGTGGACGCGCTACCAGTTCGTCTACAACGGCGCGGCCCAACGAAAGCTGTCGGGGCGCGTCGAGTACTCGCTGGGCCCCTTTTGGGACGGCGATCGCCGCGAGCTCAACCTGCAGTTGAACCTGCGGCCGAGGCCGGGCGTATACGTGCAATTCGTCAGCGAGTACAACGACGTCGACCTGCCCGAGGGCGCGTTCACGACGCGCCTCTATCGCGTGGATGCGCGAACGCAGTTCGGACCCTGGGTGTCACTCACCAACAACGTCCAGTACGACTCCGAAAGCAACGAGGTGGGGTGGCAGCTGCGCTTCCGGTGGATCCAGAAACCGGGCGACGACATCTTCTTCATCTGGACGCAGAACTGGCTGGACGAGAGCGCCCGCGGATTTCACGCACTCGACCGGCGTGGCGCCGCCAAGATCGTGCGGACGTTCCGGTTTTAGCCACAGAGGACACCCAGAGGACACAGAGCCAATCCTTCAAAATGCGTGTCGGCCTGTTCGAAGCCTGATCGCATTTAGAAAGTCCGGCTCTGTGCTCTGTGGCTAGAGTACGTTCATGACGGCTGTGATGGCCCGGCCGACCATGTTGATCAGGGCCTCGAGCACGGGCAGCAGGTCGCCTCGCTCCATCACCGCTGCGGCTGTGACCGGGTCGCTGATCATCAACCACAACGCCAGCGCCGCGACCGGCGCCAACACGATGGCGCCGACGCTGACGGTGCTGAACACACGCCCCCAGAAGCGGCTCTTTGGATGCTCGCGGCGGCGGTCGGTGGCGGCGTTCGTAAAGGGCATTGGGGTCGTAGAGGCGGGTCTTTAGACCCGCCTCAGGCCACCTTATAGCGAAGTCCGTACCAACAGGCATCGTCCCTGTAAACACCTACGCACAAATGTGTTACGTGATCGGAGCGTTCGCGAGCGGCGCTAGAAGTGTCCGTTCGTGGGACTGAAGTATCCTGTTCCGCATATGTATGGAATGGTGATCGTCCGCTACCGCCGCCCGATTGAAGAAGTGCTCGTCCACCAGGAAGCCCACCGCGCGTTTCAGCGGAAGCTGAAAGAGGACGGGGTCATGATCGCGGGCGGCCCGCACGAACCCCGCTTCGGCGGCATGTTCCTGGTCCGCGTGCCGGACGAGAATCCCCAACAGGCGCTCGACGCCATCCGCGACGCCGACCCGTACTACCAGGCGGGCGTGGCGCAGTACGAACTGCTGTGCTGGAACGTGGTGATCGGGAAAGAGTCGCTGGACAAACTCTAAACACGAAGATCACGAAGATCACGAAGATCACAAAGACTTTTGATCGAAATGCTTCGTGGTCGGTAGTGTCTTGAGTCTGGTGGAAAAGTAGAAATCGCGTCATCATCCAGCGCAGTTTCAACCCAACTGACGCGCCCGCTTGGCGGCGGGTGCCGGAGGATGACGCGATGGCAAAGGATAGCAGGAACGGATCGATCGGT
>JBBQSP010000077.1:0-23258 GCA_038213735.1 Vicinamibacterales bacterium | reverse complement strand
GGTCGTCGCCAATCATCAATCGCAGGTTAGGCACGGGCGACCCCCGTCGGTAACTCGATGAACAGCCGCGTCCCGGCGCCTGGTGCACTCAGCACGCGGAGGCTGCCGCCGAGGATCGCCGCCCGTTCGCGCATGCCAATGAGACCGACGCTCTGCGTGGGCCGGTCCACGTCCGGGTCGAACCCGCCGCCGTCGTCTTCAATCTCCACGCGCAGCGTGTCGGGCAGCCGCATCAGGCGGACGCGGCAGTGCGCGGCGGCGGCATGGCGGGCGACGTTGGTCAAGGCTTCCTGGACGATGCGGTAGGCGGCAATCTCGGTCTCGGGCGCCAGCCGGTCGGCCATGCCACTCTGCACCAGTTCCACCTTGATCTCATGGCGGCGCGCCAGGCCGCGCAACGAGGCGTCGATGGCCGCCGGCAAACCAAGATCGTCGAGCGCCGCGGGCCGCAGTAACTGCGAGAGATCGCGCACCGTCGTCAGCGCGCCGTCGGCAAGGGTCTGCGCCTCTTTCAAGGGCTCGGCCGACACGCCAGCCGCGGCCAGCTGCCGGTGGGCCAGGCTGAGCTCGACTTGCAGCGCGGTCAAGACCTGGCCGACTTCATCGTGCAGCTCACGAGCGATGATGCGGCGCTCGTCCTCCTGTGCGCCCAGCAGCTTGGCGGTGGCATCGTGCAGTTCGCGGGATATCTGCGAATCGCGCTCCAATTGCCGCCGCAAGCGGTCTTCCAGGCGGCCGGCGTAGGTGGCGGCCAGCAGCAGCACCGCCAGACTGGTGGCCAGCGCCAGTCCGAGACGCTGCCAGCTCTGCGACTCCGCGAGGCGGTGGATTTCTGCGATGTCGGCCTGCTGGCGCACGTACGCGAGCCGGTTCAAACTCTGGATATCCTCTGAAATCTTCACCGCCGCCTCGCGCCTGGGGATGATGCGCCGGTTCAACAGGTCCCTAACCGTCGAGTTGGACGGGGTTCCCAGGTCGGCCAGCACGGCGAGGCTGATTTGATGAAACTGGTCAACCTCGACGCGCAGGCTTCGGACGTGGTCCTGACCGGGCGCGGTTTCGAGGACGGGTTCGTACGCGTCGAGCGCCGCGCTGATGACGCGCTGAATGTCCTCCAATTGCGCGCGGTACCCGGCCGTTGATGCCGGGTCCGGATTGAGGAGCGCGTCGCGGACACGAACCGAGCTTAAGAGCACCTGGGCGCGGACGGTGGCCAACAACTCTTGCGCGCGGGTGTAGCGGCTGGCGACTCCCGCGGCTTGCCGCTCGACGTCGGCCATGCGCCGGGTGAACGTATAGCTCGTGAACAACCACAGGCCGAGCGTGACGAGGATGCCCAGGACCAGGGCGGCGCGGATCGAGAGACGTTCAAGCGGGGCGCGTCTCGTCACGACGGTTCATTCTACTCTCGGGGCACGGGGGCTGAAGGCAGAAAAAATGGGAGGGCACCAGGCGTTGGTGACCCTCCCAAAGGACTCCCCCACAGGAGTCGGAGCGCGTTTACCAGAGGAAGCGGAAGCCGACGCGCGCCGTGCGAGGCGCGAGAATGGCCGACGGCCTCTGGTAGCCCAGGCCCGTGGCCTGGCTGATGGTCTCGGACGCGTAACTGTTGGTGATGTTGAAGAGATCGAAGAACAGGCGGGCGCGCGTGCGCGACCCGAAGTTCACGGTCTTCTCCGCGCGAATGTCGAACACCCAGATGTCGTCTTCGCGGTTGGCATCCATCGGTTCGACGTAGTGCGTGCCGCTGGCGATCAGGCCCGAGGGCGCCCGGATCGATACGGTGCGGGCATACGGATCGCCCGACTGGTGACGCAGCACCGGCGACAGGCGGATGCCCCACGCGGCGTCGTAGCTGCCGGTGGCCTTGAGGTTCCACGTGGTGCGCTCCTGCAGCCCCGGTTCATTCGGGCTGTTCGGGAAGCCGTTCGGGAAGTCGCTAATCATCGTGTAGGCGCCGCCCACCGAAGCCGACCACCGGTTGCTGTAGCGGCGGGTCATCGCCACCTCCACCGTCTTGGCGCGGGAGTACTCTGCAGTGTTGCTGACGACGGTGGTGGTCGGGAAGTTACCGGCCTGCGACGAGGGCAGCCCGAACATCTGGATGGTGCGGTCGTCGGCGGTGCCGCTGCGGCCATCGATGCCGATGTCCAGGAAGTTGAACGGGACGGTGAACGCGGACGGGCCGCGGAACGGCTGATGGCCGGTGTCGATCAGGTCATCCTCGGTTTTGTAGACGAAGCCGCCACGGACGCCGAGCGAATCGGTTAACTGGCGTTCGAGCCAGACAGCCGCTTCGTGGGTGTAGGGCTGCTTGATGCCGTCCTGTAGCTGCACGCCGCCCTCGAGGGCCTCGCTCAGGATGCTGCCCTCCTCGCCCGGTTGCCAGCGACGGTCGCCGTTGACGTCGTTCCACTGATAGGTCCGCTGCTTGGCGGCCGTGTTGGGATTGGCCGGGTCTGCCACGCCAACGCCGGGGTTGTGCCGGAAGAAGCCGTAGTTGCCCTTCAGCACGGTCCGGCCGTTGCCGGTGAGGTCGAACACCACGCCCACGCGCGGCGCGAACCCACTCCACGTGAACATCTGTTTTTCGGCGAAGGTCTTGGCCCCGACCGCGACGGGGCCCACCGTGCCGGCCAGCTGGTTCTGCTCCGGCAGGTACGCCTGGTAGCGATCGTAGCGCACGCCAGCGTTGACGGTGGTGCGGCCGCGGCTCCACGTGTCGTTGACAAAGAAGCTCTGCACGTCGAGCGCCGAGCGCGAGGTGAGCGCGCCCGACTTGCCCAGGCCCAGCGCCCCGGCTTCGGTGGCGGTCGGGATGCGGAAGATCACCTGGTTCGAGCGGCCGTTGGTGTAAATGTGCTCGATGTTGCCGCCAACGCCTTGCTCGAAACCTTGCCAGCCGTTCTCCTTCAGGATCTCGCCGCCCAACTTGATCGTATGGCTGCCACTGGCTGAGTCGAGGAAGTAGGTGGCAGCGGCGGTCGCCTGCTTGCGATCGCGATCGAGCTGCCACTTGCGGTGCGCGCCCTCGATGGCCAGCGTGCCGGAGTCGCGCCAGAAGTAGTCGTCGTCGCTGTTGGCGAGGGTCGGGAAATAGTAGCCGAAGTCACCGAAACGGGTTTCAACATACAGCTTGTCGCTGAGGGTGCTGTTCCATTCGCTCTTCCACACCCAGCTGCCCGAGTCCTGCTTGAAGGTGGGGCCGGCCGAATTATAGGTGTAGGCACCAAACGGCAGGCGCGTGGGCTGCAGCTTCTGCCCCCACTGGTAGTAGCCGAGGAACTTGTTCTTCTGGTTCGCCTGGTAGGTCACCTTGCCGACGGCGTTCCACAGCGTGGTGTCGAACGTCGAATCGAAGTTGAAGTTGGGCTGCGCCACCGCGTTGTGCTGCTTGCGGTAGGTGCCGAACCACCACACCTTGTCGCGCACGATCGGGCCGCCGATGTTGAGCGCGGTGTCCCAGTACTTGTCGATCTCGTTGCTATGCGCACGGATCGGGCTGTTGTTGAAGGCGGTCGGGGCGGTGTACGAGTCGGGGATGTTGGTGCCCTGCAGCGAGTTGTTGTACCAGTCGAGATACCCTTCACCAGAGAAGGTGTTGCCGCCCGACTTGGCGATGAACTGGCTCTGCACGCCCGGGTTCGGCATTTCGGCCGACTGCCCCGAGGTGCCCAGGAACACTTCCTCGAGCGACGAGTAGTCGAAGTAGAAGCCGGCGCCGCCGGTGCCCTCGGTAGTATTGATGCCCTCGATCAGCACCCGCACCTGGCCGGTGAAACCGTAGGCGGTGTAGCCGGTCTGCGTGCCCGCGCGATTGCCGCCGACGTCGATGCGGCTCATCTGCACCGCTGGGGTCACCGCCAGCAGCGACCACATGTCGCGACCGTTCGGGATCGACTGCAACTCGGACAGCTTGAAATTCTGTACCGTGCGGGTCGTGGTGGTGTCGATGATGGGCGAGGCGCCGCTCACCGTCACGGTCTCCTGGAGGGTGGCCAGGGCCAACTCCACGTTCACGTTCGCCGTGAAGCCCAGCCGGATTTCGACGCCATCGCGCTTCAGATTGTTGAAGCCCGACAGTTCATACGTGAGCGCGTAGGTGCCCGGCGGGATTGCCGGAAAGCGGTAGTTGCCGGTTTCGGACGTCACGGCCGTCTGCACGCCGGGCATGGACGGACTGGTCGCCGTCACCGTCACACCCGGCAGAACCGCGCCCTGCGAGTCGCTGACGCGGCCCTGAATGGTGCCGGTGCTGCTGGCACCGCCACCTTGGGCAAACGCCGTGGTCGTCACCATCAGCGCCAATGCCACCAACCAGCCTGTGAGTCTGGGGAGCTTCATTCCTAATCCTCCTCCGGCGGACCCGATAGAGCACCGCCTGCGAACTGCAAACACAACACCGAGCGGTCTCAGGACGCAGCCAAGACAACTCGACACAACCTGGGGCGCACTTTTACCTCGCGTGACGCGGCGACACAATCCGGTCAGCGCGTCAGGAAAACTACAGGCTTGTCGGGATGCGCTCGCACTCGCGGACATCGCCATCCAGGAAAGACATGACTTTTGGAGGGGGCGAGGCCGGATTGTGTTGCCTCGCCGCGCGCGGTACAAACCGTGACGTACTTCGCCCGCGACTTGGTCTGACTTGTTCTCGGGGCGGTCCCCATTGGAGGAATGAATGCGAATGCTGAAGGCGATCCTAGTGATCGGCGTGTGCGTGCTTGCCGGCGGCGTGAGCCCGGCCATAGCCCAGGATTTCCGAGGCCGAATTAACGGCACGGTCACCGATAACACCGGCGCAATCCTGCCCGGCGTCACGGTCACCGCAACGAGCCCGTCGATGATTCAACCGCAGGTGCAGGTCACCGGCGGCGACGGGTCGTTCCGCTTCCTCGCCCTGCCTCCGGGCACCTACGAAGTCAACTTCGAGCTCGCCGGCTTCCAGAATGTGAAGCGCGACGGCGTGCGCGTGGTCATCAACCAGACCCTGACGGTCGATCAGCAGATGAACGTCGCCACGCTGCAGGAAACCGTCACCGTGTCGGGGGCGTCCCCAGTCGTCGATACCTCGACGACCACGATGGGCACCAACTTCACCCGGGAACTGCTCACCGAGATCCCGAACGCCCGCGACATCTGGGCGGCCATGGCGCAGGCCCCCGGCATCCAGATGGTGTCCTATGACGTGGGCGGTTCGAACACCGGCAACCAGTCGGGCTTCCGTACCTACGGCTTCGACACGCAGAATCAGACCAAGATGGAAGGCATCGACACGACCGAGGGCACGGCGGCCAACGCCGGCTACTTCGACTTCGGCTCGTTCGAAGAGTTCCAGGTCGGCGGCGCCGGCTCGGACGCGGGTTCGTTCGCCGGCGGCGCGGTGCTGAGCATCAGCGTCAAGTCGGGCGGCGACCGCTTCTCGGGCAGCTGGTACAGCGACTACTTCAACGAAGACATGCTGGCCGAGACCAACGTGCCCGACTACCTGCGCACCGGTAACACGCCCAACGAGGACGGCCTGTTCACGCGCACGCCGCTGACGCGTGGCAACCCCACCAAGAAGCAGTACGACATCAACTTCAATTTCGGTGGCCCGATCGTCAAGCAGAAGGCGTGGTTCTTCACCAGCTGGCGCCTGAACGACAAGTACAGCTACATCCTCGGCCTGGGCGACGAGCTCGAGCGCTCGAAGCTGTCGAACAAGTACACCTTCAAGGGCACGTTCCAGATCGGCCGCAATAACCAGATCATCGGCTTCCTGAACAAGCGCGAGAAGCTGCAAGACAAGCGCGGCATCAGCCTGACGACACCGCTGTCGGCGGCGTACTATCAGGCCTCGCGCAACTACCCGATGAAGATCGAATGGACCCGCGTGATGGGCAGCCGCGCGTTCCTCGACGTCCTCGCGGGTCAGTGGTACAACTTCTTCCCGCTGCGCCCGGTCCGCGACTTCGGGTTGTATGACGGCCCATGGGGCCCCGGCCGGCTCGACACCGCCACCGGCAATATCTTCGACGGCGGCGCCAATAGCGGCTACCAGGACCAGAAGCGCTACAAGCCCCAGTTCTACACCACGCTGTCGTACTTCCAGGACGGCTGGAAGGGCAGCCACGACTTCAAGATGGGCTACGACTGGAAGCGCGATCGCCGCAGCCTCTTCCGCGACCAGCCGTTCGACATCTTCTACCGCGACACCAACGGCGTGCCGGCGCAGGTGGACCTCTACAACACCTCGGTCACCGGCATCAACGATGTGGTCTACAACGCCGCCTACATCAACGACACCTGGAAGATGAACGATCGCCTGACCTTAAACCTGGGCGTGCGCTTCGAGGCCTACGCGGACCAGTGGGATGAACAACAGTTCGCGCCGAACGGCCACCCGGCGCTGGCCAACTTCACCGATCAGCGCTACCGCGACTTCGTCGCCCCGCGCACCGTTGAAGCCCGCACCGTCGCCAGCACCAAAACGATCGCGCCGCGTCTGGGCTTCGCCTACAACCTGACCGGCGACAACCGCACGGTGCTCAAGGCGTTCGTGGGGCAGTCGCGCTGGAACTCAGCCGACACCCTGGCCAACCAGGAGAACCCGGTCGGGATTGCGCAGTTGCGCTACCAGTTCCTCCCCTGCACCGCCACCCGCACCACGGGCTGCGACCTGAACGGCAACCGCCTGCTCGACAGCCCGGCGGAACTGGGCAACTTCGTCTCCACGCAGGGCGGCGCCGGGTTCGTGCGGATCGATCGCGACCTGAAGCGGCCGACCAGCAACGAAGTGTCGGTCAACCTCGAACGCGAGATCAGTGACTCGTTCTCGGGCCGCGCCTCGTATGTCTACAAGAACATGCGCAACGTGTGGGGCGAAATCGACGCCATTCGCACGCCCGCCTACACCGTGCCCTACACGCTGGTCGACCCGGGGAAGGACAACAACCGCCTGACGACGGCCGACAACCAGACGTTCCAGACGTTCGACCGTCCGGCGACGATTGGCACCGACCGCGTCTACACCAACAGCGACTTCCGCGACGCCGACTTCCAGACGGTCGAGGTCGGCGTCAATCGCCGCTTCTCGGGCAAGTGGATGATGCTGTCGTCGGCCGGCTACACCTGGTCAACGATGCTCCACGACACCACGGGCTACGGCCGCCTGACCTCCGCGGCCGCCTACCGGCCCGCGCGCCAGTTGTTTGGCGACGAGAACGGCATGGAAACCTCGACGACGTGGAACTACAAGCTCATCGGCCGTTACACGATGCCGTACGAGATCGGCCTGTCCGGTTCCTGGAAGGTTCAGAGCGGCCAGCAGTACGGCCGCACGATCAGCGTGGCGTTCCCCGGGGACGGCACCCAGACCGTGCGCGTCGAGCCGATCACGGCCAACCGCTACCCCACCGTCGCGATCATGGACGTGCGTGCCGACAAGTCGTTCAGCATGGGACGCGCCGGCAAGATGACGTTCCAGTTCGACGTCTTCAACCTGACCAACTCGGGCGTGCCCACGACGGTGCGCCTGACCTCGGTGAACTTCAACGAAGTCACCGCGATCCTCAGCCCACGCGTCATGCGCGTTGGCTTCCGCTACGACTTCTAGTCTCGTCTAGTCTGTCTCCGCGCCATGTCGGGCCGGCTACTTAGGTAGCCGGCCCTTTTTTTGATCCAAATTTACGGATTACAGAAACTTGCAAAGGCCCCGCCTCAGGGCTACCATGCGAGCCGACTACAGTCAGTCCTGGATCGTTTATACCGGAATGCCTGTAGGCGGGCCCGGCCTCGCGCCGTTCCCGTCGGTTTTGACTTAACTCGCGTTGTAGTTGGAGGACGATGATGAGGCTGAACAGGCTGATGGTGTTCTGCCTGTGCGTGACGCTGCTCTCGATGGCAGTTCCCACTTCCGCACAGGACTTTCGAGGCCGAATTAACGGCACGGTTACCGATAACACCGGCGCGATTCTGCCCGGCGTGACGGTGACGGCGACGAGCCCGTCGATGATTCAACCGCAGGTGCAGGTCACCGGCGGCGACGGCTCCTTCCGCTTTCTCGCCCTGCCTCCGGGCACTTACGAGATCAACTTCGAACTGGCCGGCTTTCAGAATGTCAAGCGCGACGGCGTGCGCGTCGTCATCAACCAGACGCTGACCGTTGACCAGCAGATGAACGTCGCGACGCTGCAGGAAACCGTCACGGTGTCGGGCGCCTCCCCGGTGGTCGATACCTCGACGACGACCATGGGCACCAACTTCACCCGGGAACTGCTCACCGAGATTCCGAACGCGCGCGACATCTGGGCGGCCATGTCGCAGGCCCCCGGCATCCAGATGACGGCCTACGACGTCGGCGGTTCGAACACCGGCAACCAGTCGGGCTTCCGCTCCTACGGCTTCGACACGCAGAACCAGACCAAGATGGAAGGCATCGATACGACCGAGGGCACGGCGGCCAACGCCGGCTACTTCGACTTCGGTTCGTTCGAAGAGTTCCAGGTTGGCGGCGCCGGCTCGGACGCGGGTTCCTTCGCCGGCGGCGCGGTGCTGAGCATCAGCGTCAAGTCGGGCGGCGATCGCTTCTCGGGCAACTGGTACAGCGACTACTTTAACGAAGACATGCTGGCCGAGACCAACGTCCCGAACTACCTGCGCACGGCCAACACGCCGAACGAAGACGGCTTCTTCTCGCGCACGCCGCTCGGCCGCGGCAACCCCACCAAGAAGCAGTTCGACGTCAACTTCAACGTCGGTGGCCCGATCGTCAAGCAGAAGGCATGGTTCTTCACCAGCTGGCGCCTGAACGACAAGTACACCTACATTCTCGGCCTGGGCGACACGCTGGAGCGGTCGAAGCTGTCGAACAAGTACACCTTCAAGGGCACGTTCCAGATCGGCCGCAATAACCAGATCATCGGCTTCCTGAACAAGCGCGAGAAGCTGCAAGACAAGCGTGGCATCAGCCTGACGACGCCGCTGTCGGCCGCCCAGTACCAGGCGTCGCGTAACTACCCGATGAAGATCGAGTGGACCCGCGTGATGGGCAGCCGCGCCTTCCTCGACGTCCTCGCGGGTCAGTGGTACAACTTCTTCCCGCTGCGCCCGGTTCGCGACTTTGGTCTGTATGACGGCCCATGGGGCCCCGGACGCATTGACACCGCGACCAATCAACGGTTCGACGGTGGCGCCAACGACGGCTACCAGGACCAGAAGCGCTTCAAGCCCCAGTTCTACACCACGCTGTCGTACTTCCAGGACGGCTGGAAGGGCAGCCACGACTTCAAGATGGGCTACGACTGGAAGCGCGACCGCCGCAGCCTCTTCCGCGACCAGCCGTTCGACATCTTCTACCGCGACACCAATGGCCTGACGGCACAGGTGGACCTCTACAACACGCCGGTCACCGGCATTAACGATGTCGTTTACAACGCCGCCTACATCAACGACACGTGGAAACTCAACGACCGGCTGACCTTGAACCTCGGCTTGCGGTTCGAGGCCTATACCGACGGCTGGCAGGATCAGGAGTTCACCCCGAACGGTATCCCTGCACTGGCCGGCTTCACGGACCAGCGCTATCTCGACTTCGTCGCGCCGCGCACCGTCGAAGCCCGCACGGTAGCGAATACCAAGACGTTCGTCCCTCGCCTTGGGCTCGCCTACAACCTGACCGGCGACAACCGCACGGTGCTGAAGGTGTTCGCCGGCCAGTCGCGCTGGAACTCGGCCGATACGCTGGCCGATCTCGAGAACCCGGTGGGTCGTGCGCAGCTGCGCTACGCCTTCTTGCCCTGCACGGCCACCCGCACGACGCAGTGCGACTTGAATGGCAACCGCCTGCTCGACAGCCCGGCGGAACTGGGCGCGTTCAACTCGACCCAGGGCGGCGCCGGCTTCGTGCGGATCGACCGCGACCTGGTCCGGCCGACCAGCAACGAAATGTCGGTCAACCTTGAACGCGAGATCAGTGACTCGTTCTCGGGCCGCGCCTCGTATGTCTACAAGAACATGCGCAACGTGTGGGGCGAAATCGACGCCATCCGCACGCCCGCGTATACCGTACCCTACACCCTGGTCGACCCGGGCAAGGACAACAACCTGGCGACGACGGCCGACAACCAGACGTTCCAGACGTTCGACCGTCCGGCGACGATTGGCACCGACCGCGTCTACACCAACAGCGACTTCCGCGACGCCGACTTCCAGACGGTCGAAGTCGGCGTGAACCGCCGCTTCTCGGGCAAGTGGATGATGCTGTCGTCGGCCGGCTACACCTGGTCGACGATGCTGCACGACACCACCGGCTACGGCCGCCTGACCTCGGCGGCGGCCTACCGGCCGGCGCGCCGCCTGTTCGGCGATGAAGACGGACACGAGACGTCCACCACGTGGAACTACAAGGTGATCGGCCGCTACACCATGCCCTGGGAAATCGGTTTCTCGGGCTCGTGGAAGGTGCAGAGCGGCCAGGAGTATGGCCGCACCATCAGCGTGGCATTCCCCGGCGATGGTACGCAAACCGTGCGCGTTGAGCCGATTACAGCCAATCGCTACCCCACCGTCGCGATCATGGACGTGCGCGCCGACAAGTCGTTCAGCATGGGACGCGCCGGCAAGATGACGTTCCAGTTCGACGTCTTCAACCTGACCAACTCGGGCGTGCCCACCGATTTGCGCCTGACCTCGGTGAACTTCAACGAAGTCCTGACGATCCTCAGCCCACGCGTCATGCGCGTCGGCTTCCGCTACGACTTCTAATCGGGTCCGGCGGTAACACTGAAGGGGCGGGTGGGCAACCACCCGCCCCTTCTTCTTGTACGCCGGACCGTTCAGGCTCGGCGGCTTCGCCGCCTCGTGGGGCTGGCGCCTTCGGCGCTCGTCGGGCTCGGCGCTCACGCGCCTTCGTGGGGCTCGCGGCTTCCACCTTCGCGCCTACGGCGCTACGGCGGACAAGCCGCCGCTCGTAGGGAAATGCGTTTCCCCACGAGCGAAGCGAGCCCCAGGAGGCGAGCGAAGCGAGCGGACCCCGACAAGCGGCGAAGCCGCGAGCCCCACGAGGCGGCGCAGCCGCCTCGCCCTCTGTGATACAACTACCCAGCGCCTGCCATGCGACGAGAGCGTGCCTCCCTGCTCGCCGTCGTGCTCGGCTTCGTGTTGGTCGCCAGCGCCTTCACGTGGCCATTGCCCATCCAACTGGGGACTCACTTGACCGGTGATCCCGGCGGCGATACCAGTGTGTACGTGTGGAACCAGTGGGTCTTCCACGAGGAACTGCTCCGGGGCAACAACCCGTTCGGGACCGAACGGATTCTGTCGCTCACCGAGCGCATTGACCTGTCCCAGCACAACTACACGGTCTTCCTCAACCTCCTGGCCCTGCCGTTGATCTCGCTGTTCGGCGTGGTCGCGTCCTTCAATCTCGTCTACCTGGTGATGAGCGTGTTGACCTCGCTCATGACTTACGGGCTGGCGCGGGCGGCGTTTACGGTCACGCGGGGCGAGGCGTTTATCGCCGGCGTCGCGTTCGCCTGGTCGCCGGTGCTCGTCGCGCGCAGCACCGGTCACTTCAGCCTGGCAGCCGCGGCCCCCCTTCCGGCTTTCATCTGGGCCCTCATGCATGCCGAGAAACACCGCACGGCCGGCAGCGCCGCGCTGGTCGGGTTATGCATGGCGTGGGCGGCGCTGTGCGATGCCTACTACGGCGTGTACTGCGTGATGATCACCGTCCTGTATGTCATCACGATCACCGTGCGGTTCACGCGCGCGCCGGCGGCGCCGGCACGGCGGCCGTGGGTCTGGCTGCTCGACGTGCTGATCGTCTGCATCGGCGGACTCGTCACCGGTTTGGCGTTCGGCCGGGGCGGCGAGTTCGAGGTCTTGGGCGTCGGCATCCGCATGCGCAGCCTCTACACGCCGGTACTGGTGCTGACCGTGCTGGTGCTGGCTCGGCTCGCCGTGTGGTGGCGGCCGAAGCTGGCGCGCGTTGCCGATCTCGGCCCGCTGCCGCTCAAGGCCGCGCTCGTCGGCGTGCTGGCGTGCATCGGCCCGCTGTCCCCGGTCCTCTACGGCATGGTCGAGCAGATGATCGACGGCCGCTTCGTCAGCCCTCAGATCTTCTGGCGCAGCAGTCCGCGTGGTGTGGACCTGCTGTCGTTCGTGACCCCGAACCCCAATCATCCGATCGCGCGGCTGCTCTTCGGCAACCAGCAGGCGACCGCGCCAACCCAGTTTGTCGAGTACACCGCGGCCTTTAGTTTCGTGGCCCTGATCGTGGTCGCGGCGGCGGTTTGGCTGGCGAAGTTCCGGCCCAAGATCGGGTGGTGGTGGATCACAATCGGCTTCGCCCTGCTGGCACTCGGGCCGTTCATCTACTTTGCGGGCACCAATACGCATGTGCCGGGGCCATGGGCGTTGCTGCGCTACATCACGCCCATGAGCCTGGCGCGCACACCCACGCGCTTTGCCATTGTCGCGGCCCTGGGACTGGCGGTCCTGCTGGCCGGGGCACTCGCGGCGCTTGGTGAGCGATGGCCCCAGCGGCGGCGAGCCATCGCGGCGCTCGTGGCGATCCTGCTAACCATGGAACTCTGGCCGGCGCCACGCACGCTCTACTCGGCGGCCATCTCGCCGGTCTACGACACCATCGCCGCGGATCCTCGCGATGTCCGCGTGTTGACCCTGCCGTTCGGTGTGCGCGACGGGGTGTCGTCGGTCGGTAACTTCCGGCCCCGCTCGCAATTCAACCAGACCCGTCACGAGAAGCGCATCATTGGCGGGTACCTGTCGCGGATCTCGCGACGGCGAGCCGAGCGCATGCGAACCGAGCGGCCGACCCTGGCCATCCTGATGAAGATGAGCGAAGAGCAGCCGCTGTCGGCCGAGGACATCGCGACGCTGGCGGCCCGCGGCGATCGCTTCGTCGCGGGAACCGAACTGGGCTACGTGGTGATCGATTCCCGGTTCGTCCCCGAGGCCTCCACCCGCGCCGTAATCGAGGCATGGCACCTCGAAGAAGTGCAGCGCGATCAGCACCTGACGCTCTACCGGCCGGCGGCAGACCGCCGGTAGGGCTCGGCGCCCACGCGCCTTCGTCGGGGTCGCTCGCTCCGCTCGCATCCTGGGGCTCCCTTCGTTCGTGGGGAAGCATTTCCCCACGCGCGGCAAAGCCGCGCGCCCCACGAAGGCGCGTAGCGCCCAGCCCGACGAGCGTCGCAGCCGCAAGCGCCACGCGCCCCAAAGAGCGCGCGCCCTCTGATACTCTGTCTGCGATGCGGCGTAGCGCGTTTCTGCTCCTGTTTGCGGTGTCCGGCGCCGCGGCCCTCATTTACGAAGTTGTCTGGACCCGGCTGCTCACGCTGCAGATGGGACACGGCATTGCCGCGGCCAGCACCGTACTCGCCGCGTTCATGGGCGGCCTGGCCGTGGGCGCCGCCGTCGCCGGCCGCCGGGGCGGCCGACTGAGCCCCGAACGCGCGCTGATGGTCTACGCTGGCCTGGAGTTGGCGATCGCGGTGCTCGCGTTGCTGCTGCCGCTGGCCCTCGAAGCCCTTCGGCCGTTGCTGGTCGGCGCGTACGCCGATGGCGAAGGCGGCGCGTCGTTCGCGCTGCTCAGGCTCGGCACCAGCGTGCTGCTGCTCGCAGTGCCATCGGCGGCGATGGGCGCGACCTTTCCGATTGCCTCGCGCTGGATGGTACGCGACGCGGCGCACGCCGCGCAGGAAGCCGGCGGCCTCTACGCCACCAACACGCTCGGCGCCGCCATTGGCGCCGTTCTCGCGGGCTTCGTGTTGATTCCCTCGCTCGGCCTCAGCGGCTCGACCTGGGTCGGCGTCGCGTTGAACGTCGCGGCCGCGGCCGGTGCGTACGTCATTGCGCAGAGCGCCGTCGCAACAGCCAACACCCAACCAGAAGCGGTTACCCCGAAGAAGGCCGAACCTAAAGGTTCGGCCCCACGCCTGGCGCATGAAGGCCGCCCATGGATGGCGGCCCTTGCCCTGGGCGCGTCGGGGTTTGCCTCGCTCACCCTGCAGGTCGTGTGGACGCGCCTGCTCGTGCAGATTCTCGGTCCCACCACCTATGCGTTCAGCCTGGTCGTGGCGATCTTCATCATCGGCCTGGCCGGTGGCGCGGCCATCGGCTCCTGGCTGGTGGCGCGCGTGCGCGACGCCGCGGTCGGCCTGGCGATCGGCCTGCTGGCGAGCGCCGCCCTGTCGCTGGCGGCGGCATCGTCGGTTGACTGGGCGCTGCTGACAATTGCCGAGATCGTCGCGCGGCCCGAGTACCAGTTCAACGACGTGCTCGCGCGCGAGGGCCTGATGGTGATCGCGTTGCTCCTGCCCATGACCATCGCGTTCGGCACGGCGTTTCCGTTTGCCGTCGCCCTCGCCGGCGGGCGTGATGACACCGTGACCGAAGCCCTCGGCCGCATCTATGCGGTGAACACCCTCGGCGCCATTGCCGGCGCCCTGCTGGCCGGATTCGTGCTCGTCCCGCAGATTGGACTGCACCTGACCATCCGCCTCGTGGCGGCGATCCTCGCGGTGGCGGCCATCGCGATCCTGGCAATGGCGGGCCGGGGCCGGGGCCGCATGGCCGGATTCGCCCTCGCGGGCGTGGTCCTGCTGGCGGGGTTCACCATGCCGCAGTGGGATCGGCTACTGCTGTCGAGCGGCGGGTACAAGTACGCCGCGGCAATGCAGGGGCCCAGCCTGGCAACCTCGTTGGCGGCCGGAGAACTGCTTTCGTACCGCGAGGGCGCCAGTGGAACCGTCGCCGTCCGGCGGTTGGCCGGCACCGTGTCGCTGTCGATCGACGGCAAGGTGGATGCCTCGAACGCCGGCGACATGCTGACGCAGCGGCTGCTGGCCCACGTGCCGCTGTTGCTGCATCCGAACCCGAAACGGGTGGCGATCATTGGCCTGGGCAGTGGCGTGACGCTTGGCTCGGCCCTCACCCATCCCCTGGACGCCGCCACCGTGCTGGAAATCTCGCCTGAAGTGGTGGACGCCTCGCGGTTCTTCGAAGCCGAGAACCACCGCGCGCTGGCCGACCCGCGCACGCGCCTGGTGGTCGGCGACGGCCGCACCCACCTGATGCTCGGCCGCGAACACTACGACGTGATCGTGTCGGAGCCGTCGAACCCCTGGATGGCCGGTATCGCCTCGCTCTTTACGCGCGAGTTTTTCGAGGGCGCCAAAGCGCGCCTGGCGCCCGGGGGCATGCTGTGCCAGTGGGCCCACACCTACGACATCAGCAGCGACGACCTGCGCTCGATCGTCGCCACGTTCCTGACGGTGTTTCCCGACGGTTCGCTGTGGCTGGTCGGCGATGCCGACGTGCTGTTGATTGGCTCGAGCGAGCCGATCGACGCCCGCGTGGCCGGCCTCGCGGCGGCCTGGCAACGTCCCGGGGTGGCGGCGGATCTGGCCTCGGTTGGCGCCGCCGGTCCGTATGCGGTGACCTCCCTCTTTGTGGCCCAGGGCGCGGCGCTCAAGGCCTGGGCCAACGGCGCGCCGCTGCAAACCGACGACCGTTCCCGCCTGGAGTTCTCGGGCCCCCGCAACATCTTCGGCGTATCACGCGACGACAACGCCGCGGCTCTTCGCGAGCTGGCCCGCCGCAGCCCGAAGCCCGCGGCGGTGACCGCCGCCGGTCTGGCGGCGACGGCGGAAAACCACCGGAATCGAGGGTTGATGTTCCTGCGCTCAGACGCGCATCGGCCGGCCTATGACGACTTCATGCTGGCGCTCGGGATCGACGCCAACGACCCGGTCTCGCTCGACGGCCTGGTTCGGTCGGCGGCGGCGCTCACCCGAATCGACGAGGCGAAGGCGGCGCTGACACGGTTCGCATCCGCGCCGGCCAACACCCCGGCGAAACTGGCCCTGTCGCGGGTGCTGGCCTCGCAGGGCGAGGTGGACGAGGCCGTGCGCATTCCCTTCAGCCTGCTGCAGCAGGACCCCGGTAACGTGCCGGCCCTCGAGCAACTGGCGTCGGTGCTGTCGGACGTGGGCGATGCCGACCGCCTGGAACCGGTCGTGGCGCGATTGGTGGCCGAGGCTCCCAAGAACACCTGGTCGCACTACTACGCCGGTTCCCTGTTCTTCATGCAGAACCGTTTCGACATGGCCGCGCAAGCGGCCAGGAACGCCCTGAGCTTTAACCCCGGCAACGCCAAGGCTCACAACCTGCTGGGCGTTTCGCTCGCGAGCATGGGACAGGCCGACGCCGCCCGGACCGCGTTCGAGGCGTCGCTCAAGGCCGACGCCCGCGAACCAGGCACCTACACCAACCTCGCGACGCTCGAACTCCAGGCCGGTAATCGCCAACGGGCGCTGCTGTTCTTCTCCGAAGCGCTAACGGTCGACCCGACCAACCAGTCGGCGCGAGACGGCCTCGCCTCCATGCAGTCGCCGCGATGACCGGCAACGGCAAGAATCGGTTGCCTCCACGACATTCCCATCCAATTCACTGAAGTTTGATCCAACTTCGCAGAGTCCAGCGGCGGTTGCCGGCATCACGTGTGGACATCTGTCCAATCGGATGTGTAAGAAGAGACACGCTCAAGGGCATCCGTGAACGCTCGCACCTGGCGTCACGACGGGAAAGGCACGGCCGTGGCAACGGCACAGACTTTGCTGGCAGTCGGTAATGGGGGGAGCATTTCGATGAGCGTCGTTCGCATAATCGGATTCTCGACGTTGTCGTGCGGGTGCGTGGTGGGTCGCTACCGAGACGTGGCCAGCACGCGCGAGGTCACGTACGTGGAAGAAAAGGGCGTGGGATGTGAAAGCCACGCGCACCGCCGAAACCACACGGTCTCGGCCGAGCGCGAGCGGTTTGCCGCCGTCGCTATGACCACGCTGGCCGCTCGAGCGTCGTAAGGGCTGGTCTGCCTAAAGGCGGACGCCACATCGCTGTACGCCACGGTACAATCGTACCGACGTGCCCCCTCGCCTTCCCAAACCCTTTGCCGACCTGCGCCGAGGTCGCCAGCGGTTGCGCTTCTTCCACGGCGACGCCCTCGACATTCTCGGCCGCCTTTCCCCTGGTTCCGTCGACGCGGTCGTCACCTCACCGCCCTACAACCTGGGCATCCGGTACCGCTCGTTCGATGATACCCAGCCGCGCTCGGAGTATTTGACCTGGACCGGCGCCTGGATCCAGGCGGTGAAACGCGTGCTGGCGCAGGAGGGGTCGCTGTTCCTGAACGTGGGCGCCAAGCCCAAGGACCCCTGGACCGCGCTCGACGTGGCCCAGGCGGTGCGGCCGCACCTCGAACTCCAGAACATCCTGCACTGGGTGAAATCGATCGCCATCGAGAAGTCCCTGGCGGGGGCCCGATCGGGGCTGGCCGACGACCTGGCGGTGGGTCACTACAAACCCATCAACAGCGACCGTTTTCTCAACGACTGTCACGAGTTCGTGTTCCACTTCAGCCCGACGGGACGGACGCGCCTCGATCGGCTTGCGGTCGGCGTCAAGTACCAGGACGCGTCGAACCTGACGCGCTGGCAACAGGCCGGATCAGGCCTGCGCTGCCGGGGCAATACCTGGTTTATCCCCTACGAGACCATCCAGAGCCGCGACAAGGAACGGCCGCATCCGGCCACGTTCCCGTGGCGGCTGCCGGCGTACTGCCTGAAGCTGCACGGCGTCGAGCGCGTGGGCCTGGCAGTCGATCCCTTTTTGGGACTGGGCAGCAGCGCCGTCGCGGCGGCCGAGTTGGGGGTGAATTTCGTGGGCATCGAACTCGACGAGCACTACCTGGCCGAAGCGGTGGCCCGGACGAAAGCGATCCTGAACAAGCTACCCCTATAGTTGTCCTTGAATCCATCTCTGCCGGAGATATATGCTCTCATGCAATCTGGGAGTGTATTGTGGACCTTCGACAACTAGAGATCATAAGAGCCATCGCCGAAACAGGTTCATTCACGGCCGCCGGCCACAAGCTGCACGTGTCGCAGTCGGCGATCAGCCGCCAGATCCTCCTGCTCGAAGACGAATTGAAGGAGCCGGTGTTCCTGCGGGTGGGCCGCCGGATCCGCATCACGCCGGCGGGTGAAGCGCTCCTGCAACTCAGCCACCGGGTGTTCCAGGACCTCAAGGACACGACCGCCGGTATCACCGACAGCCAGGAATCGCTGCGCGGCACGGTGCGGCTGCTGGGCGGCATGACGGTGTGCCTCTACGTCTTCCCGCCGCTGCTGACCGAGCTCAAGCGGCAGCACCCGGAGATCGAGCTGAAGCTGATGTCGGGAAGCTCGGAACAGTGCCTGGCCCGCCTGCGCTCCGGGGCCGGTGATCTCGCGCTGCTCACGCTGCCGGTGGACCAGCCCGACCTGGTGACGGTGCCGGTCCTCCAGGAAGAGTTGCTGGTGGTGACGGCCGCGAAGCACCCGCTGTCGCGCAAGAAGAAAGTGTTGCCGCAGGACCTGGTGCGCCAGCCGTTCGTGCTGTTCGAGCCAGGCTCCAATACCCGCCGCTCGATCGACGAGTTCTTCGCGGCCGCGCGCATCGAACCGCAGATCGTGATGGAAACCGAGAACGTCGAGATCATCAAGGCGCTCGTCCGCAACGGCCTTGGCATGACGATCATCCCCTACCAGGCGGTGGCGCGCGACGTCACCAGCGGCCAGATGCACTGCGCCCGTATCGAGGGACGGTCATTGGTCCGGGAAACCGGGTGGATCTATCCGAAGATGAGCCGGACCCCGCGCGCAGTCCAGGAAGTGATCAAGGCGTTCGAGCGGGTGCGGCCGAAGCTCAAGCTCGCGCCCTAGGCCTCAGAGACCAAGGCATAAGCGAATCAGATTGATCGGATTCGCTCATTGTATTTTTAGGATTCGGCAAGGTCGCTAGAATCGGGGCATGGAAAGCACCCGCGAGCGCGTGATCTCGATCGTCCTCAACGAGCAGGAGTGGCAGGCCTTTGTCCGCCTGCACCCGCAGCCGGTGACCTGGCTGCGCGAGCGCATCCAGGAGTCGATTGCCGTCGAGCCGCTTACGGCGCTTTCGGCAACTGGCGCAGCGAATACGAGGTCCGCGACCACACGTTGATGCCGGGCCGGTCCACCAGCTTGACCTCGATCTTGCGCGTGCGCTTGAGCGGGTCGGGGTTGGTGGACGAGTACCCCAGCACGTAGTAGTCGCTGGTCTCGGCATCGATCCGCTTGAGCGCCTTGTCGAAATTGTTCTGGTTGACCACCGCGATGCCGCCGGTCTGCTCCGCGAGCACGCGCATGCTGTCCTGCGTCTTGCGCACGTGTTCGCTGTACTCCACCGGATCGATTTGCTCGTCGAGGTCGGCGCCCGCCACCAGGCCGCGCGGGTCGATGGTGTAGAGCGTCGCATTGGCGCGGTTGGCGGTGCGCGTCACTTCCGCCAGTTCGCGCGCCAGGTCGGCGTCGGCGAACTGCTGGCCGCTGTAGGAACCCCGCTCCTGCCGGCCCTCTTCGCGCGACTGGCCGAAGCGGCCGCCAAACACCGGGTCTTCACCGAGCCGCGCTTCCGCGAACGGGTTGAAGTCGTAGCCGTTGCTCACCCAAATCACCGCCTTGCGGCGGTTGTTGATCTTCTCCATCTGCGACAGCATGTCGAAGGCGGTCGAGAACGCGACGTGGGCGCGGTAGCGCACTTCGCTCGGCCCGTCCGAGCCTTCGGACCCCTGGATGATGTCGGACGGCTTCAGCCCGTTGCCGGTGATCTTCTTGATCGCCTCGTCCAGGATCTTGCGATCGTAGGTTGGGTCAATGGCCAGCGAGGACGGTCCGGTCGAGACGATCGAAAACATGTCGCCTTCGTGGACCAGCGTCTTCGAGATCTTCTTGAACAAGTCGCGAATGCGCCCGGTGTTCCTGAAGTCGAGGTGCAGGTCGTCGACGATGATCAGGAAGATGCGGCCGGCGGTGTCGTTCTTGGGGCGCGACGGCGGCAGGATGATGCCTTCGCGCGCCGCCGGTGCCACCGGCGCCGCCAGGTTGTGGACGCGGCCGCCGTGCACCAGTGTGAGGCCCGTGATCTCCTGCTTGACGCCGTCTTCGTAGATCTCGAAATCGTTCTTGGTCAGGTCCGCGACGAACTGATCCTGACCGTTGCGCACGATCGCATCGGTCGTGACGTAATCGATGGCCACGCGAAACTGCGGCTGGCCGGCCTGGGCCGGTGTCGGAGCCGGCGGCGCCTGCTGGGCGCCGAGGGGCGTGGACAGCGCCAGGGTGGCAAGGGCGGCGAAGCGAAGGCAGGCCGTTCTCATGCTGACAGTATAAGACGTCTCGGAGGGTCTTGAGGTCTTGGGGTCTTGGGGTCTTGGGGTCTTGGGGCCTTGAGGTCTTGAGGTCTTGAGGCCCAGGACCCCAGGACCCCAGGCCCCCAAGACCTATATGATCGGGGCCATGCGCATCGCAATCGGGGCCGATCACGCGGGTTTTGAGATGAAACGCGACCTCGCCGGGCACCTGGCGCAGGCTGGACACGAGGTCACCGACCTGGGGACGCACTCCACCGCCCCGGTCGATTACCCGGATATCGCCGAAGCGGTGGCCCAGGCCATTCGCAACGGCCAAGCCGACCGCGGGGTGCTGGTGTGCGGGAGCGGCGCCGGCGCGGCCGTGGCCGCGTGCAAGTTCCCGGGCGTGCGCGCGGCCGTTTGCCACGACGCCTACACCGCGCGCCAGGCGGTGGAGCACGATGACCTGAACGTGCTGTGCCTGGGATCGCGTGTCATTGGCCCGGCGCTGGCCCGCGTGCTGGCCGAGACGTTTCTGGCGGTGAGCTTCTCGAGCGAAGAGCGGCACATGGGCCGCCTCGCGAAGATCGATGCAATCGAGTCGCGCTATTCCCGGGACAAGTAGAAACAGGAGGTCAAGAGATCAGGGAGAATATTTTTCTTCTGATCTCCTGACCTCCGGTTGATTATCCCAGTAGTTCGTTACGCAGGCTGTCGAACTGCGCGTCGGCGCGGCGCACGCCTTCGAGGATGGCGTCCGGAGTGAGCCAGGTGTCGGGGTCGAGCGTTGCGGCGCGCGTCATCCACAGGTCGCGCTCGGCGGCCTCGGCATGACGTTCATGAATGCGCGCCGACAACTCGGCATACCGCGCGCGCAGCCGCGTGGCGATCTCCCGGCCCACCAGTTCCTCTAGCAAGCCGTGCACGTGGCGCGGCGGGGGCGGGGCCTCTTCGATGACGCCTGCCGCGGCCGACACGCCCGCCTCGAGCTCGGCCTCCAACCCCTCGTCCTCTGGCAACGCGTCCGGCTCTGCCGCCGGTGCAGCCGGGGCCTCCGACCGGCCCCGGGGCGGCGCCTCGCGCTGCGAATCGCGGCGCGGCCGCCGGCCTTCGGGCTGTCGCGGCCGGGCCGGCGCCTCGTCTTCGGGCGTCATGACCTCGCTCAACGCGAGAATCGCCGGCCAGTCGAAATCGATCTCGGGATGCTCGTCTTCGATGGTGCGGATGGCGTCTTCATCAAGCGGCGCGCGGCCGAGGATGATGCCCGGCGCCGTGCGGTACCAGTACAGGAGCTTGGGCCGATCGCCGGGACGATCGGCGTGAAGCAAAAAGGTGTTCTCGGTACCGCGGCGGTCGCGGGTCAATCGGAGGAATGGCACGGCCTTGCCCTAACGCCGCTTCTTTGCGGCAGGCTTGGCCTTCTTGGCAACCTTGGCCTTCTTCGGCGCAGGTTTGGCGGCAGGCTTAGCCTTGGCCTTCGGTTTGACCACCGGCTTTGATTTCGCCGCGGGCTTCCCCTTTGCGACGAGCTTGGCCGCAGGCTTTGCGGCCACCTTCGCGGCCGGCTTTGGCACTGGCTTGGCTGCTACTGGCTTGGCTGCTATCGGCTTGGCCGCCACCTTCGCGGGTGCGCTGACCTTCACGACCGGCGCATCGGGCGACCGGTAGATCATGGTGAACCGGACCTGGTCGAAAGTCGTGTGAAACGTCCACAACTCCGCCACCGGAATGGCGTACTCGGCGCACAGCCGCCGGGCAGCGTCCACCGACGTCGGCGGCACATACAAGTGCAATGGCACCTTCAACTTGCAGAATACAGCCCACTCCGCTCGCGCCTCGAGGGAGTTCACCGATTCGCCGGTTTCGACCTCGATCGTTCCCAGCAGTTTCCGGGTGCCTTCGGCAAAAATCACGACATCCGGATACACCACCAGATCGCCGACTGTGATCGACTGGTTTTGCTCGTTGCCGGGATTGATGATGACGTCGGTCTTTCGCTTGTAACGGGCCTGAAGCAGGCGAATAACCCGATCATGCTCGAGCTGTTCGCGAACCGGGCGGGTGAGAATCGGGCTCACTAAGGGCCTCTCCGGGTTGGTCTTAAAAGTCACGGCACTATAACACGCGGCTCCGGGCCGCCCGGCTAGAATGGAGGGATGTTTTTTCGTGGAATTGCCCTGCTCATAGCCCTGTCCATCGCCAGTTCGGCCCCCGCCCAGGTCGTGTCCCCCGCCGGGGTCGACCCGGCGGTCGCGAAACTTCTGGCCGGCATTCGGGCCGCCGACAAGGGTCAACTGGCCGTGTCCGAGGAGGATGGCAAGTTCCTCCGGGTGCTGGTCGGTGCGATCGGGGCCAGGCAGGTGCTCGAGATTGGCGCCGCGAGCGGCTACAGCGCCATCTGGATTGGCCTCGGCCTGCGCCAGACCGGCGGCAAGCTGGTCACGATCGAATATGACCCGGTCCGCGCCAAGGAAGCCGCCACCAACATTCAGCGGGCCGGCCTGTCGGACATCGTCCAGGTGGTGTCGGGGGACGCCTTCAAGGAAATCCCGAAAGTGCAGGGCCAGTTTGACCTGGTCTTCCTCGACGCCTGGAAACCCGACTACAAGAAGTTCTTCGACCTGGTGTTCCCGCGGGTCTCGCCGGGCGGACTGTTCCTGGCCCACAACGTCATCAACAAAAAGAACGACATGCTCGACTTCCTGTCGATCATCGAGACCCATCCGCAGGCGCTCACCACCACGGTGTCGCCGGGCCACGAGGGGATCTCAATGACGTTCAAGAAGCGAAAGTAACATGAAGGCCGTTCACATCATCGGCGTGCCGCTGGACCTGGGCGGTAACCGGCGCGGCACCGACATGGGGCCGTCGGCGTTCCGCATTGCCGGTCTCGCCGAGCAACTCACGGCGCTCGGGCTCACCGTGACCGACAAGGGCGATGTGCCCTCCCCTATTCCCGAGGCCAAGGGCGCCGGCGATCCGCGTAAGCGGTACGTGAAGGAGATTGCGAAAGTCTGCCAACGGTTGTTCCAGACCTCGCTCG
>JBBQSP010000076.1:0-23555 GCA_038213735.1 Vicinamibacterales bacterium | reverse complement strand
CCATGGCCGAGACCGAGATCGACGACGGGGAGTTCCCCGACGCGAAAGCCCTGGCCGAGGACATCACCCAGTCCCAGGCCGCCGAGATCACCACCATGGAGTCGCTGCTCGGCGACTGACGTCCTCCACCGCACGGCGGGCGCGGGGGCCCCCACGGGGGTTGGGGGGGGGCCCCGCCGGGGCCCCCCACCCCCGAAGGTCGTCTGCGCGCGGGTCGCGCTATTGCGGAATGAACAGCAGCGAAGCGCGTCCAGGCGAGTAGATGTTCTGCGAGGTCGGTAGCCGGCCAAGGTAGTCAGCGTGCCAGGAATAGCCGTTGCCGCCCGCGCTGATGATCAAATCCCAGGCCTCTCGCGTGTCGCAGCGCGCGATCACGTCGTCTGACGGAGGCCGGCCGGCGCCGGCGTCCTTCACGCACCAGCGGGCGTCAGGCCCCGCGGGGTTCCAACGCGGGTGGCCGAAGTGAACGGCTGCGACCGCACCGAAAATGAAGTTCACGCGGTAGTTGCGAGAGGAGCTGGCACCGAGGTTGAAACGTCCCTGGTCGTGAATCCGCTTGACGATGGCGTAGGCCTCACCAAAGTCGATGGTGCGGGGCGGACCCACCGTGCCGTTGCCGCCGCCGTCGGAAATGGTGGGCGTGGTTGGCGCCGGTCGCGTGACGGTGCGGAAGTTGCCCCACACCGACCACGGTCCGCGTTCGTTGCCGTTGGCGGCGCGAATGCGCCAAGCGTACAGTGTGTCGTAGTTCAGGTCGAACGGCACGGTGTGCGAACCGTTACCGGGGGTCTCGCCGGCGATCGCGTGGTAGACGCGGTTGTTGGCTCCGTCCACCACTTCGATCTCGTATTCCATGCCGATGGTTTCGTTCTTGCCGGTAGCGTTCAGCCAGACGAAAATCGGCCGGCGGCTGTCGACGCGTTCGCTATCGAACGGGGCGACGACAGAGGGCGCACTGACCTTGAGCGTCGAGCCGTCGGCATTGTTGGCCAGGGAGCCGCCGTCGGCTGCCGATGGCGAGGTGGGGGACATGGGGGTGGTGCTGCAGGACACACCCAGAGCGACGACTGCCGCAAGGGCGGCCAACGAAATGTGCTTCATCAAAATTCAGTTCTCCAGAAACCCACGCGTACACCCAGCGCATCGCCGCTTGGGAGAAGGTGTCTTGGTGAGTCGGCTGGATTATAGCAAAAGACTGACCCGGGACTAAGCTCAACTGCCCCAACGTCCCTGTTTTGTGCAATTTAAGTGGCATTTACAGTCTTGCACCTGCTACGATTACCCGTTTGGGTTTCCCCAGAACCCCCTAAATTCGGAGCGAAGGACACGATGCATAAACTCGTTGCGGTGATGGTGTTGGGCCTGCTGGTTGGCGGGTCTCGTGAAGCGGCGGCGCAAGGCACTCCCGATGATCGCGTTTTCTTGAGCGTCGGTTTCGGTGTGGAGTCGGGGTCGAGTGACGCGAACGACGTGAAGCAGTACACCCTGTACGATGAGCCGGCGACGACCGAGGTCAAGACGCCGTGGTCATCAGGCAGCTTCTTCGAAAGCGGCGTGGCGATTCGCGTCTATCGGAGCATGACGGTCGGCCTGAGCTACCATCAGGAGACCAACACGGCCGAGACGGCGATCACCGGGACCGCTCCGCATCCGGTGTTCTTCAATCGTCCACGGACGTTTAGCAGCGAGGCCGGTGGCCTGTATCGCCGCGAAAATGCGACCCACCTGAGCTTCGGTTGGATCGTGCCGATCAACCCCAAGCTCGACGTGCTGGTATCGGGGGGGCCTTCGTTCTTCCGCCTGCGCCAGGACGTGGTCAGCGACGTAGTGATCACCGAGAGCGGCGGCGGCTTCACCACGGTGGTGGCGACCCCAACCGTCGTAACTCAGCGCCGCAGCGAAGCGGGCTTCCACGTCGGTGCCGACGTGACCTACATCCTGTGGCAGAACGACCGCATGCGACTGGGCGGCGGCGCCTTCGTGCGCTACGCGGGCGCGACCACTGATGTGCGCCTGCTGGTCAGCGATGTCGAGACCAAGGTCGGCGGCGTCCAGTTTGGTTTCGGCGGCCGCATTCGCTTCTAACGTGGCGACAAACCTTTAGGTTTGTCGTTGGCCCGCAGGTTCAGCGTTTCTTAAACCGTCGCAGGTCGACCAGCAACAACTGGTCTGCTTGCGGCGGCGTCGGCACGACCTCAAACTGCGCCAGGTAGTCCAGCACGGCAATCTGCTCCCGCCTGATCTCCAGCCCGATCGCCGTCGCAAAAAACTGAGCTCCGTGCCGCGCCCGCAGGTTCTCGATCACGCTCGGTGAGATGGTCGACAAGTCAAAGCTCCACCCCTGCCGCCTCGAGAAGAACAGCAGCATAGGAGAGTTTGCGCCGCCGCGCTCGTAATCCACGGTCACGACCAGCGCATCGGACGGTACCGACGCCTGGATGACATTCCCGAAGTGAATAAAGTAGGTCGCCGGCGCATACTCGCGCGTCGTGCGATACAAGTCGTGCTGGACCCGCGAGGTCGTGAACAAGATCAGGGCCACTCCGGCGAGGGTCACGGCCACCACGATCACCCCGAGCGGAGGCCGGAGCAAGCGGCCCAGCCGGACGCCGTCGAACGCCGGTGCCGCGACCACGCCGAAGGCGAGCATCAAGGGCGGCAGGAACGGCAATTGGTGAAACTCGTGTTGCCACTGGCCTTCGGCCGACACGACCAGCAACGCCGCGCCACCCAACACCCAGAGTCCGACCGCGGCGCCGGCCCGATGGCGCCACAGCACGAGCGGCGCCACGGCGACCGCGGCGAAGCCGAGCGGCGTAAGGTGCATCCGCCAGAATCGCACCAGCATGTCCCACCAGAATGCGAGATTGGTCAGTCGCTCGGCAGTGGCGAAGTGCGACACTGACGCGTAGACCACGCCGGGCGCCAGGTCCTGTGGATAGGTGCCCGACGGCCGGAACACGGCCTGGGTCAACCCGGTCTCGAGATAGATCCGGTCGGCATACCAATACCAGGCCGCGACGGCAGCCAGGCTGGCCAGGCAGCCGGCGATCAGGCGGCGGTCGAACACCCTGGGCCAGCCGCCGCGGGCCCACGCCAGGCCGACGATCGGCGCGAAGACCAGGATCGCCGGCAGCTTGACCAGGGCGCACAGCATCGTCGGCAGGACGGCAAGGGCCGCGCGCGAGTGGGACGGGCGATCGAAGTAGCGGTCCCACGCGAGCACGGCGACGATCATGAAGGTCATCATCGGCGTGTCGGACAGGAAGGATCGGCCGAAGTAGACCGCGCTCGGCGACACAGCCAGGAGGAAGGCCGCCGCTCGTCCCGCCGGCCGTCCAAACATCCGGGTCCCGAGGAAATAGATCGCGACGATGCCGGCTACCGAGAACGCCACCGACACCAGCCGGGCGACCATATGCTGTTCCGTCGTGAGCCGCCACAACAGGGCGGTGACGTACTGGAGCAGGGGGAACTCCATGCCGACGACACCGTTCAGCCCGCCCCACGACACGCGGGGCAGGAACAGGTTCAGTGACCCTTCGGTGTAGTGGCGCGCGATGTCGGCGTTGGTAATCTGACGCCAGCTGTGGCCATCGACCATGGGGAAGTCGATGTGGTACAGGCGGAAGGCGAGGCCAAGAAGAACAATCAGACCGGCCGCGAGATCGAACGACCGGCGTCGCTCGGTCTCGCGGGAATTGTGGGTCACGCCGGGTAACTTTATCACCCGGCGGTCTGGGCTCAGGGCAGCGACGAGCGCGGCGGCGGGTAGACGTTCTGGTTGCTGGGCAACACGCCGATCGGGTCCACGTGCCATGAATAGCCGTTGCCGCCCGCGCCGACGATCAGGTCATACGAGTCGCGCGTATTGCAGCGCACGATCACGTCGTCCGAAATGGGGCGGCCACCGCCCGCGTCCTTGATACACCAGTTTGAGTCGGGCCCTTTCTGGTTGTATCGCGAATGCCCGTAGTGCACCACGGCCGCCGCCCGCTGGATGAAGGCGATTCTCTGCTCGCGCGACGAGCTTCCGCCCAGGTTCCAGCCTTCTGCGTCGTGAACGCTCTTGATGATGCTCATCGCCTCGTTGACCGAGATCGTTCGGGCGCCGCCGACGGGACCAGTGGCCGATGGCGGGGCCGATGGCGACGGCGTGGGTGCCACCGGCGCGGCCGGCGTGCGGAACGACATCGTCGTTGAATACGCCGACTGCTTGGTGCCATCGCTGCCGTAGACGCGCCAATAGAACGTGGTGCTGTACGGCAGCTCCCCCAGGGTCGTAGTCGTGGTGCCGTTGCCGGGGACGGCGGTGACGATGGCGTTGGGGTTGCTCATGTCGGCCGACCTGGACACTTCAAACCGATAGACGACGCCGGTCGTGCCGGAGATCTTGCCGTTGTTGACCCTGAAGTCGGGCCGGTTGTTGGACGTGGTGCCGGACGGGGCCACTGGCGTCGGCGGGTCAATGACGACGGGTGGCACCACGGTGAACGTCGACACGGTGGAGTAGGGACCGGTGTTCGCGCCATCCTGGGCGCGTGAACGCCAGTAGTAGGTGAAACCCGCGCCCAGGGGTTCGGGCAGCCGGTACGTCGTGCGACCACCCTCGCCGGGCGTCAACCGGTCGGCGGAGTGGACGACTTGCTGGAATGCCGCGTCGGTCCCGACCTCCACCTGGAGCCAGAGGGCACGGACCCCGCTCGACCCGGCGTTCTCGATCAGGAGCGTGGGTGGTTCCGTGCTGAAGGTCAGCGTGGTGCCGGCCCCCGGCTCGAGAGGCTTGGGGGCGGTAATGGACACGCCAGGAAGGGGGCCCGCGACCGTGGGTGCGGTCGGATTGGCGCTCTTCGCGGCTTCGCAACCAGCCAGGCACAATAGGGCCGCGAGCGTGGTGGCGGCCCTGGGGAGGTGTGTGAAAATCATCTTGGTTCCTGCCGTCACCGCTTATCGGCACGGTTCGCGCCGGCCATTACACTTCCTCCCAACCGTGCTTCTCTTGGCACAGGGGTCACCGCCAGCGGGCGGCTTCTAGCAAAAATTGAATGGTCGTATCCAACCTAGCAAGATTATTGCCAATGGCGGGTTTGTAATTTGAGGACCGTGTGTGAGATGCGGGAGAATGTGACCTTCCGAAAATGAATTTGCGATCACAAAAATTGCGCGCCCGAGTTCGTGCCCATCAGCCGGTGGCGGTGGGATTGGCGATTCTGGGGGGGGCATCGGTGTGGATCTCACTGGGAACGGTGGCGGTGATCAACGCCTCAACGATGGGCCGAATTGCTGCGCTGCCGCCGTTGTGGTTGCTGGCCGCGCTGGGGTTCGCCGCCGGCGTCGTCGCGGCGGCGACGCGCCTCTCGCTCTCGAAGGCCTGGCCCTTGAGCCTGTCGGCGCTGCTCTGGTTGCCTTACCTCCCCGGACCCGTGCCGACGGCCTTCATGGTCTGGCAGGGACCGCTCGAAGGCCTGGTGTGGATTGGGATCGTCGCCGGCCTCAGCGCCACGCTGACGCTGTCACGCTGGCAGACGGCCACTCGCTTCGTCTCTGACCCACGGACGGCGCCCTGGCTGGCGGGCGGAGCCCTTGCGATTGCCGCCCTTGCGGCCTTCAGTTCGGTCCGCCCCGTGCTCCCGGGCGGCGACGAACCGCACTACCTCGTGATCACCCAAAGCCTGTGGCTTGATGGCGACCTTCGCATCGAGAACAATCACACCCGCGGCGACTACCTGTCGTATTTTGCCGGCCGGCTCCGGCCCGACTTCATGACGCGGGGCGCCGATGGGCAGATCTACTCGATCCACTCGCCGGGCGTGTCGGCGCTCGTCCTGCCAGCGTTCGCGCTGGCCGGCTACCTGGGAGCGGTCGCGACGATCGTGCTGGTGGCTGCCCTGGCATCGGCCCTCACGTGGCACGTGGCCTGGCTGCTCTCATCCAGCGTCACAGGGGCCTGGGTGGGATGGGCCGCCGTGTTTCTGTCGTCGCCGTTCCTGTTTCACGCCTTCACGATCTATCCGGATGGTCCTGCCGCCCTGATGGTGATTACCGCCGCCTGGTTGCTGGTTCGCCTGGAGGCCGGGCACGCGGTGTCGCGAACGCCGTTGTGGGTGGTTGGTGCCGCGCTGGCCGCGTTGCCATGGCTGCACACGCGGTTCGCCATCATCGCCGGTGCGGTGGGCCTGTGTCTGACGGCGAGGTTGGTCACGCGCGAGAATTGGAGCGGTGCGCTGACGGCGCTCTTGCTGGTACCGGTCGTCGCCGCGGCGGCGTGGTTTGGCTATTTCTGGTTGATCTGGGACACGCCGAATCCGGCGGCGCCGTACGGCGCGGATGCCGGCGCAGCTCTCGTCTACATCGGGCGCGGCCTCACCGGCTTGTTGGTCGATCAGCAATTCGGGTTGTTGCCGGCCGCACCGATCTACGCCTGCGCCATCGCGGGTGTGTTGGTGCTCGCGCGGGCGCGTCCGCGCCTGGCCGGTGAGCTGGCACTGATCATCGTGCCGTACGTAGTCGTGACCGCGGCCTACGCCATGTGGTGGGGCGGCATCAGCTCGCCCGCGCGTTTCCTGGTCGCCTTGACGCCGCTCGCGGCATTGCCGATCGCCGCCTGGTGGCCTCGCCAATCGGCGGTGTCGCGAACCCTGACCCTGTTCCTGCTGCTGATCAGCATCGCCGCCCTCTGGCCGCGGGCCTTTGTGGATGCGGGCCGCCTGCTGTACAGCGACCGCACCGGCTACGACCTGACACTGGGGTGGGTGGCGCAGGCGATCGACCTGGCGCTGGCGTTTCCGAGCGTCCATCGTGATGCGGCGGGCGGCGCCTTGCGCGACGGCGCCGTGTGGCTGGTCGCTGCGCTCCTGGTCATTGCGGTGACGCGCGTGCTGGCCTCGCGCGTGGCACCGGCCGCGCGTTGGACCGTGGTGATGGGGTCGGCCGCCATCGGGTTGATGGGCGCAGCGACGGTGGTGTGGGCGCGTCACGAGGATCGCGTGCTGACACCCAGCCGGTCACAGATTGCCGCGCTGCAATCTGCTGACCGAGGCTGGCAGACGACCTTCATCCGCTTGAGGCCGTACCGCCGGCTGCCGGCTGGCGAGTTCCACGCCCAGGCGGCGTTCTCCACGACGGATCGGCTGCCGCTGAGGGCCGACGATACAACATTGCTTCGCGCGGCGGGCGTGCCGGCAGGTGACTACGAGTTGCTGCTCTCGGGCCCCGCCACGGGCGAGGCCACGGTGGCCCTAGGGCGCAACGATGGCCCCCTCGAACGGTGGCCGCTCGATGGACCGGCGGGTTCCCCGGTGGCCGGCACCCTGCGCTTACCGGTGGACGTGGCCTCATTGACCATCCGCGGCGATGGCCGCACTGATCAATCCGCGGTGCGCCTGCGGCTGCGCCCGACGGCGCCGGCCGGCCCGGTGAATGCCGACGGCCGCCGCGCCACTCGCGCGGCACGCTATGGCCGGGCGCGTGTCTTTGCCTTCGATGAGCGCGCATACCTCGAGCCGACCGGCTTCTGGACGCGCGCCGATGGCGTTGCGTCGCTCGTGGTCGACACCGATGCACCAGCGGAAGCGTCGGGCCGTCCCCTGATCGTCCGGGCCGGCGCCGTGGCTACGTCGGTCGAGTTCACGGTTGGCGCCTGGACCACCAGGCTCACGCTCGCCGGGGGTCAGCAGGAGTTGGTGCAACTGCCGCCGCTGAACGGCAATCGTGGGTGGGCGCTGACCATTCGCTCGGGACCCGGCTTTCGCCCGTCGGCGATCGATCCGGCGAGCGACGACGTGCGGCAGCTGGCGGTGTGGGTGGAGTTGCCGTAGCAGCGGAGAAAGCCTGCGTTATCTGCGTCATCTGCGGCCGTCATCTGCGGCCTTGACAGCCCCCGGACCGTACACTACGGTTCGACAGATGGTCACCGAGCCGAATCAGCCGCTGGTCACCCGGCTGATCGCAGAGCGCGCCGAGGCCCATCGCAAGTACAACGAAGCGCTGACCGCGCTCGACCGCGCCATTCAATCCTCACCGGCGTGGCCGTCTCTACCCGCACACTACGACGAGCAACAGCTGCCCGCGATCAACGAGTCGTGGACGATCGTGTCGCCCGGCGGGCCGCCGCGCCCGGCGGGGTGGCGGGGCCGCATTGCCGACGCCGCCTGGCAATTGATGGCGCCCGTCTTCGAGCGCCAGATGGCGTTCAACGCCGCCGTCGTCGAACATCTCAATCGCAACGCGGTGCCGCATCGCGAGGCGCACCAGGCGATAGCTGCGGCGCTGCCGGGCTTGCGCGAGGGCTTCGAAGGCCTGGTGCGGTTCGAATCACTGCTCATCCAGTTCCTGCAGCAGTTGACGCCGCTTGCTGATGCGCGCGCGCGTGAAATGCAGGATGCCATCGACGAACTGCGTCACGTGGCCGACGTCGCGCAGCGTGCGGCCGTGATGGCTAAGCGCGAGGTGGAACGGGTGGCCGCACCGGCGGCACCGCCGGCTGGCACCGCCGCCGCGCCGGCCGCTGTCGCGGCGAGCGCGCCCCAGACCGAGGCGTTCAAGTACCTGGGATTCGAGGATCGGTTCCGCGGCTCAGAGCAGGAGATTCGCGCGCGGCTGGCCGACTACGTGCCGTACTTCGCCGGCGCGGCCGACGTGCTCGATGTCGGCTGCGGCCGCGGCGAGTTCCTGGACTTGTTGAAAGGTGCCGGCGTCACGGCCCGCGGTCTCGACCTGAACCCCGAAATGGTTGAAGTCTGCCTCGCGCGCGGCCTCGATGCCGCGAGCGGCGACGCCCTGGGGGTGTTACGGGGCTTGCCGGACCATTCACTCGGCGGCTTGATTGCCGTGCAGGTGATCGAGCACCTCGACCCGGCGTATCTGTCGGAGTTCCTGCAGGTGGCGTATTACAAGTTGCGGCCGGGTTCACGCATGGTGCTCGAAACCATCAACCCCGCGTGCTGGGTGGCCTTCTTCGAAAGCTACATTCGCGACCTGAGCCATGTGCGGCCGATTCATCCCGAGACGCTGCAGTACATGCTGCACGCCAGCGGCTTCAGCCCGGTCGAGATTGTCTATCGCGCGCCGATTGCCGAAGACGCGCGCCTGCAACGGGTGACGCCGCGGCCGGAGCACTTCGGCGAGGCCGCCGCCGACCCGCTGACCGAACTGGTGTCGGCCTTCAATCGCAACATGGACCGCCTCAACGGCCGCATGTTCACCTTCCAGGATTACGCCGCCGTCGCGCACGCGGGCGGCCGGACCTAGGCGGCCGAGGGCGGCGTTGACCGCCGGCGGAGAAACATGAGCCCGCCGACCAGCGACAGGCCCATGACCAGGCCGGTCGAGACCAGCGACAGGGCGATGGCCGCATCGATCGGCAGGCCGAACCGGCGAAAGAAGAACGCGAACACGGCTTCTCGAACGCCGAAGCCGTTGATGGACACTGGCACCATCTGCACGGCCAGGCTCACCGGAATCAACACCGCGCCCAGCAGAATCGGCAACGGCACGGCCAGCCCCTCGGCCGTGAGCAGATAAAACGCCACGACCGTGACCTGCACCACCAGCGCACCCGCAAACGCGCCGAACAAGGTCGATGGCGTCTCTCGAAACCGGCCAATGGCATCGTCGAGGCGCTGGACCCGTTCATCGACCCATGGCCGCTTCAGCAGCCGCAAGGGGCGCAGCAGGAAAGCCGTCAGGCTCGGGATGACGATCACCGGGATCGCGAGCACGACGCTCGTTCCGGCGACGATCCACAACCACCGGGCGCCGGGCACGTGAATGCCCACCAGCGAGGCCGCGAACGCCCCGAAACAGGCCACCAGGATCATCGCCGCCAGCCCAATCACGCGATCGACGAGGATCACCGTGGTCGCCAGCGTCTTGGAGCCGGCCGCCGGCGCCGTGTCGGCAATGCGCATGACATCGCCGCCGATGCCGCTCGGCAGGAAGTTGTTGAAGAACAGGCTGACCCACATGGATTCGCGGAGCGTGCCGGTCGGCACGTCCACATGCTGTGCGCGCAGCAGCCGGCGCCACCGCCACACGTTGACCGCCTGGATGAAGACGTACGAAACGAGTGCGAGGACAATCCACGTGGGATTCATGCCCCTGACGCGCTGCCACAGCGCGGCCAGGTCGATGGAGCGCAGCACGAAGTACATGAGCGCGGCGCTAACGAGGAGGCGTACAAGGACCTTCAACAAGGGAGTCAGTGTGGGAAAACGGAAACCGTCATTCTACCCTAACTGCATTAGGCTCAGTGAGATATAATGACTCGTGCGCATCCTGATGCTGGCGCCCGAGCCGTTCTTCGAGCCGCGCGGCACCCCGTTCAGCGAATACCACCGCATCAAGACGCTCGGTGAACTCGGTCATCAGATCGATCTGGTCACCTATCCAATCGGGCGGGACGTCGCGCTGCCCAACCTGCGTATTTTTCGCTCGCTGCGTCCACCGTTCGTCAACAAGGTGCGTATCGGGCCGTCTCCCACCAAGTTGCTGCTTGATGGCCTGATGGTCTTCACGGTCTTGCGGCGTGTGATTGCCGAACGCTACGACGCGATCCACTCGCACGAAGAGATGGGGTTGCTCGGGGTGTGGCTGGCGAAGTGGCTCGGCGTGCCGCATCTCTACGACATGCACTCGAGCCTGCCGCAGCAGCTCAGTAATTTCAAATACAGCAAGTCGGGCGCGTTGCGCACGCTGTTCACGTGGGCCGAAGGCCAGATGGTCCACCAGTCGCAGGTTGTGATCACGATCTGCCAGGAGCTGCAGGATACGGTGACCGAGATGGGCGCCGGCGAGCGGTCGCTGCTGATCGAGAACGTGATGGGCGGCGACGTGGACGACCCGCCGACCGGGACACCGGCCGACGTCAGGAAGGCGTGGGGCATCGATGCCTCGGCGCCGCTGGCGCTCTATACCGGCACCTTCGAGGCCTACCAGGGGGTCGAGGTGTTGATCGAGGCGTCGGCGATCCTGGCGCGGCGCCGGCCCGAGACGCGGGTGCTGGTCGTCGGCGGCGAGCCGGCACAAGTGGCGGCGGCCAGGGCCCTGGCTGAGGCGCGCGGTGCGTCAGGTGTCATGATCTTCACCGGCCAGCAGCCGGCGAGAGAGATCCCCGGCTTCGTGCAGGCCGCTGATCTCCTGGTCTCGCCGCGCATTCGCGGCACCAATACGCCGCTGAAGATTTACTCCTACCTGCGATCGGGCAAACCGATCGTCGCAACGAACCTGCTGACCCACACCCAGGTGCTGACGCCGGCGATCGCCAGGCTCGTGGAGCCCAATGCCGAGGCCATTGCCGAAGCCGTACTGGAACTGGTTGAGCAACCGGAACAGCGCGAGCGGTTGTCGGCGGCCGCGCGGATCGTGGCGCAGGAAAAGTACAGCCGTGAATCGTACGTGCGGCGCACCGCGCAGGCCTACCAACGCCTTGGTGGCCTCGGTGGCGACAAACCTCTTAGTGGCGACAATCCTCTGGGTGGCGACCAACCTCTGAGTGGCGACAAACCTTTAGGTTTGTCGTCGTCCGTGGAGTTGGCGCGCCGGTGAGAGTGCTGGTGACCGGGGCCACGGGATTCACCGGGGGCCACCTGGCGAAGCTCCTGGCGTCGCGGGGTGACGAGGTGCGTGCGCTGGTGCGGCCGAAGAGCCGCGCGCGCTTCGATCGTTCGCCGCTCGCCGCTGCCGGCGTGCAGGCCGCCGAAGGCGATCTCACCAACGCCGCCGCCATGCGCCGCGCCAGCGAAGGCGTGGAGGTCGTGTACCACATCGCCGCCACCTATCGAGAAGCCGGCCAGCCCGACTCGGCGTATCGTGCGATCAACGTCGATGGCACCCGCAACGTGCTCGAGGCCGCCAGGGCCGCCGGCGCCCGCCGCGTCGTGCATTGCAGTACCGGAGGCGTCCACGGACACGTGGCGAACCCGCCGGCGAACGAGGACGCGCCGTTCAATCCTGGCGACGTGTACCAGGAAACCAAGCTCGAGGCCGAAACGCTGGCCCGCGAGTTTGGCCGGACGACCGGGTTCGATGTCGTGGTGGCCCGACCGATTGGCATCTACGGACCAGGCGACATGCGCTTTCTCAAGATGTTTCGCGGCCTCGCGCGCGGCAAGTTCCCGATGATCGGTGACGGGCAGGTGTTCTATCACCTGACCTTTGTCGAAGACCTGGTGGAGGGTTTCCGGTTGTGCGGCACGGTGCCGGCCGCCGCGGGCCGCACCTACATCCTCGCCGGTCCGCGGTACACGACTCTCGAGGCCCTGGTGGGCATGGTGGCGAAAGACCTGAACGTGGCGCCGCCCGCCCGGCACTGGCCGGTGTGGCCATTCTGGACGGCCGGCTTGCTCTGTGAAATGGTCTGCGTGCCGTTGCGGATCGAGCCGCCCATTTTCCGTCGGCGCGTGGATTTCTACACGAAAAGCCGCGCGTTCGACACGACCCGGGCGAAGACGGAGTTGGGCTTCGCGCCGACGGTGGATCTTGAAGAGGGGATTCACCGAACCGCGGCGTGGTATCGGAGTGAGGGACTGCTATGACCGACTCCCGACTCCCGACTCCCGACTCCCGGCGCTTGAACATCGTCCACATCTGCGACCACCTCGGGTGGGAAGGCTCGCGCATGCACGGCGTGAAGCGGCTGTTTGCGTGGATGATTCCGCGGTTCGATGCCTCGCGCTTCAACGTCTCGCTGATCAGCTTGCGCCAGAAAGACCTGTCGGCCGACACGCTCGAGGAGTTCGGCATCGACGTTACCTACATGGCGCGGCACAAGTTCGATCCGGCCACCTTCACCGCCATGCTGAAGGTGCTGCGCGACAAGCAGGCCGACCTGGTGCACCTGCACGGCTATGGCGCGACCACGTTCGGGCGGTTGTGCGCGTGGCGGTTGGGGATTCCGGCGATCCTGCACGAGCACGCGAACCACACCGATACGCCGTGGTTCCAGAAAGTCGCCGACAAGATTCTCGCGCCGCACACCGACCTGGCAATCGCGGTGTCGGCATCGACGGGGGAGTTCACCACCCGCGCCCGGCTCATGCCGGCCGAACGCACGAAGGTGGTCTACCTTGGCGCCCCGCTCGACGAGTTTGCGCGCCCCCGCAGCGCCGAAGCGATCGCCGCGGCGAAGCAGGCCCTCGGCATTGCCCCGGGCACGATCGCGCTCGGCACCATCACGCGGTTGATGCCGTCGAAGGGCAATCAGTACCTGATCGAGGCCGCGCCCAAAGTCCTGGCCAGGCATCCCCACGCGCGGTTCTTTATTGTCGGTGAAGGCGAGTTGCAGCCGGAGCTCGAGGCGCAGGCGCGGGCGCTGAACCTCGGCGACCAGCTGGTGTTCGCTGGCTTCACGCGCGATGTGGCCGCCGCGCTCTCGGCCCTCGACATCGTCGTGTTTCCTTCGCTCTGGGAAGGCACGCCGCTCACGATGTTCGAGGCGCTGGCCATGGGCAAGCCCATTGTCGCGACCGATGCCGATGGCCTGTTGGACGTCCTGACCGATGGCCGCGACGCCCTGGTCGTGCCCAAGGCCGATGCCAGCCGGCTGGCCGACGCCATGTGCCGCCTGGTTGAGCAGCCCGAACTGGCCGCCGCGCTTGGCGCCGAATCCCGAAAGACCGGCGCCCGGTATGACATTGCCGCGTTCGTCCGAAAAATGGAGCGGCTCTACGTGATGCTGCACGAAACTTCGCGCGCGACCGCCCGAGCGGGTATTCTGCAAGCCGACTTGAGTTTCCTGACCACCGAACGATGACACTCGATCACGACGTCGCCACGCGTTTGCAGGACCGGAGCCTGGCCTGGCGCCTCGGCGCCAGTTCCACGGCTGCGGTCGGCGTCGTGCTGCTGACGTGGGCCCTGTCGGTTGACGTGGCGAAGGCGTCGAACGGCTTCTTCGGAGATGCCGCGACCTACTACACCCTGGGCCACAGCCTGGCGACCGATCTCGACTTCGAATACCGCCGTGACGATCTCGCCCGGGTCTGGAAGGAATTTCCGTCCGGACCCGAGGGGTTATTTCTCAAGCGTGGGAGCGAGGGCCGGCTGTTCTACGCCAAGGCCTACATCTATCCGCTGGCCGCCGCGCCGTTCATCTGGCTGTTCGGCACTAACGGGTTCCTGGTCCTGCACGCGCTCTTGATGACCGTGTGCTTCCTGTGCGCCTATTCGTTCTTGTGCGCGCGCAGCCACCCGGTGGGCGCCCTGGTGTTCGCGGTCGCGTTCTTGTTCGTCTCGCTCGTGCCGATCTACATGGTGCAGCTCGCCCCCGACTTCTTCATCTTCGCCATCGTCCTGGTGGGCTATTACTTCTGGTGTTACAAGGAAGCGGCCGCGCCTATCGCCGAGGCCCAGCTGGCATCGTGGCGGACGCGCTGGCTGCTCGGTCCGCGCTCGGATGTGGTCGCCGCGGTGCTGCTGGGGATTGGCGCCTTCGCCAAGCCCACCAACGTCCTGCTGATCGCACCGCTCCTGATGTCCGCGATGTTGCGGCGTCAGGGGCAGCGGACGCTGAAGATCGGCGTCTCGTTTGGCGTGGTCGTGGCCGCGCTGTTCGCCCTCAACATCGCGCTGACGGGGGAGTGGAACTACCAGGGCGGCGAGCGCAAGACGTTCTACAGTCGCGACGGCGTGAACTTCACCGGCGGCTTTCCGTACCAGAACGACGCCAAGACCTTCGACTCCGTGGGTCTCGGACGGGTCGGCGGCGGTTCGTTCGAGGTGTTGTTCACGCGGGATGCGTTGCTCGAGGTGTTTCGGCGCAACCTCGCGTATTTCGTGATCGGCCGTCACACCGGCTTCGCCGTCTACTTCTTTCCGGGCATGATGGCCATCATCCTGTTCCTGGTGGTCACCCGGGATCGCGCCATGTGGCAGTGGCTGACCCTGGCGGGCGGCGTCGGCACTGCGGTCGCGTTGTTGCTGTATATGCCGTTCACCTGGTCTGGCGGCGGTGGCCCGGTCGGCAATCGCTACTTCCTCGGGACGTACGGCGTGTTCCTGTTCCTGGTCCCGCCGCTGGAGACCGCCGTCGCCGGCCTGGTCACGCTCGCGATCAGCGGCCTGTTCGTCATGCGGATTGTCTCCAACCCGTTCTATGCCTCGACGCATCCGGCCGAGCACAGCAAGTCGGGGCTGTTCCGCCAACTGCCGATCGAGTTGACGATGGTCAACGATTTGCCGGTGAACGTGCTGCCGGACCGGACGCGGCAACCGCTGGGCGGTGCGCCGCCGATCCTCGCGTATTTTATCGACGACCACATCTACAACCGCGAGGGCGATGCGTTCTGGGTGAAGGGCGAATCGACGGCCGACCTCCTGCTGCGCGCGCCCATAGCGCCGGAATCGCAGGCGGCCGGCGTGGCAGAAGCGCGATCGCTGCGCATCGCGAAGTTGACGGTGATTCTCGAAACCGGCCCGCGGCCGAACCGCGTGACTGTGGATGCGGGCGCCGGCCGCCACGTGGTCGAGATGGCCGCCAATTCGCAGCAGACCTTCGAGGTGGAGATGCCGCGCGGCGCGCCCTACAAGTACCATCCTGATTACCCGACCAATTACGTCTACAGCGTGTCGATTACGTCGGCGAGCGGCTTCGTGCCGATGTTCGAGTCGGGGGCCAACGACAGCCGCTTTCTCGGGGTGATGGTCCGGCTGATCCCGACCTACGGGGACGCGCCGTAGTGCCGACGATTGCCGTGGTCACGTCGAGCCCGCCGTTTGCCGAAGGCGGGCACCTGGTGATGGCGCGCGAGCTGGTGCGCGCGCTCAAGGAAGAAGGGCACGAGGCGGGTCTGATCGTCACGCCACAGAACCGGTTCGGGCAGCAGGCGAGCGCGTACCTGGCCGCGTGGTGCACCGACGTGCAGATGGCGCACGAGGAGCAGAAGGTTGATCAGGTCATCAGCCTGCGGTTTCCAGGGTTCGCCGTGCAGCATCCGAAGCACGTGCTGTGGCTCAACCACCGCATGCGCGAGTACTACGACCTGTGGGGGCAGTTCAGCTCGCACTTATCGTGGAAGGGCCGGATCAAGGAGCGCACCCGGCGCGCCATCATCCATCGCGTTGACAAACACCTGTTTGGCAAGATGCAACGGCGGTTCGTGATTTCGGGCACGGTGCAGACGCGGCTGCGGCAGTTTGGCGGCATTTCGTCGGACGTGCTGTATCCGCCGCCGCCCAAGCGCGACTACCGTCACGACGCTTATGGGGATTACCTGTTCGGCGTGTCGCGGCTGTCGCCGCTGAAACGCTTTGACCTGGTCTTGCGCGCGCTGGCCGAACCCATGGCGGCCGGTATCAAGTGCGTGATTGCCGGCGAAGGCGCCGAGCTCAACGCCTTGATCAGGCTGCGCAGCCATCTCGAGCTCGAGCATCGCGTCCAGTTCGTGGGCCGTCTGGATGAAGCCGGTCTCGTGCACCACCTGGCGCGTTGCCGCGGCGTGGTGTTCCCGCCGTTCAACGAAGACTACGGCTTCGTCACGGTTGAGGCCTACATGTGCGGCAAGCCGGTGATCACGTGCACCGATAGCGGCGGGCCGGCCGAACTGGTGCGCGACGGCGAGACCGGCTACGTCACGCCGCCGACCCCCGAAGCGCTCGCGGCCGCGATGCGCCGCGTGATCGACGACCGCAACCTCGCAGCGCGGATGGGCGAGGCCGGGCTAGTCATTGCCAGGCAGATGACCTGGTCGGGAGCAATTCAGAAACTCCTGCTCTGATCGACGCCCACCTCCGCCCAAGCTTCGGCGGACAAGCCCGACTGCCGGTCTGTTACCATTCAGTAGCCCATGGCCTATCGCTCGCCCCTCGAAACCCGCCTTGCGAAGAAGACCACCAAGGCGATCAGCGACTTCAACCTGGTTGAAGATGGCGATCGCGTCATGGTCGGCCTGTCGGGTGGCAAGGACAGCTGGGCGCTGATTCAGATCCTGGACGAGTTGCGCCGGCGCGCGCCAATCAAGTTCTCGCTCGTGGCCGTCAATGTCGATTCCGGATACGAGGGCTATCAGCACAAACAGGTGGGTGAGGCGTGCCGCGAGCGCGGGTGGGAGTTTCACAGCGAGCACACCAACATCGGCGCGGTCATCGACGACAAGCTCGACAGCGACGACACGCCCTGCTCGCTGTGCGCGCGGCTGCGCCGCGGCGTCTTGTACCGCATGGCGAAGGAGACCGGCGCCACCAAGATCGCGCTCGGCCACCACTTGGACGATTTTGTCGAGACCGCGTTGTTGAACCTGTTCTTCGCCGGCGCGCTCAAGGCGATGCCGGCGCGGCTGACCTCCGACAACGGCGCCCACGTCGTGATTCGGCCGCTCGTCTACGTCACCGAGGCCGAGGCACGCGCGTACTGCAAGGAGCGCGAGTTGCCGATTATTGGCTGCTGTTGTCCGGCGTGCGGCGATCTCAGCCTGCAGCGGCAACGGGTCAAGCGGCTGATCGCGGAGCTCGAACGCGAACACCCCGCCGTGAAGAACTCGATGATCAAGGCGCTGGCCAACGTCATGCCGCGCTGGCTGCTCGATCGGCGGCTCAATCCGCCTGCTGAAGCGCGCCAGGCCATCGCCACCGAGCTCGAGGAGTTCGACGATGTGCCGGCCGATGTGGCACTGATCCCCTTGATGCTTTCTCGGTCCGCAGTTCCCGTCAAGCCGTGAGGGCCGTCGTTCAGCGCGTGACCTCGGCGCGCGTCACCGTCGCCGAGCGGGTCACTGGCGAGATTGGCCAGGGCCTGCTCGTGCTGCTTGGGGTTGAGCAAGGCGACGGTCCGACCGATTTGCAGTACATCGCGTCCAAAGTTCGTGACCTGCGCATCTTCGCGGACGATGACGGCAAGATGAACCGTTCGGTGCTCGACGTCCAGGGCGGCGTCCTCGTGGTGTCGCAGTTCACGCTGTCGGGCGATGCCCGCAACGGCCGCCGCCCTTCATTTGCCTCGGCCGCGCCGCCGCAGATTGCCCGCGCGCTCTACGAAGAGGTCGTGCGAGAATTGACGGCGAGTGGCCTGCAGGTTGCCACTGGAGAGTTCCAGGCCCTGATGCAGGTGTTGCTGGTCAATGACGGTCCCGTGACCATTCTTCTCGACAGCAGGAAAACGTTCTAAGCCCATGATCCGAACCTTCACGACGACCCTCTTTGTGCTCGGTATGGCGGCGGCCTCGCCCGCGCTGGCGCAGCAGCGGCCGCTGCAAACCGAAGATCCGGAGACGATCGGCTCCGGGCGCGCCCTGATCGAAGCCGGGATCGATTACCAGCGCGACGCCTTTTTTCCCGTCTCGGGGTTGCGCGGCAACCACTTTACGATGCCGGCGTTTGGACTCAGCCTTGGGGTGAGCTCGATCGCGGAGATTCAGATCGATTGGGGCATCTATCAGAAGCTCAACATCATGGAACGGTCAACGGGCGCGCCGCTCGCCCCCTTGCTACAGATCGACGGCGACAGCACCGACGACTTTGGCGACGTTCGCATCGGCGCGAAGGTGAGGCTGCTGTCCGAGACCGCGCGCCGGCCCGCCATGGGCAGCTGGTTTTCCACGCGGTTGCCGAACGCGGGCAATGAGTCCGGCCTTGGCAAGGACGTCCAGGACTTCGCGTCCGCGCTGACCATTGGCAAGACGATTCAATCCGTGCGCGTGGTCGCCAACATCGGCTTATTGATGATTGGCCGCCCGACCGAAGCGGTCGCGCAGGACGACTTGCTGATCTATAGCCTGTCGGTGGCGCGTGCCATCAGTCAGAGCACCGAATTGGTCGGCGAATTCGTGGGCCGCGCAAACTTCGCGGAAATCGTCACCCCGGGCGCCGAGGATCGCGGCCTGCTGCGTTTTGGCGCTCGCTTCACCAAGAGCGCGGTTCGCTTCGACGGCGGCCTCAACCTCGGGCTGACCTCGTTCGATCCGGAGGTGGGCTTCACGGCCGGCCTGACGTGGGTCTTCAACGCGTTCCGCGTGCCCTGATGCTGTCGATCGCCAAGGCCCACGCGTACGGAAACGATTTTCTCTTCGTCCCGGCCGAACAGGTCGAGGGGCTGCGCCTCGACGAACTGTCGCGGCGGTTGTGCGATCGGCATTCGGGTCTCGGGGGTGACGGTGTCATCTACTACACCGTGGCTCCCGATGGGACCGCGCAGATGAAGTTGATCAACACCGATGGCAGCCCGTCGGAGTTGTCGGGCAATGGCTTGCGCTGCCTCGCCGCCCTGGTGATGCATCACCGGGAGGCCGGCGGCCTGGCGCCACTGACCGAAGTACGCGTGGACACCGACGCCGGGTGGAAGACGCTGTCACTCGTCGGGCGCACCGGCGGCCGTTACACGTTTCGCGCGGCCCTGGGCCGCCCCGAGCGCGTCGCCGAAGAAACCTTGGACGTCGCCGGCGAGCGGCTGCTGGTGACCACCCTGGCCATTGGCAACCCGCAGTGCGTGGCGCTCGTGAAGGAGCTGCCGGAACCCGATCGGTTTCACCGGTTGGGCCCGGCGCTCGCGACGCATCCGCGCTTCGCCGAAGGCACCAATGTCGAGTTTGCCGTGATCGAGGCGCCGGACCGCGTGCGGATCCTGATCTGGGAGCGTGGTGTCGGGCCCACCCACGCCTCGGGCACCGGCGCCTGCGCCTCGGCCATTGCCGCCATCGCCCACGGCGGCGCGGCCCGCGACATCCAGGTCATGGCCCCGGGCGGCACGCAGCGGGTCGAGTGGACCGGCGACGGTGTGTTCCTGACCGGCTGGGCCGAGGTGGTCGTCGACGGGCACTGGGTGCCCTCGCATGCAGACCTTTCATGAGGCGGTCGGCGCGGTGGAGAGCTTCTCGCCCGCCGAAGAGCAGTTCAACCGCCGCCGCCGCACCCTTGGCCTGTTCCTCGCGCCCGCCGTTTTTCTGATCCTTCTGTTCGCGCCGCTCGGCGACATCCCTCCAGCCGCGCACCGCATGGCCGCGATCATGGGCCTGGTCGTGACCTTGTGGCTGACCGAGGCGCTGCCGCTGGCGATCACCGCGTTGCTCGGCCCCTGCCTGGCGGTGATGCTTGGCGTGACCACGGGGCGGCAGGCGCTGGCGCCATTCGCGGACCCGATCATTTTCCTGTTCATTGGCGGTTTCATGCTCGCCCAGGCCATGTTCGTGCACGGCCTCGACCGGCGGATTGCCTATGGCGCGCTGGCCATCAAGGGGGTGGGCGCGAGCGCGGTTCGGATCCTGGTCGTCTACGGCGCGGTCTGCGCGGTGCTGTCGATGTGGATCAGCAACACCGCGACCACCGCGATGATGTTCCCGATCGGCCTGTCGATCATCGCCCACCTGCACCGCAGCTCGACCGACCACGCGGCGATCCGCAAGTTCGCCCTGGGCCTGATGTTGATCACGTCGTTTGGATCCTCGATCGGCGGCATGGGCACGCCGGTCGGCACGCCGCCGAACCTGATCGGCATCGGCATGCTGGAGAAGATTGTCGGCGAGCGGATTTCGTTCTTCTCGTGGATGGCGATTGGTGTGCCGGTGGTGCTCGTGCTGTTCGGATACCTGGTGCTCCAGTTCTACTGGACCTCGGCGCGCGGGCTGACGGTGACCGGTGACAGCACCGGCATGGTCAAGGCCGAACTGGCGCGGTTGGGGCCGATGTCGGCGGGGCAGCGCAATGTCCTGATTGCGTTTGCCGTGACCATTGCCCTGTGGGTGGCGCCGGGTGTCTTTGCGATCGCCGGCGTGGACGATTCGGCGTTTGCCCGGACGTATGCGGCGTCCATGCCGGAAGGCGTCGCCGCGCTGCTTGGGGCGGTGCTGCTATTTGTCTTGCCGGTCGATTGGCGGGAGCGCCGGTTCACGCTCACCTGGGACGAGGCGGTGAAGATCGACTGGGGCATCACCCTGCTTTACGGGGGCGGGCTGGCGCTTGGCGAGCTGACCTTTACGACGGGCCTGGCGCAGGCGATGGGGGAGGGTGTTACCAGCTGGTTGCCCTCGCACTCGGCGTTTGCGCTCACCGTGCTGTTCACCGCCGCGGCCATCATGGTGTCCGAGGCGGCGTCGAACACCGCGTCGGCGAACATGGTTATCCCGATCGCGATTGCCGTGTCGCTGGCTGCCGGCGTGCGTCCGATCGAGCCGGTGCTCGGCGCGACCCTCGGCGCCAGCATGGGTTTCATGATGCCCGTCTCGACCGCGCCCAATGCGATTGTCTACAGCTCGGGCTTCGTCCCGATTGGCCAGATGATGCGCCACGGCGTGATGCTCGACGTGGTGGCCTTCGTCACCATTGTCGCGACCGTGATGACGCTCGGCCCGATCCTCTTCTAGCGATCAAAAATCGCGACGCCGGACGGCGATCGCGATCGCAGGAATGTCAACCTCCGGGTAGGTGCCCTAGCGCTTGCGGCGCGCCGGCGTCGGGGCCGGCGGTTGGTCGATCTGCGCCAATGCGGCCTGAAGTGCCACGGCCGTACCCTCGAGCGCCGGCGCGACCGCCAGGTAGTCTTCTTTCTCGAGTGCTGAGCGCGCCTTTTGCAGGGCCACAGTTGCCGCGTCGATCGCCTGTTTCGGCGCGGTGAGGCTGCGGGCCGGCAGCGGCGACGCCTTGAACTGGGTTTCGGCCGTGGCCAGGAGGGTGGCGACCTGGGCCACCGCGCGTTCGGCTTCGCCGCGCGCGTTGGCGCGGCCTTCGACCGCCAGCTTGGCGGCGTTCTGCGCGCGCTCGAAACTGTCGATCGCGTGGCTCAGGGCCTGCCGGTAGTCGTCGCCGGCCGCGGCTTCGTTCGACCGGGTGAGCGCGTCGACGGCGGCCTTGAGTTCGTCAGTGGCAAACCGGTCGGCGCCCGCGGCGCGGGCCGCTTCGATCGCGCCCTGCGCCAGGTTCATTTCCTTGTTAGGGGGCTCGGAGCACGCGGCAGTGAGGAGGGTGAGGATGACCAGCGCCAGGCGGCGGGCGACACGAAGCATGTCCGACGAGTATACGACAGCGTCGCCGCGCCGCCGCCGCGCGATCGCGGCAGAACGCACCTCAATCAGCTACCATGAAGGGTCGGCCACCATGGCGCGCGTGCCGGTGGACGATCGTCCGCGCGAGAAGCTGGCGCGGGTCGGCGCCGACGCGCTCGGCGACAACGAGTTACTGGCGCTGGTAATTGGCTCCGGCACCCGGTCACGAGGGGCCTTGGCGATCGCGCAGGAAGTGATCGCGATGGCCGCCGGCCTGTCCAGCCTGGCCCGGCTCGGGATGGACGACCTGGAGCGGGTGCCGGGAATCGGCGCGACGCGAGCGGCGCGGGTGGTCGCGGCGCTCGAACTGGGCCGGCGCACGCTGACGCGCGACAGCCCCGACCGGCCGCGATTCGTGACGATCAAGGAGGCTGCGCACTACCTGATGCCGCGGTTTGGCGGCTACATGGTGGAACGGGTGGGCGTGATGCTGCTGGACCAGAAACACCGGTTGATTCGGACCGCCGTGGTGTCGACCGGCACGCTCGATGGGACGGTGGCGGAACCGCGGGATATCTACCGGCTGGCCGTCGCCGCGTCGGCCGCGAGCGTGGTGGTCTTTCACAACCACCCGTCGGGCGACCCGTCGCCGAGCACGTTCGACCGGCTGTTGACGCGCCGGCTGGCCGTGGCCGGCGACATGCTCGGGATCGAGTTGGCCGACCACATCATTTTGGGCGACGGGACGTACTTCAGCTTCAAGGAAGAGTCTAAACGGTGACGATTCTCTACTTCGACTGCTTCGCCGGCGCGGCGGGCGACATGATCCTGGGGGCGCTGGTCGACGCCGGCCTGCCGTTCGACGAACTGAAGCGCGCGCTCGGCAGCCTGGCGGTTGACGGATGGGACGTGTCGGTCGACAGGGTCATCAAGACTGGCGTGACGGCGACCAAGTTTCGGGTCATTGAGCATCCACCGGTGGCGTCGAGTGATGGAGCGTCCGGCTTCTTGACCACCGAAGCCTCGGCGAAGGTGGTTAGCCGGACCTCAACCCACACCCATGGCGGCACGGCCGTCCACACCCATGCTCTCGCAGCTGCGCACGGCCATCACACGCTGAACGAGATCGAGGCGGCGATTCGCCGGTCGGCGCTGTCGGCTGCGGGCCAGGCGAGGGCCATCGCCATGTTCCGACGCCTGGCGGAAGCAGAGGCCGCCATTCACGGCCTGCCGATCGACCAGGTCCACTTGCACGAGGTCGGCGCCATCGATTCGATCATCGACATTGTCGGCGCCGTGTTCGCGATCGAGTGGTTCAAGGCCGATCGGGTCGTCGTGTCACCCCTGAACGTGGGCGGCGGCATGGTCCGCTCGGCGCACGGCGTGTTTCCCGTACCCGCGCCAGCGACGGTCGCGCTGCTGAAGGATGCGCCGGTCTACTCGTCGGGCATCCAGGCCGAGTTGTTGACCCCAACCGGTGCGCTGATCCTGACGGAGTTCGCGGCGAGCTTTGGTCCGGTGCCGGCCATGCGGGTGACGAGCGTGGGCTACGGCGCCGGCGACCGGGATCTGCCGGAAACGCCGAACGTGGTTCGCGTTCTGGTAGGCGAGAGCGTGGAGACAGGTGGCGACAAACCTTCAGGTTTGTCGGCG
>JBBQSP010000075.1:0-25277 GCA_038213735.1 Vicinamibacterales bacterium | reverse complement strand
GAGCGCCCTCTTGCCACGCCGGTTCGAACACTCGCTATCGCCAATGGTGATCGGCGCCATCCCGCTGGCGATTGGACTGATGGTGGCCATGTTGTGGGAATTACTATCGTCGTGAATTGAGCGGGCCAGCGGGTTGTCCGGCCCTTGGGGTAGGATATAGGGCCTCACGCCACACAGCTGGGGCCTGATTCCATGAGCACCTACGACGCAGATGCCTACCCGGCAGATGATTTGCTGCCCGACGAGGAAGATCTGCGCGATGCCGGGCCGCTGACGCGGTCGTGGGCGTTCGTGCGCGGCCAGTCAAACCGGGTGCTCCTGCTCGCCGGCGTCCTGCTGTTCGTGCTGCTGTATTTCTGGCCGGCCATTTTCGTCACGATCGAATCGGGCCAGGTCGGCGTGATGTACCAGCGGTTCGCCGGCGGCACGGTCACCGACCGGCTACTGGGCGAAGGCCTCCGCTTCGTTCCACCCTGGGACAAGTTGTTCATCTACAACGTGCGGTTGCAGGAAGTCCGCCACACGATGACGGCGCTCAGCCAGGAAGGCCTGGAGGTCAAGTTCGATCTGTCGATTCGCTACCGGCCCGAGCTCGAACTGGTCGGCTTGCTGCACCAGAAGGTCGGACCCGACTATGCGGAAAAGGTCGTCGTGCCGGAAGTCGAATCGGCCTTGAGAGGCATCGTCGGCGCGCAGATGCTCGACACCATCTACACGACCTCGCAGGACGTCGTGCAGCGGGTTGTCAACGTGGTGATGGAGCAGGCCTCGAGAAACTACGTGCACATCGATGAAGTGGTCGTGCGCGCCATCGAGCTGCCCGCGGCCGTGCGCGAGCGCATCGAAGCGAAGATGGTCGAGAAGGAAACGGCGGAGTCCTACGAGTTCCGCCTCCAGATCGCCACCGCCGAAGCCGAGCGCAAGCGCATCGAAGCCGGCGGCACCGCGGTCTACAACGGCCTGATCGGCGCCTCGCTGACGCCTTCGGTCATGCAGTGGGAAGCCCTGCAGGCGACCAAGGAACTGGCGAAGTCGCCGAATGCGAAGACCATCATCATCGGCCGCACCGGCGATGGCCTGCCGATTATCCTGCCGCCGCAGTAGGACCGAGAGCCGATGACTCGATCCTTCGCGGTCTTGATGCTGCGCATCCTGGTGGCGATTGTCGTCATCGGTGGGCTCACCTACTGGCTGGTGATCCGCGACATGTACTACAAGCCGGCGGCGGCCCTGCGGGCCGGCAGCGCGTGGCCGCCGGCCTCGGTCCAGATCGTCGTGCCCTGGCCGCAGGATGGACGGGTCAGCCTGATCGAGGGCGTGACGCTCGGCCTCGAGGAACTGAACGCCGGCAACAGCCCGCTCGCCAACCGCGTGCGGATCGACTTCGTCAACGAGTCCATCGGCGCGCCGGACACCGGTGCGATTGCCCGCCGTGTCGCGAACGACACCGACGTGATGGCGGTGATTGGCCACGAGTCGTCTGAGCACGCGATTCAGTCGGCCGTGACCTACGAGGAACACGGAATCCTGTACTTGTCTCCCAAGGCCACGCTGTCGCGCCTCACCGAGCACGGGTTCCAATACACGTTCCGGCTGGTGCCAGACGACGAGGCGTTTGCCCAGGCGCTGGCCAAGTTTGCGGCGAGCCAGAACTGGAAGCGAATCGGCGTGCTCTACGGCCGGTTCGAACAAGGCGAGGCGATGGCGCGGTGGTTCCCTAACTACGCCAGTCAGCAGGGCGTGGTGCCGGTCTACTTCCGGTCATATCTCCCGGCCGCCGATTACCGCAGCCACGACTTCCGCCAGATGTTGTCGACCATGCGCACGGAAACGACCGACGCCATCCTGTTGTCCGACCAGCTGCCGTGGGCCGCCAAGGTGCTGGCTGACATGCAGGCGATGGGCTTTACCCAGCCGGTCCTGGCCGGCGACAAGCTCGATTCCTCCGACGCGTGGCGCCTGGCCGGTACCGCTGCCAACAACCTCTACGTGGCCAGCGCGGTCGATCCCGAGTCCACGTCGCCCGATTATTTGGGATTCCGCCAGCGCTTCTTCGCTCGCTTCAAGTCGTATCCCGGTTACGGTTCATCGCAGGGCTACGAGGCCTTCCGGCTGTTCGTGGCCGCAGCGGAGAAGTCCCAGAGCGTCGATCCGATCGTGGTGGCGACGACACTCAAGACCCACGAATGGGACGGGCTGTTCGGCAAGTTCACCTTTACTGATGATGGTGCGTATTCCGGTCGAACCGTTATCATCAAGCGCATGCAGGATGGCGTCTTCAAGACCGTAGGCGCCCACGAGGTCAATCCATGATTCCGCTCATTGCCGGGTGGCTGACCCTGGCCATCGTCATCGGGTTCTTCGGCCGCAACCGGCGCTTCCGGTTCTGGGGCTACTTCTTTGCCTCGGTCCTGCTGACGCCGATTGTCGGGTTGTTATTGTTGATTGCCGCCATCCCGTTGAAGGCACCGCGGCCACAACGGGTGGTCCGGCGCTAGGACCGGGGATCATGGCGAAGAAGACCGGCGACACTCCAAAAGACAAACCCAAGACCCGCGCTTCGCGGACCGCGCGGCCGTCATTCACGCCGGCGTCGGCGCCAGCCGCGAGTTCGGCCTGGGTCTACCGATCAGACGCGCCGTCGAAGGCGCCCACTGCAGCTTCCGCGCCGCGCGCCTTGCGCCTGACGCATGTGCTCGATGTCGTGACCCTGCCGATCGCGGTGTCATTGATGGCGGTACTGGCGCCCGTGCGATGGCTGCTCGGCCCGCCGTCGCGTCACTAGCCGGAAGAGCCGTTCGTGTCCCAATTGTTCACCACGCTGCCGCTCGCACGACTGCTGCGTCGCGGCTCGGAGCGCTTCAACCTCGAGATGGCGATCTTCGTCGTGTTTGCCGGCTTGGCCAATGCCAGCGTGCTGGCGATCATCAACGCCGCCGCCGAGAACGCCAGCAACCAGGCCGCCAACGACCGCCTGCTCGCGTTGTTCCTGGTCGCCATCGGGCTGTATGTCTTCGCCCAGCGCTTCATCCTGATTACCTCGATCAGCGAGGTGGAGCGCATTCTGGGCGGCATCCGCGTGCAGGTGGCCGACAACGTCCGCAAGGCCGACCTTGAGGCGCTTGAGCGCCTGGGTCGCTCGGAAATCTTCGGTATCGTCGCCCGCGAAACCCAGAACATCTCGCAGGCTGCCTCGACGCTGGTCATGGCCATGCAGGCGATGATGATGGTTGTCTTCAGCGTCGGCTATCTCGCGCTGCTGTCGAAGACCGCCTTCGTCATCACGGCAGTGGTCTGCAGCATCGGCATCTTCCTGCACATGCAGCGCTCGCAGTCGCTGATGCGGATGCTGGGCGAGGCGCAGCGGAAGGAAAACGAGTTCCTGGCGCTGCTGACGCACTTGCTGGACGGCTTCAAGGAAGTGCGGCTGCGCAAGGCACGCGGCGCCGACCTCTTTCAGCACCTGCGCGCGGTTTCGGGCCACGTCGAAGCGGTCAAGACCAGGGCCGGCCGGGAGTTTTCGTCGCATTTCCTGTTCGCGCAATTGCTGGTCTATGGCCTGCTCGCGTCGATCGTGTTCCTGCTGCCGCGGGTGAGCCCCGAGTACTCGGGCGTCGTGCTGAAGCTCACGGCGGCGGTCCTGTTCATCATCGGCCCGCTCGGCAGCATCGTGAACGCGGTGCCGATTTTCACGGCGGCCAACGTTGCCGCACAGAACATCTTCGACATCGAGGCGCAGCTGACCGCGTCGAGCGGGGTCAACCAGAACGGCAGGCCTGAAGCGCCGCTACCGGCGCCGTTCAAGCGCATCCGCATGGAGCGCACGGTGTTCCAGTATCCCGATCGTGGCAGTGGCAGCGTCTTCCGCCTCGGGCCGATCGACTTGGAGATCAACGCCGGCGAAATGCTGTTCATCGTCGGTGGCAACGGCAGCGGCAAGTCCACCTTGCTCAAGGCGATGACCGGTCTCTATCACCCGCAATCGGGGGCGGTGACGCTGGACGAGACGCTGGTGTCGTCGGAGACGGCAACGTGGTACCGCAGCCATTTCGCCGCAGTGTTCAGCGAGTATCACCTGTTCGAACGGCTGTACGGCCTCGGCGACGTGCCACTTGCGCGGGTCAACGAGTTGCTGGCGCTGATGCAGATTTCGCACAAGACCGCGTACGAGAACGGGCGCTTCACCACGCTCGACCTGTCACACGGGCAGCGGAAGCGGCTGGCTCTACTGGTGGCGTTACTGGAGGACCGTCCCATTCTCGTCCTGGACGAGTGGGCGGCCGATCAAGACCCGCCGTTCCGCCAGTTCTTTTACGAGACGCTGCTGCCGCAGCTGAAGAGCCAGGGCAAGACCATTATCGCGGTCACGCACGACGATAAATATTTCTCCTTGGCCGATCGCGTTGTGAAGATGGAATATGGCGCCTTCGTTCCCTACGCGCAGGCCTGATCAGGAGTAGTGATGACGGAAAAAGACATGCTGGCGACCGAAGCAATCAAGAAATACGCCCTGTATTCCGCGGGCGCCGGACTCATCCCGATGCCGCTGGTCGACTTCGCGGCGATCTCCGCGATCCAGCTGAAGATGCTGAAACGCGTGGCGGCCGTCTATGAGATTCCGTTCGATAGCGATCGCGTGCGCTCGATCGTGGCCGCACTGATTGGCGGCCTGGCCGGCACCAGCCTTGGCTATGGCCTCGGCCGGACCGTACTGAAGTCGGTGCCGTTCGTAGGGCCGGTGCTCGGCGGGTTTTCCGTCTCGGCCATGGGTGGCGCGGTGACGTGGGCGCTCGGCCGGGTGTTCATGCAGCACTTCGCGTCTGGCGGCACGCTGCTCGATTTCGACCCGGATGCCATGCGACAGCACTTCAAGAGCGAAGTCCGAACCCGGCACTAGTTGCACTGTGCCGACATTGGCCGACAGAAGCTGACAACAGCCAGAATTTGACCGCACGACCGTCACCTCCACGTCATCGCGGGCGGTATAATACTCGTTCGCGAAAATGCACCTTTTTTGTATCCCCTATGCCGGGGGCAACGCATGGTCGTATCGTGCCCTCGAGCGCTCGCTAGCTTCTGGCATCACGCTCGAAGGTCTCGAGCTTCCGGGCCGCGGACGCCGCGGTCTCGAGCCCTTGTGCCCGTCGCTCGAGATCCTGGCAGACGATGTCTTTGGCCAGATCGAACAGCGCGCGCGAGCGGGCCGATACGCGCTGTACGGACACAGCATGGGCGCGCTCCTTGCGTATCTCACCGCACAGCGGATTCGCGCCGCCGGCCTGGCCCGGCCCGAGGCGTTGTTCCTGTCTGGCAGCCGCGCGCCGGCCGCGCGCCAGGCCCGCCAACGGCACCGGTTGCCGCCGCCAGAGTTCAAGTCGATGCTCCGCGACCTGGGGGGCTGCCCGCCCCAGGTGCTGGACGATCCCGAACTGCTCGACTTCTTCGAGCCGATCCTGCGCGCCGACTTCAAGGCCGTCGAGACCTGGCAGCGTAGCGAGCAGGCGCCTCTCGACATTCCGCTGGTGGTGATGTCGGGCAGCGAAGACGACTCGGACGCGGGTGATGCCGGCGGATGGGCGAGCGAGACGACCGCCGAGTGCCGGCTGCTGGAGTTCAGCGGCGACCACTTCTTCATCCTCCGGCACTGGGATGAGATCGGCGCCACGATTCAACGACAGCTCGTTGGCGCGACGCCGGCATGGACATGAAGGGCGTCGCCTCGATCCTTGAGCGGTGCGTCGCAACGGCGCCCGACCGAACCGCGTATACGTTGCTTGGACAGGGACGCGATGACACGCGGACGCTTGGCTGCGGCGAACTGTACCGGCTGGCCGGCGCGCACGCGCGGCTGCTGCGCGAGCGCGTCAAGCGGGGCGACCGTGTCCTGCTGCTCCAGGAGAACAGCCTCGACTTCATGATCGGGTTCATGGCCTGCATCTTTGCCGGGGCCATTCCCGTGCCGGTGCCGCCGCCCGATGCGTCGCGCCTGAAGCGCACGTTGCCGCGCCTGCGCGCGGTGGTGGCCGACTGCGAGGCCGCCGCCGTCATCGCCAGCCTGCAGATCCGCGATCAAACCCAAGAGGCGTTCGCCGGCGCGAGCGACCTGCGCGACCTGCCGTGGATCGTGATTGGCGAGGCCGACGCTGGCCCGGTGCTCGAGCCGCAAGACGTGGCGCCTAACGACCTGGCGCTGCTGCAGTACACGTCGGGTTCGACGTCGAGTCCGAAGGGCGTGATGGTCACGCACGCCAACATGCTCGACAACCTCGCGCGCCTGCGCGCGAGCTTCCAGTACACCGCCCAGTCGACGTCGGTGACGTGGATGCCGTACTTCCACGATTACGGCTTGATTGACGGCCTGCTGCATCCGCTGTTCTCGCAGTCGGCGTGTTACGTCATTTCGCCGGTTGGTTTCATCAAGCGGCCGTGGAGCTGGCTCGAAGCGGTGTCGCGTTATCGCGCCACACACATCCACGGGCCGAACTTCGCGTATCAGCTGTTGCTCGATCGCGCGGTCGACCGCCTGGCGCCGGACACCGACCTCAGTTCGCTGATCGTTGCGGCCAGCGCGGCCGAGCCGATTCGCCGCGACACGGCGGAACGCTTCATTGCCACCTTCGCGCGTTTCGGCTTCAAGGCCTCGGCCTTCGCGCCCGCCTATGGCCTGGCCGAAGCGACGCTGGTCGTCAGCGCCAAGCCCAACGGCACGCCGTATCGCACCGCGTTTCTCGCGCCCGACGCGCTCGAGCGCCGGCAGTGCGTGGACGTCCCCCCCGATCACCCGCAAGTGCGCGGCGTCATCAGCTGTGGCGTGCCCGCCGGCGACTATCCCCTCGCCATTGTCGATCCAGACTCCCGGCAGGAATTGCCCGAGGATGCGGTCGGCGAAGTCTGGATGGCGAACGCCAGCGTGGCGGCCGGCTACTGGAAGAAGCCCGACGACACGGCAGAAACGTTCGCGGCTCATACCACGTCGGGCCGCGGTCCGATGCTGCGCACCGGCGATCTGGGATTCATGCGGGACGGCGAGATCTACCTCACCGGCCGGTTGAAGGACCTGCTGATCATCAACGGCAGCAACCACTATCCCCAGGACATCGAGGTCACGGTCGAAGCGGCGTCGGCCGATGTGCGCGAGACGTGTGTCGCCGCGTTCCCAGTGGAGCGCGACGGCGCCGAGCGCCTGGTCGTGGCGGCCGAGTTGCGCCGCCGGGCCGCCGACACCGAGGCCGTGGTCACCGCGATTCGCGCGGCCGTGTCGCGGGAACACGGGCTGGCGTGCGATGCCATCGTGCTGCTGCCGAAGGGCAGCATCCTGAAGACCTCGAGCGGCAAGGTGCAGCGGCGCGCGTGCAAGGCCGCGTACCTGGGCGGCGAGTTCGCGCCGGTTGCGACGTGGCATGCCACCGACGCGGCCACCGCAGCGGACAGGCCTGCCGATGCGCGGCTGCAGGTGCGCGACTGGGCCACCTGGCTGCGGCAGATCATGGCGGCGCGCAAGCAGATGCCCGACGCCCTGGTCGACATCAACGAACCGTTCTCGTCGTTCGGCCTGACCTCGATCGAAGCGGTCGAGATCGCCGCGCACATCGAGGAGCAGAGCGGCCGCAAGGTGCCGGCCACTGCGCTGTGGGAGTACCCAAGCATCCGCGCCTTTGCGACGTTCCTGTCGGGCGACGCGCCGGCAGCGGCGGTTCCGCAGGCGGCCGATGCGTCTGATGATCGCGTCGCGGTGATCGGAATCGGCTGCCAGTTCCCGGGAGACAGCGATTCGCCCGCCGCCTTCTGGAACACGCTGACGAACCACGGCGACGCCATCGGGTCGCCGCCTCTGGGACGTTTCCCCGCCAGTCGCCCGGCGGCCCGCGCCGGCTACCTCCGCGACCTCTTCCGTTTTGATGCGGACTTCTTCGGCATCTCTGCTGCGGAGGCGCGATCGCTCGATCCGCAGCAACGGCTGCTGCTCGAAACCGCGTGGCACGCGCTCCAGGACGCGGGCATCGTGCCGCAATCGCTCGCCGGCTCTGATACCGGCGTGTTCGTCGGCGTGAGCGCCGTTGATTACGCCCCGCAGGTGTACGGCGCGCCGGGGGGGGCCGATCGATTCGCCGCCACCGGGACCTCGGCTGCGATCATCTCGAACCGGCTGTCGTATTTCCTGGATGTGCGCGGGCCGAGCGTCACGGTCGATACCGCGTGCTCGGCGTCGCTGGTCGCCGTTCACCAGGCGTGCCAGGCGCTGAAAGCGGGCGACTGCAGCCTGGCAATTGTCGGCGGCGTCAATGCACTGGTCAGTGCCGACGTGACCGGCGTGCTCGAGCGCGCCGCCATGTTGTCGCCGACCGGCCAGTGCCGCCCGTTCGACGCGGCCGCCGATGGCTACGTCCGCGGTGAAGGGTGCGGCCTGGTGGTTCTCAAGCCGCTGGCCGCTGCCCGTCGTGACGGCAATCGCGTGCTGGCAGTCCTGCGTGGTTCAGCGGTCGCGCAAGACGGCCGCAGCAACGGCTTGTCCGCGCCGAACGGCGAGGCCCAGCGCCACGTCATTCGCCGCGCCCTGGCCCGCGCGCGCGTCGACGCCGGCGCCGTCGAGTACATCGAGGCGCACGGCACCGGCACGCCGCTTGGCGATCCGATCGAGATCAACGCCCTGGCTGCGTGCTACGCGCGCACCGGCGGCGCGGCCTGCCACATTGGCGCCGTCAAGGGCGCCATCGGTCACCTCGAAGGCGCCGCCGGCATTGCCGGCTTGATCGCCGCCGTGCTGGCACTGCACCACGAGTCGATTCCCGCGCTGCGAGTGGAGAAGGTCAATCCCCTTGGCTCGCTCGACGGCACGGGCCTGACGCTGAAGGCCGGGATTACGCCGTGGCCGGCGCGCGATCGCGAGCGAGTGGCCGCGGTGAGCTCGTTTGGCTTTGGCGGCACGCTCGCGCACGTGATCGTCAGCGACGATCCCGCGGGTCGCGCACGGCCGCAGGCTGCGCCGCTGCCACTCCATGTGTTTGGCGGCCTTCAGCATCGTGTCGAAGCCGGCGATCGCAGCCCGCTGATGCAGGCACTGGCGAGCGGCCGCGAGGCCGAGGTCGTCGCGCAGCTGCTCGCACACGATCGCGGTCTCGAGCGCGAACCAGCCAAGCTGGCCGCCATCGTCAAGGCCATCGCCTCGCTCCATCGCCAGCAGCTGGGAGACCGGCCACGGGAGCGTCCGGACACTTACGTGACCGAGTGGATCGCGACCGATCTCGGGCCTGGCCGCCAGGTTGGCGAACGGCAGTGTCTGCTGATCGGCGGCACGCCACGGCTCGCCGCCGCAATCGATCAAGCGCCGGGCCTCACTCGTGTAGCCGCGCTGCGGCCGACGGTTGATGAGCCGCCGGCCCTGGTCATCCTGCACGCTCCACCAACCGGCGCCGACGCGCCCGATCGCGACGCGCTTGCACTCGTGGAGCAGATCGTCGCGACCTTGCGCCAGCTCGATGCCAGTGGAATCGCCGCGCGCTGCTGGGTGGTAACCGAGCGCGCGATGCCCGTTGCCGGGGACGATCCCGTGCAACTCGAGGGCGCGTGCGCCTGGGGTGCCGGCAAGGCTGCGGCGCTCGAGTTGCCGAACTTGTGGGGTGGCCTGGTTGACATGCCTACCGGGTTCGATGCGGATGCGGCCACTCAACTGATCGACGCGCTGACGACTGTGGGCGACGAGGATCAACTGGCGCTGCGCGGCTCGCACTGGTTCGTACCGCGACTGGTGCCGGTGGATAGCGCCTCCGCGCCACTTCGGCTTCGCGACGATGCGGTCTACTGGATTGTGGGTGGTACGGGTGCGCTTGGCCAGCACGCCCTCGGGGCACTGATCGAGGCCGGCGCCCGGCACGTCGTGCTGAGCGGACGCGGAGGACGACTGCCAGACGCCATCAAGAACCGTTATCCAGACGGTGTGCAGTTCATCCAGGGTGACGTCACCAGCCTGGAGGACGGCCGTCGCGTGCTTGCCGCGATCGACGCCAGCGGAATGCCGCTCGGCGGCGTCATTCACGCCGCCGGCACCGCCGAGGAATGCCCAGTCCTCTCGCTCACGCCGGAGAAGCTGCGAGCGGTGGCCGGTTCCAAGGTCGCCGGCAGCTGGAACCTTCACCTGCTGACCCGCGAGCGCGCACTCGACTTCTTCGTCTGCTTCTCGTCGATCTCGTCGGTGTGGGGTAGCGTGGCGCAGGCGCACTACGCCGCCGGCAATCACTTCCTCGACATGCTGTGCGAACACCGGCGTCGCCTGAACCTGCCCGGCCTCGCGATTGGTTGGGGGCCGTGGGCCGGTGGCGGCATGGTCACGGCGGAGTTGCAGGCCAGGCTGGCGCGCACCGGCCTGTCGGCGATTGAACCTGCGCGTGCCCTGCGGTTGCTGTCGGAGCTGCTCGGCAATCGCCACGCGCGCATCGCGGCGGTCGATGTGCGATGGGAGCAGTTCGCCGCCGCCTTCACCGCCCGCCGGCCGAGCCCGTTCCTGTCGCTCGTCGCCCCCCGCCAGGAACCGGCTTCATCAACTGTTGCGGCGACGGTCATCGAGACGCAGGCCGGTACGGCCGACCAGTTGCGGGCCCGCATTCGCGATCACATTGGCCAGGTCGTCGCCGCGGAAATCGGCGCGGCGCGCGCGCCCGATGCCGACCGCGGGTTGTTCGACATGGGCCTGGACTCGGTCGGCGTCGCCTCGATCCGCGCCCGGCTGTCGGCCGACTTTGCCATCACGCTGTCGAACGCCGACCTGTTCAACTACCCGACCATCAATGCGATGACCGGTCGCGTCGTGTCGATTGTGCGGCCCGACAGCGCGATCCTCAGCCCTCGCGAACTCGTGGAACGAATCGCCCTGGAATTCGAGACGCTTGAGAATGCCGCGCGCGAGTGACCATGAACGAGTCATCGAAGGAGCTCGAGGGAGCGCTCCGCAAGTCTTTTACGGTCATCCAGCAGCTCAAGAAGCAGCTGGCCGAGGCGGACCAGCGCGCGCCGGAGCCGATTGCAGTGATCGGCATGGCGTGCCGCTTTCCGGGAGGCGCCGCCACACCTGAAACGTTTTGGCAGGTGCTGGCGAGTGGCGCCGACACCGTCCGCGAGATTCCCGAGGACCGCTGGTCCTGGCAGCGTTTCTACAACGCCGATCCGCGCGCGCCAGGCACGCACTACGTTCGCCACGGTTCGTTCCTGGATCAGGTGTCGGGTTTCGATCCCGAGTTCTTCGGCATCTCCGGCCGCGAGGCCGACGCGCTTGATCCCCAGCATCGCCTGTTGCTGGAGGTGAGCTGGGAGGCGCTCGAGCGCGCGGGCATCGCGCCGCAACACCTTCGCAATTCCCAGACCGGCGTTTACGTTGGCATTGGCCAGAACGACTACGCGCAGCTGCGCCTGTTTGGCGGCCGCCCGGACCGTATCTCGCCGTACGACGGCACCGGCAGTTCCTTCTGCTTCTCGGCGGCGAGGCTGTCGTACGTGCTCGGCCTGCATGGCCCGAGCATGGCGATCGATACCGCGTGCTCATCAGGCCTGGTCGCGCTTCACCTTGCTTGCCAGAGTCTGCGCAACCGCGAATGCGCGCAAGCGCTCGCCGGCGGCGTGCAGCTGGTGTTGTCGCCCGAAGTCACGATCTACCTGTCGCGCATTGGCGCGCTCTCGTCTGACGGGCGATCGAAAGCGTTCTCGGCCGCCGCTGATGGCTATGGCCGCGGTGAGGGTGGCGGCATGCTCGTGCTCAAGCGGCTGAGTGATGCGCAACGCGACGGCGACACTATTCTCGCGCTGATTCCAGGCTCCGCCGTCAACCACGACGGCCCGAGCAGCGGCCTGACGGTGCCGAACGGCCTGGCCCAGGCACAACTGCTGCGTGAAGCGGTGCGTCGCGCGGGTCTCGCGCCGGGCGATGTCGATTGGGTTGAAGCGCACGGCACGGGCACCATTCTTGGCGACCCGATCGAGCTGTCGGCAATCGCCGAGGTCTTTCCAGCTGCGGGGCGTGACGGCCGTCCGCTTTATGTGAGCTCCGTAAAAGCCAACATCGGCCACCTCGAGGCGGCGGCCGGCATTGCCGGTGTGATCAAGGTGATTCTCGCCCTGCAGCACCAAGCCGTGCCGGCGCATCCGCGTTTCGGCGATCCGAACCCCGCGTTCGATTGGGACAGCAGCCCGTTGGTCGTGCCGCATGCGTTGACCCCCTGGACCACGCAGAACCGTGTCGCGGGCGTGAGCGCGTTTGGCCTCGGCGGCACCAATGCCCACATCGTGCTGACGCAACCGCCGCCCGCCGCCCAGGCCGGCGAAGAATTGCCGACGCCGGATCGGTTCCCGCTGGTGCTCTCGGCGAAGAGCCCGGCGGCGCTCGCGGAACTACGAGAGCGCTACGTCGAGTTCCTCGCGCACACGAACCTGCCGCTGCCGGCAATCGCGCATACCGCGGCCGTGCGCCGCAATCACTTCTCCGATCGCGCGGCGGTGGTTGCCACGTCCGCCGGCGATGCAGCAGAGAAGCTCGCCGGACTCGACCTGTCGTCAGCGGCGCCCGATGCCGACCGCAGCGCACCGCGCATCGCCTTTATCTTCAGCGGCCAGGGCGCGCAGTACAGCGGCATGGCCTCGGCACTGTTCAGCGCGATCGCCGTGTTCCGCGACGCGCTCACCAGGTGTTCGGACCTGGTGGAGCAACACGCCGGGTGGTCGCCTCTGCCCCTGTTGGTGGGCACGGACAATGATTCACAGATCGATCAAACCGAGTACACCCAGCCGTGCCTGTTCACGCTGCAGTATGCGCTCGTCTCGATGTGGCGCGCCTGGGGCATCGAACCGGCGATGGTGATCGGACACAGCATTGGCGAGTACGCGGCAGCCTGGACTGCCGGCGTGATCTCGCTGGAGGATGCCGTGCGGCTGGTCGTACAGCGCGGCCAGCTGATGCAGCGCACGCCGGTGAACGGCGGCATGGCCGCACTGCTGATGTCGGAAGAAGATGCCCTCGCGCGCATCGCCGCGAGCGGCGGTACCCTGGCCGTGGCGGCTGTCAACGGGCCACGTGCCGTCGTGATCGCCGGCGCCGCCGCCGCGCTCGATACCTGCCTGGGAGATCTCGAGCGTTCCGGCCAGCCGTTCAAGCGCCTGGCCGTGTCGCACGCCTTTCATTCGCCGCTGATGCGACCGGTGCTCGCCGAGTTCTCGGCCGCGCTCGCTGATGTGCACCTGTCCGCACCCGCGGTGACGTTCGTGCCGACCGGCGCTGCCACCGTTGAGGCCAATGTCGCGTCGGGTCCCTACTGGACAAACCAAATCGTCAACCCGGTTCGCTTCGCCGACGCGGCCCGCGCCATGGCCAGTCACGCGCCAGATGTCGTGATTGAGATCGGCCCCTCAACAAGCCTGCTCTCGGCCGCGCGTCAAAGTGCAGGGCCGCTCGACGCGGCATGGCTGGCGAGCATGAAGGCGGCTGATTCCGCCGCCACACTCGAAACCCTTGGTCAGCTCTACACGCGCGGATGCAACATCCACTGGGAACGCGTGTTCACCGCGACTCATCCCGTGGCGTCCGTTCCCACCTACCCCTTTCAGCGTCGTCGATGCTGGGTGGACGGCGGCGAGAGCAAGGCCGCGGGCGGGGACCACTGGCGGCAGGAGCCGGGTCATCCGTTCCTGGGACGCCGGACGCCATCGCCGCTGGCAGAGAAGATCTACTCGTCGCGACTGTCGGCGGAGTCGCCGCTATTGCGCGACCACCGTATCCAGGGCGAGGTGGTGGTGCCGGCGGCGTGCTTCCTCGAGGCGGCGCTGGCCGCCGCGGCGGATCAACTCGCGCCTGGCGCGCTGCGCTTGACGGGCATCGCCTTCCATCGCCGCCTCGTCCTGCCCGCGGCAGCGGTCGTCGACCTGCAAACCATCGTCACGGTCGACGCGGACGGCTGTGCGATTCGGATCTGCGCGCTCACCGAGATCAAGGCGGACCGCTGGACCGACCACATGACCTGTCGCGCCCAGTCGCTGGTGTTGGATGACAGTGAGCTGCGAGTGGCGACGTCACCAGAGCCGCCACCCGAGACGCTAAAGACGATGACCGGCGCGCAGTTCTACGACGAGTCGACCCGCCGTGGCATCCAGTACGGACCGTCGTTCCAGTCGTTGGTGCGGCTTGATTCCCATCCAGACCGCCATGGCTCGGCCGAGTTCGCGATTCCGGTGGGTGCCGCCGCCGATTATCACTTGCATCCGGTGATCTTCGATACCGCGCTGCAGGCGCTGGCTGCGACGCGGCCGGACCTCGGCGACCGCACGTTCATTCCTGCCGGCATTGCGCGCCTCGATGTTGCCGGTCCCATGACCTTGTCGGGTCACGTCTCGTGCCGCTGGGAAAGCGACGCTGGAATCCGCTCGGCGCTGTGCGCGTTGTCGATCGAGGATCGCGACGGTGTCACGCGCGTGCGTGCCGACGGCATCCGGATGCGGGAAGTGGGTGTGGCCGACAGCGACGCCGCCAATACCCTCGCGCCGGCGTGGATACCGGCCTGGGAAGCGGTGTCCGCGGGACCTGCGACACCGGCTGGGGCCGGCGAGTGGCTGGTGGCCGGCCACGATGCGGCGCTCGCGGCCAAGGTGGTGACGCGGCTTGCCGAGGCCAGCCGACGAGCGCGGCCGGTGACAATGGCCGAGCTGTTGCAGGCTGTCGCTCGGAAAGATCATCCGATCGCCGGTGTTTGCTATCTCGCCACCGCGGCAGCCATGGAGCCGGCCGCGGCGATGGCCGAGGCGCTCGCGCTGGTGCAGGCCTTGGGCGCGTTGCCGGAATCCCACCAACCGCGATTGCAGATCGTGACCCGCGGTGCGCACGCACTGGATGGCGCGGTCGATGAACCGGGTGCCGGCCATGCGCCGTTGTGGGGTCTCGCGCGGGTAGTCCGTAACGAGTTCCCTGGCTTGCGTTGCGCGTGCGTCGATCTCGACCCGGTCGCCACCGATGCAGAATGCGCATCGGCGACAGCGTCAGAATGCCTGGCGGTTGACGAAGACCAGGCGGCGTGGCGCAACAACGCGCGATTCGCGCTGCGCCTGCGTGCGGCGGCGCCTGCAGCCGACGTTGCGCCGTCGCCGGCGCGGCTGATCTGCCGGACGGTCGGCAACCTCGACACGCTCGCATTCGTCCCGGCGCCGGTGGCTTCGCCGGGCCCGGGTGAGGTGCTGGTCTCCGTGCGCGCTGCCGGCCTCAACTTCAAGGACGTCTTGCACGCGCTGGGCGCGCTCGAGCTGACGAGCGAATCGGTGTTTGGGTTCGATGCGGCCGGCGTCGTAACGGCCACCGGTGCGAACGTGACGTCGCTCGACGCCGGCGATCGGGTGATGCTGACGTTGACACCCGGCTCCATGGCGCACGCCGTCGTCAGCCGGGCCGACTTCGTCAGCCGCCTGCCGGGCAACATCACCTTCGCCGAGGGCGCGGGCGTTCCACTGGCGTTCCTCACGGCGTGGCATGCGCTTGTGACCGTGGCCAAACTCCAGGCCGGCGAGCGCGTGCTGATTCATGCCGGCGCCGGTGGCGTAGGCCAGGCGGCGATCCAAGTGGCGCGTGCGCGGGGTGCCATCGTTGTCGCGACGGCAAGTGCGCCGAAACAACGGCTGCTGCGCGAGCAGGGCATCGAATGGCTGTTTGACTCACGGACGGCCGCGTTTTCTGCGGGCGTGCTGGCCGCGACCGGCGGTCACGGCGTCGACGTCGTGTTGAACTGCCTGACCGGCGAGATGATTCCCGCGAGCCTCGACTGCACCGCGCGCGGCGGCCGCTTCGTCGAGATTGGCAAGGCCGGCATCTGGTCTGCCGCACAGATGTCCGCCCATCGTCCCGACGTGCAGTACTGGCCGTTTGACCTGGCCGATGTGGCTCGTGCCGAGCCTGCCTACATTCGTCACACGCTGGATACTATTGCCGGCCGGCTCGCGGCCGGCGCCTTTAAGCCGATTCGCACGCACGCGTTTGCGGCGAGCGAGGTCAGCGCGGCCTTCCGCCTGGTCTCGCGGGCGCGGCAGGTAGGCAAGGTGGCGATCGTCATGCCGCGTGCCGATGCTGCGAGCGTTGTCGGCATCCACGTGGTGACCGGCGGTTTTGGCGCCCTCGCGCAATCGCTGTGTGGATACCTGCAGGCGAGTGGTGTGCGCCAAATCGCGCTTGTCACGCGAACGGAGCCCGGAGAAGAGCGTCTCTCATTCCTGGAGTCGTTGCTGCAGCGCGGAGCGGACGTTCGCTACTACGTTGCCGATGTTGCCGATCAGGATCAAGTCGTGCGCACACTCAATCGGGCCGCCGCCGACTTTGCTGCGCCGATCACGGCGATCTATCACACCGCCGGTGAGCTGGCCGACGGCATCATCGCGCAACAGACGCCAGAGACGTTTGCGCGGGTGTCGCGCGCCAAGCTGTCGGGCGCGTGGAACCTGCATCGCGCGACTCGCGGCATGGATCTCGAACGGTTCGTGTTGTTCTCGTCTGCGGCCGCCTTGATCGGCACGCCGGGCCAGAGCAACTACGCCGCCGCCAATGCCGGGCTCGATGCGCTGGCAGCGCACCGGCGAACAGCGGGGCTACCGGCGCTCAGCATCAATTGGGGACCATGGGGCAGTGCCGGCATGGCCACTCGCCTTGCTGAGGCCGACCGCACGCGCATGGCCAACGCCGGCATCTCGATGCTGGACGAAGGGCCGGCGTGGCAGGCCATGCAGGCGCTGATCGAAAGCGGCGAGGCCCAGGCCATGGTCATGCCGGTGGACTGGACGCGCTTCAATGCGCGCTTCGGCAGCGGCGTCACGCCGTCGTTGTTCCGACGCGTCGGCGAGTCTCCAACCCCCGGCGCCTCCGTCAGCGCGAGGCCAAACGTGGTGCGCGCGATCGCCGAGCTCGCCCCCGCGCAACGACTGGCCGCCGTCGGCCGTTATCTCCAGGGCAAGGTGGCGGCGACGCTCGGCCGGCCGGGTGCCGGCGATATTCCGTTGACGCGCGGCTTCTTCGCGCTTGGCATGGACTCGCTGACCTCGCTCGAATTGCGCAATCAGCTTGAACAGGAACTGCGGCGCAGCCTGCCGGCAACGGTGGTGCTCGAGTACGGCAGCATCGAGGCGCTCTCCGCCTACCTGCTGGCGCAAGTGTCCGAGTGGGCGGTGCCCGAAGAAGCGCCTGCGGCGACCAGCCAGGCTGACGCGGTGGCCGCGCTCGGCGGTCTCTCCGAGGCGGAACTGGCTGCCATGCTGTCGCGCGAGCTGGAACAGCAGTAGCCATGGCTGGTTCGTCTTCCGATCCCCGCGTGCCTGACACCAGGGCCTTGATGGCCAGGGCGGTGGTCGAGCTGCGCGAAATCCGCGAAAAGGTTCGCCGGCTCGAGGATGCGGCGCATGCCCCGGTGGCGATCATCGGCATGAGCTGCCGGTTTCCCGGGCAGGCCGATTCGGCCGAGGCGTTCCGCGAACTGCTGTGGCGCGGCGCGGACACCATCAGCCGCGTGCCGGCCGATCGCTGGAATGCCGCAGCATACGTGGATTCAGATCCGGATGCCGCCGGCAAGATCGTGTCGGAGTTCGGCGGCTTCATCGACCACGTCGGCCGCTTCGATGCGGAGTTCTTCGGCGTCTCGCCGCGCGAGGCCGAGAACATGGATCCGCAGCATCGGTTACTGCTCGAGACCACGTGGCGCGCGCTCGAGCACGCCAACCTGCCGCCGGCCACGCTGCGCGGCACCGACACGGGCGTCTACGCCGGCATCTGCACCTACGACTACGCGATCCGCCACCTGGTGGGGAACCACGCGCCGGTCACCGCGCACTTCGGCACGGGCAATGCCCTCAGCGCGGCAGCGGGCCGGCTGTCGTATCTCTTCGGCTTCACTGGGCCGTCGATGTCGGTCGACACCGCCTGCTCTTCGTCTCTCGTGAGCGTGCACCTGGCCAGCCAGGCGCTGCGGCAGGGCGAATGCCGTACGGCCATTGCGGCGGGCGTGAACCTGATGCTCACGCCGCAAACCAACATGAGTTTCTCTCGCGCGCGCATGCTGGCCGCCGATGGCCGCTGCAAGCCGTTCGATGCCGCCGCCAACGGCTACGTGCGGGGCGAGGGTTGCGGCGTCGTCGTGCTCAAGTTGCTGGCGCACGCGCAGCGGGACGGTGATCCGATCCTGGCGGTCATCCGCGGGTCGGCCGTCAACCAGGACGGTGCCAGCAGCGGCCTCACGGTGCCGAATGGTCCGGCGCAGCAGGACGTCATCCGCAAGGCGCTGGCCAATGGCCGCACGCGCCCGCAGGAGGTGTCGTATGTCGAGGCGCACGGTACCGGCACCTCGCTCGGCGACCCGATCGAAGCGCGCAGCGTGTCGGCGGTCTATTGCGCCGATGGCGAGAGATCGACGCCGCTCCTGATTGGATCGGTGAAGAGCAACATCGGCCACCTCGAAGGCGCCGCCGGCATCGCCAGCCTGATGAAGGCGGTGCTCGTACTGCAGCACGGCGCGATACCCGCGAGCCTGCACTTCTCGTCACCAAACCCCGCGATCGACTGGTCTGCCAGCGGCTTGCAGGTGGCCTCGGCGCTGACGCCGTGGCCCGAGGGCGCGCCGCGCGTTGCCGCCGTCAGCTCGTTCGGATTCACCGGCACCAACGCGCACGTGGTGCTCGAAGCCGCGCCTGCGGTCGCGGCACCGGCCGCCACCGCCACCCGGGCAGTGGTGCTGCCGCTATCGGCGCGTGATCCCGAAGCGCTTGCGCGCCTGGGTCACGTCTACGCGGCCGCGCTCGAGGCACAACCCGCCGTACCCCTCGCGGATGTCGCGGCGGTTGCGGCGCTCGGGCGCGAGCATTTCCCGCATCGGCGCGCGATCGTGGCCAGGTCCTCTGGGGATGCTGCAGCGATGTTGCGTTCGGGCCAGCAGTCAGCTGTGGATGTGGATGCCGCGCTGGTTGACATCGCCCGGCGCTACCAAGCGGGCGAGGCAATCGACTGGCCGGCGATGTTCGCGCCGGTTGCCCGCGCGCGTCTTCACGCGCCCGGGTATCCCTTTGCTGGGGCCAGGCACTGGCTGGCGGAAGAAGCAGGACCGCTGTCGGCCTACGTCGCTGATCACCGCGTCTTTGGCCGCGCGCTGGTTCCGGCTGCCGCCTGGGTCGAACTGATCCTTGCGGCCGGCCGCGACGCCTTCCGGACCGATCGGCTGGTGGTGGAGCAGTTCGCCATTCATCGCCCGCTCGAATGGACCAGCGACCTGGCCACGCACGTTCGCACGGTGATCGTGCCGGCGGCGACCGGCGGTCATCGCGTATCGCTGATGGCACGAGCCGAGCTGATCGCGGACGCGCGCGTGTCGGCGGCGACCGATGCCGACTTCGCTTGGCCTGCGCCAGAACGCGGTGCGTTCGAGCCAGTACCGATCGACGCAGTTTACGCAGCATGCGAGGCGCGCGGCCTGAACTACGGCCCGGCGTTCCGCACCCTGGCCAGTGTCGAACACCGGGGCGGTCTCGTGCGATCCAGCGTCGCGCTGCCGGCAGAAGCGGTGCCGATCGCTGCGGGCATCCATCCTGCTCTTCTTGACGGCTGTTTCCAGGCCGCTGCTGTGTCGTATCCGGAACTGCCCCAGGGGGCGCTCTACCTGCCGGTTCGCATTCGACGCATTGTCACGGGCAGCGCCGCGGGATCGGCCGTGCTGTGCGACGCGCGGTTGGTCCATGCCGATTCCACTCGCGTTGAGGTGGCACTATGGCTGCGCGACGCGGCCGGCCGGCCGGTGGCGATGCTTGACGGCCTCGAGCTTGCACTTGGCAGCGAGAGCAGCCTGAAGGCTGTGCTGGGTATCGACCAGCGCGTGGCAGCGCCGCATCGTCGCGGCGTTGCGAGCGCGGAGGCCGTGCGCGAGATCGCCGGCCGGATTCTGCGCATGCCTGCCGCGAACATCGACCCAGACGTGCCGCTGGCCGCGATGGGACTCGATTCGCTGATGGCCATTGAGTTGCGCAGCGCCTGCAGCGCCGCGTTCCAGATCGACGTGCCGGTCGTCGACCTGATCCGGGATCTTACGATCAGCGGCATTGTTCAGCGCATCGATCGCGAGACCGGTCCGGCCGAGGCCGCGCCGGCTGCCGCGCCGACTGCCGCGACCGACGCGACCGACCTGCCGCTGTCGCAAGGGCAGAGTGCGCTGTGGTACCTGCACCAGCTGCAGCCCGACTCGCCGGCCTACAACATTGCTTTTGCCGTTCGCGTCCGGTCGGTGGTGAATCACGACGCACTGTCTGCGCGCATCAGCGCGCTCGTTGGTCGTCACGATCAGTTGCGGCGCGTGTATCGCGAAACCGAATCGGGCGTTCGCCAGCTGATTTCGGCCGGCGCCGCGAACGTCTTCACGCCGTTCGATCTCGCCGGCGTGGACGAAACCGAACTGCGTCGCCGTGTCGTCGACGAGTACCGGAAGCCGTTCGACCTGGCCAACGGACCGGTGATGCGTGTCGGCCTGTTCTCCCGCGCCGCCGACGACCATGTGCTGCTGATCACCGTTCATCACATCGCTGCCGATGCGTGGTCGCTGTGGCGAATGATGGAAGAGCTGCGCGGCCAGGATGGCCTGGCGGCGCCGGCCTATCGCTACGCCGACAAGCTGAGAGACGAGGCGTCATACCTGCAGAGCGGCGCGGCCGCCGAGGCATGGGCCTATTGGAAGGGCGAGCTTGCCGGCGAACTGCCGGTGCTGAACCTCCTCACCGACAAGCCTCGTCCTGTCGTGCAGACGCTCACCGGCGCGTCGGTCCCGTTCAGTCTGGATGTGGGGCTCAGTGAACGCCTGCAGGCGATCGCCAAACAGGAAGGAACCACCCTTTACACGGTGTTGCTGGCGGCGCTCCAGACGCTGCTGCATCGCTACACCAATCAGGACGACATTCTCGTCGGCTGTCCCGTCGCCGGCCGCAACCAGCCTTCGTCGGCCGGCACCGTTGGCTATTTTGTCAATCCGGTCGTTGTGCGTGCGAGATTCGACGCGGGACAGACCTTCCATGCGCGACTGCGCGACACCCGTCATCGCCTGCTGAACGCGATCGCGCACCAGGACCTGCCGTTCCCGCTGGTCGCCGAACGCCTTGGCGGCACGCGCGACGCCGGCCGGTCGCCGATCTTCCAGGCGGCGTTCGTCATGCAGCAATTGCAGCAGGACGCTTCTGGATTTGCGGCGCTGATGGCACCGTCGGTTTCACCCGTGCTGGTCGAGTGGGGCGGCATGCGCCTCGAGCACTACCTGCTGCCGCAGCAAGAAGGGCAGTTCGACCTGACGTTGGAGATGGTGCACGCCCACGGCGCGTGTCACGGACTGCTGAAGTACAACAGCGACCTTTGGTCGCGCGAGTCGATTGCGCGCATGGCGACGCACTTCGCGACGTTGCTGCAATCGATTGGCAACCAGCCGGGGACGCCGGTGGCGCACCTGGCGATGTTGCCCGAGGACGAACGCGTTGCGCTGCTCGCCATGTCGAATGGCCCGAGACGCGGGTATGACCTGGATCGTCCGCTGCATCAATGGATCGAAGACCAGGTGCGGCGCACGCCAGACGCGATTGCTGTCGAACTGGGCGCGCACGCGCTCACCTTCGCTGAACTGAACCGCCAGGCCAACGGCGTTGCGCGCATGCTGCGGGCTGCAGGCGTCGGCGTTGGCGACCCGGTGCCGATTTCAGCTGAGCGCAGTGTCGAATTAGTGATTGGTTTGCTGGGCGCCATGAAGTCGGGCGGCGCCTACGTGCCGCTCGATCCGGCGTATCCGCCTGCCCGGCGCGAGTTCATGATGGCCGACTTGTCGGCGCGCGTGGTGCTCGACGCTGCTGTCATTCGCCAAGCGGCCGCTGCCGGCTCCGACCAGAACCTTCCGTACGACGGTGCGCCCGATTCGCTCGCCTACACCATCTACACCTCGGGCTCGACCGGCATGCCGAAGGGCGCGCAGAACACCCACCGCGGCATCGTCAATCGCCTGTGCTGGATGCAAGAGGCGTTTGCGTTGTCGCCGGTCGACCGCGTGCTCCAGAAAACGCCCTACAGCTTCGACGTGTCGGTGTGGGAGTTCTTCTGGCCGCTGATGATAGGGGCGCGCCTGGTGCTGGCGAGGTCCGATGGCCATCGCGACAATCGCTACCTGGCGACGCTCATTCAAGAGTCGCGCATCACTACGCTGCACTTCGTGCCGCCCATGTTGCACGCGTTTCTCGACGAGCCGGGCGCCTCGTCCTGCGTTTCAGTGCGCCGAGTGATTTGCAGTGGCCAGGAACTTCCGGCGTCCGTCCGCCAGCGGTTCTACGAGGTGCTGCCTGGGGCGGAGCTTCACAACCTGTACGGTCCCACCGAGGCGGCCGTGGACGTCACGTGGCACGCCTGCCGTGCAGACGACGCGCGGACGTTCGTGCCGATTGGCGCGGCCATTGCGAACACCTCGATCCTGATCCTCGACGCCGATCGCGCGATGACACCAATTGGTGTCGCCGGCGAGCTGTTCATTGGTGGCGTGCAGGTTGCGCGCGGTTACCTCAATCGGCCCGAGCTTACCGCGGAGCGATTCGTTGCCAACCCGTTTGCCGCGGGCGAGACCATGTATCGCAGCGGCGACCTGGCGCGGTATCTGCCTGACGGCGAGGTCGAGTTCCTGGGGCGCACCGATTTCCAGGTCAAGATTCGCGGCCTGCGGGTTGAGCTTGGCGAGATCGAACACGCGCTCACGTCGCATCCAGAGGTGCGCGAAGCCATTGTGCTGTTGCGGGAGGACCGACCGGGCATCAGGCAGCTCACCGGGTATCTCGTCTCGACGCGCTCGGATCACGCCGCACTCGAAGGCGAGCTGCGCTCGCGCCTCGCCGGCGCGTTGCCGGCCTACATGGTGCCCGATGCCTTTGTCTGCCTCGGCGCGCTACCGCTGACGTCGAACGGCAAGATCGATCGCCGCGCCCTCCCGCCGCCGGCTCTGCCGGTCACACGCTCGCGGCCGCCGCAGAACGAAGCGGAGCGCGCGTTGGCCGACGTCTGGAAGAGCGTCCTTGGTGTGGACGAGGTCGGCGTCGACGACAATTTCTTCAGCCTGGGCGGCGACTCGATTCGCAGCACGCAAATGATCGCGCGCGCGCGTCGGAACGGCTATGAGTTCAGCGTGAGAGACGTGCTCACGCACCCGACCATCGCTGGCTTGGCACGGCTCAGCCCGTCGGCCGCCCTGCCTGCGCCGCCCGCGTTCGATGCCGCCGATACCCGCGACCTGCCCCTGTTGCCGATGCAGCAGTGGTTCTTCGCCGTGAACGACCGGACGGCGCGCTTCAACCAGGCGGTGGTGTTGCATTCAGCGGTGGCGCTCGAGGCAGGGCCTCTGCGCGAGGCCCTCGACGATGTGATCGCACGGCACGACGCGCTGCGGCTGCGTTTCCCTCTCGGGAGAAATGGCGGACGTACCGCGGTCATCGTCGAGCCTGCCGTTGCCGCCATTCACATCGGCGGCGATCAGTCCTTCGACCTTGAAGCGGGCCCGCTGATGTCGGTCCAGTTGACCGGTGACCCACTGACCACGCTGACCATCAGCGCGCACCACATGATCGTCGACGGCGTGTCGTGGCGCACGTTGATTGGCGACCTGCAGACCGCCTACCAGGCGCGGGCGGCCGGTCGCGCACCCGTCTTCTCGGACGAAGCGCCTTCGTATGTGCAGTGGGTGCGGGCGCTGGCGGCCTTCGCCGCTACACCGGTGGCTGAAGCGGAAGCGATCTACTGGCTGACTGAAGACTGGGACCACGCCGCCGGCGCGTTGCCCCCCGCGGCGCAGCCCTCGGAGCGGGGCCTGATCGGCGCGAGCGAAGTGGTCTTCGACGTGCCGATGGAGCCCATGCCCGGTCACGAGACCGAGGCGTCACTGCTCGCTTCGCTCGCCGGCGTGATCGATTCGCCGGCTGCCGCGCGCACCTTGCGCATCGACCTGGAAGGGCATGGTCGCGCCCCCGTGACCGGGGCCGACGGCTCCAGCGTGGTCGGTTGGTGCGCGGCGCTCTATCCCGTGTTGCTGCGAGTCGAGGGTCAATCGCCAGCTGCGCGGGCGGCCTCAGTCTCGCGCCAGCTCGCCGAGATTCCAGCGGGCGGCCGCGGCTTCGGTGTGAGCCGCTATCTGTCGTCGCGCCGCCGGTTGCGCGATGCCCTCGCGGCCGTGCCGCCCAGCGCGATCCTGTTCAACTATCTCGGCCAGGTCGATCGCGCGCTTGGTCCTGCCAGCGTGTTCACGGTTTCCACTCCCGATGGCGACAGCCTTCGCGATGGGTTGGCGCCACCGGCCTACCCGCTCGAGATCAACGCGTACCATCACAAGGGCGGACTGCGCGTTGCCCTGCGGTTTGACCGCGCGCGCGTGTCCGAACGCTGGATCGCCGCGTTGGCCACCCGGTGGCGGTCGGCTATCGCCAGTGACGCGGAGCAGGCGTACTCGCTCACGCCCATGCAGAAGGGGATGCTGTTTCACGCCCTGCTGCAACCGGACTCAGGCTCCTACGTCCAGCAACTGGTCGCGACCTTCGATGGCGCCGTCGACGAAACATTGCTGCGCGCGGCCTGGGATCTTGTGCTCGAGCGCCACGGCGTGCTGCGTAACGCGTTTGCGTGGAAGGGCCTCGAGGCTCCCGTCCAGCAATCGGCGACGCGTGTCGCCATGCCGTGGGTTACCGATGATTGCCGGGGTATGAGCGCCGAGGCGTTCGACGCCGCGCGGACGACGTTCCTGGCCGACGATCGCCGGCAGGGCATTGACCTCTCGTCACCGCCGTTGCATCGTGTGCGGCTGTTCGTGCGCCAGGGTTCCGGCACCATTGTCTGGACGCACCATCACATCCTGCTCGACGGTCGCAGCATGTTCCTGGTGCTGCACGAGGTGCTCGAGTCGATGCGGCGGTTGGCGTCGGGTACGCCGCTGCTGCCGCCGGCTAGCGGGTCGTTCAAGTCGTTCGCGGCCGGATCCGAGGGGCCCATTCCTGACGAGGCTACCGCGTACTGGCGTGCACAACTCGACGGTGTTGAAGCGCCGACACCGATTCCGTTCCTCCAGCGAGCAACGGACACCGCGCAGTACCGTCCGTCGGAGATCGTGCGCACGCTTCCCGCCGCGGAGGCCGAGCAGTTGCGCGGACTGGCCCGTGACGCCGGCGTCACGCTGAACCTGCTGACCCAGTCGTTGCTGGCGTTGCTGCTCGCACGGCTGTCGCGAGTCGACCGCGTCATGTTCGGC
>JBBQSP010000074.1:0-25579 GCA_038213735.1 Vicinamibacterales bacterium | reverse complement strand
GCCGGTCACGGTCGCCGCGCCAGTAGAGGTCACCGGACGCGTCTCGACCGACAAGGCCACCGATCGCGCTGATCGGGTCGTGCTGGTCGGCTGGGAAGTAGGCGCCACCCGCGACAGGCCGGCGAGCGCGCCGCAATCGTTCACGCCCACCTCGTCCCTGCCGGTCGACGTGAAGCGGTGAGGACGGTACGTCATTTGCTGACGTGACGAGCATGATGAACCAGACCGCTCCCGTCGAAGACCCGAAGAACCCCGCGACCAAGCCGCACGGCACGACCGACGACCAGGTCAAAGAGATGGAAAACGAGGGCCAGGCCCAGCAGCCGGCCCAGGTCGACCCTGCCGACGTCGAGAGCCCGAGCGCCGCCGACATGCAGGGCGCCCCCGGCCCGAAGCGGACCGAGTTCGACAAGACCATGAGCGACCAGGACATCGACACGGCGGGCACCGACGCCGACAAGGCCTAGCATGGCAGTGCGCGACCCAAATCCGGACGGCCAGGACCGGAATGTGGAAGAGCCGGGCGACGCTGGTGCGTTCGATATCGTCGGCCGGACCGGCGAGGAAATGCCAGCGAAGAGCCACGACGGCATCGACCCGGAAGTGGCCCGCGAAGACGATGACGACGTGGACGGCCATCCAGTCTAGGATTGAGCCATGAGCGATCGAGTTGTCGTCCACCTGCCCCCGATGCCGCAACCCAAGGACTTTGGCCTGGACGCCAAGGTCACCGACGACACGCCGGCCGCGGCGCGCTACGACAAGGCGCTGAAGGTCTGGGAACGGGTCGTCAGCGACATTGCCAAGCGCATCGGTAAGAAGAAGTAGCGTCCGGCAAGGTACGCGATATGCACTGGGATCCGGCGGAGGATTCTTATGCTTTCGCGTACGATACTAGCGCTCTCATTCGTGGCTCTATCTACCCAGTTTTTGCTCGCCTCGTCTACGGACGAGCAGGCCCGGGCCGCCCGGATGCGTTTCGAGGCCATGGATCGGAACAGCGACGGCCAGATCTCGCGCGAGGAATGGCGGGGCTCGTCCCGCTCGTTCACGGTTCATGACTGGAACGGCGATGGCCGCCTCTCGGGCGACGAAGTGCGCATTGGCGCGCGCCGCAACAACGACCGCGAAGTCGCGGACCACGCGCCCAGCCGCGGCGAGCGCAACCTGAACTGGACCGCGGCCGGCTTCACCAACCTCGACCACAACCGCGACAACCGGATCACCGCCAACGAGTGGCACTTCAACCTCGAATTGTTCCGCCGCGCCGACGCCAATCGCGACGATGTGCTGACGCGCGAGGAGTTCCTGGGCGACGGCGAAGACGATGACCGGGAAGACAGCTTCGACGATCTCGATCTCAACAACAACGGCCTGGTCGAGCGCGACGAATGGCACGCCAGCAGCCGCATGTTCACCGTGCTCGATCGCGATCGTAACGGCGTGCTGAGCCGGTACGAAGTGGTCGGCTCGCTCCCGAGCGTGGACACGTTCGACGAGTTTGCCGACCTCGACGACAACCGCAATCAGATGATCGATCGCGCCGAATGGCACTGGTCGAACGCCAGCTTCAGTTCGCGCGACACCGACCGCGACGGGCGCCTCTCGCGGCGCGAGTTCGACAACAGCGGCGGCGCGCCGGCGGTGGGGGCGGCGACGACGGCGGCGACCACCCAGAGCGTGCGCGTGAACTCGCAACAGCGCTGGACCGACGCCGCGATCAACGTTCGCGCCGGCGACACGATCACGTTCGACGCCAGCGGCTCGATCACGATGAGCACCGACAACGGCGACACCGCCACGGCGGCCGGCTCGACCCGCAATCGCAAGGCGCCCGATGCGCCGGTGCTGGACCAGCTGGCTGGCGCGCTAATCATGCGAATCGACGGCTACGGCCCGATCTTCATCGGCAACCGCACCACCCTGACCGCGCCGGCGAGCGGCCGGGTGTATCTTGGCGTCAACGACGACCACCTGCCCGACAACAGCGGCGAGTTCGTGGTGAACATCGGCGTGCGCGGCCGCAATTCTCAGTAGGACTTGTGATCCCGACGGGATGGTGACGCTCGCCGGGAGGGCATCTCCCGTCGGGAGGACACCTCTCGTCGGGAGCCACCTCGTCGAGAGAAACAACTCCCCGCCGGTTTTTTTGACCGGCAATTCCTGTGTTAAGCTTGAAAGTCTGTCGCGCCCATAGCTCAGCTGGATAGAGCGTCTGGCTACGAACCAGGAGGTCGCATGTTCGAATCATGCTGGGCGCACCACCCAACTTCGTTGGGTGGTTTCCCCACCATGAATCGGGCTCAAGCCGCGCCTCGCCCTGCGGCCTCGGCGCGAGCCAGTGCGAATCATGCTGGGCGCACCATTCGACAGGTCGAATGCCCTGAGCGAGCGTAGCGAGTCGAAGGGCCAACGCCCAGCCATTCGACAGGTCGAATGCCCTGAGCGAGCGCAGCGAGTCGAAGGGCTTGCCTTGAGTTGAAAAGGCTGTAGCGGCGCTCACGCGGGTCCCGTCCACTTGTGCTCGGCAGTGTTCATCGTCAGACACGCGGCGAGCAGTGTCTGCTGCTCGTCGCGGAAAGGAATCCTCGCGCACTCCTTGACGTTGCCTAAGAATCTCGGCGGCGGTGAATACAGCGAACCATCGCCCTGTAGAACTTGTCTAAGCTGAAGAACACGCCAATCGCGACCCCGCGCTTGAACGAGGTCAAGGGCACCTACCGAACTCCCTCGACAATGAAGAGGTCCGATAGCACCCGTTGAAACGTGTAATAGTAGACGCGATCATCGTCGGCGATCTGAATGGCGTAGATCATCACCAGGCCGACGGGATCGATGGCATCGAGCCGCCGCACGACCGTCGAGTGGCCGGTGGCAACATTGACTTTTCGGATCGTGGGAACGAGGGCCCCGTCGGTCAAATACACGCAGCAGCCGTCGAGGCTCCATCGCAGAATGCTCAATGCGCTGATTCGGGGAACGATGGTCTCCTGCGAGTTGCCCGATCCGCCGATCCCATACAGGACCAGTCGGTGCTGCCGGTCGACGACTGCGAGCGTCTTGCCATCGGGCGACACCGGGCGCGTACCAAGATCATTGGAGAAGTTACCGGCGCGATCGGCAGGGGTAATCGGCTCCGGCCGGCCGGCCGTTATCGCCTGCCTGAAATAGCGGGCGCCGGTCCCCTTCTCGCTTCCCGCGAAGACCACATGGGCGCCATCGGGCGTCACGCTGCCGGTGACGAAGTTGACGATGTCGCCTGGTGGCAACGTCACCGGCGCGCCCGCGCCGATCGGGACCAGAACCAGGTTCGGACTCGACCCCTGCCGCATTGTCAGCGCCCATTTGCCGTCGGGCGAGAGTCCGAAGGCCTGCCCGCCTGTGAGTCGAGCGACGCCGGGTCGCTCGACCGAGCGAAGTCCCACGACCCAGTTGGTGAAGCCGACACCTTCGCCGAACTCCGTCAACAGCAGCGTGCGACCGTCGCCCGAGACGGCATCCAGTTCGGTCGAGTCCAGCCAGGAATAGTCGCGTTCGCGGCTCTCGCCTGGGGCCAGACCCATCACGCCGTAGCGAGTGTTGCTGCGTTCGGCGAGCACCCGGCCATCGGCGGCCACATCCATGATCCGCAACGGCATGGGTGCGCGCAGCAGCGAGCGTGATCGTCCGTTGGTGTCCATCGCCTGCCACTCGGGGTCCGCGCCCTGATAGCCATTGAACCAGATCTCGTGGACGTGCGGAGCCCACGCCACATCGAGGTAGTCGCCGGCCACACCGGCGTCGAAGCGTCTGGCGTTCCCGGCGCCGTCGATGAAAACGATCGACCACGTGTTCCCGAGGCCGATGGCTTTCTCGGCGACTGCCAGCCACTGACCGTCGGGTGAAACCCGCAATCCGTTCACGATGTTTGGCGTTCGGCGGACGACCGTTCCCAGCGGCCGCTCGATCAACCATTCAGTACCCTCACGGCGAACCGCCGCGACCTGGTCGCCTTCGGGCATCCACTCGGCCAGCAGGACGTTCTCGGCCAGTGTGCGGGCGGCGCCGCCTCGCGAGGAGCGGAGGAGCGTCCCGGTCTGCCCGAACGGGCGCTTCCACTGCGCGCCCGGCGTCTTGCTGAGCACCAGTAGTTCGCCTTGCTTCGACACACTCAGCACGTCCGCTGGTGGCAGACTCGATGTCTGCATCTCGTTGCTCCCGACGAGTGTCGAGAAAAGAGCGACGTCCCCGCCGTCCCAGGCCGCGGAATATAGGACTTCCCGTCCGGCCGTATCGAAGCGCGCCGAGTGCACCGAGCCGCGTTGGAAGGTCACGCGCTGGTAGCTGACCGGCGCGGCGGCGGGGCTCACGAACGAACGCGACCCGAACCACCCGGCGCCAGCCGCGCCGATCGCGATCACTGACGCCGTTACCCAGAACATCGCGCGGGGAACAGGTGACCCGCGTGGAGGCATGGGCGCCGCAGTGCCAGAATCGATCTCCGCCAGGTCGATCGCCACGTCACCGACGTCGCGGAGTCGCGTCCCCACGTCCTTGCGCAAGCAGCGCATCAACACGCGCCGAACGGCGAATGGCGTGCCGGCGGGCAGACGCGTCCAGTCCGGATCGGCGCGGACGACCGCGGCGAGCACGTCCGTCAGCGTCTCGCCTGCGAAGGCGCGTGTCCCGGTCAACATCTCGTAGACCACGCAGCCAAACGCCCAGATGTCGCTGCGTTTGTCGACGACTTTGCCCTTCGCCTGCTCTGGCGACATGTACGCGGCCGTCCCAAGGATCACGCCGCGCATCGTCATGGCTGGCGACGTGATGGTTGGGGAGTTCACGAGGTATTGAGGTCCTGAAGTCCTGGGGTCCTGGCCGACTGCTTTGGCCAAACCAAAGTCCAGGACTTTGATGGTGCCGTCGTCGCGGATCTTGATGTTGGCAGGCTTCAAGTCGCGATGGATGATCCCTTGCTCGTGCGCGGCTGCGAGCGCCTCGGCGATCTGCTTCGCGATCGGCAAGGCCTCGTCGAGTGGAATGGCGCCACGCGCGATCCGCTCCGACAGATCTTCGCCCTCGACGAGCTCCATGACCAGCGCGACTTGCCCTGAGCCCGTCGACGGGTCTTCGATTCCGTAGATGGCCGCGATGTTCGGATGGTTGAGCGAGGCCAGCGTCTTCGCCTCGCGTTCGAATCGCATCAGGCGTTCAGGATCGCTCGCGAACGACTCAGGCAGGATCTTGAGAGCGACATCGCGATCGAGCTTCGTGTCGCGCGCGCGATACACCTCGCCCATGCCTCCTTCACCCAGCTTCGCGACCACTTCATAAACGCCGAGGCGCGTGCCGGGGAGCAGGGACAAGGTCTGTGGATTATATGGGGATGGCTGAGCTTTAGGGTGATTCCTTCTTTGATCCGATCGGCAGGATTCGCACTCTACCGCGTGCTTCATATACGGTCACGATCGCGCCTTCCTGCAGCTCCGCTTCGTAGATCCGGATGGTCGGGATGACAATCGGTCCGATGTGCTCCGGGAGTACGTCGTGGGCACGAACCTGGACGACGCTCGGACCGGTTTCGCGCGTTAACGCGAGCAATGTTCCGAAGTCCAGATCGTGCGTGAAGATGACGCGTCCGTTCTCTCGGGCCCACGCCATAATCGTTCGGTCCTTCGCGCGAGGATCGCCAACAGTGGACCAATGCACGGCGGACCAGCCGTGGCGGACGAAAACGTCAACCCACAGCGGCGACAAATTGACATCGACGACGAGGCGAATCACTTGCCGAGTGGGACCTCGGTCTCCTCAAACGCGCCACGCTGCATAGGTAAGCGCCTCGCGGATGTCGTCCGCTTCAAGGTAGGGGTACGCCGCGAGGATCTCTTCCGTGGTCCTACCGCTCGCCACGAGGCCGACGATCATGCCCACAGTGACGCGCAGGCCGCGGATGCAGGGTTTGCCTCCCATTACGTCAGGGTCAAGCGTGATTCTCGTCAATGGCGTCACGGCGCGGCTCCTATGTCTCATTGTCGCACCAGACGCCGCCGTTGGCGCCAGTGAACAATCCGTGAACAATTTGCTCCCGAACACGGGGTAACAGCAGGGTCCAACTGGGGCTAAACCAGCGAAGAACCACCGAGAAATACCACCTGCACTAGTCTACGAACCAGGAGGTCATGCTGGGCGCACCATTCGACGGGTCGAATGCCCTGAGCGAGCGTAGCGAGTCGAAGGGCCCACACCAGCCATCGACCTCCAGCCTCAAACCTTTCGCGCTGTGTATAAGTGACGCGTCCGAAACGCTCAATGGTTTGCGGCTAGCAAGAACCGAGTATTTCCACACGATCGGGGAGCCTCGTCGCCCCGGTCGTTGCGAAAGTATGGGAGCGCGCCGGGCGGGTCAAAGGGCGCGGAGCGGGGACCCTTGACGTGCCCAAGCGCTCCCACAAAATCAAACGTCGGAGCGACGGGAGAAATGAGCCTAGCCTGGGCGGTTAATCCGCAGCAGCTGGCCGGCAAGTAACGACTGAGCACCAAGGGCCGCTCGAATTCGTATTGCCTGACCGTCAAAATCCAGATCGAATGAGCAGACAACGATGCCCGAATGGCCAGAACTCGACTGGTGCAAGCGAACGAAGTGTCTCCGATTCAGCGTGAGCACCGCTCGCGAGTCATCTGAGGCCAGCTTGAGCACAGCAATGTCAGTGAGTGCTTGTCCGGCTTTGCCCAGATCACTGAGCGTCAGAACGTCGTAACCAAAGCTACGCAGTGCCTCAACGACGGGGAAAGGAAAATTCTCATCGGCGAGAAAGCGCATGGCAGTGCGCTAGGCGGCTTCGTTGTCCTGAATCTGGGCGTCGATCTGGTCGCGATGTGCGCGCACGTATGCCCACGCGTTTGCCAAATCCTCGGCTCGAAGACCGGGATACGAGCGCAACAGGTCCGCCTCGCTGGCGCCGGACCGACGGGCCTGTTCGAGAGTCCAGACCGGGATTCTCGTGCGGGCGATGCAGGGGTCGCCACCTGACACGCCATCGGTCACGTCGATGCCCGGATATGCGTCACCGAGATCGCGTGCGACGTGCTGCAGCAACTGGGCCTTCTCGCCCCGCGTCATCTTGGCCACGAGGGCCTCTGCCTGTTCGACGGTACTCATGTCGGAACCTTGCGGTAATTATCGCACCGACCGCCGGGCCAGCCTAGGCCAGTCTCCTGTCACGAACGGGCCCACTTCTGCCCCGCCACAGCACCGTGCCGCCCTTCGCGTCGTACAGTGACGTTGCTCGCCATGTCGCTGACCAGGTAGAGCTCGTCGCCGTAGAACAGCGGCGACGGCGTTGGAACGAACCGTCCGGCGCGAGGAATGGGCCGTCCGCTACTCAGCCCGCAACGCCTCCACGGGATCCACTCTCTCCGCCCGGCTGGCCGGCTGCCATGCCGCCATGGTGGACAGTGCGAGCAGGGCCACTGTGGCCGCCACGAACGTCGCCGGATCAAGCGGCGCCACGCCTTGCAACAAACTCTGGATCAAGCGCGTGCCGAGCGCGGCCACCAACAGCCCGGCCGCGGCGCCCGCGCCTGCCAGCAGCAGCGCTTGCCGCACCACCATCCAGCGTACGCCGCCTCGCCGTGCGCCAAGTGCCACCCGGATCGCAAACTCACGCCGCCGCTGTTGCGAGTTGAGCACCACGACACCGTAGAGGCCGCTGACGCACAGCACCAGCGCCAGTCCGCCGAACACGCCGAGCGCGAGCATCACCAGGCGATGACGGGCCATTCCGTCAGCCAGCGCCTGCTCGGCTGTCGTAACGGCGCCAACCGCGATCGCCGGGTCCACGGCGTGCACTGCCGCTCGCAACGCCGTCGCCAGCATCGCGGGACGGTCGCCCGCCGTGCGCACGCCGATGTGCCGGCGCGGCCACGAGTACTGCAGCGTCGAGCCAAACGCGGTCGGCCGAATCGGCGCGGTCACGCCGTGCCCGCGCATGTCGGCCATGATCCCGACAATGGTGATCCAGCGATCGTTGGGATCGCCGGCGCCAATCTTCACCTCCGCGCCAATGGCATCACCCGCCGGCCACACCTGCCGCGCCAGGTTCTCGTTGATCACCGCGACTCGCGGCGAATCAAACCGATCGGTCGGCAGCAGGTCGCGCCCGGCGACAATGCGGGCCCCGACGCCGCCGACAAACCCTGGGGAGACCGACAGGTAGGCCACTTCGCGCCGCGGCGCGCCTGGCTCGTCGCCCTTCATCAGGAGTCCGGCCATCATCCCGCCCCATAGCGGAAATCCGACGGATGCCGTGGCCGACTGCACGCCTGGAATCTGCCCGACGCGTTCGAGCACATCCCGCTCGAACTGCATCTGCGCCTCGGTGGACTGGTACTTCCGGCCGGGGAGGTTGACCTGGAACCACGTCAACCCCTGGCTGTCGAACCCGAGCTGACGCCCGGTCACGTGCTGCACGGTGCGCACCAGCAGTCCGGCACCGACCAATAACACCAGGGCGATGGCCACTTGCGCGACCACCAGCGCGGTGCGCGCGGCCGTGGCCCGGCCGTCGCCGGCAGTGCCGCGCGACGATCGCAGCACGTCGGCCGGCCCGGTGTTGACGACGCTCCTCGGCAGGACGGCGGCGACCACGCCAATGGCCAGACCGATCCCGACGCCAATCACGACCGTCCACCCGTCCAGTTCGAGCGGCGCCAGGCGCGCGAGAAACGCCTGTTGGTAACGGCGGACGATGGCGATCAGGCCGAAGGCAAGGCCGACACCGGCCAGCGACCCAACGGCGGCGAGCGCAACGCTTTCGATCAGCTGCTCGGCAAACAGCCGCCCCCGGGTGGCGCCGAGGGCCGCGCGCACCGCCAGTTGGTGGCGCGCCGAGACCGCGTGCGCGGTCGCCAATCCCGCGATGTTCGTGGCCACGATCAGGAGCAACAGCGTCGCCGCGGCGGCGGTCGCGACCAGTGCGGGCTGCGACGAGCCGACCAGCTCGTCACGAAGGGGGCTGGCGATCCACGTCTGGCCTGCGTGCATTTCCGGAAAGCGCTCTTGCTCCTGCCGGGCGAACACGGCGAGGAACGCCTCCACATCCCGGGCGGTCGCGCCTGGCGCGCGCCTCGCCAGAACGGTCAAGGTGCGCCGCGAGCGGATATCCGAGAGCAGGGCCGGCATGTCGATGGGCACCCACGCGGCCGTGATGGTGAAGTACGGCGGCGTGAAGTCTTGCGGCATCACGCCGACGATCGTGCGTGGACGGCCATCAATGGTGATGGCGCTGCCGATCACGTTGGGGTCCTGCCCGAGTTGATCGCGCCAGAAGGCGGCGCTCACCACCGCGCTGTCGGCCTCCTGCGGGGTCCAGATGCGGCCGAGCGACGGCGAGACCCCCAGCAGCCGGAAGTAGTCCGTGGTCACCGCCTGCAGGCTGATGCTTTCGGTCGCCTCTTTCGACGCGTAGGCGCCGCCGACGGGGCGAATCACGGCGAACTCCGTGAGCGGTGGATTGGTGGCGCGCAGATCCTCGACCACGTGCGGCGACACCGGGGAGGGGTTGCCGTCGATCACCGTCAGTAACGAGACCAGTTCGTCCCCGGCTCGATACGGCAGCGGATCAATAAAGGCGTGCCGGACGAGCGTGAGGCTGACGCAGGCCACGCCAATCGCCAGCGCCAGGGTCCCTGCGGATACGCCGGTATACAGCGGTTGATCCCTGAATTGACGGAAGGCCGGGCGGATCAAATCGCGCACGCTGACTCGGGCCGACGGCTCGAAGTCGTAGCGCCTCGACTCGTGCACGCGTGTCCCGGTGATGCGGCAGGCAATCACGGAAGAAGCGGCATTTTTCCAATACCACCGCCGCGCCGTCGCCGCGCCACGCGGCTGACGCAGTGCGTGGTATCCCTCGTGCAAGTCGCCGAGGACGGCATCCCGAGACCGGTCGTCGAGCAGCCGCTGCAGGAGCCATTCGGCCAGTCGCGGGGGGCGAGGCGTTCGATCGCTCTTCATGACCGCTCCAGTTTCAGCTCGAGGCCCTGGACCATGCGCCTCACGGTTCGGACGGCCTTCCCCAGCGTGCGGCGCCCGTCGGGGGTGAGCCGGTAGAACCGCTTGCTGCGGCCCCCGCGCTCGGGTGAGGGTTCGCCGTAGCGCGACGTCACCAGGCCGCGGGACTCCAGTCGCTCCAACGTGGTGAAAATGGCGCCCGGCGACACCTCCCGCTCAGCGCGTGACTTCAGCTCATCGCGGATCGACGTGCCATACGCTTCATCGTCCAGCCGCATCACCGCCAGCATGACCAGTTGTTCGAAGTCGCCGAGGTTATCGCCCATGGCGGGTATTAAACTACATCGCAGTAGAAATAACAACTACATTGCAGTAGAAATAGACGGCACTCCATAAAGAGGTGTTAGGATTCGCTGCAGCATGCTCAGGATTATCGCGACCGTCGTGCTCGCCGGACTCTCGGTGGCTGCCCTGTTCGCGCAGCCAGCGGCCCCTCGCCAGGATCGGCCCAACGTCGTCCTGATCGTCACGGACGATGCGGGATATGGGGATTTGGGGAGCTACGGCGCCCCTGATATCAAGACGCCGAACCTCGACAGCCTCGCGAAGACCGGCACGCGCTTCACCGACTTCTACGCCAACGCCTCGACCTGCACGCCGACCCGCGCCGGGTTGATCAGCGGCCGCTATCAACAACGGTTCGCGCTGGAGCGTCCGCTGAGCGCGGTGCGCGTCGACGGCGAGTTTGGATTGCCAGCCACGGCACATTCATTGCCCAGGCTGCTGGCCAACCACGGCTACGCTACGGCGCTGATCGGGAAGTGGCACCTCGGCTACAAGCCTGAGTTCAGCCCCGGCGCCCATGGCTTCCACTACTTCTTCGGGCTGAAGGCCGGTTACGGCGACTACTACCAGCACACCGACAGCGATGGCCAGCCCGATCTGTACGAGAACGACAAGCCCGTGACCGTGGCCGGCTACATGACCGACCTCATCACCGAGCGCTCGCTCAAGTTCATCGCCGACCGCGCCGCGCAACCGTTCTTCCTCGAGGTGGCATACACGGCGCCGCACTGGCCGTATCAGGTCCCCGATCACCCCTCCGTCGCGGTTGGCAACTCGCGGCACGTGATGCCGTTTGACGAGAACCCTGACACGCGCGCCGACTACGCGCAAATGCTCGAGCGGGTTGACCGCGGCGTGGGCGAGATCCTGGCGGCCCTCGACAAGCTCGGGCTCAGCCGCAACACGATCGTGATCTTCACCAACGACAACGGCGGCGAGTGGCTGTCGCGCAACGCGCCGCTCACGCATCGCAAGTTCACGCTGTGGGAGGGCGGCATCCGGGTCCCCACGCTGGTCCGCTGGCCGGGACGCGTGCCGGCCGGCCGCGTGACTCCGCAGGTGGGCATCACCATGGATTTATCGGCGTCGATTCTCGCGGCCACGGGGTCACCGGTGCCGGCGGAGGCGAGGCTCGACGGCATCAACCTGTTCCCCGTTCTCGAAGGCCGCACGCCCGTGGTCGAACGCACGCTGTTCTGGCGTGTCCAAACCGGCGGCCTCAACCAGCGGGCGGTGCGCAGCGGCGACATGAAGCTGCTGGTCGACGGCACGGCCCGGTTCCTGCTGTTCAACGTGCGGAAGGACCTCGGCGAACGAGACGATCTGGCCGAGCAACAGACGGCCGTGGTCCGGCGCCTGCGTCAGCAGTTGCTGGCGTGGGAAAAAGACGTGGACGCCGAGGCCAAGGCCGGCGCGGGCCAATAGCGGGCCGCGCCCAAACGGTGGAGGCAACCCTTCAGGGTTGCCTCCATCATCAGAACGTGAACTGCGCCCCGAACCGCAGGTACCGGCCGGTCTGAATCCCTTGCGGGTTCATCCACACCCGGGTCGCGGGGTTGGCGCCGAACGTCTGGCTGAGGTCGGTCACGGCGCCGGCGTTGAGCAGGTTGTAAATATCGACCATGCCCTGCAGTTTGTAACGGCCGAAGCGGAACGCCTTCGACACGCGCATGTCGAAGTTGTTGATGGTTTCGCGAAACGACGTATTGCGCTCGAGCAAGTTGACGTTGATCTGCGTGCTCCCGGCGGTGCTGCCGATGATCGGCCGCCCGGCAATGGCTGCCGTGACAGTGTAGTTGGCCGAGATGTCGGCGCCTGGCCGCGACGTGAAGCTGCCACTCAACTGGAATCCATAGGGCAATGGATAGCTGCCCGACAGCTTGAAGATCGTCCGGTACGGGCTGTTCGGCGCGCAGAAACGCAACTGATTGGGATCATCCCGCTGATCGCAGTTCGACGTCGCGAGGTCGTCGAACGTCACTCCCCCGAGGAGCACGCCGCCACCGTCCAGCCTGGCGGTGACCAGCACGTCGAAGCCGTTGTAGGTGCGCGCGTTCAGCTCGGAAAAGGTGCGCACGTTGTCGCTCGGGGTGCCGACCTTGGCCGGGTTGAGCGTGTAGATCTCGACCGGATAGCCGCCGCCGCCCGGCAGGCGCGGGTCGAGGGGCGCCGTGATCGTGAACGGCGTCCAGTCGGTCACCGCCAGATTCAGGTTGTCGGTCAGCGCCAGGTTGCCAAAGGTGCGGCGGTGATAGCCCGCCGTGACGGCCATGCGCTCGACGAGCTCGTGCTGCACCGAGACGCCGTACTCCCAATTGGATTCGCGCTGTAGGGACGGGTCGGGCCGGATCGTGCCCGAGGCCTGGCCGAAGTTGGCGGTGCCGCCAATCACCTCGTTGCGCTGGAGGTTGCCCGCGGAGTCGAGGACCGACCGGTTGCCGTCAAGATCGGCCCAAGTGCGCACTTCGCTCTGCACAGTCAGCGTGTTGAAGAGTTCGGCGAAGCCAAGCGCCGCCGAGGCGAGATACTTGCCGGCATTGGCCTTCACGGCGGTCTTGCCCGTGCCAAAGACGTCCCACGAGGCCGCGAGCCGGGCCGACCAGTTCTTCCAGTTCGGTACATTTTCGACCGCCGGCCGCTGCCGGGCTGTCACCCATTGACTCGCCGGCGCCGACACCGCCGGCACCTCGGCATTGAAGTAATCGTAGCGGGCGCCGAGGTTCAGGGTCACGCGATTGAGCGTCCAGGCATCCTGGACAAACACGCCGAAATCGGCGTTGAGCCGCTCGATCGACTCGTCAATGGGGGTGTTGCGGATGGCCACCTGCGCCGGCACGTTGTTGTTGAACCGGAGTTGGATGATGTCGGCGCTGTTCGGTGACGGCCAGCTGCGGGTGCGGTTGCCCCACAGGTGGTTGAACCCGGCCTTGAGCGAGTGGCTGCCGGTCACATAGGAGGCCGACGCCCCCACCTGGTAGTTCTTCGTGGCGCTCAGCGAGGGCGCCGCAAAGGTCCCGGATGACACGCCGTTGGAAATCTCAAACTGGGGCAGATCGTTCTCGCTGAAGCCAGGCTGGCGCTCGCGAAGGAAGCTCAGGTCGTACATCGTGAAGCCGGCGTCCAGCATCAGGCGGTTGGTGTGCGTCCGCGTCCATTTGATCTGCGGCGTAAACCCCCGCGGGGTGTTCAGCACGTGCGACGCCGACAGGGTCGTGGTCGCCCCCAGGCCCTCGTAGCGCTGGGCATTCATCTGCTTGTCGAGGTAGACGCGGACCTTGTCCTTGCTGCTGGCCTGCCAGGTCAGGCGGGTCACGTAGCTGTAGTTGGGCCACTGCTTCTGAAAGCCCTGGGTGCGATCGGGCAGCGTGACGTAGTTCTTCGTGTCGGTCAGTTTATAGGTGAAGTAGAACCACAACGCGTCGCGCTTGATCGGCCCGCCAATCGAGGGGTTCAGTTCGTAGGTGTAGGCAATCCCCAACGGCTGTGGGATGAAGGCCTTGACCTCGTCCGAGCGGTTATCGCTGGCGAGCGGGCCGTTGGCGCCTTGCAGGAACACGATGCCCGAGAACTGGTTGCCGCCGTCGCGCGGGATCATGTTGACCCGCAGCCCGCTTTGGGCCACCTCGGCGCTTTGGGCGCCGGTCTCGTAGGAGATTTCCTGGGCCATCCCGTCGTTCAGGTAGATGCCGCTGAACTGGCCGCTCCCCTCGAGCAGGTTGAGCCGCATGCCATCGACCATCACCACCTGGTCGGCCGCCTGCGACCCGTAGATCGTCATGCTGGTCTGGCCGGAACCGACCGCGGTGACGGTCGTGCCCGGAATCAGGTTGGCCCTGGCTTGCAGGCTGCGGCTGGCCGTCGGAATGGCGTCCAGCAGGTCGCGATCGACCACCACTGCCAGGCGGTTGCTGCTGACGTCGACCACCGGCGAACTGCCGGTGACCACCACCGTCTCGGCGAGCGCGCCCACTTCCAGATCGGCCGACACCGGCGCCGTGAAGCTGCCCTGCAGCACGACCCCTTCGCGGCGAACGGTCTTGAAGCCGGTCAACGTAAACGTCACCGAATAGGTGCCCGGCGGCAGGTCCACGATGCGGTACTGGCCGGCGCCGTCGGAAATGGCCGTGCGGACTCGCTCGATCAACGCCGGACTCGCAGCCTCGACGGTCGCCCCGGGAAGCGCCGCACCCGAACCGTCCCTGACGGTGCCGGCAATGGCCGCCTGGCCATACGCGGCCGATGGAAGCATCGCCATCCACGCACCCACCACCGCCATACCGAGAATCAATCGACGCATGTGGACCTCCAGTAACCGAGGAACCGACGGAGCCACGCGTTGTCTAAACGATGGCAATCGACGCGCGAGTCGTCCGCGAACGGGCGGACTATACACGGTTGTTACATCGGAAACTAGTGGCCGACGGCGGCGCGCGAGAGCCCATGACCCAGGCCGAACATGCCCGGCAACGCAATCGGCAACTTCCCGCCGATGGGGATCTCCCCCGCCAGCGCCTTCACGGCCGCGCGTTCGGCGCCGTCTGAAAAGTCGTAAGTCAGCATCAGCGCCGGCGCCCCGGGCATGCCCATGGCCGTGTACGGATTGCCAAACAGCACCGACACGAACGGCTGCCGGCGCCGCTCGGTGGCGCGGGCGATGTCCTGCAGGAACCGTTCGAGCTGCGGCGCCAGGTCGAGCCGGCCGCTGCCAGACGAGGCGCGCACGAAGATCCCGGCGACCACCGCGTCGTACTTCACGGCCAGCGCGCGGACCATATCGAGCTCGGACGCGGTCGTGCGATCGGAAATCTCGAACGCTTCGGTCGCCGCCCACCGCGCGCGCAACTCGGGAATGATCGTGCGGCTGGGCGCGGCGATCCGCCAGCCGGAGGGATAGTCAAGCACCGACAGGTACATCACGGATCCGGTGCGCGGTGTCGGCATGGGCACCATGGCGCGCTCGTCCTTGACCAGGGTGATGGCACGGTCGCTCACGGCCTGGGCGACCGCCTCGTGCTTGCGCCCGCCGACCGACAGCGCCGCGGCATCAAGGTTGACCGTGCGCGTGCGATGCAGGCCCAGCCGCGCCTTGGTTTCAAGCAGGCGGCGCACCGAACGCTCGACCTGCGCGCGCGGGATGTCGCCTGCCTTGACCGCGGCCACAATCGCGGTGGCCGCAGCAGCCGAGTCAGGCGAGTCGAGCACGGCATCCACGCCGGCCTTGACCGCCAGCACGGCGGCCTCGCCGGGCGCCGCCATCCTGGTGATCGCCGCCATCTTCATGGAGTCGGTGTAGATCACGCCGTCGAACTTCATCTGCCGGCGCAGCAGATCGCCAATCACGATGGGACTGAATGTGGCCGGGCGCTTCTCCGGATCGATCGCCGGCATCTCCATGTGCGCCACCATCACGCCGGCGGCGCCGGCGGCCATGCCGTCGCGGAATGGCGCCAGCTCCACCGCGTCGAGGCGTTCGCGCGGATGCGCCACCACCGGCAAGCCGAGGTGTGAATCGACATCGGTGTCGCCGTGGCCGGGAAAGTGTTTCAGGGTTGCCATCATGCCGGCTTCCTGGAGGCCCCTCACCCACCCGCCGGCCATGCCGCCGACGCGCGCGGGATCTTCGCCGAACGAGCGGATGTTGATCACCGGGTTGCGCGGGTTGTTGTTGACGTCGGCGACCGGTGCGAAATTGACGTGCACGCCAAGCGCCCGGCTCTCGCGGGCCACCACCTTGCCGGCCTCGTACGCCAGCGCGGGATCGCCGGCGGCGCCGAAGGCCATGGCGCGAGGGAACTTCGTCCCGCCGGCCACGCGCATGGCCACGCCCCACTCGAAGTCGGAGGTGGTCAACAGCGGCAGCGGCGAGATCGACTGCAGCCGGTTGAACAACGACGCCAGTTCCAGCGGCTGGCCCAGGATCACCGGGCCGTAGGTGTTGTTCAGCAGCACGTTCGGCATGGGCTCGGTGCCGCCAAAGGCGATCAGCCCGCCAATGTGCGATTCATGCACCAGCCTGACCAGCGCGTCGTACTGGTCGGTGTCGCTACTGAGGTAGGTCGAGTTCAAGGGCGCGAAGATCATCTGCCCCACCAGCTGCTCGACGGTCAGCTTCTTGAGGGTGGTCTCGACCCACTGCTGGGCGGTCTTGTCGAGGGGTGGCTGTGCCGACGGCGCAATGGTGCACACCAGCAGGAGCGCGGCCAGGGGCAGCAACCGAATCATCGGCACCACTATAATCGACGGGTGAGTAGTGCAGAACATAAGGCCCTGGCACCCGAGAGCGCCCGGGTCTTCGTCCTGACGGTCAGCGACACCCGGACCGACGACACCGACACCGCCGGACGCGCCATCATCGAACTGCTGCTCGCGGCGGGACACCAGGTGGCGGGCAAGGCGATCGAGCCGGATGAACCGGCACGGGTCGCGGAACTGGTTCGGCAGCAAACGGCCATCGGCGATGTTGATGCGATCATCACGACCGGCGGCACCGGCCTGACCAGCCGCGACAGCACCTTCGAGGCCATCGACGCGCTGCTGCACAAGCGGCTGCCCGGCTTCGGCGAGCTGTTCCGCATGCTCAGCTATCACGACATCGGCGCCGCCGCGATGCTGAGCCGCGCCTGTGCTGGCACGATCGGCCGCGTCGTCGTGATCTCGCTGCCCGGATCCGAGCAGGCGGTCCGGCTGGCCATGAACAAGCTCGTCGTTCCGGAGCTCGGACACATGATTCAGCAGGCACAGAAGTAATGGCCAAGTCCGAAATGCGTCCGATCAAGGACACCATCCCGCTGGAGGAAGCCCGCCAGTTGATTGCCGACGCGTGCCCGCCGATCGCGCGGCGCGAACGGGTGGCGCTGGTTGACTCTAACGGCCGGGCCGCGGCCGCCGATGTGCAGTCAACCCGCGACGTGCCGCCGTTTTCGCGCGCCGGTATGGACGGCTTCGCGGTGATCGCCGACGACACCTTCGGGGCCAGCCGCTACGAACCAAAAACCCTGCGGGTGATCGAGAAGGTCTACACCGGACAGGTCCCGACCCAGCAACTGACGCCCGGCACGGCGGTCGAGATCGCCACCGGCGCGCCCATGCCCGCGGGCGCCGACGCCGTCGTGATGGTCGAGGAGACCGAGATGGCGGGCGACAGCGTCCGCATCCTGACGCCGGTGTATCCGCGCCAGAACGTCGGCCGCCAAGGGGCCGACATCGTGGTTGGCCAGACCGTGATCCGCGACGGCGACGTGCTGAACCCAAGCCGGATCGGCGCGCTCGCCGCGCTCGGGATTGGCGAGGTCGAGGTCTACGCGAAGCCGACCGTCGCCATTCTCTCGACCGGCAACGAGATTATCGATCCCGGCCAGGAATTGCAGCCGGGCCAGATCTACGACATCAACAAGTTCACGCTCAGCACGATCGTCCAGGAGCACGGCGGCGTGCCGGTGCCGTTCGCCACGGCGCAAGACACCATCGAGGCGCTCGAGAGCGCCATCGATGCCTGCGTCACATGCGACCTGCTGGTGTTTTCGGGCGGCAGCTCGGTGGGCGAGCGCGACCTGATCCTCGACGTGATCGGCCGCAAGGGCGAGATCGTGTTCCACGGCATTGCCGTGAAGCCGGGCAAGCCGACCGTGTTCGGCACGATCCAGGGCAAGCCCATGTTCGGCATGCCGGGCTACCCGACCTCGTGCCTGTCGAACGCCTATATGCTGCTGGTGCCGGCGCTGCGCGCGATCGGCCGCCTGCAGCCACGCCACACCCACACCGTGAGCCTGCCGGTGGGCCAGCGGATCGTGTCAACCACCGGACGCCACCAGTTCTACACGGTGAAGATTGTGGACGGCCAGGCCATGCCGGCGTTCAAGGCGTCGGGCGACATCACCTCGATGTCGCAAGCCGACGGCTACATCGAGATCCCGGCGCAGACCGACATTGTCGAGAAGGGCCAGATCGTCGACGTCAAACTGTTCTAACCGGCCACAGATTAGACACCGATTAGTCACCGATTCAGACCAATACAAGAAAGGCCCGACTCAGTCCGGCCTTCGGCCGGCTCACGGGGCGTGACCGGGCTCGTGGGAAAGAGCGCTGCATAGCGCACTGTCCAGCGGAGCTCTTTCCCACGGGCCCGGTCTCGCCCCGTCCCGCCAGGCGAAGCCTGACGGGCCTGAGTCGGGCCTTTTGTCTGTGTCTAATCTGCGAACATCTGTGGCTGTGCTTTGATCGGTGGCTTAGCCAATCGCGCGGCGGTCGTTCAATCGCAGCCATCCCGACGCAATCCGGTAAACGGCCCAGCAACCCAGCACGAACAGCCCGACGATCCAGATCGCAAAGCCGATCAGCACAATCGCCAGCACGGCGCCGGTGATGAAGACGATGCAGGCCCAGAGCACGGCGAACCAGAAGGTGCGGATCTGCCAGGTGAAGTGCGACTCGAGCCACGTGCCGCGGGCGTCGTTGCGTTTCACGTAGTTGATGATCACGGCGATGATCGACGGCCAGCCGAAAATGAACGCGCCGATCACGGTCGACGCGCCAAAGGCGCCAATCGCCAGGCCCAGGGCGTGCAGGGCGTAGGTGATGTGCGTGGTGGTGACCAACGACGCGTCGGGTTCGCGATAAGAAGTCTCTGTCAACGCTGCCTCCATTGTGCGCTCCCTTGCCTTGAGCGAGCAGAGCGAGTCGAAGGGTCAAAAACGAAAGACGTTCTCGAGATACCAGAACATGAGGCGCGTGCCGCTGAAGTTGTGCCTCACGACACCCCCGCCCCACATCGTTCCCCCGTACGCGTTCACCGACCAGTATGTCTTGAGCGGCACATCGACGGCGCCCTCGAGCACCGTGCCCAGCCGCGACTGGCCGCCGGCCGCGCGGCCTGAAAAGCCGAAGTAGCGCCCGGTGCTGGCCGTGGCGCCGCTGCCTTGATACCAGAGATCCTGCCCGCTCGCAAGGCCGACCGCATGTACTTCGATACGCGTCTTCACCCCGCGGGGTTCAAAAGCCGCCTGCACGAACGCGTCGGTCAGGTTCATTTGCGCGTAGGTGGCCGACAACGCGTACTTCCGAGACGAGGGCAGCATCTGGAAGAACGTGCCGTGCCGGTCGTCGGCCGGGTCGCCGTCGCCGGACGACCACAAGTAGCCAGCCCGCAGCCACGGCCGTCCGGCGGCATTAGTCCAGCGATGCCCCACTTCAGCGGCCACGCTGGCCGCGCGGTGCGACTGGCGGTACCAATCGCCCGTCTCCACGGCTCCCCAGAGCACGGTGTCCAGGTCTCCGCTGCGCGTCGGCGTAATTCGCGCGTGTGATCCGCCAACGGCCGCAATAGTCACATCCACCGGTCGATCCGGCGACAGGGTGTTGTCGACCACCGCGGCCATCTCACGGCGGTCGCGATAGAAAGTGCCAAACACCTGGAACTCACCTGCTCCCTTTCGGGTGTACGAGGCCGTGGCGATCTGGACGTTCGGCATCGACAGGTTGGTGGACTCCTCGAAGCCGCCCTGCGTCGGCAGGAACGCTGCCGCCGTGACGTGCCAAGCCGGGCGGGCGACGTCGACGCGGACACCGTCGAAGCGACGCTGGTAGTACGACCACTCGAAGTTGCCGATCAGCCGGGAGTGCAGGCGCTCGCGCTTGAGGTGGTCGAGCGCTGGATTCTCAGCCACGGACTCGGCGCCCGACGCAAACGTCATGCGGCCGAGCGTGACCGACGAGCGGTCGTCGGCCGCGCTCACTCGCAGGGTGAGCTCGCTCAGATAGAGCTGGTAGCTGTAGCTGAGGCCGGTGGCCGCGAAGTAGAAAGCGCCAACGCCGAGACCGCCGGGCCCAATCGCGCCGGTGGGGACGTTCTCGAGACGCACGTAGTTGAACGCGCCACCGAGATCGAAGCGCCGGCCATCAACGCGCACGCCCAATTCGGCGCGGTCGCCGATGAAAGTGTAGTCAGGATTGCCGACGAGCTGGTCGGGCTCCACCGCGGGATAGGGATCAAAGAACGACCACGACTCGACGCGGGTCAGATTGGAGACGGAGGCAGTAACGGCGGGAGGCTCCTGTGCCATCGTGGTGACCGGCCAGGCCACCACGAAGCACACGAGCGCAAGAAAGCGGACCAGACTACCCCTTGAGGAGCTTGTTCACGGCGTCCCAGTTCACCACGTTCCACCACGCGCCGAGGTAGTCGGGGCGGCGGTTCTGGTACTTCAGGTAGTAGGCGTGTTCCCAGACGTCGATGCCGAGAATGGCCTTCTTGCCTTCCATCAACGGGTTGTCCTGGTTCGGCGTGCTCATCACTTCGAGCTTGCCGCCGTTGTCGATCACCCACGCCCAGCCGCTGCCGAAGCGGGTGGTGCCGGCCTGGTTGACCGCGGTCTTGAACTTCTCGAAGTCGCCGAACGCGCTGTTGATGGCATCGGCCACCGCGCCGGTGGGGGCGCCGCCGGCGCCCGGCGCCATCAGCGTCCAGAACAGCGAGTGGTTCCAGTGGCCGCCGCCGTTGTTGCGCACGGCCGCCTTGATGTCGTCCGGCACGCTGTTGATGCCCTTGATCAAGTCATCCAGGCTCTGGTTGTGCAGTTCCGGATGCTTGTCGAGCGCGGCATTCAGGTTGGTGACATACGCCTGGTGATGCTTGCCGTGATGGATCTGCATCGTCTGGCTGTCGATGTGCGGTTCGAGCGCCGCGACGTCGTAAGGCAGCGCGGGAAGTGAATGGGCCATGGAAACCTCTCTGTAGGGCCCCCCTTCATGGGGGGCCTAGGTGATCGAAAGCATCCGATCTAACGCGATCTTAGCCCACTTCTTCTGCTCGTCCGGCACGACGATTTCATTGACGACCTCGCCCTCGACGAGCGAGTCGAGCACCCACAAGAGGTGGTTCGGCGAGACGCGGAACATGGTCGAGCAGAGGCAGCCGAACTGGTCGAGCGAGACCACGGTCTTGCCGGGCGCCACCTCTTCCGCCAGCCGGTGGACGAGGTGGACTTCAGTGCCGACGGCCCACGACGAACCCGCGGGCGCCTCGCGCACGGTCTTCAGGATGTACTCGGTCGAGCCGCTGTCGTCGGCCGCCTGCAGCACGTCGAACGGCACTTCGGGATGCACGATCACCTGGATGCCGGGGTGCTCGGCGCGCACCTTGTCGATCTGCTGCGGGGTGAAGCGCACGTGCACCGAGCAGTGGCCCTTCCAGAGGATCAGCTTCGCGTGCTCGAGCTGGTCGCGCGTGAGGCCGCCGAACGGTTCGAACGGGTCCCACACGACCATCTCATCAAGAGGCACGCCCATCTTGAAGGCGGTGTTGCGGCCCAGGTGCTGGTCGGGGAGAAAGAGAATTTTCTCCTTCTGCTGCCAGCCCCACCTGAGCGTCGCGGCGGCGTTCGACGAAGTGCAGACGGCGCCGCCGTTCTCGCCCACCAGCGACTTAATGGCAGCGGCGGAGTTGATGTAGGTCACGGGCACGACTCGATCGGCCAGGCCCACCTGCTGCAGATCGCTCCAGCAGATCTGCAGTTGATCGGCCGGGGCCATGTCGGCCATCGAACACCCGGCGGCCAGGTCGGGCAGGATCACGCGCTGGTGCGGCAACGCCAGGATGTCGGCGCTCTCGGCCATGAAGTGCACGCCGCAGAACACGATGTAGTCGGCGGCCGGGTGGTTCGCGATCGCGCCGGCCAGCTTGAACGAGTCGCCGGTGTAGTCGGCGAACCGAATCACCTCGTCGCGCTGGTAGTGATGGCCGAGAATGACCAGGCGGTCGCCGAGCGCCGCGCGAGCCGCGCCGATGCGCAGCGCCATCTCCTCGTCCTGGAGATTCAAGTACGCATCAGGAAGAGGCTGGCGCTCGTGGAGCGACGCCTTCTCAACCTGATTCAGAACCGGTAAGAACGTAGCCATTGTCGTGGCGTATGCAAAGTGGTGTCCGCCTTTAGGCGGACCTATACGGTCCGGCTGAAGCCGGACGCTACAGGCGCGGGTACGCGAACCACGTTATACAGCGTATCGCGTTCGATCGGCTCGCGGCCAGCATCGCGGATGAGCTGCTCGATGTCATCGGTCGACAGCGTCGTCGGTGTCGACGACCCGGCCATGTGGTAAATCGTTTCTTCCTGCACCGTACCGTCGAGGTCGTCCGCGCCAAACCACAGCGCCGTCTGCGCGACTTCCACGCCACAGGAGATCCAATATGCCTTGATGTGATCGACGTTGTCGAGCACCAGCCGCGCCACCGCGTGCACCTTCAGCGTTTCGGTCGCCGACGGCGCCGGGAGCTTGCGCATCTGGTTGTTGTCTGGATGGAACGCCAGCGGGATGAACGCCTGCAGCCCGCCGGTCTCGTCCTGCAGCGCCCGCGTTTGCAACAGGTGATCGACCCGCTCTTCGGTGGTCTCGATGTGACCGTAGAGCATGGTCACGTTGGTGCGCATGCCCAGGCCGTGCGCAATGCGATGAATGGCGAGGTAACGCGCCCCGTCGCACTTGTCGTGGCAAATCTTCTGGCGCACGCGCGGCGCGAAAATCTCGGCGCCACCGCCGGGCAACGAGTCGAGCCCCGCCGCCTTCAACTCGACCAGCACCTGCTGGTCCGTCTTGCCGTAGTGATCCGCGAAGAACGCAATCTCCACCGCGGTGAAGCACTTCAGGTGAATGCCGGGGCGGATCTGCTTCAACCCGCTCAGCAGGTCGGTGTAGTAACTGAACGGCAGGCCGGGGTGCAGGCCGTTGACGATGTGAATTTCGGTGAGCGGCTGGTCGCCGCGCTGGCGCAGCTTGGCGAAGACCTGCTCGAGCGACATGGTGTGCGAGCCGGGGTCGCCTTCCTTCAGCCGCGCGAACGAGCAGAACAGGCACGACGCCTCGCACACGTTCGTGGCCTCGAGCCGCAGGTTGTGGTTGAAGTAGGTGCGGTCGCCGTGGCGCCGTTCGCGCTCGCGATTGGCGATCCAGCCAAGCGCCAGCAGGTCCGTTGACTCGAAGAGCCTGACCCCGTCCTCGAACGACAGCCGTTCGCGCGACGCCACCTTGTCGGCGATGTCGGCGAGTCCCGCAGCCTGCAGCCGTGCGTGCATGTCAGCCAATCCCCTATTGTAACAATGCTACAATCCACAGCTCAACAGACGCGTACCAGGACAGCCAGGGAAGTTGGGTGAAAAGCCCACACGGTCCCGCCACTGTAAGCGGCAGACGACACACTCGCCGCGAGTCAGGAGACTGGCAGTTCACGGGCAAGTCACTCATACAGGCGCGTGAGACGCCTGGGAGGCGACGCGCAGTGCTTTCCGCAGACCAGGTGTCTTTTCGCTACGCGCCCGACGGCCCGCTCGTCGTCGACGGCGTCAGCGTCTGCCTGGCCGAAGGCGCGCTCGTCGGCATTCTCGGGCCAAACGGCTCGGGCAAGACCACGCTGCTGCGCCTGCTGAGCGGCACCCGCCGGCCGACGGCGGGCCGCGTCCTGCTTGGCGGCCAGCCGCTCGATCGCCTGTCGCGCCGCGAGGTCGCGCGGCGCATTGCCGTGGTGCCGCAAGAGACGGAGCTCGCCTTCGAGTATTCCGCGATCGAGATCGTGCTGATGGGCCGGCACCCGCACCTCGGCGTGTTCACCGTCGAGGGGCCCGAAGACATCCGCATTGCCCACGAGGCCCTCACCGCCACCGGCACGGCGCACCTGGCCGATCGCCCGTTTCACGAGCTGAGCGGCGGCGAGAAACAGCGCATCGTGATCGCCGCGGCACTGGCCCAATCGGCGTCGCTGCTGTTGCTCGACGAGCCGACGGCCTCGCTCGACCTCGGTTATCAACTCGAAGTGTCGTCGTTGCTGCTGCGGCTCAACCAGGATCACGGCGTGACGATGGCGGTGTCCACGCACGACCTCAACCTGGCAGCGGCGATCTGCCGGGACCTGATCCTGATGCGCGATGGCAAGGTGCTGGCCACCGGGCCCACCACCGAGGTCCTGACGTCCGACAACGTCCTCGCGTTGTACGACGTCGAGGCCGACGTCCACGTCCACGACGACACCGGCCACATGACCGTGGTGCCGGTCCGGCGAGTGCCCCGGTGAGCATTCGCCGCCGCATGCTGACGGTGATTGCGACGTTCGCAGTGGCCACCCTCGCGGTGCTGCTGTGGGCGCCGACCGTCGGCAGCACCGGCATCTCCCTGGCGCGGGTGTTCGACCGGTCCATCCCCTGGAACGAGAACGTCGACGCGCAGATCTTCTTGGTGGCCCGCCTGCCCCGCGTGCTGTCGGGCGCCATCGTCGGCGCCTCGCTGGCGGCCGCGGGCGTGGTGCTGCAGGCGATGCTGCGCAACCCGCTGGCCACCCCGTTCACGCTCGGCGTCTCGGCCGGCGGCGCGCTCGGCGCGATGCTGGCGATTGCGTTCGGGCTCGAACTGGGGCTGATGGGTGTCTCATCGATTCCGATCGCCAGCTTCGCCGGGTCGCTCGTCGCGATCGGCATCGTTTACTGGCTGGCCTCGTCGCAGAAGCGCGGCCTGTCCACCAACGTCTTGCTGCTGGCCGGCGTGACGCTCAACTCGTTCTTCTCGGCGCTGATTCTGTTCGTGCAGTACATGTCCGACTTCACCGAGTCGTTCAGGGCCGTCCGCTGGCTGATGGGCGATCTCGACGTCGGCAGCTACACCCCGATTCTTGCGGCACTGCCGTTCATTGGCGTCGCCTTCGCAATCTTTGCCGTGCTGCCGCGCACGTTGAACCTGCTGACGCTTGGCGAAGACGTGGCGGCCGCTCGCGGCGTGGAGGTGGTGCGCACGCAGCGGCTGGCGTTCCTGAGCGCGTCGCTGGCCACCGGTGCGGCGGTATCGCTGGCGGGACCAATCGGCTTCATCGGGATCGTCGTGCCGCACCTGGTCAGGTTGCTGGTGGGATCGGACCACCGGATCGTGCTGCCGGCGGCGGCGCTGTTCGGCGCGGCGTTCACCGTGCTCTGCGACCTGGCAGCACGCACGGTCATGGCGCCGCTGGAGCTGCCGGTCGGCATCATCACGGCGCTGATCGGCGGACCGTTCTTTCTGTGGTTGTTAGTTAGGAAGTCATGACGAAAAGGCCAAACACGAAGTCCACGAAGATCACGAAGGCTTTTCTTCTTGGAAGTGTTCTCTTAGTGGTCTTCGTGCCCTTCGTGTTTGCCTTTCAGGGGCCTCCGCAACGGATCATCTCGCTCGTGCCGGCGCTGACCGAGATGCTCTACGCCATTGGCGCCGGGCCGCAGGTGATCGCGGTGTCCA
>JBBQSP010000073.1:0-25630 GCA_038213735.1 Vicinamibacterales bacterium | reverse complement strand
TTTTTTACGTTTCGCAGGTGATTCATACCTCGACTTATGATATGTTTATCGAAGCGACCTGTGAGTAGACTGCGATTACCGTCTTCTTTAATGTAACACAAACAGAACTCATTTGTAACATTTTTGGGTTCAGTTTAAACTTTCCCGATTCGCTTACGAAACAGGTGATTCGGACACGGACGAACAGCGGATAAGTCTCATCATTGATCTGGCCAAAACGCTTCCCGATGCCCACGAGAAGACGTTGCGCTTTCTGATGGCCCACTTTGGCCGGCTTTGTAATATGGTGGTGCAGAACGGGGGCCCCTGCAGCCCGGTGCGCTTTCTCAGTCCGCTGGCCGTGTGCCTCATCCGTCCGCAGTGGCTGAAAACTGAGTAAATAAGTTATCGAAAATTAACTAATTATTCAGGTATTTTACATTAATTAATTAGTTCATGCATGTGTGCGTTTTTTCATTCATTCATTCATTCATTCATTCATTCTTTCATTCATTCATTCATTCATTTATGAATGAATGAATTAATTAATTAATCAGTCAAGCATGTAATTTAATTAATTAGATGAGGCGTTTTGTTTGCACCAAACAGTGCGATTCTGACGCGTGGATGCTCTTTCTTGCAGGTTGATAGCGCAGCACATTGTGTATTATAATTGCATTTTGGAGATTCTCTTGCTTTGTGGCTCGTGGGGAATTGACATGACCAGCGTTAAATTTGGTGAGCTTTTTTTCTTGCAGGCTTAATGAAACTTCGCTGTATTGCGCCCACAGGACAAAATGTTGTCAGTTGTGTTTTTGGCCCTGTAATCCCTAACCGCTACAGTTGTAAAGAAATTAGATTGTTTAAAAACTGTGAGAAAGTTTTTAGATTTTTTTTCTAAATTTCAGGCTCCTCACCGCCGCAGCCACCGCGGGAGTTACCATGGACGGATCAGCCGCCAGCGCGGCGCAATTCTCTCACCTCGTCCCGCCAGGTCAATTTTTCCACACCAAAACGGCTGGAGGATTGCGAGTGGTTCTGGGGTGACGCGTCGCGGGAGGAAGTGGCCGCGGCGCTGAAGGCCGGCAAGACCACCGCGCTCATCTACACCGGTGGCGCGGAACAGAACGGCCCCCATCTGGCGTTTGGCAAACACAACGCCGTGGCGCGCCAAGTCTCGGAGCGCATTGCGAAGGAACTCGGCAATGCGCTCGTCTATCCGGTGCTGCCGTATTCACCCGCGGGCGATCCGTCGAAAAGAGAAGGCCAGTTTGCGTTCCCTGGAACCAGCGGAATCACCAGCGAAACCTACGGCATGGTCTTGCGGGACCTCGTGCTGGGCGCCGCGACTGCCGGCTTCCGGGACATCATCCTGATTGGTGACCATGGCGGCGGACAGGATGTGCTGAAGCAGACCGCCGCCACGCTCGATGCGAGGTTGAAACCCTCCGGCGCGCGGGTGTTCTACTGCGACGACTTGTATTTCAAGTCGCGTGACGAATTTTCCCAGTACCTGAAGGACCACAAGGTGACCGGGGAAGGCCATGCGGGCGTGGAGGATACCTCGGCGATCCTGTATGTGAAGCCCGAATGGGTCCGCAAGGACAAGATTGCGGGGAAGGACCCCGCGAAGGGCGTCGAGGGCGACCCGCGAAACGGCAGGGCGGAGCTGGGCAAGGTGCAGCAGGATCTGAAGGTCAAGGTTGCCGTGGCCCAAATCCGGGCTCAAGTCGCCAGCCACAAGGGGCAGTAGTAAGACGCCGCGCTTCGGCGCGCCGCTACTTCACGCTCACGGCCGACGGCGCCCGCGTGCTCGCCGATGCCCTGCAGAAACACAAGGCCTTCACGCGCGTGTCGCTGCGCGCGTCGGCCTACCAGGCCGGTAACCCCGTCAACGTATTCGTCCAGCCGTTCCCGCTGGTGGCTCCTGGCCGCGTTGGCTGAACCAATGGCGCAGGAACACCAGGTCAGCCGCGTCTTTCTCGCGGTGCGTGACGACTTTCATGCGCCAGAGCAACCGCGGTGAGGCAAACGGTATCGAGACGCCATCGACCTGGTGAATGACCACGTCGGCGGCCGCTTCGGCGTAGTCGATGCCACCGGCCGAGCGCATCACATCCACCACGATCTCGTCGGCGACCCGGATGACATCGTACTGCTGCAGTTCGCCTGGCTTAAGTTCGCTTGCGGCATGGTCCGGCAGCGTGGCCAGCGCGGCAAACACGCGCGCTTGGTTCTCGTGGTCGGCGGCCACGATCACGTCGATATCCATCGTCGAGCGGATGTAGCCGGCGGCGCGGATGGCGAAGCCTCCGACGACGACATACTTGGCACCGCCGTCATTCAATGTGCGACAGAGATCGCGCAAATCCTCGGCCGTCGGCTCGCGCGAGGTTAGCTTGTCGGACGGGTGATCATCCGCCATAGCCAGCGATCTGCTTCCTCGCGGGTCTTGAAGCGATGCACACCGCGCGGGACCCGCACGCCTCCGAACGATCGCTGCCACGCTACGGAGTCGGTCTTGCGGCTGGTCGCCGTGGACAGCGCGTCAGGCGCCTGGGTTCGCTTGCCGACGATCCGGGTGACGGTCTCCTCGGCGTTGACGAAGCCCTTGCTCACAGTCCCTTCAGAATAGGCCGCGACACTGGACAATGCAAGCCGTGGCACGCCGCCGCCACTCGGGTTCAGCGGCGCTGACGCCCGAGGCCACAGGTCAACGTGCCCGCCTACTTCGTGGCCGAGGTGCCGAGATAGGGCATGAGCGTGGCGTTCAACGGGTGGGTGCGGAACAGGTCGAACTCCATGTAGTAGCCCTCGGGGTCGTAGCCGACAAACGCCCGGTAGCGGCCGGCCTCGTCGTCTGACACGGCCGTGCCGCGCAGCGGGAAGAGCGCTCGCTCCTTCACGGCGGCGAACCAGCCGTCGATGTCGTCGATCAGGAACGAGACGTTGACGGCCTTCTTCTCGGTCCACTTGTTCATGCCGCGCCGTTCATCGACCAGGCCGACGTGCCCGGTCTTCGACCCTTCGTAGACCTTCGCCCAGCCCTGGTCCACCACCTGACGCAGCCCCAGCACTTCTTCGTAGAAGGTCTGCATGGGCGGCAGCCCCTTGTAGTACAGCCAGGTGATCGTCGCCTTGAAGCCTAGCCCTTCGGGCAGTGCGCTCTTCGGGGATCGCACGGTGCGATTGGCCTTGAGCAGGGGGACGAAGCGTTCGTTCTCTGGATGCTGGTTGAAGCGCTCGAACTCGAGCAGATAGCCCTCGGGGTCTTTGATGACAAAGCCGTCGTGCGCACGCCGAAATCGCGCATGGTGCGAAATGAGGTGTTCTGGGCCAGGAGTTCGTTGATGCGCCAGGCCGGGTAGCTCAGCATGCGGCCAAACCGCCGGGCGATGGCCTCGCGGGCCTTGCCGGTGTACTGGCCGGCCTTTTCGAGCGCCTGGTACTCATCGAGCGTCGCGCCCTGGTAGATCAACAGCACGTCCTTGCCGCGCGCCACGTCGGCCGGGAAGAGGTCGGTCACCAGCAGGCTGCTCTCGCGATGGAGCTTCACGTTGTTGCGGGCGGCCACCTTCTCCGCCTCCGGCAGCATCGCGTCCATCTCGGCCGGCGCCAGCACCTCGCTCAGGGCAAGCGTCTTCACGCCCGAATTCACGAGCTCGCCAAATCCGCCGATGGTGCCAAGTTCGTAGGTGTGTGGCGCGCTCGGGGAAGGCCCTCCGGCGGTACACCCGCAGGTGGCCGCGGCAAGTGGCAACACGGCAAGGGCGAGGGCGGCGAGCTTGGTGTAGGTCACCGCCGGGCTACTACGGACGCCTGGCGGTGAGGAACTTGTTTCCCTCCTGTTTCAATTCTCCTGACCTCCTATATATTCCCCGGCATGGTGACGAGAATCACAGCGTTCGCATTTGCCCTCCTGTTTCTGACCTCCGCGGCCTCCGCGCAAGACACGGCGCGGATGGAGCAGGTGATCCAGAGCCACGTGTCGGCCGGCACGTTCATGGGCACCGTACTCGTGGCGCGCGACGGCGCCGTCGTTCTCGACAAGGCCTATGGGATGGCGAATGTCGAGTGGGACATCCCGAATACACCGGCGACCAAGTTTCGTCTCGGGTCGGTCACCAAGCAGTTCACGGCGGCGGCGATCCTGCTGCTTGAAGAGCGCGGCAAGCTGAAGCTCGATGATCGCATGAAGACCCATCTTGCCGACTCGCCTATGGCGTGGGATCGCATCACCGTCTTCAACCTGCTCACGCATACCGCCGGCATTCCGAACTTCACGGCCTCGCCCGACTACGCCACCATCAAGCTGAGTGCACGGTCGGCCGATGCGGCGGTGACGGCGTTTCGCGACCGGCCGCTCGACTTCGGCCCTGGCGAGCAGATGAGTTACAGCAACTCCGGCTACCTCGCGCTCGGCGCGATCATCGAGAAGGTCAGCGGGCAGACCTACGAAACGTTCGTCACCGAGAACCTGTTTGCGCCGGCCGGGATGAGCGATTCGGGCTACGACTCGAACACGGCGATTATCAAGCGCCGCGCCAGCGGCTATGTCAGGGCGCCGGGCGGCTACGCCAATGCCGGCTACCTGCACATGTCGATTCCGCACGCCGCCGGCGCCCTCTACTCGACGACGCACGATCTGTTGAAGTGGGAACAGGCGCTGTTTGCGGGCAAGATTGTGTCGAAGGCGTCGCTCGATCGCATGATCACGCCGTTCAAGAACGACTACGCCCTGGGCTTGACCTCGACGCTCGTCAACGGCCGGCGCCGAATCGCGCACGGCGGCGGTATCGACGGCTTCAACACGCAGCTGGCGTACTACCCGGATTCACAGACGACAGTGATCGTGCTGTCGAACGTGAACGGCGTGGTGCCGGACGCGCTGGCCGGCCAGCTGGGCGCGCTGATGCACGGCGACAGCGTGACGCTGACGTCGGAGCGCAAGGAGATCACGCTGCCGGCCGCCAGGCTCGAGAAGTACGTCGGCATCTACCAGCTGGCACCCACGGTCACGATCACCATCACTCTCGATGGGGGCAACCTCGGCGCGCAGCTCACCGGTCAGGGCAAGAACGCGATCTTCCCGCAATCCGAGACGCTGTTCTTCCTGAAGGTGGTCGATGCCCAGCTCGAGTTCGCCGCCGACGGCAGCTCAGTGGTCTTGCATCAGGCCGGTCGCAGCACCAAGGCCGCGCGCCGCTGATCGCCTGCGGAGACGAACACGCTCGAGCCCCGGTCACTTCGGCGGGGCCAAGCGGCCGGCAGCAGAAGAAAGCGTCACGGGATCGCCGACCCGGACCTCGCCGCCTCGCACCACCTCGGCGTTGAGAGCCAGCCGGCCACCGAAACGACGGCCGATGTCGCGTAACACCTCCGGGTCGCGTTCGAGCGAATCGGGATCAACGGTCGTCATCGGGCACCGGCCGCGCAGGGAATCGAGCCGGATGATCGCGTCTCCCACGTGGAGTGTGCCGCCCGGCCAGTGTATTTCGTCCATCCCCTCGACGCCGCCGATGAGGATGTTGGGGCGGAGCCGGCGGATGTCGCGGCCGAACGCGTTGACGGCGCCGTCGGTGGCGACAAGCAGCGGCAGCACGTCGAACCGCTCCGGGCCGGCGTAGGCCTCGAGCCACGCGTCGTCTCCGGCCGCTCGCTTCACGAGGGCCAGGGCGTCGGGACTGTCCCAGTGATGTCCATTGATGAGGGGTCGGCCGTCGGCGCCCAGCGTCCCGCGCAATCCCAACAGCTGGTAGTGCTTCCGTGACGTCCGCACGCCCTCGGGCCCGTGCACTTGCACGATGCGGTCGAACGGCAGACCGTCGGGGGTGAGCGCCGTCATGGGCAGCCGTTCGCCGGCCAGCGTTTTCACCGGGTACCGCCACAGTCCGGCCACGTAGAGTGTCACGAACCGTAGGATGCCGACCGGCCGGTCCGGGTGTCACAGGTGATGGAGCTTGCCGAGGGCCCCCACGCAGGGTTCCGGCAGACGTCACCTCGACACGGGGCTGGTGCGGCACGCGGCGCTCTTCGGCCGCTCGAGTTCATCTGGACGCGCGGCGGGGCTTCGACGGCCGCCCCGGCTCCAGAACCCGGGCGATGTTTTCGGCGCAATGGTCCAGGAACAGCCCCACCACGCGAGAGCGATGACGCCGAGTGAGGTAGTACGCCGACAGATCGACTTCTTCGAACTGCCACGCGGGTAGTGGCACCACGAGCGACCCGCTCCGGAGCTCCTGCTGACAGATGATGGACGGCACCTCGGCGACGCCCATGCCGTCCACCGCGGCCCTGATGACGCCGGCGTAGTCGTTGAGCGCCAGCCGCGGCCTCAGCCGAAGCGACTCGGTCTCACCCTCCTTCGACAGCTTCCAGTTCAGATCGCCGAACCACTTGCTGAAGCCGAGGACGCTGTGGCTTCGCAGATCCGACGGATGGGCGAGTCGACCGGCGCCGCCCAGGTACGAGGGCGCGGCGATCAGAACGTGGCGATAGCGCGTCAGCGTCCTGACAATCAGGCTGCTCTCGGCCTGGCGGCCAACGCGCAGCGACACATCCACCTCGTCTTCGACGAGGTCGAGGTGCCGGTCGGTCACGAGCACCTTCACCGACGCCCGGGGATGACGCCGCAGAAAGCCGTCGACCAGCGGAACGATCAGCACCTCGGACAGGCTGGGTGGAGCCGCGAGCCGGAGGGTGCCGGTGACATCCTGTTGCCGCTGTTCCAGCGCGGCCTGCCCGCCGCTCACCGCCTCGAGCAGTTCCTGGCAGTAGGGCAGAAACTCCCGCCCGGCATCGGTGGGGTTGACGGCCCGCGTCGTCCGCTCGAGCAGTCGCACGCCCAGTGACGTTTCGAGCGCGCTGATCTTCCGGCTGATCGTGGAGACCGGAATCCCCAGACGGCGGGCTGCCTCCGAGAAACCGCCGTGCTGCACCACGCGGGCGAAGAGCGCCATGCCGGCGAGATTGGGACCACCGCTCATTGTTCCATTATTGCAACAGAGTTTGCCAGTTCTGTCTATTGTCCTGATTGTGGAACGGTGCCACATTGCCGTCGAGAGTCAACGTGACGTGAGGGCGACATGATTCGCCTGAGGAGAGATGCCGTGAACATCGAAATGCTACTGAAGACGTACGAAACCGCGCTCAACGCCAACGACATCGAAGGGATCCTTGCACTGTACGGCAGCGACCCTGTCTTCATGCCACCGAACGCGCCGGCGCTGGTCGGTCGCGAAGCCGTTCGTGCCGGGTATCGACAGGTCTTCGACACCATCAAGCTGAACGTCGCGTTCGAGATCCACGAGACCGGGGAGGCCGGTGATTGGGCCTGGGCGCGCACCAGTTCGGCTGGTCGCACCAAGATTCTCGCGGCCGGTATCGAGGTCAGCGAAGGCAACAACGAGCTGTTCGTGCTGCGCCGGGAGGGCGGTTCCTGGCGCATTCACCGGTACCTGTTCGCCACCAGCCAGCCACGGGCCTGAGTCCGAGCAGGCTGAGGGGGTGATAGGGTCTGAAATGGAGCAGCCATGATGACGATGCGCGCAGTAGTGTTGGACGCTCCGGGGCCGCCCGAGGCACTGCAGATTCGGGAACGACCGGTCCCGGCGCCCCAGGCGGGGCAGGTGCTGATCAAGGTGCGCGCGTTCGGGCTGAATCGGTCCGAACTCCATACCCGCCTCGGCCTGTCGCAAGGTGTCTCGTTTCCTCGGGTGCTCGGAATCGAGGCGACGGGAACCGTGGTCGCGTGCCCGGGAGGAGAGTACGCCACGGGACAGCAGGTGGCCGCGCTGATGGGAGGCATGGGGCGAACCTTCGACGGCGGGTACGCCGAATTCACGTGCGTGCCTGTCCGACAGGTCGTGCCGTTCTCGTCGAGTGCGCTCGAGTGGGCGGTGCTCGGGGCGGTTCCGGAGATGCTGCAGACAGCTCACGGCTCGCTGACGGTCGGCCTCGACGCCCAGAGCGGGCAATCGCTCCTGATTCGAGGGGGCACGTCGTCGGTCGGGATGGCTACCGCCGTGCTGGCCAAGCGGCTGGGAATGACCGTGCTCTCGACGACGCGCACCGCGGCAAAGGAGGATGCGCTGCGCAGGCTGGGAGTGGATCACGTCGTGATCGATGATGGCGGCAATGTCGCGCGGCAGGCGCGCGCGATTTTTCCCAGCGGGGTGGACGCGGCTCTCGAACTCATCGGCACGCCGACCTTGCCCGACACCCTGCGGGCAGTGCGCGTCCACGGCGTCGTGTGCTTCACCGGCATGCTGTCGAACGAGTGGACGGTGCGCGATTTCTACCCGATTGAGTACTTGCCTCGCGGCGTGCGGCTTACCGCCTACGGGGGCGGCGCGGCCGACCTGCCGAGCGCCGTGTTACAGGAGTTCCTCGACGCAGTGGCCGCCGGCCAGGCGGTGGTGCCGATTCATCGAGTCTACAAGCTCGGCCAAATCGCGGAGGCACACGCCGAGATGGAAGCTGGCCGTGCCGTGGGCAAGCTGGTCGTCGTTCCGTAGAAAGACGAAGTGGACGAAGGCCTCTGGAAGTGACCCTCGCCCGCGACCGGCACTTCGACCACCTGCCGCAACTCGTGCGGGTCTAGCCCGCCGGCGCTCACAAGGGCGTGACGGGATTTTGTGCCGGCCTTCTCGACCTGATCCAATCCCAGCCGCGCGCAAATACGCGCGCGCCTTGCAACTCATCGAACAACGAATAAGCCACCGGCGTTACCAGCAGCGTAACCAGCAACACCATGGTCTGGCCGCCGATCACGACCCAGCCAATTGCGTGATTGGTCGCCGCGCCAACGCCCTGCGAGACCACCAGCGGAACCATTCCCGCCACAAACGCCAGCGTCGTCATCAGGATGGGGCGCAGCCGATCGCGGCTGGCCTGCACGACGGCGTCGTGCGTGTTCATGCCTGCTTCCTTCAGCTGGTTGGCGTGATCGATCTGCAGGATCGAGTTCTTCTTCACGACGCCAAACAGCACCAGCAGGCCCAGGCCCGAGAAGATGTTGAGCGATTGCTGGAAGATGATCAGCGACAGCAGCGCGAACGGCAGCGTCAGCGGCAGCGACAGGAGGATCGTCAACGGATGCAGCCACGACTCGAACTGCGCGGCCAGAATCAGGTACATGAAGATCAACGACAGCGCGATTGCGGTCAGGAACGCGGTCGCCGTGCGATTCAGCTCGCGCGAGCGGCCGGAGAAGTCGGCGCGATATTCGGGACCAAAGTTCAGCTCGGCGGCCGCCGCGGCAATCTGCTCCTGGGCGGTTCCCTGTGAGGTGCCGGGCAGCATGTTGGCGTTCAGCGTCACCTGCCGCTGGCGGCCCATGCGGCTGATCGTGGCCGGCGAGTCGCTGCGGGTGAACGAGGCGATGTTGTCGAGGCTGACAACGCCCAGTCGCGACGACGGCACCGGCAAACCGGCAATCGCTTCCGTCGTGCTGCGGTTGATTTCTTCCGCGCGCAGGTGGACCTCGTACTGCTCGCCCTGGTCGTTGAACGTTGTCACCTGGTCGCCGGCGACGAGCAACCGGATGGCGTCGGCGGCATCGGCGACCGAGACGCCCAGGTCAGCGGCCTTGGGCCGGTCGAGATAGACCGACACTTCCGGCTTGCCGGCGTTCAGCGTCGTGTCAACGTCGACCAGGCCGGGAATGGCCAGGGCCTTCACGCGTAGCGCCTCGCTGTATTCCTCGAGCTGTTTCAGGTCGGGGCCCTGGATCATGAACTGGATCCCACCGCCGCCACCGCCGGGTCCGCCGCCCTGCTGCACGGCGGTGCGGATGCCGGCCTGCATGAAGGGCGGCAGGATCTCGTCGCGCACCTGCGCCATCACTTCGAACTGATTGCGATCGCGGTCTTCGATGGGATGCAGGCGAACCAGCATGCTGGCGGTGTTCAGCGTGCCGGCCGCATCGCCGGCCACCGTCACGAGCGTGAACTCCACTTCGGGAATGGCGCGGACCGCCGTGCTCAGCCGGTTGGCCAGCACTTCCATTGACGCCAGGCTGGTGCCCTCCGGTGCCCGCATGGTCACGTCGAACTGCGATTGGTCGTCTTCGGGCGTGAAGTTCACCGCCGTGATCTGGAACAGCGGCACGCTCGACAGCAATACCAGCACCGCGCCAATCGCCACCAGGCCGCGGTGCGCCATCGACCACTCCAGCATCCGCGTGTAGCCGCGGTCGAGCGGGTCGAACAGCCGATTGTGCTTCGAGTCGCCGTGCTGCCCCTTCTTTGCCGGCTTCAGCCAGTACGCCGACATCATGGGCGTGAGCGTGAAGCTGACAAACAGCGAGACCAGCACGGCAAAAGCCATGGTCAAGCCAAAGCTCTGCATGAACTTGCCGACCATGCCGCTCATGAAGCCGACCGGCGCGAAGATCGCGACCAGCGAGAAGGTGGTCGCCATCACGGCGAGGCCAATCTCCCTCGTGGCCTCAACCGCCGCCTGCATGGGCGGCATGCCCTTCTCTTCGATGAACCGGAAAATGTTCTCCAGCACCACGATCGCATCGTCAATCACGATGCCCACCGAGAGCGTCAGCGCCAGCATGGTCAGCATGTTGAGCGTGAAGCCCATGTACCAGACCAGCGCAAAGGTGGCGACAATCGAGGTCGGGATCGAGATCGCGGCGATGACCGTTGACCGGAAGTTGCCCAGGAACAGAAACACGACAATGGCCGCGAGCAGCGAGCCGACGATGAGGTGTTCCTGCACCGCGGCAATCGACGCCTCGATGAATTGCGCCTCATCGCGGACGATCCTGAGCTTATAGCCGGCGGGCAGGATCGACTCCAGGTCGGCCAGGCGCTGCTTGACGTTGTTGGCCACCTCCACGGTGTTGGTGCCCGACTGCTTGCGGACCTGCAGCAGGACGGTGGCCTCGCCGTTGACACTGGCCTGGGTGCGCGGCTCGGCCATGCCGTCTTCGACCCGGGCGACGTCGCGCAGCTGAATCGGGTGGCCCTCGACATTGCGCAGCACGACGTCGCCGAAGGCGTCGATCGTTTCGATGCGCCCGCGCGTGCGCAAGGTCACCGATTCCGCACCCTGGTCCATTCGGCCGCCGGGAATGTCAGCGTTCTGTGATTGCAGTGCGCGGGCCACGTCGTTGACCGACAGCTTCTGCGCCCGCAGCAGTTCCGTGTTGAGCCACAGGTTCAGCTGGCGGCTGCGGCCGCCAATGACGACGACCTGGCCCACGCCGTCGGAGCTTTCCAGCCGGCGCCTGAGGACCTTGTCGGCAAACTCGGTGATGTCGCGAACCGGCTTGTCGGCGGTCACCGCCACCGTGATCACCGGCGCGGCGCTGAAGTCGAGCTTCTCGACGGTTGGTTGTAGCACCGTGCGCGGCAGCAGCGGCAGGACGCGGTTGATGCGGTCGCGCACCTCTTGCGCGGCAATATCGGCGTTCTTCTCGAGCGTGAAGGAGACCACCACCTGGGAGATGCCCTCAGACGAGGTCGAGCTGAGGGTATCGATGTTGCTGATGGTGTTGACCGCCTCCTCGATCTTGTCGGTGACTTCGGTCTCGATCTGCTCGGGTGCCGCGCCGGGCAGCCGGGTGGTGATCGAGATGGTCGGGATATCGATGTTGGGAAAACGGTCGACACCCAGCCGGCCAAATGCAAACAGCCCGACCACCGTCAGGGACAGCACCAGCACCCAGGCGAACACCGGTCGACGGACGCAGATCTCAGCTAGCCACTGCATGGCTACCTCACGACGACGCGGACGCCGTCGACGACTCGCTCCACGCCACTGGCGACCACGCGCTCGCCCGCCTTGACGCCGCTCGTGAGCTCGACGCGCTCGCCGACCGCCTGGCCGACCATGACCACGCGTTCTTCGACCCGGTCGTCGTTCACGACAAACACCCGGGCCGTGCCCGACACGGTGCGCACGGCGGTCGCCGGCACCAGCAGGCCCGGCAGCATACTGGCGTGCTCGATCTGCGCCGTGGCGAAGAAGCCTGGCTTCAAGCGATTGTTGCCGTTGGGCACGATCGCCTCCAGCGTGAGAGCGCGGGTGGCGGCCGCCAGCGACGGCGACACGAACCGGACCTCGCCCACAAACTTCTCACCCGGATAGGCGTCCACCTCGAAGGTCACGGCGCTTCCGCTCGCGACCGCTGACACGAACTGTTGGGGCACGGTCAACTCCACGCGCAGCGGATCAACGCGCATGACCGTGGCCACCTTGGTGCCGCGGGTGACGTAGTCGCCGACCGAGACGAAGCGCTCGCCGACGACGCCCGCGAACGGTGCGCGCACGGTGGTGTCGGACAGCGCTTTTTGTGCCAGCGTGACGCGCGCGCGAGCCGCCAGCAACGACTGATACTGCTGGGCCGCGGTGTTGCGCGCCATGTCGTACTGGCGTTCGGTCGCCACGGTCTGCGCGCTGCGCTGGTCGAACTCGGCCTGCGACAACAGCTGCTGTTTGTGCAGCATGCGCGCGCGTTCGAACTCGGTGCGCGCCAGCTGCAAGGCGGCCGCCGCGTTGGCGACTTCGGGCACCTTGTCGACCGCGAACGGCGCGCCATTGGCAATGCCAAGCCGCGCCTCGATCTGGGCGGCATTGGCCTGAGCTTCGATGGCCTGCGCCTCTCCCTCAGCGGCCGCCAGCCGGATCAAGCTGTCGCCGGCGTTGACGCGGCTGCCCCGCTCCACCGGCGTCGCCATCACCCGGCCGGCCACTTCGGCGGCCACCTCGGCATCCTCCTGCGCGGTCAGGGTGCCGCTCACGCGGATGAAGCGCTTGATGGGCTCAGCCACGACCTCGGCGGTCGTGACGTTGATCACGGCGGCGTCGGCGGGCGAGGCCGGCGCGTCGGCACCGGCGCGATCGCACGCGATCGCTAACGTGGTGCTCAAAAGAACGGAGACGAGAATTCGACGGGACACGGGCGGCGCTCCTTCAGGGTTACGGCGACGGACGCCGGGACTTCGCCGGGCGCGCAGGGGTTTTCGAGGCACCGACGCGCGCGCGGCCGGCTGCGGGACGCCGCGCGGATGGAGCCGCGGCGCCCTGCAGGAACTGGTCGACATGCTGACGCGCGTAGAGGCGCGGGTTCCTGATCATGGGCAAGTCGGCATTAATGGCATGCAACTGCCGCCAGGTCACGAGCGGGCTCATGAACGCCACGCCCAGCAGGTGGGGATCGGCCTTGCGCAACCAGCCGTCACGAGTCAGGCGCTGCAGGATGGCGGCGACGCCGACGCGGCCGCTGGTGAGGCGCTCGTAGAGGTTGACGCGGCCGAGCCTGGCCATCCGCACGCCGTCCGACAGCAGGATGCGGAACATCTTCTGCTCGCGCGGCTCGACGAACCCCTCCAGCGTGGTGATGGCGAGCCGCTCGAGCAGGGCGCGGCCATCGGTGATCGGGCCCTCGGCAAACACGGTTAGCCGCTCCGACTTGATGGTCTGGTGGGCGTCGAGCAGCGCGTCGAACAACGCGTCCTTGCCGGTGAAGTAGTTGTAGAGGGCGCTACCGCGCACGCCGACCGCCCTGGCGACGTCGCGCAGGCTGGTGCCGAAAAAGCCCTTGTCGGCAAACAGGTCGAGGGCGGCGTCGAGAATCGCCTGGCGGGTGCGTTGACCATCGGCGTTCTTGGGGCGTGCCATAAGAAATTAATGGTCGTTCATTTAATTGATCGCTGTCAACCAGGGCTGGGGCCCGGGGCTTCGGCGTTCACGTCCCGGCCGGGTTGGCCAGCGGCCGGGGCGGCGACCAGCGCCAGGTCAGCCGCGACACCACCGGCAGCAGCACCAGGCCGACGCCGGCGGCCACGGTCCTGAACGGCCACCAGTCGGGGTAGGCCACGAGTGCCGGCAGGTCGAACAGCGGCTCCCCGCCGCCCACCCGCAGGACCAGCGACACCGCGAAGGCCGCCATCGACCCGGGTAGGTTGGTCTTCGGGTCGAACAGCGCGCACACCAACTGCGGGAACAGCAGCACGAACACCAGGTCGCTGGTGAAGAACCACAGCGCCCGCACGCTCTGCACTTCGAGCGCCATCCACACGGCACCGACGCCGAGCGCCGCGATCGTGACCCGCATGATCACCTTCATCCGCCCGAACGTCATGGCCGGGCTCAGCAGCCTCATGCAGGTGTTCCAGCTGAACATCGACCCGGCCGAGAGGATCGACGCCGAGAAGCTCGAGGTCACGGCCCCGACGATCGCCGCCAGGCCGAACAGCCCGATCACCGGCGGGACGACGTGCTTGAAGATCAGCGGAAGGGCGTCGGCGGGTTGCGCCGCCAGGCGTGCGGCCAGTTCCGGGGGCCACGGGTACGCGAACGCCACCAGGCCGAGCAGCAGCGGCGGCACCGTAAGGGCCATCGTCAGCAGACCGGCCAGCAGCGAATGCCGCGCGGCATCCGTCGGTGTCCGGCACGACAGCACGCGCTGAAAGTAGCAGTTCCAGGGGATGCCGCCGAGCATCAGCATGATGCTGACGTCCCACCAGGACACGATCGTCTGCTGCGTCCACAGGCCGCCCGATGCGGCAGGAGGCAGGAACACCGCGGCATCCGGCCGTGCCACCTGGTAGGTGTGCCAGGCCGCGCTCAACCCGCCGACCGCGCCGAGCGCAACCGGCAGCGCCACCGCGAGTCCAATCGCCACCAGCGTCAACTGAAACGCGTCGGTGTAGGCTACCGCCCACATGCCGCCGGCCATCGTATACAGCGTGACCACGACCGCCGACACCAGGATCGCCGTGGTCAGATCGATCTCCAGGACGACGCCGAACGTCGAGCCGAGCGCGACCAGCAGCGCGGCGCTCCAGAACATCTCGGCCAGCATCGCCGGCACCGACAGCACCACGGCCCAGCGCGCGCCAAAGCGGGCCTCGAACGGATCGATTAGGGTCGTGAAACCGTGGCGGCGCATGGTGCGCGCAAACCACAGCCCGGCCAGGATCAGGCTGATGCCGAAGAACACGCCGCCCTGGAGACCCGTGGCGATGCTCGACTGGAAGACGCCCTCGGCGGTGCCGAGCAGGTAGCCGCCGTCGACCCAGGTCGCCGTCATGGTCAGCGTGGCAAGCCACAGCGGCATCGCCCGGCCGGCGACAATGAAGTCGGCGGCCGAGCGATCGCCGTGGCGGCGGGCCGCCAGCCAGCCGATTAGGAGGAACGCCGCATACATCGCGCCGATGGTCAGGAGGGCCATGGCGCGGTGTCTATGGCGCGGGCCGCTCGGGGCTCATGTCGGCCGGATTGTATGTCGTTTAGCGGCGCCGTCCGCGGCCGTTCCCGCGATTTCCCCGGCCGTCCCGGTAACCCTCCTGGCCGCTGTAGAGGTCAGACGCCGCCGCGAGCGCGGAATTTGCATGTCCCCAGGCATGAGCGCCTTGCAAATGGATGACCGCGGCGTGATCGTCGCATGCCCGTCGTGCGGGAAGAAGAACCGGACGGTGTTCGCACGCCTGGGCCACCCGGCCCGCTGCGCGCAGTGCCATGCCGGGTTGCCGGCGGCAGCGGCGCCGGTCGGGGCCGATGCGACCGCCGCCTTTGATGCGGTGGTGCAGCAATCGCCGGTGCCGGTGCTGGTCGACTTCTGGGCGCCGTGGTGCGGGCCGTGCCACACGGTCGCGCCGCAGATCGACGAAGTGGCCCGGCGCAACGCCGGCCGGCTGGTGGTCGTGAAGGTGAACATCGACAGCCTGCAGGACGTGGCCGCGCGCCTGGGCATCAAGTCGATCCCGACCCTTGCAGTGTTCGCGCACGGCCGCGAAGCAGCCCGCACGGCCGGCGCGATGAGTGCCGATCAAATCGAAGCTTTCGTCCGCCAGGCCGGCGCTTGACGTACCATCAGGCCGGAGGCGTTGATGGAAGAACGGCGGCGAGCGTCCTGGATCAGCGGTTCGATTTTGGTCCGGGGTGATGTGGTTTCGACCGAAGACCTGGTGATCGACGGCAAGGTGCAAGGCACCATCGAGCTGGGGGATCACAGCCTGACGATTGGGTCCGGCGCCACGGTGGTCGCCGACCTGGCCGCCAGGGTGGTGACCGTCAGCGGCTCGGTCGTCGGGAACGTGATGGGTGCCGCGCGAGTCGAGTTGAAGTCGACCGCGTCGGTCGAAGGCGACGTGAGCGCGCCGACCTTCGTGATGGAAGAGGGCGCCACCCTCAAGGGCAAGGTCGACGCGGGCAAGAAGTAACAAGAGACCAAGAGGTCAGGAGAACGTGATTCTCTTGACCTCCTGAACTCCTGTTTCTTTATTTCGGGACCAGCTTGAGAATGCGCGCAGCGGAGCCGTCGGTGACGACGTAGAGGGCGCCGTCGGGACCGACGCGCACGTCGCGAATCCGTTCGGGCTTCGGCTGCAGGTCCTTCAGCAGCCGCTCCTCCCCCACCACCTTCTCGCCGTCCACGACCAGGCGCACCAGGTCGTTGGTGGCGTGGCCGCCCACGAACAGGTTGCCCTTCCACGCCGGGAACAGGTTCCCGGTGTAGAACGCCATGCCGCTCGGGCCGATCACGGGGTCCCAGTAGTACGCGGGCTGCTCCATGCCGGCCTGCTGCGTGATGTCACCGGTGATGGCGCCGCCGCGATACTCGATGCCGTAGGCGATCGTCGGCCAGCCGTAGTCCTTGCCCTTGCGCGCGATGTTCAGCTCGTCGCCGCCGCGGGTGCCGTGCTCGACTTCCCACAACTCGCCGGTCGTCGGATGCAGCACCGCCGACTGGATGTTGCGGTGGCCGAACGACCAGATTTCCGGCAGCGCGCCTTCCTTCCCCACGAACGGATTGTCCTTGGGAATCGAACCGTCGGTGTTAATGCGAACGATCTTGCCGATGCCGCTATCGAGGTTCTGCGCCTGCATGCGGCCGGGAATGTTCGACCGATCACCCTGGGTCACAAACAACGTGCCGTCACGGCCAAACACCAGCCGGCTGCCGAAGTGCAGCGGCGAGTTGAACGCCGGACGCTGGTGATAGATCACCTGCATCTCGTCCACCCGCGGCGCCGCCGGGTCGTCCACGAACTTGCCGCGCGCGACGGCGGTGTTGTTGAAACCAGCCTGGCCTTCTTTCGGCTCGGCGTAGCTCCAGTAAATGAGGTTGTTCTTGGCAAACGCGGGGTCAAGCACCACGTCGAGCAGGCCGCCCTGGCCACGCGCATCAACCGCGGGCAGTCCGGCGACCGGCGCTGACAGCGTGCCGTCGGCGCCGAGCACCCGCAGGCGTCCGGGCCGCTCGGTCACGAGCATCTTGCCGCTCGGGAGGAACGCCAGGCCCCACGGGTTGACCAGCCCTTCGGCCACGGTCACGACATTGAAAGCGACCCCGGACTTGTTCTCGGGCGCGTCGGTTTGTCCGGCGCTGGCGGGTTTCTGTTCGGGATTGTTAGCTGGACGCGGGTCAACGCCCTGCGCGGTTGCACTGCCGGCGGCGCCGCCCACGGCGAGGGTCAAGGCTGCCGCGATCACACTGAGCTTCATGTTGGTCTCCCCAGACCGCGATCTTACCTCAGGGAGTTAGCTCGGCAGGCCGGTGCGTGGCCGGGTATACCCCGGCCACGCCGCCGGGTTCTAGCGGCCGATCGAAACCGCGTCGTCGAAGCGCACGCGCAGTACGGTGCCCTCGGGCAGGTGTACGTCCTTGCCTTCCGTGGCGGCGACCACGCCGCCGCCGCCGATCAGGATGCCGGCGATGGCGCCCTTGGTGCCGCCGAGGATGCCGCCGATGATGGCACCGATGCCGGAGCCGGCGGCAATGCCGGGGAGCTCACCCTTGAGGCCGTCGCTTTCAAGCGCCTGGGTCACGTGCGCACGCGCGTCGTGCGTGCGGCCGTTCACAGTCAGGCGGGTGAACTGAACGGTCAGTTTGCCCTGGCGATCGGTGCGGCTGGCGCGCTCGACCGATGAGACATATCCGGTCAGGCGCGAGCCCGCGGGCACGATCAGGTCTTCACCGCGAAACAGGTCAACGACCGTGGTCGCCTCGACGGCATCCTCGACCTTGGCGGTGTCGGACGTGAGGGCGGTGCTCAGGCGGACGTCGAGCTCGCTGCCGGCCGGGATGGTGCGGGCCGTCTGGTTGCTCTGCTGGTTGTTGTTCTGTCGGTTATTACCCTGCTGATTGCTCTGCCGATTGTCGCGGTTATTGCGCGAGTCGTAGTTGTTGTTGTTGGTCGAAGTGCCGCCGACGCGCGCGATGTAGCGATCGAGACGATCGTTCAGGTCGCGGCGTTCACGGGCGGTCACGGTTTCGCCCCGGCGCGCCTTGACGCGCAGGTAGGCCAGGTCGTCTTCGAGGTCTTTCAGCTCCCGGTAGTTGCCCGTGAGTTCGACGCGAGCAAGCGCCCACTGCGCGTCCTGAACCTTGCGTTCCAGGGTCGCCATATCGGTGTTGTTTTGCGTTTGTGCTGCGGTGACGCTGGCGGTCAACAGCACCGCGGCGATCACACTAATTCCAATTCTCATGTTCACTCCCCGAGCGCGACAATTGCGCTCACGAGGTTAGAGAGCAAGTGTCGTGCCCATCGAAACCCCTGTAAACCTCATCCTAGCTCTGCCGTTTTGCCGATAATGGGCAGTCTGCTCCCCAACTCATCTGTTTTTCGCGATAAAACATTCAAAAGGGACGTTTGGAGACGGCGCGGTTCTTGAATTAGAACCTCCTGAGGAGATAGCGATGAAACTGCACAGCCGGCTGGCACTGGTCTTCACCCTGGTCGCGACCACCGTAGTGGCGCAAACGAAGGTGACCCCACCGAAGAACAAGTACACCGTCGAGCAGGACGTGCAGATTGGCCGGGAAGCCTCCGCCGAAGTCCGCAAGCAGTACCCGATCATCACCGACGATCAGATCGAGGGTTACCTCGAGCGTCTCGGCGACCGGCTGGTGGACGCGGCGCCGGCTGACCTCAACAAGCCGCAGTTCGATTACTCGTTCACGCCGGTCAACCTCAAGGACATCAACGCGTTCGCACTGCCGGGCGGCCCCATGTTCGTCAACCGCGGCATGATCGAGGCGGCGGGCGGCGAAGGCGAAGTTGCTGGTGTGATGGCGCACGAATTGGCGCACGTGCTGCTGCGTCACGGCACGGCCAACGCCACCAAGGCGCAGGGCTTCCAGATTGGCGCGCTCGCCGGCGCCATTGCCGGTGCGGTGGTCGGCGGCGGCCTCGGGCAGGTGATCGCCCAGGGCTCGCAGTTCGGCCTCGGCACCTGGATGATGAAATACAGCCGCGACTACGAAAAGCAGGCCGACCTGCTTGGCGCGCAGATTATGGCGCGCGCCGGTTATGACCCTCGCGAGCTGGCGCGGATGTTCGAGACCATTGCCAAGCAGGGCAACGGCGCCCCGCCCCAGTGGCTCAGCAGCCACCCCAATCCGGGTAACCGCACGCAGTACATCACGCAAGAAGCGAGTCAGTTGCGCGTGGCGCCGCGGCCCGATGACAGCGGCTTCGCCCGCACCCGTTCGCGCTTCGCCTCGCTCGGCCCGGCGCGCACCATGGCCGAGGTCGAGAAGAACAGCGGCAGCAGCGGCGAGGGCACTCGTGCCCCGGTGTCGGTGGGACGCGTGGGCGATCCTGTGCCGCGGCCCTCGACCCAGTACCGGACCGTGAAGGGCGGGCAGCTGTTCCAGGTCAGCATCCCCACCAACTGGACGGCGCTCCCGTCAGAAAGCTCCGTGAAGTACGTGCCGCAGAACGGCTACGGCCAGGCCAACGGTCAGCAGACCATGACGCACGGCGTCGAGTTGGGCGTCATGCGTGCCTCATCCCGCGACCTCGGTCAGGCAACGCAGACGCTCGTGGAGGGCTTCCTCCAAGGTAACGAGGGGATGCGCGTAGCCGGTTCCCAGCGCAACGTGCAGCTCTCGGGCCGCGCCGCCATCCTCACGCCGCTCGAAGGCCGCTCGGTGCTTGGCGGGGTCGAGCACGTGGATGTCTACACGACGCTGCTGGCCGACGGGAACCTGTTCTATCACCTCGCGGTCGCGCCGGATCGGGAGGTCGATCTTTACACCGCCGCCTTCACCCGCGTCGCTCGGTCGATCAGATTGAACGACCGGTAGCGCCTGTCACTCCAGGCGGGTCTAAAGACCCGCCTCTACTTTCTCTCCAGCAGCAGCGCGTTGCCGACGTACTGGGTGATCGAGAGCCGGCACGACGGGTTGGGCCCGGTGTAGCGCGTAGCGTGCCAGGTGCTGGCGGGCACGTACACCACGTCGCCCTCGCTGGCGACGAACGGCTGTTGCCCTTCGAACGCGTAGCGGATCTGCCCGGCGAACACGAGCCAGAACTCCGCGCTCTCGGCGTGGAAGTGGCCCTTATCCAGCGGATTAAGCGGCGGCAGGTTCTTCTCGTGACCGTAGAGCACGAGCATTTCCGATTTGTCGTCGCGAACGAAGCAGCCGCCGGCGTATTTCTCGTTTTTCGCCGCGGCCTCGTGAATGTTCAGGTGCGGCTGGTTGAACTCGTCGTACCGCCCGGGTGCGCGGTTGATGGTCACCGGCACCCATGCCGTACCGGCCGCCGCCGCCGGCGGCGCGGCCTCTTGCGGATACATTGTCTTGGCGCCGGCCACATTGACGACGAAGCGCAGGCTCGGCGCCGTGCCGATGGTCTCGACCGAGTAGATGGTTTGGCGTGGGATGTTGATCAACGACCCGCGGCTCGCCGTGATCGGCGCCTGCCCCTCGATCTCGACCCGCACTTCACCTTCAACCACCGCGAACCACTCGCGCGTGTCGGGGTGAAATCGCTGGCCGACCCTGGTACCAGGCTCGGCGGAGAAGTACTCGGCGGTGAGCCGCCCGTCATCCACCAGCAGCTCGTGCCAGTTGGCCTGCCCTTTGTGCTTTGCCTTCAAATCCGAGAGCTTCACCCACGGCTGCTGCGGCGGCACATAGCCGGGTGTCTTGATCGGCTTTGGCGCCCACGCGCTGGTGGGCACGGGACGAGGGGGAGCGGGCTGCTGCGCGATCAGCTCCGGAGCACAGCCGGCAATCAAACCGACAACGGCGACGAGCAGTGTGTTTCGCATGGGCTGTCCTCGCTCTCCTTATACCTCACTGTGTAAGAAATTCGCCGAACACACGGCGAAAGGCGTCCAATCGCATGCGAATCGGCAGGCACGCTTATTGGAGTCATCACGGGCATGAGCTCGTCTCATGGAGGTGAGAAATGAAGAACGGAACAACCTCAGCAGCGGTACTCGGACTGATTGGTGGCGTTGCCCTTGGCGTCTGGGTTGGCGCCGAGATGACATCGGGCGCCACGGTTGCCGAAGCCCCGGTGGCGGTCGAGCGGACCATCGCAGCGCCCGCGCCTGAGCCGGTCAAGGCCACGCCTCGCCGCGCTCGGATCGTACGCGCTTCGTCGACCAAGGTCGCTCCTGCCAAAGCCAGCGCGCCAAAGCTGGTCATGACGATTCCGATGTCCGCGCCCGAACTGCACGATCGCATGAAGCCCGTGCTCGCCCGCGGCACCAGGATCCCGATGGCCGTTGAAGGCTTCAAGGATGCCCAGCAGTTTGCGACCATCGCGCATGCGGCACGCAACACGCAGGTGCCGTTCATCCTGCTCAAGCACCGCGTGCTGGTCGAGGGGCAGTCGCTCGAAGCGGCCATCCTCGCGTCGAAACCTGACCTCGACGCGGCCGCCGAAGTCGCGCTCGCTCGCAGCGTAGCCAAATCAGACATTGCCGCACTGAGCGGCAATACCGCGACCGACGAATAGCTAGAAGTCGAGGTTCGCCGTGATCCGCGTGCCGTCGGCGCGAAAGGCGTCGGCGAGCAAACGGATCCGGCGCTTCGCTTCGCCCAGGTCGTGGTTGCCGAGGTTGATGTTCAGCAGGTCGATGTACCACGGCAGCTTGGCGTCGTCCATCACGTAAGTGACGACAATCTCGCGGGCAATCGGGAGCGTCGTGGTTTTCGACACTTCGTGGACGTCGCGATTCGCCGCCGTCAGCAACTTCGCGTATTCCTCGTCGATGAGACGCGCGCACAGTTCGGCCGAGAACACCTGGCCCGCATGCTCGCCTTCGGTCAGCACGGCCTGCTTGTGCAGCCACTCCCACAGGATGCTCAGCCGGATTTCGCCCGTCGCCATGTCTTCCATCAAGTACAGCACATCGTCATTGCCGAAGAAATCGGCGGGCTTGAGCGCTGCCGCCTGCAGTCCCTGGCCAAAGGCGTTGCCGTACTGGATGGCCACGCTGATCAGATCGCGGGCGCCGCGCACGGTGCGTGGCGCGGACTCCAGTTGCGTCAGGCCCACGGCATCGGCATCGGTGTAGGTCAGGCGCGGGAACGCGCGTCCCATCTGGTTGGCCTCGCCGGCTTTCTCCCAGACGGGCCGGACGATGTGTACCATCTTCCAGTGGGCGACCCACTTGCCGCTGGCGCCCTCTCGCTGTTCCCGCTCGGCGCCACCAAGCGCGCGCTTCATGCCGGCGGCGACGCCGGCTTCTGATCCCACCGGGATGTTCGGCTCCATGCCGCCCTGCCACAGCGCGAACCGGCCTTCGCGATCGGGAGTGTTCACGGCCCGGCGCACGCGATCCTCGTACTGCCGCATGTAGCCGTAGGTCATCGTGATGGCGTCGATGTTCGGGTTGATAAAGCCGCTCTCCCACGCCATGGCATCGGAGACGCTGTTGATGTAGTCCCAGCGGCCGGTGTTGAAGCCGACGAAGTGCAGGCCGAGGGCGGCGCGGATCTCCATCAACTGGAAGCACGCCTCGACTTGCTCCACCAGGACGTAGGTCTTGATGGCACCGGGCTCGATTCCCACGTGGGCTTCGAGCGCCGACAGCAGGTCGCTCCACAACGCCGCCTCTTCAGCGGTCTGGATCTTGGGGAGGTACAACACGATTGATGCGCCCGACTCGCGGAGGCGCCGATGGTTGTTCACGACGTAGAGCGTGGCGTCGACGATGGACGCTGAGAAGCCGTCGCCGCTGGCGTGACGGACCTGCCGATCGTCGAGGTGGAGCCCTCGGGCGCGGAAGATCTTGGTCGTGAAGCGCAGCTGCCGGCGCCAGTCGTCGATGATGGGCCGCTGGAAGAAACCCGCGGCCCACTGGTTCATTTCGCCGGCTACCTGCTCGGCCACTTTCAGGAACAGCGGATCGTCGTAGATGGCCAGCTTCAAGTTGCGCTGGTTCTCCAGCGACATGGTCGAGACCTGTCCCAGTGCGTCTTCGCCGTCGAACATCCACCCGTCGGCGCCAGACAGCAGCGCGTAGGCGACGTTGCGGAGGCCGACGTCAACCGGTGCGTGTGGCCGCGAGGCGGGGCCGGTGCCCTGGATCCACTGGCGTTGCAGGTCCGGTGGAATCTCGCTGCCGGTGAACCGGCCCGCGCGCGCGTCGCTGACGCTGATGGCCGTGCGGCCGATCAGATCGCCGGGCCGCAGAAAGCCAATCCGCTGCCGGGTCTCGGCGCGGTGGCGGCGCCGAGCGATCCGCTCATGCATCAGCTTCTTGCGATCGCGATCGAAATGGGCGAGGTGTTCGAGGGCGGCCACGGCTGCCGGCGTCAGCACGTCAGCGAAGTCGGCCCCGAGCGTGCCTCGAATCTCGAGCGTGCGTGCGGCGGTCGTCATTTCGGAACTCTCCACAAGAGGATTTCGGCCTCATCCACCCGGCGGCGTTCGTCGGGCGGCCAGCCAGGCATGTCGAACTGGTGCGAGACAATGCGCGTCCCTGGCACAAGGGCGCGCAGCTTCGGCACCAGCCGTTTCATGATGTTCGGCGACAGGTATGCGGTCACGACGGTCGCCTCGCTCAAGTCGGCCTCGAAAAGATCGCCCGTGAGGAAACGGACCCGGTTGGCGACCTCGGCGTCGTTGGCGTTGCCCCACGACTGGGCAATCAGGTTGGGATTGATCTCGATGCCCATGCCCCAGGCGCCATATTTCTGCGCGGCAATGATCGGGATGCGGCCGTCGCCCGAACCGAGGTCGTAGACCACGTCGCTGGCGGTCACGCCGGCCAGTTGCAGCATGGCATCGGCAACGGCGTGTCGGGTCGGGTTGAAGAAGATGTCGGGCGCCTGGCCGCGCATGGCCGCCGTCGCCGCAAGCAGAAGACTGAGGGTTAAAAGGACGCGCGTGGCCATGGCCGACGGTTAGTATAGGGCGCATGAGGCGCTCCCTACTGCTCGCAGCATTTGTGCTCGGCTCCCTACTGATGTGGCGTCCGGCTTTAGCTGGACCAATCGATGGACAAGCTATCGGCGGGCCCGAGACGGGCAAGCCGGTCGCCGGCGATCCCGGCATTTCCTCCATGGTGGTCATGGACCGGCCGGAGTTTCGCGTCCTGCGCGATTGGGCCGAGCCGGGAGCGGTCCGCCGCATGCACAACCACTTGAACACGACTTACCACGTGTTCACCCTGCTGACCGGTCAGCTCGTGCTGACGATCGAGGGTCAGGAACCGGTGGAGGTGAAGGCCGGCGACGTCGTCGACCTGAAGGGCGGCGTCATGCACACCTTCAAGAACACCGGCACCGTCACCGCGACCATCGTCGAGGTCTTTGGCAAAACGCCTCCTAAGGCTCCCCAATGACCGCGGCGAGGTCGCCCTTGATGCCAATACGCTGCCACAACTTCTCGTAGACCGGCTCGAGCGTCGAACGGCTGACGACCCGCAGGGCGATGTCGTTGGCCAGTCGCTCGGTTTGTCGGTAGGGGTGGTGGGTGTGGAGCCACACGTGTCCCAGTTCGTGCGCGAGGGCCGCTTCGATCTCGTCCGGACTAAGCGTGTCAAGGAACGTCCGATCCGCCTTGATCAGGAAGGGGCCGCTCCGCGTTCCCAGCGTCTCGACCGACATGACCAGTGGGTTGGACTCCACGACCGAGAGCCGTACCGGCTCGAGAATCTCCAGGCGCAGGCGGAGGCGATCGACGATCGACTGAAGTGCCTCGAAGCGCTCCCAGCGCACCTGTCCCTGGACGTAGTCTTCGTGTGCTGAAACTATCGCGTAGTGCAGAGATAGCAGCCAGACGACGACCAACACGACAGCAAGTTGCATCATGCCTGTTCAAGCCCTGCTTTCTGGAGAAGCGGCGAGAGTGTAACAGGGAATGGCAGAGCCGGATGTATTGGATCTGGTCAGTCGGAATATTCATTTCACGCGCCGGCTAGTCAGCGCGCAGCGCCAGGACCACGGTCAGGGCCAATTGCGCCACCAGCAACCCACCCGTCATCCGGCGAGCGCGAAACGTGGCGGATCCCGACCGACCGTTCTTCAGCGTGTCGTTGACGTTGGTCCGAGACAGATGCCAGGCGGGTACTAGCCCCGCGGCGAAGCTGGTGAATAGGGCCACGGCGCGGGTTGTCAACTCCCATCGGCAGCCGATGGGTCTCCGCGAGATCGCCCGATCGGGGCCTGACCCCCAAATTCACCATTTAGTGGATTGGGGACAGCCCCCAACACACGATTCTCAGCAAGGTCGTCCAGATCCGGCGCTTATTCGCAACGGCGATGGGCCAAGGGCTGTCCCCAATCCACCATTTGGTGGTTTTGGGGGTCAGGCCCCCATCTATCCGCTCGGGAGTTCGAGACGGGCGCGGACGCCGCCCGCCGGCGACTCTTGCAGCGAGATCGAACCGCCATACAGCTCGGCGAGGTCGCGGACGATTGCCAGGCCCAGGCCGG
>JBBQSP010000072.1:0-26166 GCA_038213735.1 Vicinamibacterales bacterium | reverse complement strand
GCAGAATAACCCGCATCGCATCCGGTTCATCGACAGCATCCAGGTGCACCCCGGTCCGTCGGTCAAGATCCGATTCTGATTGGACGAACGCCAGTCGAGGAGAAACGTCTTTGCCGCGGCGGCGGCCGGCGGCATCGGGTTCACCGGCTTCACGCTGGTCATGCCGTTTCTCCCGCTCTACATCGCCGAGTTGGGCGTCACCGACGTCGGCGAGATCGCGATGTGGACCGGCCTGACCCTTGGCGCCACGCCGACGGTGACCGCGATCAGCGCCCCGCTCTGGGGCCGGGTTGGCGACAAGTACGGCAGCAAGCTGCTCGTCATCCGGTCGCTGACCGCATTCATCCTCACGAAGGCGGCCATGGCGTTCGTCACGGCGCCGTGGCAGCTGTTTGCGCTGCGCGCCCTCCTCGGCGTGTTTGCCGGGTACGGCGCCCTCACCATTTCAATGGCGGCGCAGTCAGTGCCACGCGACCGCATGGCGCGGGCCATTGGGACGGTGCAAACCGGCCACCGGCTGGGGCCGGCGGTCGGACCCGTGATCGGCGGCCTGCTGGCGCCGCTGGTCGGGCTACGCGGTTCATTTCTGTTCGCCGCCGCGTTCTATGCCGCGGCCATGGTGCTGGTGCTCGTTCTTTATAAGGATCCGCCGCGCCCGCCCGCTGCCACTTCCCGCCGGGGCGGCTGGGACGTGTTCGCGCACTTGCTGCGCCTGCCTGGGTTCGTGCTGGCGCTGTTTGTAATCTTCGGTCTGCAAACGGTCGATCGCAGCTTCGGGCCGGTTCTGCCGTTGTTTGTCGCCCAGGTGGGCGTCGAGCCCGATCGTATCCCGCTCGTCTCGGGCATCCTGTTCTCGCTCGCGGCGTTCTCGGCGGCGCTCGGTTCGCAGTTGGCCCCCTGGCTGCTGAAGCGCCGGCCCGCGAAGGGGGTCATCGTCGCCGGCACCGGGGTCGCCGCGCTGGCCATGACCACCATCGTCATTGCCCCTGAACTGTGGATGGTCGGTGTGGCCATGGCCGCCGTGGGCTTGGCGATCGGCGTGGCCACCACCACCATTTACTCGGTGGCCGGTGCGCTGCTGCCGGCCGATGCGCACGCCACCGGCTTCGGCATCATGACGACGGCCTCGCTCATCGGCCTGGCGGTTAGCCCCGTCGTCGCCGGGTTCATCGGCGGCTCGGGTCTGCGGATCGTGTTCGTGGCCGACGTCGCGCTGCTCGTGGTGCTGGCAGTCCTGGTAGCGCGCCGCCTGAAATCACACCCAGCGGAACATCGCGGCGGCGACGAGGGTGGGGATCGCGGCGGCCATTAGCAGCTTCAGGGGGTTGATGGCGCCGCCGAAGAACCGGCCAAGCAGCGCCTGTCCCGCCGGGTTGGGAGCGTTGGCAATCACGGTGAGGCCGCCGCCGGTGACGGCGCCTTCGACCACGGCCACCTTGAGGCTGTCACTGAGTGGCACGAGGGTCGCCAGGTAGGTGATCAAGGCGTTGTCGTTAAACGCCGTCAGGATGGTGGCACCCCAGAACAAGGGTTCTTCGGTCAGCCTGCTGAGGACGGGCCCAATCCACCAGGCCTGCAAACCGCCATGCACCACGAGGCCGGCGAGGAAGAAGCCCACCAACAGGGGGGTCTTGATGTCGACCGCGCTTTGGTAGGCGGCGGTCGCGACCGTGAATCCCAGGAAGAACAGGAAGCCGCCGATCAGCAATGCCGGGTAGTGGAGATTCAAGACCGACCACAGCATGAACCCGAGGTGGACCATGGTCACCCACCACGGAATGGGCAGCAACTGGCGGCCATCCTCGGCCTCAACGGCAGGAATCTCGACCTCTGGCACCGGCGCGCGGGTGCCCAGGGTCTTGAACTCACTGCGGAAGACCAAGGCATAAAGAGAGGTCGAGATGAGGATCGCGATGGTCGCGCGACTGCCAAAGTGGCCCAGCATGAACGGCGTGTCCCATCCCCAGGCGCTGGCCACCATCAGCACAGGCGGCGCCGCGAAGTGGGTCAGGGTGCCGCCAATCGAGACGTTCACGAACAGCAACCCGAGCGTCGCGTAGCGCAGCGTCGACGACGGTTGCAGATCAAAGAACTGTCGAGCCAGCAGGAGCGCGCCGATGGTCATGGCCGCGGCCTCGGTGATCAGGGATCCGAGCAGTGGCGCGACAATCAGGATGGTCATCCACCAGGCGGCCGGCGTACAGCGACCCAGCCTGGCGATGCGGCGAAGAATGGTCTCGGCGAGCTGGACCACCGGACGGGTGGCGGCCAACGCCATGATCACCACGACAAACATCGCCTCCTGGTAGTTGACCGTATCGTTCAGGTAGTGCACGGCGGTGGACCAATCGCGCGATGCCGCGATGGTCAGCATCAACGGCAGGCCCCACAGCGCGAAGACCACTTCAACCTCGCCCAGGAAGTGCAGCAGCTCGGCCTTGACGCTTGGCTGGGACGGCACACCGGCAGCCTGGCACGCGGCGTCGTGGTGTTCCTGTGCGTGGTGTGCGGCTGCCTTGAACCGCGCGGCGAAAAAGGTGTGGATGACCGCCAGCAGGAAGATCACGGTGGCGACCGCATTGAGGGGTTCGGCCTCAATGCGGGAGGCCAGGATGTCCCATAGCGGTTGACCGGGGGTGGATGGATACGAGCTCAGCGCTCGCGGGAATTCGGAAGGCAGCTCCTGCATCGGTCCTGTGATTATAGTTGTGGAGTAAACTCGATTCAGCAATGAGTGCTCGTCGTCCCGTGCTCGTCGAACGAGCGGCGTTGGTTGGCTTGGTCACGGGTGGCGCGCGGCGAATCGACGCCGAACATTCTCTCGAAGAGTTGGGCGGCCTCGCCGAGGCCGCGGGCGCGCGCGTCGTGCTGCGCGTGCTCCAGGAGCGGCCCAGGCCCGACTCGGCCACGTTCCTGGGCAGCGGCAAGGTCGAGGTGTTGGCCGCGGCCGCCGCCGAGGCCGACGCCGACGTCGTGATCTTCGACAACGAGTTGTCGCCGGCGCAGCTGCGCGAGCTCAGCAAGCGGCTCGATCGCAAGGTCGTCGATCGCACCCAGCTGATTCTCGATATTTTCGCCCGTCGGGCCCGCACCCGCGAAGGCAAGCTGCAGGTCGAGCTGGCGCAGCTCAAGTACCTGTTGCCCCGCCTGGTCGGCGCCACCGCGGGCCTGTCACAGCAGGGCGGCGGCATCGGCACCCGCGGCCCGGGTGAAACCAAGCTTGAAGCGGATCGCCGGCGCATTCGAGTGCGCATGAAAGTGCTGTCCGACGATATCGATGTCGTCCGCCGCCGGCGCACGCAGCTGCGGGAACGGCGCCAGAAGATGGATGCGCCGACGGTGGCGCTGGTCGGCTACACCAACGCCGGCAAGACCACGTTATTCAATCGGCTGACCAAGTCTGACGCTGAGGCGTCGGATGCGCTGTTCGTGACGCTCGATCCGCTGGTGCGTCGCGTCTCGCTGCCCGACCGGCGCGAGCTGTTGATGAGCGATACCGTCGGCTTCATCGACCGCCTGCCGCACACGCTGGTCGCCGCGTTCCGGGCCACGCTCGAGGAAACGGCCGATGCCGACCTCGTCCTCCACGTGATTGATGCCGCCAATTCGGAGCACGAACGGCACATGGCCGCGGTCACGCGGGTGCTCGAAGAAGTGGGTGCGCACCTGGTTCCGCGCATCGAGGTCTACAACAAGGTGGATCAGCTGTCCGTGGACGAGCGGCGCCGCCTGCAGGAGGCAGATCCGTCAGCGCTGCTGATCTCGGCCGCGACCGGCAAGGGCTGTGACGCCCTGCTCGAAAGCGTGGCCTCGCGGCTGGCGCTTGACCAGCAGCGAGTCACGCTCGACCTGGATCTCTCGGATCCGTCGCAAGCCGAGCGCCTGGCCTGGGTGTATCGCCATGCCACCGTTCACAGTCACGCCACCATGGGTGATCACGCCACCTTGGAGGTCGATTTGCCGCGGCGCCTGCTGCCAAAGGTCGGCATGGCCACACCGGCCGCCCCCAAATCGCGAGGCCGCCGTGCGTAGGACAAATGCATTTCACTGGACCACGGAAACACCGAAGCACGGGTCATTCGGTTGGCGGGTTGCCGTGGTTCTGTGTTTCTGTGCTTCCGTGATCGCATTTGGCGCGGCCTGCGCGCCCAAGGCGCCGCCGGCCGTCGTGGGGGCGCCCAAGCATCCTGACTTCATGTTTCCGGCGGCGCCGGAGGGGACGCTGCCGGCGCAGCTGTCGCGTCTCGATCGCGGCTGGCAGTACTTGCAAATCGACGACACGCGCAACGCTGAGCGGGAGTTCCTGGCCGCGATCAAGCAGCAGGCCGCGTTCTATCCGGCCGACGCCGCGCTCGGTTACGTCGCCCTGGCCCGCGGCAACGAGGCCGACGCCGTGGCGCGATTCGATCGCGCGCTGGCGACCGACGCAACCTACGTCCCCGCGTTGGTTGGACGAGGCCGGGCCTTGCTGGAACTGGATCGCATCGGCGAGGCCCTGGTCAATTTCGAGGCGGCCTTCGCGCAGGACCCGACGCTCGTTGGCCTGAAGGGCCGCGTCGATGTGCTGCGCTTCCGCGCGACCCAGGACATGCTGGGCCGCGCCAAGGCCGCGACCGACGGCCGGCGATGGGACGAGGCGAAGGCGGCGTATCAGCAAGCGATTGCCGCCTCACCCGAGTCGGCGTTCCTCTATCGCGAACTGGCAGCGGTGGAGCAGAAGGCCGGCGACCCGGCCGGTGCGCTCGGACATTACCGCAGGGCGGTCGAACTCGACGCGAATGACGCGCGGTCGTGGGCGGCCATCGGCGGGTTGCTCGAGGCCAACGACGATGTCGTGGGCGCGTTGACGGCCTATGAACGTGCGCGATCCGTCGACCCGGCCGAAGTGCCCGAAGCGGCGGTCACGCGCGTGCGCGATCGCGCCGCCTTGCTGAAGCTGCCGGCCGAGTATCGCGCCATTCCCGCCAACCCCGGCATCGCGCGAGGCGAGGTCGCGGCCTTGATCGGCATCCGGCTCGAAGCGCTCGTCGCCCGGGCGCGGCCGCGCCAGTTGATCATCACCGACACGCGCGGCCACTGGGCGCAGCCGTGGATCACCGTCGTGGCCAGGGCCGGCATCATGGACCCGCTGCCCAACTACGAGTTCCAGCCGGGCCAGCGCGTCCGCCGGGGCGAACTGGCGCTCACGGTGTCGCGCCTGCTCGCGCTGATTGGCGCCGCCAGGCCTGAGCTGCCGAAGAAATGGCAGACGGCCAAGGTGACGGTCGCCGACGTCCCGGTCAGCCACCTCAGTTACCCCTACGTCTCGCAGGCCGTGGCCGCCGGCGTCATGTCGCTCAACAACGGCAGCTTCGATCTCCTCCGCAACGTCAGCGGCGCGGAGGCGTACGAAGTGATCAGCCGGCTCGAGGCCCTGGCCCGGCCATGACCACCCAGGTCTTTACCCTGGCCAACCAGCTGACCATGCTGCGCATGTTGCTGGTGCCGGTGTTCGTACTGCTGATGCTGTACGGCAGGTTCGGCTGGGCACTGCTGACCTTCATCTTTGCCGGCATGACCGACTTGCTCGACGGCCTCGCCGCGCGCAAGACCGGCGGCCAGACCGACCTGGGCGCGTGGCTCGATCCGATCGCCGACAAGCTGCTGATCGGCGCGACGTTCATCGTGCTGACGCTGCCCAACATCGGCCTCGTCAACCGCCTGCCCTTGTGGCTGACCGTGACGGTGATCAGTCGCGATGTCGGCATTCTCTTGACCGTGGCCATCGTCAGCCTGGCGATCGGCCCGCGCACGTTCCGTCCGTCGCCACTGGGCAAGCTCGCGACCGCGATCTTCGTCGTGGCGTGCGTGGTGGTGATGTTCTTCAACTACCTCGGGTACCCATCCGTGTGGGTTCAGGTCGCGATCTGGGTGTCGCTGGCCGTGACGCTCGCGTCGTGGGTCGATTACGTCTGGCGGCTGGCGCGCATCATTAACAAGTAGGCCCGCCGTCGGCGGGTGGGGCGCGCGGCTACGCCGCGCGTGGGGCTCGGCGCTCACGCGCCATCGTAGGGCTCGCCCTCGCTTCGCTCGGTCTCGTGGGAACGAATACAATCGGCCGGTGTCCGGAGTCCTCTAGGCGAATCCTCGCACGGATCCCCGTGTTTGTGCTGGCCGGCTGCTCGGCGGCTTCGCCTTTGCGCATCGACCCAGACGCGTTCGAGGTGGACGCGAAGGGTGCGCCAGCCGTCGTGGACCAGACCTTGACGCTCGATGGACTGGGACAGCCGTGGCTGACGGCATTCTCGTCATCGGTGGCACCTGGCTGCCCATGCCGTCAGGGGGCGGGTATCAGCATCCGCCGAGCGACAAGTTCTACAGCGACAAGAAGCTCGGCATCGGAGTGGCACTGGACTCGGGACTTGCCACGCCGTGGTTGCCGCCGTACGACTCGGCATGCCGGGCCCAATGCGCTAACCCCCACGAGGGCCGGAGGCCCGGGCCCACCGAGACGCGTGAGCGGCGAGCCCTACGATGGCGCGTGAGCGCCGAGCCCCACGACGAGCGTAGCGAGTCGCCCCACCGAGCGCGAAGCGCTACGTACGGCCGCGGCGTCCGCTGGGCGCGCTGCGGCGGCCGCCTGGGCCGCGTGGCCCCCACGAGCCGCCGCCCGCCCCCCCGGGGCGATGCCCGCCGGGCCGCGCATGCGAGCGTCCACCGCCGGGCGGCCGGTGACCGATGCTCGCGGGTGCTCGATCGCCAGCGGGCGTCGGATGAGGAGTGTTCGCGATGAACCCCTCGAGCTTGCGCCGGGCAATGCCTCGGCCCAGGAAGCGCTCGAGCCGCCGCAGGTCATCCATCTCGTCGTGCGATACAAAGCTGATCGCGTCGCCGATCGCCTGTGCCCGGCCGGTGCGGCCAATGCGGTGCACGTAGTCTTCGGGCTGTGGCGGGAAGTCGTAGTTGATGACGTGCGAGATGCCGTCAACGTCGATGCCGCGGGCGGCGATGTCGGTCGCCACCAGGCAGCGCACGTCGCCCGACTTGAAGCGCTTGAGCGCCAGGATGCGCTGGCCCTGGGTGCGGTTCGAGTGCAGCGTGGCGCAGCGAACGCCGGCGTCCTCGAGCTTGCGGGCAATGCGATCGGCGCCGTGCTTCGTGCGCGAGAACACCAGCACGGACTCGAGCGCCGCGTCCTTCAGCAGGTGGACCAGCGCAGGTACCTTGGCGGGTTGCGAGACCTCGACGATCCACTGGGCCACCGCCTCGACCGGGGTCGCGCGCGCGCCAATCTCGACCAGCACCGGCGTCTTGAGGAACTCCTTCGAGACGGCCTCGATCTCCTTCGACAGCGTGGCCGAGAAGAGCAGGGTCTGCCGGACCTTGGGCGTGGCCGCGACGATCTTCCGGATCGGCGGCAGGAACCCCATGTCGAGCATGCGGTCGGCCTCATCCAGGACCAGCACCTGCAGGTCAGCGAAACTCACGTGCCGCTGCTGCATGAGGTCGAGCAGGCGCCCGGGTGTGGCCACGGCGATATCAACGCCACGGCGCAGCGCCTGTATCTGCGGTCCTTCGCCGACGCCGCCGAAGATGGTGGCGTAGCGCAGAGGCAGGTGCCGGCCGTAGGCGCGGATGTTCTCTTCGATCTGCGCCACCAGCTCGCGGGTGGGCGCGACCACCAGGGCCCGCATGTGCTTCGCCGAGGGCGCGGCGCCGAGCCGCTCGAGTAGCGGCAGCACGAACGCGGCGGTCTTGCCGGTTCCGGTCTGGGCCACGCCAACGATGTCGCGGCCCTCGAGGATGACGGGTATCGCCCTGGCCTGGATCGGCGTCGGCTCGACGTAACCCTGTTCCTTCAGTGCGGTGGTGATCTTCGAGCCGAGGCCGAGGGTGGTGAATGGCAATTACGAACCCAGGACCTTGGCCTTGAAGTAACCGATGGTGTGCCCCAGGCCTTCTTCGAGGGACACTTTCGGTTCCCAGCCAAGCAGCGTGCGCGCGCGGGTGATGTCCGGCTGCCGCACTCTCGGGTCGTCCGTCGGCAGCGGCTTGTAGACGATCTTGCTGGTCGAGCCGGTCATCTTGATGATCTGGCGCGCGATCTGCTCGATCGTCATCTCTTGCGGGTTGCCGATGTTGATCGGATCGGTTTGCTTCGACAGCATCAGGCGAATCAAGCCGTCGACGAGGTCGCTGATGTAGCAGAAGCTCCGCGTCTGCGAGCCGTCGCCAAAGACCGTGACGTCCTGGTTCAGCAGCGCCTGCGACATGAACGCCGGCACGGCGCGGCCGTCACGAATGCGCATGCGCGGGCCGTAGGTGTTGAAGATGCGGACGATCTTGGTATCGAGGTTGTGGTAGCGGCGATAGGCCACCGTCATGGCCTCGGCAAACCGCTTCGCTTCGTCGTAGACGCCACGCGGGCCGATCGGGTTGACGTTGCCCCAGTACGTCTCTTTCTGCGGATGCTCGAGCGGATCGCCGTAGACCTCGGAGGTCGAGGCGATCATGAAGGTGGCGCCTTTCGCCTTGGCCAGGCCGAGCGCCTTGTGCGTGCCGAGCGCGCCCACCTTCAAGGTCGGGATGGGCAGCTCCAGGTAGTCGATCGGGCTGGCCGGGCTCGCCCAGTGCAGCACGTAGTCCACCGGCCCATCGATCTCGATGTAGTTGGTGACGTCGTGACGAATGAACTGGAAATTGCGATCGCGCAGGTGCGCGATGTTCGCCAGGTCACCTGTCAACAGGTTGTCGACACCGACCACCGAGAAGCCGCGGTCGAGCAACGCCTCGGACAGGTGGGAGCCAATGAAACCGGCGGCGCCGGTGATGACGACCCTCGGCACGGTTACACCGCCCCTCGGTTCGGAGTGAGGACGCGGAGAAGGGTTAGCCACATGATCTTGATATCCAGGGTTACCGACCAGTTCTCGATGTAATACAGGTCGTACTCGATGCGTTTCTCGAGCGAGGTGTTGCCGCGCCAGCCATTGACCTGGGCCCAGCCGGTGATGCCGGCCTTGACCTTGTGGCGGAGCATGTACTGCGGAATGCGGTGCTTGAACTGCTCGACGAAGAACGGCCGCTCGGGCCGTGGGCCGACGATCGACATCTCGCCGACCAGCACGTTCCAGAACTGCGGCCATTCGTCCAGGTCGTGGGCGCGCAGCCAGGCGCCGACACCGGTGGCGCGCGGATCGTTCTCGTCGCCCCACACCGGCCCCTCGGGTTCGGCATCGACCGGCATGGTCCGGAACTTGTAGACGTGGAACTGCTTGCCGTCGAGGCCCATCCGCTCCTGCGTGTAGAACACCGGACCGGGCGAGTGGCGCTTGATCAGCCACGAGATCAGCAGGCCCGGCAACGCCATGATCGCGAGCGCCCCGGCCGAAATCACGATGTCGAGGGCGCGCTTGATGAAGGCGCTCAGTCCTTGGTGCGGGACGTCGTTCAGGTTGATGACGGGCACGCCGTCGAGGTCTTCGAGCCGCGCCCTGAGCGCGATGAACTGCAGCAGGTCGGGCACCACCTTGATGTCGACGCCCTCGCGGCTGGTCGACTCGACCAGGTCGAGCAGCTTCATGTGCTCCTCGAGCGGCAGCGCGACGTACAGGTCGTCGATTTTCTCGTTGGTGACAATCTCGGCCGCCTCGCTGAGCGATCCGAGCAGCGGCAGGCCGCGATAACCCAGGTGATCGCCGCCGGCCTTGTCGTCGACGAACCCGACGAGCTGGTACCCCAACTCGCGATGCTCGAGCATGCGATCGGCAACGACGCGGCCGAGCTCCCCGGCGCCCGCGATCAGGATCCGCCGCAGCCCAACGCCCGCCAGCCAGCGCCGTTCGAGCGCCTCGCGAATGAACTTGCGCGACAGGTAGCCGAAGGCGATGTTGCAGCCGAGGAACAAGCCCCAGACCAGGCGCGATACTTCAAACGCGCCAATGTCGCGCTGCGCGTTCGACGCGTAGTAGGCCTGGAAATAGAGCGTGCTGACGATGCCAAGCACCACGGCGAAGATGCTGCCGACGAGCACGTTGAAGAAGTCGTCGATGCGCGAGCGGCCGCGGCGCAGCCGATAGAGGCCCTGGAAGTGAAAGCCGATCGGGACCACCAGCGCCACGAACGGCAGGACGCCGAAGTACTGCTCGATCGGCGGCTGGCCGCGAGTGATCTCGAACAGGCCCGTTTCGAAACGTAGGACGTACGCCAGCAGGAACGCCACCATCGCCAGCAGGGCATCCGTGGTGACGTGAAACGCGACCAGCAGGCGGTTGTGGCGCCTTACCATCGGGTGCCTGCCGGGGCGCGCATGGTGTCGTCAACGATCTGTTCGATCGCAGCGACAAAGCGCTGGCGGGAGAACGTTTCGGCGTGGGCGCGGATGCGCGACGGGTTCCAGTGCGTGCGCGCGGCCCGCTGCAGCCCCTCGGCCAAGGAGGCCACCGTCGGCTCGCCGAACAACACGCCGGTTTCGCCCTCGATCACCGTGTCGAGCGCGCCGCCGCGGCCGAACGCCACCACCGGGCGGCCGCAAGCCTGGGCCTCGACCGGCACGATGCCGAAGTCCTCTTCGCCGGGCAGGATCGCGGCGGTGCAGGTTCGATACAAGTCGCGAATCTCATCGTCTGATCGCCAGCCGGCCAGCTCGATGCCGTCGCCGGTGAGGCGCTCCAGTCCCTGCCGTTCGGGGCCGCTGCCGACTACCGTGAGCCGCACACCGGCCTGACGGGCAGCCATCATGGCCAGGTCGACCCGTTTGTACGGCACGAGCGCAGACACGACGAGAAAGTGAGGCGGGGTGCTCACCGAAGGCTCCGGCTGCGGTGGGCTGGCGGCGTCAGGGGCGTAAAACTCCGTATCGACCGGTGGATGGACAAGGGTCGACTGACGATTATAGTACAGCGCGATTCTCCGCGCAACATATTGAGAGATAGCGAGATAGCGGTGTACTCGTCCCTCGGTGGCCCGGTCCCAGCGGGCCAGGCCGGCCAGCACCGGCCGCAGCAGCGCGCTTGGCACCTTGCCGACCCGCTCCGCGCCAAAGTAGGCATCGAATTGGTCCCACGCGTAGCGCATCGGCGTCAGGCAGTAGCAGAGATGCCGCGCCCGCCCAGTGACCACCACCGACTTGGCAGCGCAGTGGCTGGTGCTGATCACCAGATCGTAGCCGTCGAGGTCGAACTGCTCGACCGCCATCGGAAAGAGCGGCAGGTATTGCCGGTAGAGCGTGCCCGCCATCGGCAGCCAGTGAATCGGCGATTTCTTCACCAGGCGTTTCTCGATGATCGGCGTGACCGTGCCTTTCAGGTAGACCAGCGTGAACAGGTCGGCGGCAGGGAAGAGCTCGCAGAACACCTCGAGCGCCTTCTCCCCTCCGCGCATACCAGTGATCCAGTCGTGGATGAGGGCGACGCGCACCTGGCGATCATACAGGGCGCGCGCCTCCCACCTCCGCGCAAAGCGCTGCGGCGGACAAGTCGGCGCGCGTGCGGCTCGCGGCTCACGCCGCTCGTGGGGCTTGGGCTTCGCCCTTCGTAGGGCTCGGCCGCTCCGCGGCCTCGTAGGGGCGAATCGCGTATTGACCGGAACTGCTCCGTGGCGCATGATTCGCGAATGGCCACGATGACCGTGGAAATCGACCTGGAAGCCTATGAGCTGCTTTGCCGCCACCGGCGCGATGGCGAGTCGCTGTCCGACGCGATCAAGGCGCAGTTTCGAAGCAACTATTCGGTAGCACGCTTCAGCGGACGTATGGGATCGATCCGGATCAGCAAGTCGGCCTTGCGTGCGATGGAACGCCAGGTCGAGAATCGGCGGCTGAATCCCGTTCGCGCGGCAAGGCTTGAGTCTTAGGCAATGCTGTCGATGCCGCAACTAGTGCTCGTGATGGTCGTGGCGCTGATCGTGTTCGGCCCGCGGTATCGCACCCGCTAACCCCCACGAGCGTAGCCGCAAGCCCCACGACTGCGCGAAGCGCCGAGCCCGACGACCGCGAAGCGGTCGCCCCACGCGCCAACGGCGCGCCTACCGATTCGCCACTTCCATGTAGATCTCGTGAATCTTCCCCACGCTCTGCTTCCACGAAAAATCGTGGGCGCGGGCGAGGCCTTTGGCGATCAGCTCGGCACGCAATGGCTCGTCGGTCACCGCGCGGACAATGCCGTCGGCAATTGCCTCCGACTCGTGAGGGTCGACCAGGAGCGCCGCGCCGCCCGCCACCTCCGGCAGCGACGACACGTTGGAGGTCACGACCGGCGTACCGCAGGCCATCGCCTCGAGCGGCGGCAGCCCAAATCCTTCGTATAGCGACGGGAACACGAACGCGCGGGCCAGGCGGTAAAACGCCGCCAGCGTCTCCTGCGGCTGGAAGCCGAGAAAGCGCACGTGCTTGTCCAGCTTGTGGCGGTGCACCGACTGCCGCAGCACCGGATACTTCGACAACTCGTCGCCGATGATGATCAGCTTCAGGTTGTCGGGGCCGCTGCGCTTGGCGATCGCGAACGCCTCGACCAGCCGCTCGATGTTTTTGTGCGGCTTGATATTGCCAACGTACAGCACAAACGGGTGGTCCAGCTGGTAGCGTTGGCGCGTCAGGTCCATGCGGTGCTGGTCCGCCGGTCCGAGAAACCGCTCGTCGATGGCGTTGTAGATGACCTCGACCTTCTCGGGCGGGATGTCGAAGAACCGCAGGATGTCGCGCTTCGAGGCCTCCGACACCGTCAGTACCCGGTCGGCCTTGCGCGTCGCGCTCCACATCGAACCCTTGGCGTAGACGTAGGCCAGCTTGCCCGGCAGGTACTGAGGGAACATCAGGTGGATGCAATCGTGAATGGTCACGACCGAGCGGCAGCGAATCGCCGGCGGCAGTACGTAGTGCGGTTCATGCACCATCGCCACGCGTTCGCGCGCCAGCGACAGCGGGATTCGAACCTGTTCGGCGATTGAGTAGGTCGGCGCGGTCTCGGGCACCATCCGGAAGTTGCGTCCAAGCACCTCGCCGGCCTCCACATCGTCTGGCCGGCACAAGATGACGTACTCGGTGGCCTGGTCGAGCCGCGACAACTCGATCAGGATGTTGCGGATATAGGTGCCGATGCCGAAGTCGCGAAGCTTGCGCGCGTCGATCGCGATCCGCATGGTCAGTGTCCGGCCGACTTGCCGGTCAGCTTGAGATAGGCGCGCAGCACCCCGGCCCACCGCGGCAGGTGCTTCTCGTAGTACGCCAGCTGGCTTTGGCGGTAGAGCCGCTCGGTCTCAGGATTGCGGGCCGCCGACTTGCCGCGATGGTGCAGCACTTCGGCACCGGCCACATACAACACCGTCCGGCCCCGCTTCGCCATGGCCACGCACAAGTCGACGTCCTCGGTGTACATGAAGTACCGCTCATCGAGCAGCCCCACGGCTTCGAGGTCGGGCCGGCGAATCACCATGCACGCGCCGCTGACCCACGCCACCTCGCGCGCCTGGCGGCTCAGCTTGTCCACCTTTCTGACAACCCGCCGCACCTTGCGGTAGTAGAGGATGGAGAACATCTTGCGCTTCAGCTCGGTCCACGGGCCAATCGGCTCGCCCCACGACAGTTCGGGAAAGCCGCGCTCGCTGAGCAACCGCGCGCCGGCGATGGCGGCATCGGGGTGCGCGGCCAGCCCGCGCACCAGGGTCTGGATCGCGCCCGGCGGCGCCACGGTGTCGGGATTCAGCAGCAGCACGTAGTCACTGGTGGTAGCGCGAATCCCCAGGTTGTTGGCCCGCGAGAAGCCCACGTTCATGGGCGACTCGATCACCTGCACGTCGGGCCAGCGTCCCCGCACCAAAGCCGCCGTGCCGTCGGTCGAAGCGTTGTCCACAACCGTGATGGTGGTGGGAAACGGCGCCGTGTGCCCGACCAGCGAATCGAGGCACGGCCCGATCTCGGCGGCCGAGTTGTAGGTGACGATGATGATCGTCAGCGACGAGAGGTTATCGGCCAATCGCCGCCCCTTCGATCGCCGCGAGCGTGCGCGCGGCGGTGACCGTCCAGTCGTAGCGCGCCAGCACCGCCGGCGCGTGGCCGACCAGGCGGCGCCGCAGGGCGTCATCGGTCAGGGTCGCCACGAGCGCCGCTGCCACCGCCTCGTCCCCGGCCGAGGTGGGCACGTAGTGCGCCGCCGGACCGGCGGTTTCGCGAGCCACCGGCGTGTCCAGCAGCACCGGCGTGACGCCGGCGGCCAGGGCCTCGAGCGGCGTCAGGCCAAACCCCTCGTACTCCGACAGGAACGCAAACACCGATGCCCGGGCGTAGAGCCCGGCCAGGGTGTCGTCATCCACGTACGCGCGCAGGTGGATCCGGTCGCTATGACGCGAGCGCTGGCGCACGGCGTCGAGATCGATCCGCGGCCGCCGGGTGCGGTTTTCGCCGACGATTTCGAGCTGCGCTGACGGCACCCGATCGGCCACCGCGTCAAAGGCCGCCATCAATCGATCAACCCTTCGCCTTTCGAACACCGAGCCAACGTATAGCACGATTGGTTCCCGCCCCGTGGTGGCGGTGCCGGGCCCGCGTGCGATTGGCGTCCGCATGCCCAGCGGAATGACCTGGACGCGCGAGGCCGGCAGCCCGATGTGGCGGGCGATTTCCCCCTGCGAGAAAACCGTGTCCGTCAACACCGCCCGAGCCCGGCGGGCCGACCAGGCCGTGAGCAGGCGCCGCCGCCGGCCCTCGCGGGGCGAGAACCATTCGGGGTGGGCAAAGAACGAGACGTCGTGGATCGTCAGGACGACCGGTGCGGCCGCCGTCAGCGGCGCCGAATAGGCGGGCGAGAAGACGACATCGGGACGCCGCGGGGCCAGCGCGCGCGGAAACGACCACTGCTCCCACATCGACCCGCCGCCACCGTCAACGATCTGCACGGCCGATTGCCACGACGGCGGTACGTGCGGCGTCGTGTGGGCGTACAGCGTCCAGTCGTGGCGCGTCGCTGCGGCATCGCCCCCCCATTCGGTGAGCAGCTCGCTCAAGTAGCGCCCCACGCCGGTGGGGTGGCCGCAGAGTTCGCGCGCGTCAACCGCGATGCGCATGGACCTCCATCGCCGAGGCGTAGGCCTGCCGCGCCGCTGCCGCGCATGCGGCCCAGCTGTACTGCGATGCCTGCAGCAGGCCGCGCTGGGCCGCCGCCTCCGCGTGCCCATCGTCGAGCAGCGCGCGCATGGCGGCGGCCAGGCCCTCGGCGTCATCCGGGTCGATGGGCGCGGCGGCGCCGCCAGCGACCTCGGGCAGCGAGCCGCGCGACGAGATGACGACCGGAACGCCGCACGCCATGGCTTCGAGCACCGGCAAGCCAAAGCCCTCCTCGTAGGAGGGCAGGACGAGCATGCGCGCGCCGGCGAACAGGTCGACGCGCGTGGCGGTGTCGACGTAGCCGGTGATCGTCACGTGTCCCGCAAGCGGCGCCTCGTTGGCCCGTGCTTCCCAGCGTGCCGAGGCGGGCGTGGTGTGGCCGGCCAGGACCAGTGCCGGCGCGTCGGCCACCTGCGCGCGCAGGAGGGCGTAGGCCTCGAGCAGCGTGCCGACGTTCTTGCGCAGGTTCAACGTGCCCAGGAACAGGATGTGGTTTCCGCGCCGGGCCGCCTGGCGTGCGGCCACGGCGGCCGACCAATCGGGACGTCCGGGCGGGCAGACATGCACGCGCGAGCGGCTGACACCGAGTTCCCGCGTCACTTCGCCGGCGGCGTACTGGGACGACACGATAATCGCGTCGGCACGGGCCGCGTGAGAGCGCGCCAGGCGCGGGTAATCGCGACGGATTTCGGCCGCCAGTTGGTCGGGATGGCGCAAGAAGTCCAGGTCGTGAATGGTCACCACCTGTGCGGCATGGGTGGTTGGAATCAGCATGGGACTTTGGCTGTGGACCACGTCGTGCTCGCCGGCCAGCCATTCAACCGGCGGCCATTCGAGGCGGTTCCAACTCCAGACCAGCGCGCGGACGGGGAGATGAACGTCGGCAATGTGGGCGCCTGGTATCTCGGCGGCCAACGAGGGGGGCACGCGGTCTTTCCAGGAACTGCTGAACAGGGTGACCGAGTCGGCCGGCTCGGTGCGGACACACAGGGCTCGGGCCAGCTCGTGCACGAACTCACCGACGCCCGTCCGCTCGCGTAGCGCCGGACGGTAGTCGACCAGGATCCGCACGGCGAAGAGGGTACCACAAGACCGGCAAGTCCTTGTGGCACAGTATGTTGACAGCCTACAACTCGGATGATAGGCTTTCTTGTTTTGGAGGTCGAATGAAGATCGCGGTGGTGGGGACCGGGTACGTGGGACTGGTGCTTGGCGCGTGCATGGCCGAGTCGGGCAACGAGGTTACATGTGTCGACAAGGATGCCACCAAGGTCCGCATGCTGCGGCGTGGCAAGGTGCCCATCTACGAGCCTGGCCTCGAAGAGATGGTCAAGCGGAACAAGACCGAAGGCCGGCTGACGTTTACGACCGAGCTCCCTAAGGCGGTCCGCGTGGCCGAGGTGGTCTTCATTGCCGTCGGCACCCCGCAAGGCGAAGACGGCTCCGCTGACCTCCGTCACGTGATGGGCGTCGCGCGCGAGATTGCGCGCGCCATGAACGGCTACAAGGTCATCGTCAACAAGAGCACCGTCCCGGTGGGCACCGCCGAGAAGGTGCGCGAGGTCGTCCGCCGCGAGACGACGCACCCGTTCAGCGTGGTCAGCAATCCTGAGTTCCTGAAGCAGGGCGCCGCGGTCGACGACTTCATGAAGCCGGATCGCGTGGTGATTGGCGCCGAGGATCCGCGCGCCGCCGAGCTGATGGTCAAGCTCCACCAGCCGTTCACGCGCACCGGCGCGCCGATCATGGTGATGGATTGCCCGAGCGCCGAGTTGTCGAAGTACGCCTCCAATGCCTTCCTGGCGACGAAGATCTCGTTCATGAACGAGATTGCCAACGTCTGCGATCTGTTCGGCGCTGATGTCGATCGCGTCCGGCAGGCCGTTGGCTCGGACCGCCGGATCGGGACGTCGTTCCTGTTCCCGGGCGTGGGCTACGGCGGCAGCTGTTTCCCGAAGGACGTGAAGGCCGTCACGAAGTTCTCCGCCGACAAGAAGTATGACTTCAAGATCCTGAAGGCGGTGGACGCGGTCAACGAGAACCAGAAGCGCGTACTGGTCAAGAAAATCGACGCGCACTTCGGCGCCGGCCTCAAGGGCAAGACCATCGCGATCTGGGGCCTGGCCTTCAAGCCCAAGACCGACGACATGCGCGAAGCGCCGGCCATCCCCATCATCGAGGCGCTGCTCGCCAAGGGCGTCAAGGTGCAGGCGTACGATCCCGAGGCAATGAAGGTGGCCAAGGCGGTGTTCGGAACCCGCGTCACGTTCAGCAACCGGAACTACGACGCCCTCAAGGGCGCCGACGCGCTGGCGGTGATCACCGAGTGGCAGGAGTTCCGTGAACCCGACTTCGCGCGCATGAAAAAGTTGATGCGCACGCCGGTGGTGTTCGACGGCCGCAACATCTACCAGCGGGATGACATGAAGGCGCTGGGCTTTACCTACTTCTCGATCGGACGGTAACCATGGCTCGCGTTGTCGTGACCGGGGGCGCGGGGTACATCGGCTGCCACGCGGTGCGCGCCCTGGTGGATGCGGGTCACGCGGTCGCCGTACTCGACGACCTGTCGGCCGGACACGCGGAAGCGGTGCCGGCCGGCGTGCCGCTGGTGCGCGCCGCCATCCACGACGTGGCCGCCGTCCGTCAGCTGCTGATCGACCATCGCGCCGATGCGGTGATGCACTTTGCGGCTTGGCTGGCGGTGGGCGAGTCAGTGCAGAAGCCGCTCGAGTATTACCAGAACAACGTGGCCGGTACCCTTGGCGTGCTCGAGGCCATGCGTGATGCCGGCGTGAAGCGTTTCGTGTTCTCGTCCACCTGCGCGGTGTACGGGGAGCCGGAGCGCGTGCCGATTGTCGAGTCGCTGGCGACCCAGCCGATTAACGCGTACGGCGAAACCAAGCTGACGATCGAGCGCGCCTTGCCGCACCTGGAGCGCGCGTTTGGGTTGAAGTGGATGGCGTTGCGCTATTTCAACGCCGCCGGCGCGCATCCTGATGGCTCCATCGGCGAGGATCACGCCGTGGAGGTGCACCTCATTCCACTCGCCATCCAGGCGGCGATCGGCGGCAAGCCGCTGAAGGTGTTCGGCGAGGACTACCCGACCCCCGACGGCACCTGCCAGCGCGATTACATCCACGTGTGCGACCTGGCCGAGGCGCATTTGCGCGCGCTCGCCGCGCTCGAACAAGGCGCCCCGTCGGCGGCCTACAACATTGGCACCGGCACGCCGCAGTCAGTGCGGGCCGTCATCGACGCCGTCAGCCGCGTCGTCGGCAAACCGGTCCAGTGGGAAGCGGCGCCCCGGCGCCCTGGCGACCCCGCCCGGCTGTATGCGGCGAGTGACCGCGCCCAGCGCGAGCTGAACTGGACGCCGCGTTTTGCCGATCTCGAGGTCATCGTGCGCCACGCCTGGCAGTGGCATTCGACCCATCCGAGAGGGTATAGGGTGTCTGACACCCGCTGATGAACCCCTTTCTGCGCCTCCTTCGCTACGCGACCCCCCACAAGGCGGTCATGGCCGGCGCGGCCGTGGCGATGATCGTGTATGGCGCGGCCTCCGCGGCGCTGGCGTATCTCATCAAGCCGATCATCGACGATGTGCTGACGACGCAGGAGAACCTGGCGTCGATTACGGCGGCGATCCTGCTGGTGTACCTCTTGAAGGGCCTGGGCTCGTATTTTTCGACCTACCTGATGGAGGGCCTCGGGCACCGGGTGGTGATGGTGGTGCGCAACCAGTTGTTCCGGCACCTGCTGGACCAGTCGGCGGCGTTTTTCGCACGGCGCACGGCAGGGCAGTTGCTGTCGCGGATCAGCAACGACGTCGGCATGGTGCAGCGGGCCGTGTCGGAAACCCTCGGCGACCTGGCGCGCGAGTCGCTCACGCTGGTCGGTTGCGCCGGCCTGCTGTTCTACTACGACGCCAAGCTGGCGCTGGTCTGCATGACGGCGGCGCCGCTCGTGGTCTATCCGATCGTCCGCCTCGGCAAGCGCGTGCGCACGGTCTCGCGCTGGAGCCAGGAGGCGCAGGAGCACATCTCGCATGTCGCCGGCGAAGCCTTCACGGGCCACCGGATCGTCAAGGCCTTTGGTGCGGAAGGCCGCGAAGCGACCCGGTTCGAGCGGGCCTCGGCGACGTTGTTTCGCACCAACCTGAAGGTGACGCGCGTGTTGGCGACCCTGCCGCCGCTGATGGAGTTCCTGGGCGGCGTCGCCATTGCCGGCGCCCTCTGGTACGGCAGCCGCGAGATTGCCCAGGGCCGTCTCACTGCCGGTGAGTTCACCTCGTTCCTGGCGGCGCTGCTGCTGATGTACGGTCCGGTCAAGAAGCTGTCGCGCGTCAACGCCAACCTGCAGCAGGCCATGGCGGCCTCGGACCGCATTTTCGAGCTGCTCGACACGCACACCGAAGTGACGGAGCGCGCGGGTGCGGCGGCGCTGCCGCCGTTTGCGGGGGTCATCGAATTCCGCGACGTCAGCTTCGGCTACGAAGACGGCCATGGCCGCAGCACGCTGCGCGGCGTGTCGTTCTCGGTCCAGGCCGGCCAGATGGTGGCGATCGTCGGCCGCAGCGGCGCCGGCAAGACGACGCTGGTCAACTTGTTGCCGCGCTTCTATGACGTGACGAGCGGAGCGATCACGATCGATGGCCACGACCTTCGCGACGTCACCCTGGTGTCGCTCCGCGCCCAGATCGGCATGGTGACGCAGGAAACGGTGTTGTTCGACGACACCATTGCCGCCAACATCGCGTACGGCACGCCGGGGGCGGAGATGCCGGCGATTGAAGCGGCGGCGCGCGCCGCGCACGCCCACGATTTCATCGCGGCGCAGCCGCACGGTTACCAGACGCGCATCGGCGAACGCGGACAGCGGTTGTCGGGTGGGCAGCGCCAGCGGCTGGCAATTGCCCGCGCGCTGCTCAAAAACTCGCCGCTGCTGATTTTGGACGAAGCCACCTCGGCTCTCGATTCCGAGTCGGAGCGGCTGGTGCAGCAGGCGCTGGCGACGTTGATGATGAACCGCACGTCGTTCGTGATCGCGCACCGCTTGTCGACGGTGCAGAAGGCCGACGCGATCATCGTGCTCGAACGCGGGCGCGTGGTCGAGATTGGCAAGCACGACGAGCTGGTGGCGCGGCCCAATGGCGCGTATGCCAGGCTGAACGAGCAGCAGCTGCTCGAAACCCGGCCGGACACGAAGGACCGGACCGACGGCCCGGTCACCGAACTGAGGACCAGTCGGCGGTTGAAGGCCGAGAGCATCTTATGATCAAGAGCATGACCGGTTTTGCCTCCCTCACGAGCGACGATGAGCGCGGCACGCTCGGGGTGACGATTCGCGCGGTCAATCACCGCTTTCTCGATCTGCAGTTGCGGCTGCCGACGCCGCTGGCCGCACTCGAGCCGCCGCTTCGCGCACTGGTGCAAAAGCGCCTGGCGCGCGGCCGCGTCGAGATTGGCGTATCGCTGCAGACCCGGCAGGTGTCGGCGCCGCGCGTCGAGCTGAACGCCGCGTTCGCGCAGGCGCTCGCGGCAGTGATGGACCAGGCCCGGACGCAAGGCCTGGTCAGCGGGGCGTTGACCCCCGGTGACCTGCTGCGACTGCCGCAGGCGTTGACCATCCAGGACCAGATGCCCGATTCCGGCGGCCTGGCCGAGGCGCTGGGCGCGCCGGTCACCGCGGCGGTGGACGCCGCGATCGAGCAGCTCGAAACCATGCGCGTGCGCGAAGGGCAGCACTTGCGCGCGGATCTCGACATGCGCAAGGCGATGCTGGCTGACTTGATCGTCCGCATTGCCGCCGCCGCCGACACCGGGCGCGTCGACCTGGAGGCGCGACTGATGGAACGCGCGCGTGAACTGGCCGGCGCGTTGCCGATCGACCAGACCGCGCTCGCGCAGGAAGTGGTGCGCGTCGCGCAGCGCTCGGACATCACCGAAGAAGTGACGCGTTTTCACGGCCACCTGGCGCACTGGGACGCGCTCTCGGACAGCGTCGAGCCGTGCGGCCGCAAGCTCGACTTCCTGCTGCAGGAAATGAACCGCGAGATCAACACGATTGGTTCCAAGGCCGACGGGCTGCAGGTGTCGGAGGTCGTGATCCAGGCGAAGGCCGAGTTGGAGAAGATGCGCGAGCAGGTCCAGAATGTCGAGTAGCCCACGCCGATGACGCAGAACCCCAACCGCGGCCTGTTGTTCATCGTGTCGGCTGCGTCGGGCACCGGCAAGACCACCCTGGCCGAGCGGCTGGTGCAGATCCTGCCCAACCTGCGGATGTCGCGGTCGTTTACGTCACGTCCGGCGCGGGCCGGCGAGCGCGACGGCGTCGATTATAATTTCGTCTCGCGGCCGGACTTCGAGGACATGATCGAGCGCAACGACTTCCTGGAGTGGGCCGACGTGTTCGGGAACCTGTATGGGACCTGCCGGTCCGACACCGAGGCGCTGCTGGCGTCGGGCCAGGACGTAGTGCTCGTGATCGACGTGCAGGGCGCCCGGCAGGTGAAGGCCACTGGCGTCGACCACACGGCGATCTTCGTGTTGCCGCCGTCGTTCCAGATTCTCGAGCGGCGGTTGCGCGGCCGCAGCGCCGACAGCGAAGAGGCCATGCAACGCCGGCTCGCCGCGGCGCGCGCTGAAGCGGGTGCCTACGTCGATTACGACTACGTCGTGATCAACAATCAGCTCGAGCCAACGGTGGTGCGGCTGCAGGAGATCATTGCCGCCGAACGATCGCGAACCCATCGCATGAGCCCGATCGCGGAAGAGATCATCAGGTCGTTTGAGAAGTAACCAGGAACGCAGAACCAATTCATGGCATTCATCGCACTCGGCGTGACCGGCGGCATCGGCGCTTACAAGGCGGTGGAGATCGCGCGCGGACTCCAGAAGAACGGCCACGAGGTGGTGGCAATCATGACCCGGGCGGCGACCGAGTTCGTGGGGCCGCTCACCTTCGAGGCGATCACGCGCCGCGAGGTGATCACCGACCAGTGGAAGAGGGGCGCCAACGCCGACATCGAGCACATCTCGATCGCCTCGACCATCGACCTGCTGCTGGTGGCGCCGGCCACCGCCAACACTGTGGGCAAGTTCGCCAACGGGCTGGCCGACGATTTTCTGTCGTCGCTGTTCGTCGCGACCAAGGCACCGGTGCTGATCGCGCCGGCGATGAACACCAACATGTTCGAGCACCCGGCGGTCGCGAAGAACCTCGAGACGCTGATGGCGCGCGGGGTGCACGTGGTCGATCCGGGGTCCGGTTACCTGGCCTGCGGCTGGATCGGCAAGGGCCGGCTGGCCGAGCCCGAGGCCGTGGTGGCAGCGGCGGAAATGGTGCTGGCGTCGAAGGGCAGCAGCCCTGGCTCGCCGAAGCCGGCCGGCGCAGGCGGCCTGGTCGGCCGGCGCGTGCTGGTCACCGCCGGACCGACATTCGAGGACATCGACCCGGTGCGCTTCGTCGGAAACCGGTCCAGCGGACGCATGGGCTATGCGCTGGCGGCCGAAGCGCTGCGCCGCGGCGCCGCGGTGACGCTGGTCAGCGGTCCGACCCACTTGGTCGCGCCGAACGGTGCCGCGCTCGTGGCCGTCCGGAGCGCGGCCGAGATGCACGCCGCGGTGATGGCGCGGACCGACGGACAGGACGCGGTGATCATGGCGGCGGCCGTGGCCGATTACACGCCGGCGTCGCCATCGGACAGCAAGGTCAAGAAGGCCGAAGGCGACCTGACGATCACGCTCAACCGGACGAAGGACATCCTGGGCGACCTTGGCCGCCTGCCGTCGCGGACGCAGGGCGTGCCGGTGCTGATTGGCTTCGCGGCCGAAACCCACGATGTCGTGAAATATGCGCAGGGCAAGCTCGAGAAGAAAGTCGTCGACCTGGTGGTGGCCAACGATGTTTCGCGGGCCGATGCGGGCTTCGATGTTGACACCAACGCCGTGTCGCTGGTCACCGCCGCCGGCGTGGAAGACGTGCCACTGCAGAGCAAGGCCGCCGTGGCCGCGCGCATTCTCGATTGCGTGGAGCAGTTGCTGATCGCCGTGCCGGTCCGCAACGCTGCCGCCAAGGCCTAGCCCATGTCACGAGAAATCGCCGATCATCTGCGGTATTTCGCAGACATGGGAGTGACTGGTCTCAGCCGGGATCCGGCGTGGCGTGATCGCGCCGACAATGTCGACAAGGTGGCGTCGGGCTTGAGCCAGACCGAACCGGTCCGCCTAAAGGCGGACACCACCGGGCACGGTGCCGATGTAGCGTCCGGCTTTAGCCGGACCGAGGTTGCGGTCGAATCGCTCGACGACATCAAGATTGACCTCGGCCCGGCGTGCATGCGGTGCAAGCTCTGCTCGCTCGGCCGGACGCAGGTCGTGTTCGGCATGGGGCACACGAAGGCGCGGCTGATGTTCGTGGGCGAAGCCCCTGGTGAGGAAGAAGACCAGCGGGGCGAGCCATTCGTCGGTCGTTCCGGGCAGTTGCTGACCAAGATCATCGAGGCGATTGGCCTGTCGCGCGAGCAGGTCTACATCGCCAACGTGATCAAGTGCCGCCCGCCCGAGAATCGCAATCCCGAGCCCGACGAGGTGGCGGCGTGCGAGCCGTTCCTGTTCCGGCAAATCGATGCGATCCGGCCCGCGGTGATCGTGCCGCTTGGCAAGTTCGCGGCGCAGTGCCTGCTGAAGACCACCGATCCCATCACGCGGCTGCGGGGGCGGCGTTTCGATTACCGCGGCACCACGCTCGTCCCGACGTTCCATCCCGCCTACCTGCTGCGCAACCCGTCGGCGAAGCGTGAAGTGTGGGAAGACATGAAGCTGGTCCGCGCCATCCTCCAGGGCGACGCGTAGGCCCGCCTTGAGCGAACGTCTCGTGTCTGTCGCGGTGCCGGTGCCCGCGCTCGGCCTGCTCACGTATCGCGTGCCACCCGATCAGGCCATGCCCGTGCCAGGGGCGCGCGTGGTCGTGCCGCTCGGGCCCCGCAAGCTGACCGGCGTCGCCGTCGGGCAGGTGAGTGCCGCCGACAGTTCCTTCAAGCTCAAGGACATTATCCAAGTTCTGGACGCCGGTGCGTTCGTGCCGCCGGACGTCGTGAAGCTCACGCAGTGGGTGTCGGAGTACTACCTCGCGGGACCTGGTGCCGCGCTGGCTGCGGCCTTGCCGCCGTACGGCCTCTCGAACCGCGTCGATCGATTCAAGACCGTGCGCGTCGTCGCGCTGACGGCGGAGGGACTGGTCCGCCTAGAGGCGGACACCGCAGACATCGACGTAGCGTCCGCCGCTCCCGGCACTGTGGCGTCCGGCTTTGGCCGGACCTTGCCGCCGCTGGGGCCGAAACAAGTGCAGGCTTTGCAGTTGCTGGCAGACGCTCCCGGTGGCCTGACCGCCCCGGCGCTTGCCGCGCGGGGTATTGCTGCCGCCACCATCACGCGCCTGGAGAGCCTTGGCCTCGTGTCGATTCGCCACGACCGGGTCGATCGCGATCCGTTCGAGCACGCGGTCACCGCGCACACGCCGGCGGTCGGAGCGGCACCGCGCGCCTTGACCGCCGAACAGGACGCGGCGCTGTCGCACCTGGCGCCGCTGGCCGCCGCCGGCGCCTTTCACGTGGCGCTGGTGCACGGCGTGACCGGCAGCGGCAAGACCGAGCTGTACTTGCGGCTGGCCGACACCGTGCGGCAGCGCGGGCGTGGCGTCCTGATGCTGGTGCCCGAGATCGCGCTGACACCGCAGGTGGCGGCGCTATTTCGCGCGCGCTTCGGGGCGGCGGTCGCCATCCAGCACAGCGGCCTGTCCGACGGCGAGCGCCACGACCAGTGGCATCGCATCCGACGCGGCGATGTCGATGTCGTGATCGGGACGCGGTCGGCGGTGTTCGCGCCGCTGGCCCATCCGGGGCTGATCATCGTGGACGAGGAGCACGATACCTCGTACAAGCAGGACGAGACGCCGCGCTACCACGGACGCGACGTCGCGATCATGCGCGGCAAGTTTACCGGCGCCCTGGTGGTGATCGGCTCGGCCACGCCGACCCTCGAGTCGTATACCAACGCGCTGGACGGCCGCTACTCGCTGGTCACGCTGCACCGGCGCGTGCTCGATCGGCCGATGGCGCAGGTGCAAGTGGTGAACATGCGCGAAGAGATCGCGGCCGCCGGCGCCGAGGTGGTGCTGAGCCGCGCGCTGACCGGCGCCATCGCTGCGAGGTTGGCCGAAAAGCAGCAATCGCTGATTCTGCTCAACCGCCGCGGGTTTGCCAACTCCGTGCTGTGCCGGCAGTGTGGCGCCAGCCTGGAGTGTCCGAACTGCAGCGTGACGCTCACCGTGCACACGCAGGGACGCGACGGCTACCGGGGCCGCTGTCACTACTGCAACTTCACGAAGATGGTGCCGAGGGCCTGTGAGAAGTGCGCGGCGCCGTACATGGAACGCATCGGCTTCGGGACCGAGCGCGTCGAGGCCGAAGTGCGGGCGGCGTTTCCCGCCGCGCGGGTGGCGCGCGTCGATCGCGACACCGTCCGCCGGAAGGGAAGCCTTGTCGAGATCCTGGAGCAGGTCGCCAGGCGCGAGGTCGACGTGCTGATCGGCACGCAGATGATCGCCAAGGGCCACGACTTTCCCGAGTGCACACTGGTTGGCGTGATCTCGGCCGATGTCGGCCTTGGGCTCGCGGACTTCCGCTCGGCCGAGCGCACCTTCCAGTTGCTGACGCAGGTTGCCGGCCGCGCCGGCCGCGGCGAAACGCCGGGACAGGCGATCATCCAGTCGCTGGTCCCCGAGCACTACAGCGTGAAGCTGGCTTGCGACCAGGACTACCGGGCGTTCTACGACAAGGAGATCGAGTTCCGCCGCGCCATGCGCTACCCGCCGCAGGTGGCGATGGTGAATATCGTCGTCCGCGACAAGACCTTCGAGGATGCGATGGTCGCCGCGCGCACTCTCGCCGGCGCCATGCGGGGCACGGCCGGCTTCGTCGTGCTCGGCCCGGCGCCGGCACCGCTCACCAGGCTGCGCGGCGAGCATCGCGAGCAGTTGTTCCTGAAGGGCACGCGCCGCAAGGCGATGCGCGAGAGCCTGCAGCTCGC
>JBBQSP010000071.1:0-26713 GCA_038213735.1 Vicinamibacterales bacterium | reverse complement strand
GGCGCCGTGGGGCTGCTGCAGCTAATCGCAAAGCCCGCCACGAGAAGGACCGCCACTAGTGATCGTGACTTCCAGCGCGCGCGCAACCAGTCGGTAAGCTTCAACTTCCCCATGCCGAGTCCCCGATTGTACCACTCTCCATTAGGGCGCGAACTCGTAGCACCCCGGGGTGACCAACAGGCGGCCGCCCGCCCCGAACGACAGGCTCGACGGCGCGATGATGCCGGCGCCGCGAAACTGCACGGTCCGCACCTTCTCGCCTTCCGGGTCGTACACGTAGGTGTACGGCAGCACAAACGAGACCCACAGGCGGCCCGCCCCATCCACCGCTGCCGTGCGCACCGTGGGCGCCACCATCGGTAGCTCGCCGTCGCCCGACGTGCGGCGCGGCCAGCGCGTGGGAAACGCCTGGACCACAGGGTCGATCTCTCGGCCCTGGAGTGCGCGCTCATAGACCATCTCGCCCGCTGCGTCGTATTTGCGGAACGCCGGCGCGCCGGCCATGAAGACAAAGTAGAAGCCGCCGGCCGGATCGGGAATGGGAATGCCCGCGTTCAGCGCCAGGTGCACCTGGCGATCGGCCTCGTGGCCGGTGCGCCGCAACTGGCCGATGGTCCGGGTGGGCGTCCCGGCAAGACCATACTCGGTGATCAGCCACCCTGAATCGGGCTGGCTCATCACGATCGACCGGCCGGTGTAGGCCAGCGTCCCGACGCCGTTGAGGCTGAGCGAGCCCAGCACCACGCGCGCCGCGCCGCGGCCCGGCAACAGGAACCCGCCGGTCCGAATGCCGGCCGCGTCGAACAATTGCACCCGCTCGCGGCCATTGGGCGCATCGGCGACCGCGAAACTGCCGTTGCTGGCGACATCGAACGCGCTCGGTTCGATCACACGGCCGTCCTCGGCGCCGATCTGCACCAGCTTGCGGCTGGCGCGTCCGTTTTCGTCGACGCTGTACACGGCGTGCGCGCGCCGATCGAAGACGTAGTACTCGCCGTTGGCGGTTTGCTTGAAGCCGATCGGCTCGCGGAACAAGCCGACCACGTCGGGGGCCAGTGTGTTCACGGACCTCAGCACCTCGACGCGGCCGGGTGAAACACGAACGGCGGCCTGGTCGCCCAGCGCCGCCGTGGTGGCCGATAGCAAGACGAGGACCGCCGCGCTAATACGCCGCAAGGCCCTTGATTGCGGCGAGCACATCCGCCGACTGCGGCAGGATGACTTCCTCGAGTTCCGGGCAGTACGCCACCGGGCAATCCATGGCGGCGACCCGCTTGACCGGCGCATCCAGGTGCTCGAACAGCTCGTCGCCGATGCGGGCCGCGATCTCGGCGCCAAAGCCGCACGTCAGCGTGTCTTCGTGCGCGATGATCACCTTGCTGGTCTTGCGCACGAGTGCCGCAATTGCGTCCCAGTCGTACGGCATGATCGTTCGCAGGTCGAACACCGCGACGCTGATGCCGTCTTTCTCGGCCTGCTGGGCCGCCAGCAGCGAGCGCTGCACGAGCGCGCCCCACGTCAGCACCACCATGTCGGTGCCCTCGCGGCGCAGCGAGCCCTTCCCGAACGGAATCATGAACTCGGCGCCAGGATAGGCGCCCTTGTTGTAGGTCTGGCGATAGAGGTGCTTGTGCTCGAGGTACAACACCGGGTCGTCGCAGCGGATCGCGGTGCGCAACAGGCCCGCCGCATCCACGGCGTTGCTCGGGAAGACGATCCGCACGCCCGGGCAGTGGGCGAAGATGCTGACCCCCGACTGGCTGTGGTACGGCGCGCCGCCGCGCAGATAGCCGCCAATCGGCACGCGCAGCACCATCGGGCACGACCAGTTGTTGCCCGAGCGGTAGCGCAGCATCGACATCTCGTCCTTGATCTGCATCATGGCCGGCCAGATGTAATCGAAGAACTGAATCTCAACCACCGGCTTGATGCCGCGCGTCGCCATGCCGACCGCGCGGCCGACGATGTTGGCCTCGGCGAGGGGCGAGTTGAAGACGCGCTCGGCGCCGTGCGCCTTCTGAAGGCCGTGGGTGACCTTGAAGACGCCGCCCTTGCCGGGCACGTGCGCCAGCGCCGCTACCTTGCTCGCGTCGGCGACGTCTTCGCCAAACACGACAATGCGCGGGTTCTTCGCCATCTCGTCCTTGAGCGTGCGGTTAATCGCCGACACCATGGTGTCGGGTTTACCCTCCGGCTGGGCCGGCGTCTCGAAGATGGCCGAGGTCGGGTCCACGTCGGGTGAATAGACGAAGTGATCGGCGGTCTCGACCGCCGGCTTGGGCGCCTTGATCGCCGCCTCGGTCGCCTCGGCGATCTCGCGGTCGACCGACGCCGCGACCTCATCGAGGTCGGCGTCGGTGGCCAGCTTCTCGGCCAGCAGGAATGCCCGCATCTTGGTCAACGGGTCGCGCAGCGCCTCGGCCTTGCGCTCGTCCGGCGTCTTGTACAACCGCTCATCGTCCGACAACGAGTGCGAGTACGGCCGGGTCACCTTCGCGTGCACGAAGGCCGGCTTGCGGTCGCGGCGCACGCGCGCGACGGCCTCGCCGAGGGTGCGGAAGCTGTCGACGAAGTCGGTGCCGTCGCAGCGGAAGATCTCGAGGTTCGGAAACGACTCGACCAGCTTCGAGATGTCGCCGCCGGCGGTCTGCACTTCGACCGGCACCGAGATCGCGTAGCCGTTGTCTTCGACCAGGAACAGCACCGGCACATTGCGGGTGCAGGCGGTGTTCAGCGCTTCCCAGAACTCGCCTTCGCTGGTGGCGCCTTCGCCGATCGACATGTAGGTGATCTCGTCGGCGTGGTAGTGCTCGTCGCGATCGGGGATGTCGGTCAGGCGCTCGTAGAGCATGCCGGCTTCGCCGGCGCCGACCGCCTGCAGGCACTGGGTGCCGGTGGGGCTGCCTTGCGACGGGATGTTGAGCGCCGTGTGGCCCCAGTGAGACGGCATCTGGCGGCCGCCGGAGTTGGGATCGTCCTTCGCGCCGACGGCGCTCAGCAGCATCTCAAGCGGCGTCATGCCGAGCTGCAGGCACAGTGCGCGATCGCGATAGTACGGATAGAACCAGTCGTAGCCGGCGCGCAGGTGCAGGCCCGCCGCCACCAGCACCGCTTCGTGGCCGGCGCCGCTGATCTGGAAGAAGATCAGGCTCTGGTTCTTGAGCTGGATCTCCTTGTCGTCGATGCGGCGCGACAGCAGCATCGTACGGTACGCCCGCACCAGCTGCTCGCGTGTGAGACCGCCCCATTGCGCGTTGGCGCCAGCGGCGGGAGCCGTGCGCGGGTCGGGTCTGGATGCCAGCGTCGAAGCCTTCATGTCGCCGAAAATTATATCATCCGGCCGGATGCTATAATCCCCGCCAAACGCATGCCTTCACCATCTGTACGCCTCTATCGCTGGGACGAGATCGCGCTCGAAAAAGTCACCGAAATGATCTCCCGCAAGATCATTACCGGCGAACGCGAGATGGTCACGCAGATCTACCTCAAGCGTGGCGCGCTCGTGCCCATGCACTCGCACGAAAGCGAGCAAATGACCTACGTGCTGCAGGGCGGCCTGCGATTCGTGATTAACGGTGAGGAGATCACCGTGCGCGAGGGCGAGGTCCTGCACATTCCGTCATGGGTGCCGCACCAGGCCGAGGCCATCGACGACACGTTCGAGATGGACATCTTCAGCCCCATCCGCCAGGACTGGCTCGACGGCACCGACAGCTACTTCCACGACAAGAAATGACAAGAAATCACGAACCTTGAGCGTTCTTTTCACCCTCGCCCTGTTCGCGGGCCTGGCGATGTGGGGGCTGGCGGTCTATCGCCGCCTGCACCGCTTGCGCCAGGCGATCCTGCTCGAGTGGAGCAAGCTCGACGCGCGTGAGAAAGCCGGAGAGACCGGCATCGACGGCACGCGCTACAACCAGCTCGCCGCGGCGTACAACGCGGCCCTCGACGCCTTTCCCGACAACCTCATCGCCGGTCTTGCCGGCTTTCGCCCCGCGCAGAAGTTTGTCAGCAGCTAGTGGAGCGTCTCACCTGGATCGCTCCTATCGCCAGCTGGCTCTGCGACCGCCAGAGGGCCGTTCCTACGGAACGGCCCGGTTTGCCTTCATCGAGCACAGCCCACTAGTGAATGTGCTTCTTCCAGTCGCTCTTCCAGTCATCGTCTGTTGACGAGCGGCCGCCGGAATAGACGTCGAACTTGCTGCGCGCGCGGGCCATCTTCCACCGCAGCCAGCGGTATTTCAACTCATCGAGCGGCCGCAGCCGCAGCCCCTTCAAGTACAGGTAGCCGACCACCAGCCCGCCCAGGTGCGCGGCGTGCGCGACGCCCCCGCCCGGACCGCCGAGCGCCGAGAAGAACGCGATCGCGCCGACGATCATGACGAAGTACTTCGCCGGAATCGGAAAGATGAAATAGAGGTAGATGGGCCGGCTCGGGAAATACATGCCGTAGCCGAGCAGCAGGCCGTAGATGGCGCCCGAGGCGCCGACGGTGACCGAGTAGTAGATGCCGTCGACGAACAGCGACAGCAGCAGGCTGGTGGCCGCCGCCCCGATGCCGGTCACGAAGTAGTACTTCGTGAAGAACCGCGTGCCCCACGTGCGCTCGAGCTCGGTCCCGAACATCCACAGCGAGAGCATGTTGATCAGCACGTGGCCGACGCCGCCGGTGCTGTGCAGGAACATGTAGGTGACGGGCTGCCAGAGGGCGAAGTCCTCGAACACCGCCCGCGGCTCGAGGCCGAGGCGCAGCGTCATCGCCGGCACGATCAGGTTGAGCACGAACATCACCACGTTGATGATGATGAGCAGCTTCACGGCCGGCGTCATGCGGCCCGGCCCGAACGAGAACGAAGCGCCTGAAGCAGAGGGATATCGAGCCATGCGCGTCCTCGAATCGTACTACGGGAGCGCCTCGACCGGCGTTCCCGCGTCGCGTCGCGCCGGCCCGGTCGCCGGCAGCCCGGCCGCCAGCGCCGCCGCCACCAGCGGCAGGAACGCCAGCGCGGCCAGCGTCCGCTCGATCCCGAACCGGTCGGCGCCGGCTCCAATCAGCGGCACGGCGAGGCTGCCCACGCCCCACGCAAACCCCATCATCAGCGACGACACCGTGGCGGCGCCGCCCTTCACGAAGCTCTGCGCGAACGTCACGCTAATCGGCAGCGTCGACTGCAGCAGCAGGCCGCCCATCGCCAGCATCACGGTGAAGCCAAGCGGCGACAGCCACGGCGCCGTGGCCATGAACGGGACCGCGGCCACGAGCGACCACACGATCACCCGCCGTGGCCCGATCCGGTCGGCGAGCGGCCCGCCGATGAAACCGCCGATGCCGCTGGTAAACAGGTACAGCGACACCGCCAGGCTGGCTTCGCCAATGCTGTACCCCTGCTGCGTCAGCAGCGTCGGCGTAAACGTCATGAAGCCGTAGCTGGTCGCAGTGCGCAGCACAATCGTGAAATAGAGCAGCGACAGCGGCGCCGCCGCCGGCCGCAGCGACTTCCACGTCGACCGTTCGTGCGCGGCGGGCAGCGTAAACGTGGGGACGTGCCGCAGGGTCCACGCCAGCGCGAGCAGGCCGGGAATCATGATCAGCGGCGACCACTGCAGGCCCATGAAGGCGATGAACGGCGCAAACAGGATTGGTGCCGCGGAGAAGCCGAGCGAGCCACCCGACAGGTGGACCGACATCGCCAGACCCTTGCGATGGTCGGACAAGCGGTAGACCAGCGCCGCCGCCGGCGGGTGGAACGCCGCGCCGCCGAGGCCCCCCGCCACCAGGATCACGCCCAGCATGAACGGCGACGTGGCCAGCCCGACGAAGCTCAACACGACCACGGCGACCAGCGGGCCGGCCATCACCAGCAACCGCGGGCGCCAACGATCGGCCAGCGCGCCGAAGCCGAGCTGTGACACCGAGTTGGCCAGCTGGAAGCACATCGCCAGCATCCCGGCGGTCGCCAGTGACAGGCCGAGGTGCGGGATCAGCAGCGGCAACAGCGGCGCGTAGATGTTCGTGTAGCCGTCGACGACGACGTGGGTCGACGCGATTCTCCAGATCGAGGTGTGAAGACCCAGTCCGCCGCGATCCGTCACCTGACCATCCTTTTGAAGCGTCCGAGCACGAGATCACGCGCCTCCCCGAACTCCGGGATGCGCAGCGCTTGCGACGCGATCGCCAGCGTCACCAGGGCGGCCCCGATGGCGAGGGTCAAGCGGATGACCTGCAGCACCAGCGACTGGCCCGGCAGCCACTGGGTGAGCAGTTCGTTCGCGCCCCACGCCCCAACCCCCATCGCGGCGGCGGCGACGACGATCCGGACCAGCGAACCGATGAGGCGGTGACCGTCGATGCCGCCGAGCTCACGGCGCACCAGCCACAACTGAACGCCCGCATTCAGCAGGGCGGTGATCGAAGTGCCAAGCGCCAGGCCGCGGAAGCCCAGCAGGCCGACCAGCCACCAGTTGAGCGCGACGTTCACGACGACCGACGTCATGCTCACCATCACCGGGATGCGGCTCTTGTGCAACGAGTAGAAAGTCGGCGTAACAATGCGCACGACCGAGTAGCCCACCAGTCCCAACGCATAGAACCGCAGCGCCGCGGCGGTCGCCATGGTGTCGGCCGCGCTGAACCGGCCGCGTTCGAAGATGACCGCGACGATGGGCTCGGCCAGGACGATCAGGCCGACTGTCGCCGGCACGTTCAGCAGCAGCATCAACGAAACCGCGCTGGCGAGCGTCGAGCGGATGCGGGCGAAGTTGCCTTCCGCCACCAACCGCGACACCGCCGGCGTGGACGCGGCCGCGATTGACACGCCAAACAGGCCGATCGGCAGGTACATCAACCGGAACGCAAGATCCAGGTAGGTCACCGCGCCGATGCCCGCACTGGTCGCCAGCATCGTATTGACGAACACATTGATCTGCGTCGTCGCCATGCCGATGGTGCCAGGTCCCATCAGCAGCAACACGCGGTGCAAGCCTTCATCGCGGAAGTCGATGGCCGGGCGGTAGCGGAAACCCTCCTTGCGGAGCGGCGGCCACATGATCAGCAACTGGCCGACGCCGCCGATCAGCGTGGCGATGGCCACCATGGTGATCGGTTCAACGCCGAACGACGGCGCCAGCGGGATGAACACGATCGCGATGGCGATGACCGCGACGTTGAACATCGCCGGCGATAACGCCGGGACGAAGAAGTGGCCCAGCGAGTTGAGCATGCCCATGAACGCCGCGGCCACGGCCACCAGCGTCAGGAACGGCAGCATGATGCGCGTCAGGTGGACGGTCAGCTCGACCTGGCCGGGCACCGTGCCGAACTCCGGCGCAAGGGTCCGTACCAACGGTTCGGCGAAGACGATGCCGGCCACGACCAGGACGCCGGTGACCAGCACCAGGGAATTGATGACTGAACTGGCGAGGGCCCAGGCCCGCTCGCGGCCATGGAGCGTCACCTGCCTTGTGAACGTTGGCACAAACGCCGCGCTCATAGCGCCTTCGGCGAACAGGTCACGCACCAGGTTGGGAATACGTCCCGCCACGCGGAACGCGTCGGCCGTGCTTTCGGCGCCGAAGTAGAAGGCGAGAACCTGGTCCCGAACCAGCCCGAGAATGCGGCTCGCGAAGGTGGCCAGCCCGAAGACCCCGGCAGACCTGGCCAGGCGCGGAGGGGAGTCGGGCATCAGTCAGCGCAAGCGTAGCATGGCGATTGGTGTGCGCTGGTGGAACGGCGTTCCGCGAACGGACAGCCCAGAGACGTTCCTTCACAAAAAAATAGGGCTCAAGCCGTTCGGCTCGAGCCCTGAGGAGGATGGTGAGAGGCTGACTAGGCCTTTCACATGTATAGACGGCTCACCCCGGGAAAATGTTTGCACCGGGTTCGACAATTTACCCGGTTGTCGTGACTAACCGAGGGACCGGCGCACGGCTTCATTCACCTTCTTGCCGTCAACGGTCTTGCCGGCCAGGGCGGCGATTGCCGCCTTCATCACCTTGCCCATGTCCTTCGCGGTGCTGGCGCCGGTCTCGGTGACCGCCGCGGCCACCGCTGCTTCAATCTCGGCGTCGCTGGCCGAGGCTGGCAGGTAGGCGTCGAGCACTGCGATCTCGGCCTGCTCTTTGTCGGCGAGGTCGACCCGTCCGCCCTTGGTGAACTGCTCGATCGAGTCGCGCCGTTGCTTGACCAGCATCGACACCACCTGCAGCTCCTCGGCGGCCTCGAGCGCGCGCCCCTTCTCGATGCTCTTGTTGGTGAGCGCGGTCTTCAGCATGCGCAGCGCAGTCAGCCGCGTGGCGTCCTTCGCCCGCATCGCGGTCACGATGTCGGTGCTGAGCGTTTGTTCTAGCGACATGTTCTTGAACCCCTGAACCCCTGAACCCCTGAACCCCTGAACCCGTGAACCTCTGAACCCGCTAGTGATCCAGCTCGCCGTCGCCAAGCGTGAAATGCCAGTCGTCGGTGGACTGGTTGAGGCCCTTCGCCGCCGGCACGGCATTGACCTTCACGGTCAGGTCGATCCCCGACTTCACCATGAAGTAGCCCGAGCGCCGCAGCACGCGCCGGAACGCCGCGTGCGTGGCATAGCAGCGGATCTTGTCGGAATCGGCGACCCGCGCTTCGCGGTCTACCCACCGCGCCAGCGTCTTCAACCCGCGTTCGTCGGCCGGGTCTGCGAGCAGGTCGACGATCTGTGTCACGCGCCCTTGCGGCTCGCGCAGGTGCCGGTAGACCACGTAGCCGTCGACCTCGTCGCCGCGGCGCAACAGCGCGGCGGTGTAGCGCACGTGGGGCGGTTCGATGTACTTCCAGTTCAGGTAGCGCGCGTCGCGTTTTACGGCAATCGCGAAACGGCCCGCCATTCGCTCCCACAGCCGGTCCGAGCGCTCGTCGAATCGCCGCACGACTTCCACCTCTTCGCGCAACGGCTGCGCGCGCGAGACCAGCCGCACCACCGGCAAGGCCAGCGCCGAGACCAGGCGGTTGATGGCGACTGGCCAGGTCGGAATGCGCAGTGCGCGGCGGCTGATGGGCTTGACGAGGCACGACAGCGCCTGCGCCTTCGGCCAGCGCAGTTCGTCGAGCCGCGACCGCGTCGCCGGTGACAGCCCGGCGCCGAGCGCCACGCCGGTGCCGCGATCCCAGGCCCGGAGCAATGACCCGCCCAGGCCCTGGCGCTGGCGTTCGGCGACCACCAGCGGGTCGGTACTCCACGTGCCCGCCGCTTCCTGGCCGCCCACCGTGACGAGCACGGGCAGCAGTGGAATCGCGGCAATCAGCGTCGGTCCCTCGCGGACGACCCAGTACGGTGGCTCAAGGCTGCCGGCCGGATTACGGCGAACCCAATCCCAGCGCAAGCGGAGGCGATCTGCCGCTTCGTTGCCGAGCGTGCGCCGATAGAGCTGTTCTATGCCCCGTCGATCGTCAGGGGTGTAGCGTTCGATTTCCGCCATGGACAAAACAAGCCGCGCCCGTCACTGCTGCGAGGGAAGTTTCAATTGTACGCGAGGGACGCGTCGCGACGTTGACCATTCAACGTAGTCCGCGGTGCGAAGTCGTGGAACTGAGGGTTGTCGCTACCGGGAACCGAGGGCTGTTGCTACCGGAAGGTACGGCGCGACACCGCTTGCGCGTGGAACTGAGGGCTGTCGCGACCGGATAGGACGGGGGCCATTCCGTAGGAATGGCCCGACACCGCATGAGAGGGGGCTAGGCCCCCCCGGGGGGGCGGACCGGACCCGGTTGTGCGGGTTGCCCTGGGATTTGCTGCCCCGGCGGCGTGACGATCATGCCCGGAGAAGGTGCGCCGAACGACGGCGCCGTGCCGGGGGGCGCCGGGCTGATGGTGATGTTCTGTGGCGCGCCCGTGTTGGGGTTCACGTTGGTGAATGGCGGCTGCACGTTGGCGCCCGGGTTCTGGAACATGCCCGGCTGCGCGCCGTTCTGTTGACCCGGCTGCGGGAACGTAAAGACCGGGGCGTCGGGCGGATTGGGATCCGGTTCTTCTTCCGGTTCGACGTCGTTTTCGACCTGGCGCACGGGCTGACGCGACGGCACGAACCGGGTGGAGCCGGGGACCCCGCCCTGGTTGGGCGTCGGGCGCGTGGCGGCCGCCGCCGGCGCCGGCGCCGCGCTCGTGGCGAGGACGAGAATGCGGTCGTACATCGAAGCACCGGGCGTGGCGGTCGCGCTGCGTGGCGCGGCCATGTAGCCCGCGACGCTGCGCAGCACGATCTCGAGCGCGCGCGCTTCAGGCACGTTCTCGAGCTGGAGCGTGAGCGGGCTGCCGGTAATGCGTTCGCCGCCGATCACCTTGGTGCCGCCCAGCTTGGCCCATTCCACGAGAATGGTGCGCACAGGCACGGCGGTGGCGTCGAGCGAGACCAGGCCTTCGTTAAAGGCCAGCTTCAGTTGCTGCGCCGAGGCGGGCAGAACCGCCACGAGCGAGAGCGCACAGGTGAGAAGGATTCGACGCATGAAAAACGCCTGGCTAAGTATACGCCCTTGCTGATTCAGACGCCGGCGAGGCCGTCTCGGCCGGTAAACGACGAAAACGCCTTCGCCACCGCCGCCACCTGGTCGTCTGACAGGCCCGGATACATCGGCAACGACACGACTTCGTTGCAAATGCGGTCGGCCACCGGACACATGGCCGGGCTGGTGGGGGCAAGAGCCGGCTGCCGGGGGATGGGCACCGGGTAATGGATCAGCGTTTCGACGCCCTGCGCCGTGCAGTGGGCCTGGAAGGCATCGCGGTCCGGCGTCAGCACCGGGAACAGGTGGTAGACATGGCCTTCGTCGAACTCGCGCGGCACTGTCACTGAGGGTGGCACGGCCGCGGCGCGATAGCGGGCGGCAATCGCCCGGCGCCGCGCTGTCCAGCCCGCCAGCAATGGCAAGCGCGCCCGCAGGATGGCGGCCTGCATTTCGTCGAGGCGGCTATTGGCGCCGGCTTCGAGGTGGTGATAGCGCGACGTTTGGCCGCCGTTGCGCAGCCGCTTGATGCGCGCGGCGAGCTGCGCGTCGCGCGTGATCACGGCGCCGCCGTCGCCGAGGGCGCCGAGGTTCTTCGTCGGATAAAAACTGGTCGCGCCGGCGATGCCGATGGTGCCGACCGGCTGGCCGCCGGCCGTGGCGAGGTGGGCCTGCGCCGCGTCCTCGACGAGCGCGAGGCCGTGCCGCGCGGCGATGGCGGCAAACGCGGTCATGTCGGCCGCCTGCCCGTACAGGTGCACCGGCATGATCGCTTTCGTGCGCGGGGTAATCGCGGCTTCCGCGGCGCGCGGATCCAGGGTCAGGCGTACAGGATCGATGTCGGCGAACACCGGCCGGGCGCCGGCCATCATCACCGCCAGCGCCGAATACGCGGCCGACAGCGGCGGCGTGATCACTTCATCGCCGGGACCGATGTCGAGTGCGCGCAGGATCAGGGTGATCGCGTCGGTGCCCGTGCCGACGCCGATGGCATACGGCGCCTGGCTGGCGGCGGCGAACTCGGTCTCGAACGCCTCGACTTCCGGTCCCAGCACGAACCAGCCGCTCGCGATCACGCGATCGATCGCGGCCCTGACGGCCGCGGCGTCGGCGCCGGGACGGAGCGCGTTAAACGGAACGAGGATCGACATAGTGAGCCATGTGCGCGCGGTAGTACGCCAGCGTCCGGGCGAAGCCGTCACGCAGCCGGACCGTCGGCGCCCAGCCGGTGCGGGCCATAAACAGCGTGGAGTCGGCGTAAAAGCTGCCGATGTCGATCACCTTCTTCTCCGGCGGCCACTCGACGAAACGGTAGCGGCCCTGGCCTGCCAGCTCGACGAGCAGGGCGACCAGGTCGCGATGCGCGATGTGTTCGTCGCCACCCACGTTGAAGGCCTCGCCGTTCACGGCATCGCTCGCGCCCGCCGCGACGAACGCCTCCACCGCGTCATCAACGTAGACGAAGTCGCGCACCTGCGAACCGTCGCCGAACACTTCGATCTCGCGGTCCTCGAGCACGAGCCGGATGAACCAGGCGATGAATCCCTGGCGGTTGTGCCGCAGCAGCTGGCGCGGGCCGTAGACGTTGGTCAGGCGCAAGGCGCACGCGCGCACGCCGAACACGTTGTTGTAGACCAGGTGGTAGTACTCGCCGGCGGCCTTATTGATCCCGTTGACGTCGGTGGGCCGGACGAGCTGCCGCTCGGTCACCGGCAGGGTATCGGGCCGCCCGTAAATCTGGCGGGTGCTGGCGTAGACCACCTTGGCCGCCGGGTTGTGATGGCGGCACGCTTCGAGCAACGTCAGCTGGCTGCGGCAGTTGATGTCGAGATCCGTGTGCGGGTCCCGCATGCTGTCGATGTGGCTCACCTGGCCGGCGAGGTTGAAGATCACCTCGCGATCGCGGACCAGGTAATTCATGGTGCTGGCTTGCCGCACGTCGGCGACGTTCACGCGCACCTTTGACTCGAGACCGTGGATGTTGAACAGGTTGCCGCCGTAATCGGGGATCAGCGAGTCGACCAGCAGCACGTCGGCGCCGAGCCCGGCCAGGCGGTGCGCCAGGTTGCTGCCGATGAAGCCGAGCCCGCCGGTGATCATCACCCGCCGGCCGCGGTAAAAGTCCGGCGCCGTCATCGCGGCCGGCCCTTGAGATGCTCGCGGCGAATCACCAGCGCCCACCACAGCTTGAACACGTCGGCGAGGGTGCGGGCGATCCGCGGGAAGTTGAAGAACTGCGACTTGCCGTGGGCGCGGTGGAAATGATGCACCGGCGTTTCGGCCACCCGGAAGCCGGCGTCCTGGAACTTCTTCATCATCTCCAGGCAGATCACCCCGCTGTCTTTTTCGAGCCGGACCACGTCGAAGATGCTACGCCGCATCAGCCGGAAGTCGCAATCGACGTCGCGGACCGTTAACCCGAACAGCAGCTTCACGAAATGGTGGTACATCCGGCCGATGACGATGCGGTGCAGCGGGTCTGAGCGGCTGATCTTCCAGCCGTTGACCCAGTCGACGCCGTCGCGCATCTGCTGCCAGAGCAGCACCATCTCCGCCGGGTCGTACTGCGCGTCGCCGTCGGTGTAGAACACGAAGTCCTTGGTCGCGGTGGCAAATCCGGTGCGCAGCGCGCCGCCGTAGCCGCGGTTCTGGGCGTGGTGGACGATCCGCACGCGATCGGGATACACCCGCGCCAGCTCGTTGAGAATGCGCGGCGTGTCGTCCTGGCTGCCGTCGTTGATGACGATGACTTCGAAGTCGGGCGTCAGCGTGCCGGCGACCTGCACCGCGCTGATCACGAGGCTCGCGATGGTGCCGGCGTCGTTGTAGGCGGGAAAGAACACGCTCAGGCCGGGCGGCTGGGCCACTAGCGTGTGCCCCCGGCCCGTCGTCCCACCCGGCCGTGCCGCAGGACCAGCTTCCACGGCGTGATCAGTGATTCGAGCAGCACGCCGCTCGACAGCTTCGACGCGCCCTGGCGGCGTTCGATGAAGATGATCGGCGACTCGACAATGCGCAGGCCGGCGTTAGCGGCCATGAACGTGACATCCAGCAGGAACGCGTAGCCCTCGGACACGATCTGGTCGAGCGGCAGCCGGGCCAGCGAGGTGCGGCGCCAGCAGCGATAGCCGGTGGTGATGTCACGAAGGCCGAGGCCGGTGACTGTGCGGATGTAGAAGTTCGCGAAGGAACTGAGGATGATGCGGCGCAGCGGCCAGTTGACGACGCTGATGCCGTTCAAATACCGCGACCCGATCACGAGGTCGGCGCCGCTGCCGGCCAGCTCGATCATCGCCGGCAAGTACTTCGGATCATGCGACAGGTCGGCATCCATCTGGCAGACCAGGTCGGCATCGCCGGCGATCGCGTGGCGGAACCCCTCGAGGTACGAGACGCCCAGGCCGCGCGGCCCGCTGCGATGCAGCACGCGCACCCGCCCGGGATACTGCGTGGCCAGCGCATCGGCCACCGCGCCGGTGCCGTCGGGCGACTGATCGTCGAGCACCATGACCTCGGTCCCCGGCACCGCGAGGATGTCGGCCACGAGGATTGGCAGGTTCTCCCGCTCGTTATAGGTCGGGACCAGGACCAGCGTCTTCATCGCGCTATCTCCGCCCTTCGAAGCGCAGCGACGCGACCTGCTCCGACACCAGGCCGACGAGCATGACAATCACCGAGAACATCAGCAATAACACCGCACCATTGGGAATGCGATCGTGATACGCGAAGTTCCAGAGCCCGTACCCGGCGCCGAGCGTGAACGCCGCGGCACCGATCGGGGCAAAAATCCTGAGCGGGCTGAAGATGGTGATGACCTTCAACAAGATCAACAGGAACTTCGCGCCGTCGCTGGCCAGCCGGATCTTCGAGGTGCCGACCCGCGGCAACGCGCCGACGGGCTCGAACGCCACATTGTATCCGGCCTTAATGAAGGCGAGCGTGGTCGTGGTCGGGGTCGAGAAGCCATTCGGGAGCAGGTGAATGAACTCGAGCAGGTACTCGCGTCGCGCCGCCCGGAAGCCCGAGGTGAGATCGGGGATGGGCCGTTCGGTCAGGTAGGTGGCCAGTCCGTTGAGCACCGCGTTGCCGATCCGGCGGCCAGTGGTGGCCTGGCTGTCGGCCGAGCGGGCGCCGATGACCAGGTCGTATTCGCCCAGTCGCGCGATGAGCCGCGCCACGTCGGCGGCGCGGTGCTGGCCGTCGCCGTCGACGATCACCAGCCACTCGCCAGTGGCCGCGCGAATCGCCGACTTCACCGCGGCGCCGTTGCCCTTGTTGTACGGATGGGTCACGACGCGGGCGCCGGCGGTTGCGGCCGCCGTTCCGGTCCCGTCGGTCGAGCCATCGTCCACCACCAGCACCTCGTGCCAGGGCGCTGCCGCGAGCAAGCTCGTCACGACGGCGGCAATGCTCTCCCGCTCGTTGAAGGCGGGGACCACGATGGTGACGTTCTGGGGCTCGGCCATCGGATGCTGGAAAATATTTCCGGTCAGGAACCGGCAATCGTAGCACGCGATTCCCGCCCCCCTGCCCCTCCGCTTTTGGTGATAGTCAAAATTTTGACACACCTTCGTCTTGTTGGCGAAACAAAGGCGTAAACGATAGACAGCTAATCATTTGAAGCACTTGCGCGTTGACAAGGCCCTTAGGCCCGTCTACTATCCGAGTGGATTTTTGTGGAGTGAAGTGGAGAGATAGCAGTGCTCCGGGGTAACTCGCCGGCGAAAATTGATGACAAGGGCCGGCTCAAGGTCCCGAACGGCTTTCGCGCCGTGATTCAGAAGGATCACGGCCCGGAACTCTTCGTGACGAGCCTGACGGGGCAGTCTGTACGCATCTATCCCATGCCGGTATGGCTCGACGTCGAGCGCCGCATCGGGCAGATGCCTTCCACTCATCCCGCGCGGCAGAGATACCTGGACCGCGTGAACTTCTACGGCCAGGTCGCGGAACTCGACCCGCAAGGGCGCGTCCTGATCCAGCCCCGGCTGCGCGACAGCGCCCTGATGACGGGCGAAGTTGACGTGCTGGGGCAACAGAATTTTCTCGAGGTCTGGAATCACGAACGCTTCGTCGCGCGACTGCTCACCGAGCCGTTCACCGATGACGATGCGCGCGCCTTGTCCGACTTCGGAATCTAGTGGAACGAGCAACACACGTTCCCGTACTGCTCGACGAAGTGCGGTTGCTGCTCGAGCCCGAGCGCGGCGGTCTCTTCGTCGATTGCACGCTGGGCCTCGGCGGGCACTCGCGCATGTTGCTCGAGCGCGGCGCGGCCCGCGTGATCGGAATCGATCGCGACACCGACGCGATTGCGATCGCCAGGGAAACGCTGGCGGAGTTTGGTGACCGCGTCACGTTCGTGCACGCCGACTACCGCGAGGTCGCCGAGGTGCTCGACGCGCAGGGAATACCCGAGGCGGCGGGACTGCTCGCCGACTTCGGCGTCTCGTCGATGCAGCTGGACGCGGACGGCCGCGGCTTCAGCTTCAAGCGCGACGAACCGCTGGACATGCGGATGGACCGCAGCCGCGGCGAGACGGCCGCCGACCTGATCGACCGGGTCGACGAAACGGAACTGGCCGACGTGATCTATCGCTTCGGCGAGGAACGGCGGTCGCGGCAGGTGGCGCGGGCCATCGTGATGGCGCGCGGGCAGTCGCCGATCGCGACCACCGGGCGGCTGGCGGAGATCGTGCGGCGCGGAGTGGCGGCACGCGGCTGGCAGCGGATCGACCCGGCGACGCGCACCTTCCAGGCGCTGCGCATTTGGGTCAACGGCGAGCTGGACGGACTCGATTCGTTTATCGGCCGGGCTGCCTCGCGGCTGCAGGTCGGTGGGCGGCTCGCGATGATCTCGTTTCACTCACTCGAAGACCGGGTGGTGAAGCACACGTTGCGCGACCTGGCACGGGGCGACGAGGCGGCGATCAAGGTGCTGACCAAGCACCCGGTCATCGCCGGCGACGCCGAGGCGGCCGTCAACCCGCGGGCGCGCAGCGCCAAGCTGCGCGCGGCACTGCGAATCAGGTAACGGGAGGGGCGATGGACAAGAAAGGAACCTTCGAATACGAGATTCGGAAGGACTTCCGCAACAACCAGATCGTGCGCGAGGTCGACGAGCGGCGCCTCCGCGACCTGTGGATGTCGCTCGGCGTCGGCGTGGCCCTGGTCGTGGTGCTGCTGTTCTCGGCCTGGCAGCACTTCGAGTTGTTGCGCCACGGCTACCGGCTCGAACAGATGCAGCGCGACCGCGCCGCCGAGAACGACATCAACCGGCACCTGCGGCTCGAGATGGAAACGCTGCGCGCGCCGCAGCGCATCGAGAAGCTCGCGACCGAGCGTCTCGGCATGGTCAGCCCCAGCGGCACCGAAGCCGTGGTCCTGGAGCGGGTGCTGCCCGCGCCAGCGCCCGACCGTTCCGTCGTGGCCAGCCGGTAAGGACATAAGCAACCCGTGGCCGCCCAGCCTGACCTCAATTGGCGTCCGGTGCTCAGGCGCCGCCTCATGGTGGCGGCCGGAGTAATGGCGTGCTGGGTGGTGGCCATTGAGGTCCGCCTGATCGTGCTCCAGGTGGTGCAGTTCGAGGAGCTGTCGGCGCGCGCCGAGCGCCAGCAATCGGAGACCCAGAAGACGCCCGGCAAGCGCGGCGAGATCGTCGATCGCCATGGCCGGCTGCTCGCCTACAGCGTCGATGCCGACACCATCTACGCGGTCCCGACTGACATCACCGACCCCGCCGCCGCGGCCGCGCAGTTGTGCCGGGCCCTCGACCAGTGCGGCAAGACTGAACGCGAACAGCTGGTCGAGCGCCTTGGCCGCAAGCGCAGGAACGGCTCGCTGACCTCGTTCCAGTACGTCAAGCGCCGGGCGACGCCGCTCGAGGCCAAGCGGGTGGCCGCGCTCGAGTTGAAGGGCATCGGCTTCATGAAGGAGAGCAAGCGGTTCTACCCGAACCGCGAGCTCGCCGCCCACCTGCTCGGCTACGTCGGCACCGACAATGCGGGCCTGCACGGCCTCGAAGCCACCTACGACAAGACCGTGCGCGGCCGCGAGGGCACCATGCTGGTGCAGACCGACGCGCGCGGCCGTGCCTTCAGCCGGCTCGATCGCCCGCCCACGACCGGCGGCTCGCTCGAACTCACCATCGACGAGCAGCTGCAATTCATTGTCGAGCGCGAGTTGCGGGCCGGCGTCGAGGCGGCGCGCGCCGACGGCGGTACCGCGGTGGCGATGGATCCGCGCACCGGCGAGATCCTGGCCATGGCGAGCTGGCCCACGTTCAACCCGAACCAGTGGGCCGGCGCCGGCGACGCGCTGCGTAATCGCGCAGTGCAGGACTTGTACGAGCCCGGCTCGACGTTCAAGCTGGTGACCGCGTCGGCAGCCATTGAAGAGAAGGTCGTGACGCCCGACGAGGTGATCGACGTGAGCGCCGGCATGATTCGCTTTGGCAGCCGCGTCATCAACGACATGTATCGCTACGCTCCGCTGTCGTTCACCGACGTAATCGTCAAGTCGAGCAACGTCGGCGCGATCAAGGTCGGCCTCAAGGTGGGTCCCGAGCGGATGGGCCTGTACATTCGCCGCTTTGGCTTCGGCCGGCCGTCGTCGCCCGACTTTCCAGGCGAGAGTCCGGGCATCGTCTGGAACGCCTCGAAGCTGAACGACAGCGCGCTCGCGTCGGTGTCGATGGGCTACCAGGTCGGGGTTACCCCGCTGCAGATGGCGGCGGCCGCGAGCGTGATTGCCAACGGCGGCACGTTGTACGAACCGCACGTCGTGCGCGCCATCGTCAAGGGCGGCGTTCGCACGCCGGTGCCGCCGAAGGCGGTCCGCCGCGCCATCCTTCCTGAAACCGCGGCGACCCTGACCACGATCATGGAGTCGGTCGTCACCGACGGCACCGGCAAGCGCGCCGCCCTGACCAGTTTCACCATCGCCGGCAAGTCGGGCACCGCCAACAAGCTGGTCAACGGCCGCTACTCGGAGTCGCAGCAGAACGTGTCGTTCGTGGCCTTCGTGCCCTCGCGCAACCCGGTGATGACCGTGATCGTGATGGTCGATTCGCCGCGGGTCGGCGGCGACACCGGCGGCGTCATTGCGGCGCCGATCGTCAAGCGCATCGCCGAAGCGGGCCTGCGCATGTTAGGCGTCACCCCCACCATCAACCAGCCGCCGCCGGTGCTCGTTGCCCGTCGCGGCGACAACCCGGTGACGACGACGGCGGCGCAGATGGCCCCGGCGATCGTGACCATGGCGGCCACCATGACCGACGGCGGTGGCTTGCCCGACCTGCGCGGCCTGGGTGCCCGTGACGCGCTTCGCGAACTGGCCCGTCTCGGCTTGACCGCGCGCATGCAAGGTGCTGGCGTCGTGATCGAACAGCACCCCGCGCCGGGCACGCCGATCGAGCCAGGCGGGGCCTGCACGCTGGTCCTCAATCGCCGCCCGCCCCCGCGACCCACCCCGGTCATTGGAGATCAGCGGTGACCCTCGCCGACGCGGTTGAGACCTTGCGGCCGTTGGTGGTCGAGCCATGGCCGGCCGGGATGGCCGGCGCCGCCCGTCCACTGGCCGCCATTGCCTACGACTCGCGCCGCGTGGCGCCGGCCGCGCTGTTCGTGGCGCTCAAGGGATTGAAGGCCGATGGCGTCGCCTTCGCCGAGCAAGCCATCACCAGGGGCGCGCAGGCGGTGATCGCCGAAGCCGCCGCGCCGGCCGGTGTCGCCGTGCCGTGGATCGTGGTGCGCGATGCGCGGCTGGCGCTGGCCTTGCTCGCGGACCGATGTTTCGACCACCCGAGCCGCAGCATGCCCGTGATCGGGGTCACCGGCACGAACGGCAAGACCACCACCGCCTACCTGCTCGCCGCGATGCTCGACGAGGCGGGCCTGCGGGCCGGCATGCTGGGCACGGTCGCCTATCGCATCGGCGGCGAAGACCGCGAGGCGTCGCGGACCACACCCGAGGCGCCCGACGTCCAGCAACTGCTGAGCGAGATGCTGAGCCACGGCAACCGGTCGGCGGTCATGGAGGTGTCATCGCACGCGCTGTCGCTGAAGCGGGTCGACGGCATGCGATTCGCGGCCGCCGTGTTCACCAACCTCACCCGCGATCACCTCGACTTCCACGAAGACATGGAGGCGTACTTCGCCGCGAAGCGACGGCTGTTCGAGATGCTGCCGCGGGATGCCCCCGGCATCGTCAACCTGGACGACCCGCGCGGCCCCTCGCTGGTTGAGATCTGCGGCCGGCCGGTGACCTACGCGATCACCGCGCCCGCCGACGTGCGTCCCGGCCCGGTGGCGATGACGCTTACCGGGTTGCAATTCGACGTGACGACTCCCAAGGGCACGGTCCACATTCAGTCGAAGCTCGTCGGCCGGCCGAACGTCTACAACATTCTCGCCGCCACGGCCACCGCGCTCTCGCTGGACGTGCCGATCGACGCAATCGAACGCGGTGTCGCCGGACTGGCCGGCGTGCCGGGCCGCTTCGAAGTGGTCTCGACCGCCGGTGACGACGTGACCGCGGTGGTTGACTACGCCCATACCGACGACGCGCTCCGCAACCTGCTCGAGACGGCGCGGCCCCTGGGCGCGCGCCGCCTGGTCACGGTGTTTGGTTGCGGTGGCGATCGCGACCGCTCCAAGCGGCCGCTGATGGGCATGGTCGCCGCCCGGTTAAGCGACGTCGTGGTGATCACGTCGGACAACCCGCGCAGCGAAGACCCGAAGCGAATCATCGAGGAGATCGAACGCGGCATCTCCGCCGGCAGCCAGTCGTCGCGGACGCCGACGGTGGTCTCGGTGGTCGACCGCGCCGAGGCCATCGCCCGCGCGATCGCCATGGCCGCGGCCGGCGATGTCGTGCTGATCGCCGGCAAGGGGCACGAGAAATACCAGCAGATTGGCGACCGCGTGTTGCCGTTCGACGACGGCGAGGTGGCGCGGGCGGCGTTGGCGAAGCGACGCGCCGGCGCGAAGGGCAATTAGTGGCGGCAGCAATCCCGCTTGCGGCCGGGGAACTGGCGGCGGCGATGGGCGGCCGGTTGGTGGCTGGCGACAGCGACCACTACGTGACCGGGTTCTCGATCGACAGCCGCACGCTTGCGACCGGCGACCTGTTCTTCGCGATCGACGCGGCGCGCGACGGTCACGAATTTGTCGGCGCGGCGGCGCGGCGGCGCGCGGCCGGGGTCGTGGTCAGCCGGCCCGTGACGATGCCGGACGACAGCGAGTCGTTCGTGATCGAGGTGGCCGACACCACGCGCGGACTGCAGGACCTGGCGCGGCACGTGCGGCGCCAGTCGGGGGCGACGGTCGTGGCGATCACCGGCAGTGCCGGCAAGACCACGACCAAGGACGTGATTGCGGAACTGCTTGGCGGCACGCACCGGGTAGTGAAGAACCAGGGCAACCTCAACAACCACCTGGGGTTGCCGCTGTCGTTGCTGGAACTGAGGCATGGGGCGGATGTGGCCGTTATGGAGCTGGGCATGAATCACGCGGGCGAAATCCGGGTGCTGGTCGACGTGGCCACGCCGGAGGTGCGCGTGTGGACCAATGTCGGCGAAGCCCACATCGGTTACTTCGGCTCCGCCGATCGCATTGCCGACGCCAAGGCCGAGATTCTCGAAGGCGCCGGCGAGCAGGCCGTGCTGGTCGCCAACGCCGACGACGAGCGGGTGATGGCGCGGACCGGCGCGTTCCCCGGCCGCCAGATCCGGTTCGGCCTGTCGGCGCGGGCCGAGGTGCGCGCGGTGGACGTCGAAGACCTCGGGCTCGACGGCACCAAGAGCCGGCTGGTCACGCCGGCCGGCGAGCGCGACCTGCACGTGCCGCTGCTGGGTCGCGGCCACCTGATGAACGTGCTGGCCGGTGCCGCGGTGGCGCTGCACATGCACATCGATCTCGACCACATCGTCGAGACCGCGTCACGGCTCACGCCCTCGTCAAAGCGGGGCGCGCTGCTGAAGCTGCCCAAGGGCATCACCGTTATCGACGATTCCTACAACTCGAGCCCGTCGGCGCTGACGCAGTCGTTGGACGTGGTGTCGCGCTCGTGGGCAACGCGCCGGATCGCGGTGGTCGGCGAGATGCTCGAACTGGGCGATCTGTCGGCGGCGCTGCACCAGGAGTGCGGTCGCGTCGCGGCCGCCAGCCGGCTGGCGCGTCTGTTCACTGTTGGCGGTTCGCCGGCCCGCGGGCTCGGCGAGGCGGCGGTCGCCGCCGGCCTGGCCGCAGCCACGGTGACGCACTTTGACAACAGCACCGATGCCGCCGCCGCGATCCCGGCGCAGCTCGCGGCCGGCGACGTGGTGCTGGTGAAGGGGTCGCGGGGCACCCGCACTGATCTCGTGGTCGACGAGCTTAAGGCGGTGTTCAGCTAATGCTGTATCACCTGCTGCTCTCGCTGTACCCGGAGATTCCCGTCTTCAACGTGGCGCGCTACATCACGTTCCGGACGGCGGCGGCGAGCATGACCGCGCTGGTCGTCAGCCTGGTGCTGGGGCCGTGGCTGATCCGCCGGCTGCGCGAGTTCCAGGTCGGTCAGGTGATCCGCCAGGAGGGACCGGAATCGCACCGCGCGAAGGCTGGCACGCCGACGATGGGCGGGCTGTTGATCCTGGCGGCGGCGCTGGTGCCGACCCTGCTGTGGGCCGATCTCACCAACATCTACATCTGGATCGCCGTCGTGACGACCGCGGCCTTCGGTGGCATCGGCTTTCTCGACGACTATCTCAAGGTCACCCGGCGCTCATCTGGCGGCCTGTCGCCGCGCTACAAGTTCGGCCTGCAGGTGCTGGTCGGGGTGATCGTCGGCCTGGTGCTGATGTGGCTCGCCGATCGCAACCTCTACAACACGCGCTTGATCTTCCCGTTCTTCAAGCAGCTGATTCCCGATCTGGGCTGGTTCTACGTGCCCTTCGCCGCGTTCGTGCTGGTGGCCTGGAGCAACGCGGTGAACCTGACCGACGGCCTCGACGGCCTGGCCATCAGCACGTTCGCGGTCGCGGCGGCGGCGTTCACGGCGTTGGCGTACATCACCGGCCATCGCGTGTTCGCCGAGTACCTGCTGCTGGTGCGTTTCGCGCCGGCAGGTGAGCTGACCATCTTCTGTGGCGCGTTGGTCGGCGCCAGCCTCGGCTTCCTCTGGTACAACGCGCACCCCGCCGAGATCTTCATGGGCGACGTGGGCTCGCTGGCCCTTGGCGGCGCGATCGCCACGGTCGCGATCCTGATCAAGCAGGAGCTGCTGCTGGTGATCGTCGGCGGCGTGTTCGTGATCGAAGCCGCCTCGGTCGTGATCCAGGTGGCGTCGTTCAAATTGCGCGGCAAGCGCGTCTTCAAGATGGCGCCGCTGCACCACCACTTCGAGCTGAGCGGATGGGCAGAACCGAAGGTGATCACCCGGTTCCTGATCGTCGCGATCCTGTTCGCCCTGTTCAGCCTGACGACGTTGAAGCTGAGATGACGACGCCTGACTTTTCCGTGAGTGGTGTGCCGGTGCTGGTCGTGGGCGCTGCCAGGAGCGGTGTCGCCGCCGCCCGCCTGCTCGCGCGCCGCGGCGCCACGGTCACGCTCACCGATCGCAAGCCCGACATTCCGGAGGCCGCCGACCTCACGGCGGCCGGCGTGCGCCTGGAACTCGGCGGGCACACGCTGCGATCGTTCGAAACCACGAGCCTCGTGGTCATGAGCCCCGGCGTGCCGCTCGACTTGCCGGAAGTCCTGCGCGCCCGCTCTCTCGGCATCCCGGTCATCGGCGAGCTCGAGCTGGCCTCGCGCTGGCTGCGCGGGCCGATCGTCGCCATCACGGGCACCAAGGGCAAGTCGACCACGACCACGCTCGTCGGCCGCATGCTCGCGGCGGCGGGCCGCCGCGTCCTGGTCGGCGGCAACATCGGCTACCCGGTGAGCGCGCAGGTCGAGGACTCGACGGCCGACACCGTCCACGTGATCGAAGCCAGCAGCTTCCAGCTCGAGGCGACCGAGACGTTCCGGCCGTGGATTGCGGCGCTGCTGAACTTTTCCCCCGATCACCTCGATCGCCATCCAGACGAGGCGTCCTACGCCGCGGCCAAGACGCGGATCTTCGCCAACCAGCAGCCGCAGGACTGGGCGGTCGTGAACGCCGACAGCGCCGAAGCGCTGGCGATGGCGCAGCAGACGCGGGCGCAGGTGGTGCGCTACGCCGTTGACCACCCCGATGGCGTCGAGATTCACGCCGGCCGCGGGTTCGTCTGGCAACGCACCTCCGAGGGCGACGTGCCGCTGTTGCCGCTGGCGGCGGTGCAGCTGGCCGGGCATCACATGTTGAGCAACGTCGTTGCCGCCACCGCGATCAGCCACCTCGCCGGCGCCACCGACGCGTCACTGGCCCAGGCGCTCGACGGTTTCACCGGCCTCGAGCACGTAATGGAACCGGCGGGCCGGCGCGGCGGCGTGCGGTTCGTCAACGACTCGAAGGCGACCAACATCGATGCCGCGGCGCGCTCGATCGAAAGCTTCGACAAGGTCGTGGCGATCGTCGGCGGCAAGTACAAGGGTGGCGATTTCGGCGATCTCGCGGCACCGCTGCGCGCGCACGGCCGGGCGGTCGTCGCGATTGGCGAGGCGCGGCCGATGGTGAGCTCGGCGCTGGCCGGGGTCGTGCCGGTGGTCGAGGCCGACGGTCTCGCCGACGCGGTGCGGCGGGCCTGGGACCTGGCGGTCCCCGACGGCGTCGTGCTGCTGGCGCCGGCATGTTCGAGCTTCGACATGTTCCGGGATTACGCCGACCGCGGCGCGCGGTTCAAGGAGGAGGTGCGGCGGCTCATCGCGGAGCCGTGAGCGGAGGAGCGGTGAGTAGTCGTCAGCCGGTTGGCGGCAATTGAGAGCTGGTCGCTGGGAGCGCAGGCTGCCCCGGTCTGCGAGGCTGGTGTCTCAATTCCCTGAACGACTGGCGACTACTGACTGCTTCGACGTGCCACCTAGTTATCGAATCGAGAACGTCGAACTTTAGTCCACGGCAAAGCCCCCAAAACGGAGGGGGGCGCGAGTATGGCAAGGAAGCTGCAATCTGACAAGTGGTTGTTCCTGGCGACGTTGGCGCTGATTTGCGCCAGCGTGGTCATGGTCTACAGCGCCTCCGCGCTCGTCGCGCTGGAGCGCTTTCAACAGCCGTACTTGTTCGTGACGCGCCAGTTGATGTGGGCGTGCGTCGGCATTGCGGTGCTGTCGATCGTGATGCGCATCGATTACCGCACCTACAAGAACGACAAGTTGGTGTGGGTGGGACTGGGCCTGGTGGGGCTGATGCTGGTGGCGGTGCTGTTCTCGCCGCCGATCAACGGGACCCGGCGCTGGTTCGGCGTCGGAAGCTTCGGCATTCAGCCGTCGGAACTGGCCAAGCTGGCCGCCATCTTCTTTACCGCGCTGGTACTCGAACGGCGCCGTCACCGGATCAACGAGATCAGCTACTCGCTGGTGCCAATCGGGCTCATTGTTGGCGGCATCGTGGGGTTGATCCTGCTGCAGCCCGACTTCGGCACCGCGGTCTCGGTGCTGGCGGTCGTGGGCGTGATGATCTTCGCCGCCGGCTTCAGTTACCGGTACCTCGCCGGCGGGCTGCTGCTGGCGCTGCCGGCCCTGTACGTGATCCTGATGCAGGCCGACTATCGCCGGCGCCGCCTGCTGACCTTCATGGACCCGTGGGCCGACCCGCTTGGTGACGGCTTCCAGATCATCCAGTCGCTGATCGCCGTCGGCACCGGCGGCGTGTTCGGCAAGGGCCTGATGAGCGGCGTGCAGAAGCTATTTTATCTGCCCGAACCGTTCACCGATTTCATCTTCGCGGTGATCTCCGAGGAAACCGGCCTGCTCGGCGCCTCGATGGTGGTGCTGGCGTTTTGCGTGATCGCCTGGCGCGGCATGCGGACGGCGTTGCGCGCCCCCGACAGCTTCGGCGCGTACCTCGCGCTGGGCATCACGATGATGCTGGTCCTGCAGGCGTTCGTGAACATCAGCGTCGTGCTCGGCCTGGTGCCGACCAAGGGCATCCCGTTGCCGCTGGTCAGCAACGGCGGCTCGTCGATGCTGATTAACCTGCTGGCGGTCGGCGTGCTGCTGAACATCTCGCAGCACCAGCAGATGGAGACGGGAGCGGCGTGACCGGTGCGCATCCTGATCGCGGGCGGTGGCACGGGCGGGCACTTGTACCCGGGGGTTGCGTTGGCGCGCGAACTGCAGCGCCGCGATCCGTCGGTGCAGGTGTCGTTCGTCGGGACCGCGCAGGGCATCGAGGCGAGAGTGGTGCCCCGCGAGGGCTTCGAGTTGGACCTAATCAGGGTGGCCGGGCTGAAGGGCAAGGGCCGCGCCGAGCGGCTGCTCGGGTTCCTGCTGTTGCCGACCGCCGCCGCCGACGCGTGGAGCGTGCTTTCGCGCCGCCAGCCCGACGTCGTGATCGGCGTTGGCGGATTCGCTTCGGGGCCGGTGCTGGCGCTGGCCGCGGTGCGCGGCTATCCGACGATGCTGCTCGAGCAGAACGCCGTGCCGGGCGTGACCAATCGCCTGCTGGCGCGCCTCGTGCGCGCCGCCGCCGTGAACTTCGAGGACTCGCTGTCGTACTTCCCACGCACGGGATTTGTGGCCGGCAACCCCGTGCGACCGGAATTTTTCCCGGCGCAGAACGAGGAGGCGAATGACCCATTCGATTCGATCGACGCCGCAGGCGGCCTCGATCTCACCCAGGGCAGGTCACCGCGCAATGCAGGGAGGGTCCTGATCTTTGGCGGTTCTCAGGGCGCGCACGCGATCAACGTGGCCATGGTGGAGGCAGCGGCGAGGATGGCAGCCTCCGGGATACGCCTTGCGATCACCCACCAGACCGGCGAGCGCGATCTGGATCTGGTGCGCACCGCGTACCAACGTGCCGGGCTCGAGGCCCGCGTCGAGGCCTTCATCTTCCAAATCGACGGAGAGATGAAGGCGGCCCATGTCGTGATTGCCCGGGCCGGCGCCACGACGCTCGCCGAGCTCGCGGCATCGCGAACGCCATCGATCCTGGTGCCGCTGCCGAGGTCGACCGACGACCACCAGCGGAAGAACGCCGAGGTGTTCGCCGCGCTGTTTGGCTATCCGACGATGTTGCTCGAGCAGAACGCGCTGCCGGGCATCACGAATCGTCTGCTGGCGCACGTGGTCCGCGCGGCGGCGGTGAATTTCGAAGCGGCGTTGGCGTATTTCCCGCGCACGG
>JBBQSP010000070.1:0-27242 GCA_038213735.1 Vicinamibacterales bacterium | reverse complement strand
AGCCAGCCTACTAAATGACGATCAATCCCGAGCCGTAGGCGCTCTCAAGTTGATCGCTCACCGGTATTAAGCGGCGAGAGCGTAGTCTGCGTTCGCAGTTACGTTGTTTTTCCACGGGATTTACGAGGTGCATGGGCCTCGGCACGCGTTCCGCGATCCCGCACCCCCGTCGAAGCCAGATCGCCCCCAACAGGTTTACCTAGCCGAAGCGGACAACAGTGAATCCGCGAAGGCTGGAACCGCTAACTACCCTTCCATTCTACGCCTTTCGCCGCAGCAGCGAAAGCTCGACGGGAATCCGGAGGAATGACGTCCTACTTCAGCACGAACTCCGTCCGGCAGTCCTCGTTCAGCAGCAAACCGTCTTCCATCACGCGGATCTCGGCGTGGCCGCCGGGCAGCGGTGGCTTCAGGCTGAGGGCCACCCGCCACAGGCCCTTGGCCAGCGGCTTGCCCACGACCACGGGCCAACTGCGCTCGACCGAGCCGCCGGCCGATCCCAATCCGAACGTGATCGCGCGGTCGTTAATCTTCTCAGCCGAGATAATGGTCGAGATCACGATCGGCGCGCCGCGCGTGAATTGGCGCAACGCCGGACGTTCACCGGGCTGCTCGAACACGAACCCCGAACACTCGGCCTGTTTCGACTGCCCCTTCGGGACATCCACGGCGGCAAAGGCCAGGCCCTGCCTGACATCGTTGCCACCGGTCGTGGCCGCGACACGAACCTGATACAGGCCGGCATCCACCGCCAGTCGGGCTTCTCCCACCACGCGTCCGCCGGCCGCCTTCAGGTTGCCGTTCGCACGGCCCGCGACCTGGCCGGCCGCGTCGAGAGCCAACACCGTGTACGACACGTTGGCGCCCTCCTCGAGTTCCCCACCGACTTCGAACGGCACGATCACGCCGCGGCGATCGCGCTCGCCGGCCACGGCCGCCGGCGCAAGGGCAATCGGCAAGCCCGACACCGGCAGCGGCGACTCGATCAAGTTCATCACGTTGCGCTTCTCGTCGGCCGACGGCAGATAGACACGACGATGCAGCAGCGACACGCCGGGCGCGCGCGTGCGCACGCTCAGCTGCCGGGCCCGTTGCCGGCCGGTCGTGGCCGGGGCCGACGGCGCGTAGCCGAGCAGGTAGTAGGCGCGATTCTCGGCCGCCACGCGCGTGAGGATGCCGTTCAAGTCGTTTTGATTCACCAGCGCGCGGCCCCCGGTGGCCGTGGCCAGGTCGCGCAGCGTACCGAGCTCCTCGATGTCGGTGGCCGCCGGAGGTCCAGAACCGCCGGTGTCGGGCGCGGACAGGCCACGCGGGTCGATCGTGTAGATCGCGACGTTGGCGGCGCGCGCGCCCTCGACGAGGCGCAGGAACGCGCTCTGGTCGCGGCCGACCGGCAGCCCCAGCTCCAACGATTCAGCTACATCCATCGGCAGCTCGCCGCCGCGACTGAACCAGAGGATCGCCTTGCGCCGTGCCTGGATGGGACGGAGACGCTCGATCACCGACTCCAGCACGGCAAAGCTCTGCCTGCCGGTCTCGCCCGGCGACCGCGAATCCGGGCTCACGAGGGCGTCGTTCTCGAGCGTGGTTCCCTCGATCCGCAGCCCGCGATCACGCCGGCCGGCCGTCGCCATCACCATGTCGAGCGCCAGCGTCCGGTCCATCGTCATGAAGAAGCCCGAGTCGGCGCCCGACCGCACGACCGCGACGTGATCCTGCGGCAGCAGCGATTCCTTCAGGAACCGCTCGGCCACGCGCCGCACGTCCCGGGTTTCGGTGACGTAATAGCCGATGTCGTCCAGCACCAGCGCGAACAGCCCGCCGGGTTCGACCTCGTTCGAGGCAATGCCCGGCGGCAGCGGGTTGACCGTCGCGATGTTGGACAGGTTAATGAACTGGAAGGCCTGTACCTTCTGGGGCACGCCGTCTTCGAGCAACTCGAAGTCGTCAATGGTCAGGTTGTGAGCCGGCGCGCCGTTGGCCGTGGTGGCGACGACGTCGATGGTGACGAGGTCGACGCTAGAACGGAAGGTGGCCTGCGGCGGGGCCTGTCGTGCGGCGACGCTGCTCAGTGTAGGGGCCACGCCCGCTCCGATCAGCAGGACGGCAACCAGCACGGTTCGGCTCATAAGCCTAACTTTACTCCCGGGCGGGCTCACTCCGATCCTGGGGACTTAGAATCGCCACACCGTCCCGACTTGCATTAGGCGCGGGTGATTCGGCAGGATTCCGCGTGACCGGTCGACGATGAAAGTGCGATTGTCGAGGTTCTTCAGGGCCAGGAACAGGGAAACACCACGGCTCGGCACGCGCCAGGACACCGCCAGATTCAGGTAGGTGTGTGCGGGTATCAGTCCACGCTGCCCGTCGGAGCTGCCAGCGACCGTGTTCAGGTCGTCGGCGAACTGGGCCGCCACATGTTGCGATTCGAGTTGCACGTCGAGACCGAGGGCATGCCGATAGCCGGTCGTGATCGACGCGGTCGTCATCGGCGCATAGGGCAACCGGTTGCCCCCAACGTTGATGCCCGAGAATCCCGGGACGTTGCTCGTGCGAATACCGACGAACCGCGCGGTGGGAAGCCAGGTGTACGACACACGCCCATAGAGATCGTGGCGCGTGCCACGCAGCTGACGCCAGTCGGCGTCGATCCCGCCCTCCACACCCTGATGCAGGGTCTGCCCGCCGTTGGTCAGCGCGCTGCCGATGCCGCCGGCGAGGCTGGCCGGAACGACCTGGTTTGAGTAGTCGAGGCGAAAAGCCGTGCCGTGCACGCCCAACATGCCGGCCCGTAACCGGCCCCCGGCTTCGTAGTTCCAGCTCCGCTCGGGCTCCAGATCCACAGTGCCCCCGGTGTTGTTGATGATGTCTTCGGCGCGGGCCGGCGCAAACCCGCGGTGAATGCCGGCGAAAAGAGTCCGGTCGACCTTCGGTCCCCAAGAGACGCCGAGACCGGGCACGAACTCGCTCGTCGAGGTCCGGCCCGACCGGTCCAGCAGCCGGTTGGTTCGTGAGTAGCTGATGCGCTCGAGGCGGGCGCCTGGTGTGATGGTCCAGTGGCCCGCCATCCACCGATGCTGCACGAATCCAGACCACGCCTTGGTCCCGCGCGCATTGCTCTCGACCACGACACCGTTGCGGGCCGTCGGCGTGTCGCCGTTCTCCTGCCGCCGATCCTGATGCTCGCCGTGCATGCGGATCCCGAAGTCGATCTCGTGACGGACGCCGGCAACGAAATCGTGGCGCGCCCGCAATTCGACTCCGCCCTGTTGATAACGCCGCACGCGGCCCTCGTTGCCGCAGGTGGTGCCAAGGTTGGCCATCCCCGCGCAGCGCGGATCAGCGGCGTCATTCGGCCGCTGTCCTGAATTGCTCGATTGGCGCCACCAGTCCCGAGCGAAGGACGCCGCATATGCAGTCCCACTCAACGCCACGCGCGACCACAGCAGGCCGCGATAGACGACGCTCGCGCCGACGCGGTCGCCGTCGAACCGATCGTTGGCAAACGGGTTCGCACGCGGATCTCGCCGGTACTCGTCCTCGCGCAGGCCGCTGTAGGTCACCTGCGATCGCTCGCGATAGTAGTTCGCCTTGACGGCCAGCTGCGACACCGTCCCGACGGCCCGGCTCGCCTTCGCCATCACGTCGGTCAACTCGCTCCGGATGTTGTCTCGGGCGCCGTCGCTCTGTTTCCGCAGAGCGTGACCAAAGACGCCCGTGAGGCCCCGCGTCCCGCCGAGCGAGCCGCTCGCATTCAGGTAGTCGCGATTGCCGGCGGCGACGTGGACCGCGCCCTGCAGGTGCGCCGGCGGTTCGGCCGTGATGTAGTTCACCACTCCACCCAGCGTCACAGGACCGTGGGCGATCTGACTCGATCCCTTGAGCACCTCGACGCGTTCGAAGCGTTCAATGGGGGGATGGTAGTAGCTGGCGTTGTCCCCGTAAGGCGCGTACGACACGGGCACGCCATCCTCGAGCAGTAACACCTTCGAGGACCGCGTCGGGTTGAGCCCGCGGATACCGATATTCGGGCGGAGGCCAAGGCCCTCTTCGTCGCGAACGACCACCCCCGGCACCTTGCGCAGCGCCTCGCTGGTGGAGAAGACATGCGCGGCGTCCAGGACCTCTCGCGTCAGCAGGTCGAAGCCGCCGGGAAGCCGCCGCCGCATCTCCTCCGACCCGGCCAACCTGGCGCCGATGACGGTAAGCTCTTCGGCCAGCCCGCCTGGTCGCAATCGCAGTTCAAGGTTCAGGGGCCGCGTGTTGACCGCGATCGTGGTCTCGGTGACGGCAAAGCTCGCAAGCTGCGCCGAGACAATGTAGTCGCCAGGCTCGGCCAGCCGCAGGACAAATCGGCCCGCCGCATCACAGACGACCGCGTCCACGACCAGGCCAGAGGACCGGCGCGCCGTGACAGCGGCACCCGGAAGGATAGCCCCAGTGATGTCAACAACCTGGCCGGAGATGGTCGGCGGGGATTGCGCCGACGGCTTCGCGGAACCGACGACAGCGAAGCCACCAATGGCAAGGATCAACACCACGACAGTCAGGAACGGCGAACGCATGAGATACCTCCGGCAATTGAGGACGCTCTCAATAACCAATAATGAGATTAAGTCTCAACTTTATATACGACCAATTAGGTCCGTCAAGCAATTCCGACGAACCTCGGTAGTGAAGATTTCTTCTATCCGGCGACGACTTGCTGGGCGACCGCAGCCGCCAAGGCTGCCGTGTCGTTCAGGCAGGGGACGAAACGGACCTGCAGCTCCGGCCGGGCGCCTGCCGCCAGCTGGCCTTCGAGTTGGCTCTCCGCGTTATCGGCCAGAAAGCCAAACGGGTAGTACACCACGTTTGTGAAGCCAGCCTCGCTAACATGCTCGAGTGTCACTTCAATGGGAGGTTCGGTCCAGCGGCCGCCGCGGGTGTGATTCAGCCAGCCGTTCAAGATGAGCCCGAAGTGCCCCGAGAGGCGGGTGCGGATAGCGCCGTATAACCGCTCGGTGGCGCAGCGACCAGTGTCGATTGGGCGCGCCGGGTCGAGCAATGTCCCATGCGCGGCCAGCACGAGCGCGGTAGCCGGCCCGGTGCCCGCTTCTCCCAGCGCGGACAGGACATGCGCTGCAGAAATATCGGCGAGTTGGTCCACGTCGAGTGCCGGGAGCACGTCAACGCGCGCGCGGTGTGCCGAGCGGTCCATTGCCGCCGCGGCCGCCTGCCGCGACAGCTCGTGGGTGAAGGCGGAGTCGGCCGCGTACATCGGCGCGACCCAGACTGGCTCGCCGGCGGGAATCGTGCCCAGGACATCATGCAGCAGCGGCCGGCGGAACTCGTACGCGATGTGGACCGCCCATTGCCCGGGCGCTTGCCGGTCCAGGAGCGCAGCGACTGCCGTGGCCTGCGCTTCCGTGATCGGCTCGAGCGGCGAGGTGTAATTGTTCGCCTGCCAGAGGCGCCGGCGCCCGTGGGCGCGCGACAGCGCGATGAACGGAATGGCGGCCTGCGGAATTTCGGCCACCGTTCGCGTCAGCCCCTGCAGAATCCGCCACGAGTAGACCAGTTGTTCCGAAAAACCCGGCAGGGGCGGCTCGCCGTAGGTCGTGAGAACGAGGTGTTGAAGAGTCATGCATCGCCAAGCAAGCGCATCGCGACCGACCTGCCGGTCTGCCTCGCCGCCGCAATCGCGTGGTTGAAGGACACACCGTCACACGCGGTGCCGCACAAGTCGAGGCCGGGATGGCTCGCCAGGCGCTGCCGGATCGCGGCGACCCGCTCGTCGTGACCGACGGTGTACTGCGCAATGGCCGCCGGCCACCGGAACACCTGGTGGCGAATCGGCCGATCGGCGATGCCGAGGCCCATGACCAGCTCACTACGAGCGAGCGTGATCAAGGTCGCGTCATCGAGACCGGCGACGTCGGGCCGGCGCGCGCCGCCAAGGAACACCCGCAACAACACCGCGCCGTCGGGTGCACGGCCCGGAAAGATCGAGGATTCCCAGAGCACGCCGATGGTCGCCAACTGCTCGCTCCGGGCGACGAGGTAGCCGTACCCGTCCAGGCGGCGACCTAGCGACGTGGCCGCATAGCCAAGGGCCACGACGGCCAAGCCCGCGTACGGAATCGCCGCCAGCTCGCTCGCCAGTTCGCGATCCACCTCCCGAAGGATCGCAGAGGTCTGCGATGCGGGCGTCGCGAACACGACATGGTCCGCAACCAGTGACTCGCCGCCGGCCAGTTGCACGTGCCACGCCTGGGCCTGCCGCGAGATATTGGTGATGGCCCGCCCGGTCATGACCCGCCGCGCCAGCCGGTCGGCGAGGGTGCGGGGCAGGGTGCCAAGGCCGTGGGTAAAACTCAGCAGTCGCGACCGCCTCGGCGCCGTCTTCCGTCGAGCCAGCAACGCCCGGAGGAGGCCGCCATGAATCCGTTCCCACTCAACCAGAATCGGAAAATGCGATCGGACCGACAGCAGCCGGCTGTCGCCGGCAGAGATCCCGGCCACTGCCGTGTCCACCAGCACCTCAGCCACCTCCCGACCCAGGCGGCGTTCGGCAAACTCGAACACGGTTTCGTCGGCGTGCAGGGGCGCGGCCTTCGCCCATGGCTCCCGCATCAGGCGCAGCTTGGCCGGCCAACTGATAATCGACGATGTCAGCAGCGCCGGCGGCGAGTCGGGCACCTGCACGAGGGCGCCGCCGCGAAGGACAAACCGGCGGCGCGCCTCAGGGTTGGCCGGCACCAGGTCCGGGGTCCGCCCCAGTTCTTCGATCAACGCCATCGTTTCGGGCTCGGTGTCGAGGAATCCGTTGGGGCCCCTCTCCACCAACCAGCCCGTGTCAGCCACGGTCCGGGCGTGGCCGCCGGCTTCGTGGCCGGCGTCAACCACGATCACGTCCACGGTGCGGCCCAGCCGTGCGGCTTCGGCCTCCAGGGTGAACGCGCACGTCAGGCCGGCAATGCCGCCGCCCGCCACAATCACGCGGGGGGTGGTCATACCGTCCTGCTGAAGACGGGCTTGGCGCCCGAGGTGCGGGCGCGCAGGTAGCGGTCGAACACCATGCACACGTTCCGGACAAACAGGCGTCCGACCGGTGTCACGGTAATCGCCTCGGCGTCGACGATGACCAGGCCGTCAGTGGCCGGCGAGTGCGCGGCGGTCAGTTCGGCCAGCTCCTCCACGAAATACGCGCCAAAGTCGATGGCGAATTCGACTTCGATCCGCTTGATGTCGACCCGGAAGTTGCACATCAAGCTGGCGATCACGTCGCGCCGCAGCCGGTCGTCCGGCGACATTTCGTAGCCACGCTCCACGGCGAACCGGCCGGCGCCAACCGCGGCGTAATACGCCGGCAGGATCTTGGTGTTCTGCACGAACGCGCCCTTCACCTCGCCGATGCCCGAGACCCCGAGCGCCACCATGTCCGGCGTCTTCTGCACGGTGTAGCCCATGAAGTTGCGATGCAACTCACCGTTCGCGGCCGCCTGCCCAAGGTCGTCGGCCGGAAGAGCAAAGTGATCCATGCCGATCTGCTGGTAGCCCGCCCGGGCGAAGGCGTCAATGGTCAGGGCCAGCAGTTCCAGCTTCAGGCGCGCCGCGGGCAGCGCGTCGGTCGCGAGTTTCTTCATGTGGGCCCGCATCCACGGCACGAAGGCGAACGAATACGCGGCCACCCGATCGGGCCTGAGCGTCAGGGTCTGCTCGAGCGTCTGGGCAAAGGACTCGACGGTTTGAAAGGGCAGGCCGTAAATCAAATCCACGTTGACCGAGGTGAATCCAGCCGCGCGCGCCTCGGCGATCAGCCCCGCGGTCAGCTCGTAGCTTTGCTCGCGATTGATCGCCTGCTGCACCTGCGGGGAGAAATCCTGGACCCCCATCGACAGCCGGTTGAAGCCGAGCGCGCGCAGGCGGCGCAACTGCACGCCGCTGGTCACGCGCGGATCGATCTCGATGCCCAGTTCGGCATCGGGCGTGAACGTGAAGTCTTTTCGTATTCGATCGAAGACGCGTGCCAGCTGGTCGGCCTCGTAGTAGGTCGGTGTGCCGCCACCCCAGTGCATCTGCGCGATCTGCCGCCGCTGGGGCAACGCCGCGGCCAGCAGGGCAATCTCCTGGTCGAGGGCGTCCAGGTACTCCGCCGCGACGTTGCGATGCGGGGTGATGATGACGTTGCAGCCACAGAACGCACAGCGCGCTTCGCAAAACGGCAGGTGGACGTACGCCGACAGCGGGCGCTCGGCGTCGGCATCGACCAGGGCCAGGCGCTCTCGGTACTGCAGGTCACCCACGCCGTCGTGAAACTCAACCGCCGTCGGGTAGGAGGTGTAGCGCGGACCTGGCTGGTCATACCGTTCGAGCAGCGCCAGCGTGGACGCGGCGTCAGTCAGGTCCGGCACGACGGCACCCCCTGGTAGCTGTGCACCGCATCGATCAGGGCCTCGACCGACGGGATCGGGGTTTCGGGCAGGATGCCGTGGCCAAGATTCATGATGTGGCCGGGCCGGCCGGCCATGCGGTCGAGGACCTCGGCGGTCCTCTCACGGACGACCGCCGGTGACGAGAACAGCACGTGCGGATCGAGGTTGCCCTGCAACGCCAGCGCCGGGCCGACCCGCCGGGCCACCTCGTCGAGCGGTGTCCGCCAGCACACGCCGAGGACGTCAGAGCCGGCCGTCGCCGCGGCTTCCAGCAGGTGCGGTGCGCCATTGACGAAATAGATAATCGGCACGCCGAGGTCGCGCACGCCCGCGACCATGAGCTTGATGTACGGCAGCACCAGCCGGCGGTAATCGTCCACGCCGAGGATGCCGGCCCATGAATCGAAGATCTGGACCGCCTGGACGCCGGCCAGCACCTGCAGCCGCAAGTAGTCGACCATCGCGACCGCCAGCTTTTCGAGCAGCGCTTCAAGGGTGGCCGGCTCACTGAACATCAAGCGCTTGACGGCACCGAAGCCTTCCTTGCCTTCGCCCTGCACCAGGTACGCCGCCAGCGTGAACGGCGCGCCGCAGAATCCGATCAACGGCGTTCGGCCGTCGAGTTCCCGGCGGAGCAGCTTGACCGCGTCAGCCACGAACTGCAGGGCCTCGCCGGCCGGCCGCGCCCGTAACGCGTCGACTTGCCCGCGCGATCGAATTGGCTCGGCAATCTTCGGGCCCGGATTGAACGTCATCGCGATGCCGAATGCGTCGAGCGGCAGCATGATGTCCGAGAACAGGATGGCGGCATCAAGCGGGAACCGGCGGACGGGCTGGAGCGTGACCTCCGCTGCCAGTTCCGGCGTCCGACACAACTCGAGAAAGCCGACGCGGCTGCGCAGTTCCCGATACTCCGGCAGGTAACGGCCGGCCTGCCGCATGATCCAGAGCGGCGTCCGATCGACGGGTTGTTGACGGCAGGCCCGCAGGAAGCGGTCGTTCATCGCATCATGTCCTGCAAGGTCGCGCGGGCGGCCTCGGCGGTTTGGGCGATGACCACTTGGTCATGCGCGATTGACAGAAATCCGGATTCAAAGGGCGACGGCGGCAGCAGGATGCCCCGGCCCAGCATGCCGGTAAAAAACGCGACGTAAGCGTCGCGATCGACGGCCGCCGCGTCGGCCCAGCACCGCACCGGCCCGGACGAAAAGAAGATCGTCCACATGGCGCCGACCCGCTGCACGACGGCGGCAACGCCGGCGCTCGCGATCGCTTGCTGCAGGGAGGACTCGAGGGACGCCCCGCTTCGCTCCAACCCCTCGTAGAGGTCCGGCGACGCATCGACGACATCGAAGGTGGCCAGACCGGCGGCCACGGCGAGTGGATGCGCCGCATAGGTGCCCGCCTGATACACCGGACCCGAGGGCGCCACCAGTTCCATCAACTCACGGCGGCCACCGAACGCCGCCAGCGGCAGCCCGCCGCCCGCGATCTTGCCGAGCGTGATCAGGTCAGGCGTGACGCCATATCGCCCAGCCGCGCCGCTGCGGCCCACCCGAAACCCCGTCATCACTTCGTCGAAGATCAGCACGGCGCCGTGGCGCGTGCAGCGCTCGCGCAGGGCCTGCAGAAACCCGGGCGCCGGTGGCACGCAGCCCATGTTGCCCATGACCGGCTCGACGATGAGTGCGGCGATCGCATCACGCGATTCGTCGAAGCAGCGATCGACGCTCGCCAGGTCGTTGAACTCGGCCACCAGTGTGTCAGCGGCCGTGGCCGCGGTCACCCCGGGGGAGTCGGGCACGCCCAGGGTGGCGGCGCCCGACCCGGCACTGACCAGGAACATGTCGGCGTGGCCGTGATAGCCGCCCGCGAACTTGATGATTCGTGATCGTCCCGTGGCCGCCCGCGCCACCCTGACGGCGCTCATCGTCGCCTCGGTGCCGGTGACGACGAGTCGCACCATCTCGCATCCCGGCACGCGCTCGGCGATCCGCTCGGCGAGCTCCACTTCCTGCGTGGACGACAGCCCGAACACCACGCCGCGCGACACCGCGCCGACAATGGCCTGGGCGATCGCGGGGTGATCGTGCCCGAGCAAGGCCGGGCCCCAGGCGCCGATCCAGTCGAGGAGCCGCCGTCCGTCAACGGTCGTGAGGTGCGCCCCGTGCGCACTGGTGATGGCCAGCGGCGGCATCCGCATGGCCTTGAAGGCACGCACCGGCGAATGGACGCCACCGGGGGACACGCGGCGCGCCCGCTCGCCCCACATCGCCGGTGTCTGTACGCTGCTCACGACGCGGCCTCTCGCGACACTGCCCGTGCGAGCGGCATCGCAAAGTAGGTGATCAGGATGTCGGCGCCCGCGCGCCGCAGGCTGATGGCGGTTTCGAGCATGGCGCGGTCAAGGTCGACCCACCCGCGCTCGGCGGCCGCGTGCAGCATCGAGTACTCGCCGGACACCTGGTAGGCCACCACCGGTACATCAACCACTTCGCGCACCGCGCGGATCACGTCTAGATACGGCAGGCCGGGCTTGACCATCACCATGTCCGCACCTTCACCAACATCGGCTCTCGCCTCGCGCAGCGCCTCGCGGAGGTTGGGCGGATCCATCTGATAGCCCCGCCGATCACCATGCTGCGGCGTCGATCCGGCGGCGGCGCGGAACGGGCCATAGAACGCAGAGGCATACTTCACGGCGTACGAAACGATGGCGCGGTCGGTGAAGCCGGCGGCGTCCAGTGCGCTTCGGATCTCGGCCACCCGGCCGTCCATCATGTCGGACGGGGCAATCACGTCCGCGCCGGCGCGCGCGTAGGCGAGGGCCGCCTGCGCCAGCAGCGGGAGCGAGGCATCGTTGTCGACCTCGCCCGCGTGGAGGACGCCGCAGTGCCCATGGTCGGTGTATTCGCAGAGACACACGTCCGCCCACACGCTGATCACGGGAGCCGCCCGCTTGATCGCGCGGATCGCCGTGGGGACGGGACCGTGCTCATCCCAGGCGCCGCTACCGAGCGAATCCTTCTGGATGGGCACGCCGAACAACAACACCCCGCGAACACCCGCGGCCGACAGGGCGGCCGCCTCGAGCGCCGCGCGGTCGGGTGACAGCCGCGACTGGCCGGGCATGGATGGAATGGGATCGCTGACACCAGTGCCGGCGCACACGAACAGGGGCGCCACCAGCTGGCGCGCCGACAGCCGGGTCTCGGCGACCAGCTCGCGCAGGGCGGCGGTGCGGCGGAGCCGGCGACCGCGGTGGATCGGCTGGGTCACGCCGGTTGGCCTGCGGGCGACGCCGCCAACGCGGCGAGCAGCTCGCCCGCCCCCAGTTCGATGAGACGAGCCGCGGCCAGTTGGCCAAGCGCCGTCGAATCAGCGCCGGTCAGGAACACGCGCAGTGCGGCTCCGCTCGACAGGTCGAAGACGGCCCCAGTCAGGGCGAGCCCACCAGCCGCCGCCGTGGCCAGCGCGCCCACGGGAACGGAGCAGCCCCCGCCGAGCACGTGCAGCATGGTCCGCTCGGCATCGACGGCGCTTCTCGTCGCGGCATCGTCGAGCACTCGCAGCCGGCGCTGCACGTCGACGTCCGCGGCGCGGCATTGGATGGCCAGCGCGCCCTGTGCAGGAGCCGGCACCATGCGCTCGATCGGGAACGTCTCGGTGATGGCGGTGTCGAGGCCCAGGCGCACGAGTCCGGCGCGGGCGAGCACGATGGCATCGAGATCGCGGCCGACCCGCGCCACCCGGGTGGGCACATTCCCACGCAGCGGAATCATCTCGAGGTCCTGGCGCATCTGGCGCACTTGCGCGGTCCGGCGGGTGCTGCAGGTTCCGACCCGGGCGCCGGCCGGCAGGCGGTCGAGCGTGAGCCCGTCACGACTGCACAGCACGTCCTCGACCGGCCCGCGGGCCGGCACAGCCGCGACGGTCAGGCCCGCGGTGAAGTCCACCGGCAGGTCTTTGTAGCTGTGCACGGCGACGTCGATGTCGCCGGCCACCAGCACGTGTTCCAGTGCCGCGGTGAAGAATCCGGTGCCCTCGACGTGCGACAGGGGCAGTTCGGTAATACGGTCGCCCTTGGAGGCGATCTCCACCAGCTCAATCTGGAGATCGGGATGAGCGGCTGACAAGCGTGCCGCGACGTGCCGGCTTTGCCACAAGGCGAGGGCACTCCCCCGCGTTCCGATCCGCAGCCTCATGACTCGGCCCCGCACGCACTCGCGAAGTGATGGCGGCCGAACGGCCGCAGGGTCTCGCGGGCCGCCCACTTCCGCAGCCACTCGATCTCGCGCGCAATCACGGCCTCGACGCGCGGCGCCTCGGCCGATCGTTGTTCGCGCCGGATGCGTGCCACCTGCTCGATCACGCCGAGGTCGATGCGCATGATGCCGCCAAACTCGGTGGGTTCCACGCTGTGCGGCATCGCCAGGTCGACGACGAACAGCGGCCGGGCGGCGGCGGCGCACCGGCGGCGCATGTGCTCGCGAGTGATCAGCCACTCGTTGACGCTGACGGCCGAGACAATCGCATCGGCACGCAGGATCTCCTCCTGGAGCACATCCAGCCCCACGGCCTCGGCCCCCACAGAGCTCGCCAGCGCCTGGGCGCGCTCGAAGGTGCGGTTGGCGACCGCCATCTCTCCGACACCGACGGCCTTCAGGTGCCGGGCGGCGGTCCGCGCCGTGTCACCGGCGCCGACGATGAGGACGCGGCAGTGGTCGAGAGAGACGTGCGTGGCCAGCCATTGAATCGCGGTCGAGGCGACGGACATCGAGCCGCGCGCGATGCCAGTCTCGGCCCGTGCCGCCCGTCCGGCCCGAATCGCCGCGCGGAACACGCCCGCGACGAATCGACCAGCGCCGGCGGTCTCGAGCGCCGTGCGCGCCTGGCCCAACACCTCGGCCTCGCCGATCACCACCGACTCGAGCCCCGCACAGACGCGGAAGAGATGGCGGGCCGCCGCCTCGCCAGCAAGCCAGCACGCGCGGGCACTGAGGTCGTCCGCCGTCACGCCCAGTGCGGCGGCAAGGCTTCCCGCCACGATCACATCATCCTGGGGCGTGCGCGAGCGCCAGTACAGTTCGACACGATTGCAGGTCACGAGCAGGATCGCCTCGATGCCGTGGTTGGCGAGTGAGGCCCGAACCTCGGCCGCCGCCGCTGGCCCGCCCATCGCCGCGGCCAGGCCATCCATGCCATGGGTGCGGTGGCTAATCGACACGGCACGGAGCGGTGCCAGGCCGTCGATTAACGGAGACGCCACGGGTCTTGTGGAGGAAAGCACAGCTAGGCCCAGACTAACGAGTGGGCCAAAGACCGGCAATTCGCAAGAATGCGGAGACCTGCTCCGTACAATTACGGAGAGGGCAGGTCGAGGATGCCTTCGCGAATGGCGACCTGCGTGAGGAGCGCCACCGACTTCACGCCCAGCTTGCGCATCAGGTTGCTGCGGTGGGTCTCCACCGTGCGGACGCCGATGTCGAGCGACGAGGCGATTTCCTTGGTGGCGAGGCCGCGCGCCAGCAGGATCAGCACTTCACGCTCGCGTTCGGTCAGCGAGCGGAGGTCGGGCGACACGGGTCCGTGGCCCTTGAGGATCCCAGCCATCTGCTGCTGGATGGCCGGGCTGAAGTAGCTGCGACCGTCCATGACGGCGTCAATGGCCGCCGCCAAATCCTGCACCGCCGAGTCCTTCAGCAAGTAGCCGTTGGCGCCCTCCTCGAGCGCTCGCGCGACGTACTCCCGGCCTGCGTGCATGGTCAAGACAATGACGCGCAGCTCGGGCCGATCGGTCTTGGCCACGCGCAGCACCTCGATGCCGTCACGGCCGTCCATCTTGAGATCGAGGACCAGCACGTCGGCCGGCACGCGGCGCAGCGCCTCAATGGCTTCAAGGCCGTCGGCGGCCTCCCCCACCACGACGCAGCCCGGTTGCGCTTCGATGATGCGGCGAATGCCGGCGCGCACCAGCGTGTGATCGTCGGCGAGAATCACCCGCACGGGAGGGGCGGTCATGACCCGGCCTCGACCGGGATCGATGCCGTCAACCGCACGCCCGGCACACCGTGGCCGGTGATGGCCAGGGTGCCGCCGGCCGCGGTGACGCGCTCCTGCATGCCGAGCCAGCCAAGGTTGGGCCGCACATCTGGCGACAGCCCGCGGCCATCGTCTTCAACGGTGAGGACCACGAGGCGGGGGCCGAGTCCGAGATACGCGCGCACCTTCGTGGCGCGGGCATGGCGCACCGTATTCGTCAGGGCCTCCTGCATCACGCGATAAATGACGACTTCCAGGTTGGGTGGCAATTTCGCGTGGCCGTCGATCTCGAGGTCGATCTGCAGCCGCGAGCGCTCCGAGACGTCGGCCGCGAGGGCGCGCAGCGCGACGACGAGTCCCAGATCATCGAGCGCCGATGGCCGAAGCAGATTGCTGAGATCTCGTACCTGGGCCAGCGCGCGGCCAACCCGCGCCCCGGCGTCGGTGTGACCATCGAGATCGAGCTCGATCTTCACGGCCGTGAGCGCCTGTCCGGCTTCGTCGTGCAGTTCGCGCGCAATGCGCCGCCGCTCGTCTTCCTGCGCGCGCAGCAGCAACCTGGTCAACTGTTCAAGGTCGGCGGTCCTGGAGCTCAGGCGCGCGCGTTCATCGCCCAGCACCAGAAACAGCATCCCGAACCCGATCGCGAACAGGAACAGCATATCGACGAACGCCCCGTACAGCACGGCCGCGCCGAAGCCGCGCAGCAGCGGGTAATCGAGGTGGTGGATGCCCCAGAACACGAACGCCCAGGTCAACACCTTGATGGCGCCGCTCGACGGCCGGCGCTGGTCGCGCCAGAACACCACTCCCGTCCAGATGGTGACGGAGGACAACAGGATCGTGGAGGTGACGCCCGCCACCATCATGCTGTGCATGCCGAAGATCGTCAGCCAGGCCCACCCCACCATCAGGGGCACGGCCAGCAGGTGCCACGGCCGCCAGGTGAACCCGCGCGACAGTTGCCACGCCGCGGCGAGCAACAGCAACGCGCTCAACCCGGTCATGACCTGGTGGAGAAACAGCCAGATCATGTCGCGGCGGACCAAAAAGGTGGACATCGCCGCCAGCCGCAGCACGTACAGAAACCAAGCCGCAGACCAGGTGAGGAAGTAATCGCGCCGCTGGCGCCGCCACAGGACGTAGCAGGTGATGGCCAGCGTCGACGTCAGCACCGACTGAAAACCCAGTGCGCTGCACTCGACGAAGGTGCGATCGAGGGTCACGCTTCGAAACTTACCACGTGCGTGGCGGCATCGTGTCGCGCAGCCGCGCCAACGTGCGAGCGGCCTCACGAAAATCGGCACGCGCGGCCTGCTGGCAAGGTACGCCGGCGGCCGCCAGTGCCGCGGCGGTCGTCGGGCCTATCGCCACGATCGCGCTGAGGGCGGCCAAGGCATCCACGCCGGCGCCGGCCACTAACCCGGACACGGTCGAGGGACTGCTGATGACGGCGGCGTCAGGAGCAGCCACTACCCAGTCCGCGCGAATCTGCGCGGCCGGGCGCGGGGTCATCCGGTACGCCTCGACCTCTGAGACAACCGCGCCAGCCTGGCGTAAGCCCTCGATCAGCGTGCGGCGACCGCCCGGTACCGTCGGGATCAGCACCCGGCTGCCCGGCCAGTCGTGCATCGCCAATGCGGCCCAGAGCGAATCGGCGCCTGCCGATGAGCCGACGACTGGCACCGGATCAGCCCCAGCCAGCATCAATGCCTCGGCGGTGCGGGCGCCGACCGCCGCCGTCCTCACCCCGCGTGGCCACGCGGTCGCCCGCGCAGCGGCCAAGGCGGTCACGGCCCGAACGCTCGAGCAGATGATCCAGTCATACGTTTCCAGGCCCTTGGCCACTGCCTCGAGGGCAGCCGGTTCACTGGACGGCGCCGCCACCGTGACCACGCATCGCACGGTGTGAAAACCCTCGTCGAGAAGGGCTGAGGTGAGCGGGCCATCATCGTCCTCGTCGCGAGTGACGGCGACTCGCCAGTGCGGCCGGGCCATGCCAATGAGCTTATACTCGCCTTCGGGAGAAGAACATGCGTGCACGGATCGTGATTGCTTTGGTCGCTACGGTAGCCGCGGGAGCCCTGGTCGTTGGCCAGTCCCCCAAGCGGTTGAACCCCATGATTGAATTGATGGCCGCGAAGAAGCCGGTGTTTGGCCTCTACGCGCCGGCCAATCGCCGCATGGGCGGCGGCCCCCCGGGCGCCGCGCCGGGCAGCGTCGTCACACCGCCGGTGGTGATGCCACAGAAGACGGCGGCAGCGCTGGCCGCGGAGGCCCTGGCCAACAAGAACACCGACTTCATCTTCGACGGGACGATGGAGGGCAACATGGCGCGGGCGCTGCCGGTGTTCACGAACTTCGTCGAGGGCATGGCCGGCTCAGGCGCGTTCCTGAAGTCGCCCACCGGCGCGTTCACGCACCCGCTCGTGGTGAAGATGCACGAGATCGCGCCCGACCCGAAGGCCGCCGCTGTCAGCATCGGCCAGCAGCTTAATCTCGGTGTCACGGGCATCATGTTCGTGTCGGTGGAAAGCGCCGCCGAAGCCAAGGCCGGCATCGATGCCATGCGCTTCAAGGCCAACGGCGGCACGCGCTCCGAGGATGTCGGCCAGGCGCCGGCGCTGTGGGGTGTGAGCGAGAAGGAATACAAGGCCAAGGCCGACCTGTGGCCGCTCAACCCGAACGGCGAGTTGATCAACTGGACCATCATCGAAAGCCATGAAGGCCTCAAGAACGTGCGCGAGATCGCGGCCGTCAAGGGCATTGGCGTGCTGTGGCCAGGCGCCGGCACGTTGCGCGGCCTGTTCAGCACGGTGCAGCCCGACAAGACCCGCAAGCTCGATGAGGCGGCGTGGGAAGCGTCGATTCAGAAGGTGCTGGCGGCGTGCAAGGAGTTTGGCGTCGCGTGCGGCTACCCGGCCAACGCCGGCGACATCGAGATGCGCATGAAGCAGGGCTTCAGCGTGTTCGTGATGGGCTGGGGCGACGCCGGCTTCAAGGCGATCGAGGTCGGCAAGAAGGCCGCCGGCCGGTAGTTATTTCGCGGCGAGCAGCGGCTTGACGGTGCGGTCGACGTCCTTGAAGTCGACTATGCCGTCATGCCGCAGCACGATCTTGCCCTTGCGGTCGATGATGAACGTCGCCGGCAGGGCCGCCACCTCTCCGAAAGCCGTCGACACCTCGGGCGTACCAATCAGGATCGGGAAATTCATCGGCATCGCTTTCCCGTCGACCACGAACTTGTTCTTCTGCAGCCAAGGCGTAATCACGCTGGCGCCTTCCTCGTCCATCGAGACACCAAGTACCACCAGGCCAGCCGGCCCGTGCACCTGCTGCAGCTTCATCAGGATCGGCATCTCCGCCTTGCAGGGGCCGCACCAGGTCGCCCAGAAGTTCACGATCACCACCTTGCCGGCCTGTTGGGCCATGGTGACGGTCGCGCCCTTGAGGTCCTTCAGCGAAAACGCCGGCGCGGCGCTGCCCACGGCCTGCTCGCCACGAACCGACACTGCCGCCAACAACACCACCGCCAACACGGTCGCCTTCATCCTCATCGGGACTCCTGGGTCTTCGGGGTCAACACCACGTAGGTCGGCAAGCCGACCGCGCCAAATCGCTGCATCACTTCGCGGGCCGGCGACTCGTCCGGCACTTCGGCCTGGAACTTGATCTTCACGAATCCGTCGAGCGCCTCCTTGACCGACGGATCGACCAGGGTGGTCTTGTCCATGGTCAGGCAGTTCTTGCACCACGTCGCCCACATGTCGATCAACACGGGCTTGCCCTCGCGCTGGGCCACGGCCAGGCCCTCCGCAAGATCGGCGTGCCAGCCGTCCTTGAGCATGGCGTCCACGCTCGACGAGACCTGCGCCGGATCGACCGCGCGATCGCGGAAGATGCCATATGCGGTGTAGCCGTAGTACGCCGCGGTCAGCAGGATGATCACACCGAACCCCTGCTTCACGCGGACCATCCACGCGCCCGGCTTGGGCAACGCGCTGATGCCGGCGCCGGCAAACGGCCACGGCGCTGCCATGCCGAGCCCCAGCACGAACGGCAGCGCCAGGGCGGCAACGGTGCCGGTCGCGTAGAGGTTGGTCGAGAACAGCACCACCTGGATCACCACCGGCGCCACGCACGCGCCCGCGAGCAGCGCGGCCACGCCGCCCATGGTGAACGCCAGCGTCACCGAGCCGCGGCTCGAGCCGGTGCCCACGTTGGCCGAGTACTTGGAGAAGTCGATCTCGAACACGTCGAACATCGCCAGCGCCAGCCCGACGAACAGCACGGCAATGCCCAGGTTGAACCACGGCGAGGCGTTGATCGTGCCGAAGGTCTGCGCCGACAGGATCACGATCAGCCCCAACACGCCGTAGACGACGGCCATGGCGGCGCCGTAGACGCTGCCGAGCAGCAGGCCACGCGAGCGCGAACCGCCCTGCGAGCCGGCGCCGATGATGGCGAGATTGACCGGGATCATCGGCAGCACACACGGGGTCAGGTTCAGGGCAAGGCCGCCGAGAAACACGATCAACAGGATCGCGAGCGGTCCGCGCCCCTCGAACAACCCCTTTTGCGCGACGCCCGCCTCCGCATCTTTCACGAACTTGGTAAAGGCGGCGGCCGCGAGATACCCACCATCGGTGCCGCCAACGTTGAAGTTGTCGAGCATCGCCATGGCGTCGGTGGGTGTCGCTGGCGCCGTGGTCGTGGGCTTCGCCGGCCTCGGGGCAACGATCGGGACCTCGGCGGCATTCGTGAAGTCGAGCGAGGCAATGGCCGACGGCGGCGCCACGGCCGCAGCCGTGCCCGACACCGACAGGTTCAGTTCAAGCGACGCGGTGATCGGCAGGAAGCACTGCTTCTCGTCGCACGCCTGGTAGCGCACACGCAGTGGCACGCGGTGCGCCCCCGGTACGGCATTTGCCGCCATCGCGAATTGCACCCCGATGGCAAACTCGCGCTCGAACACGAGCAGCGGAATGGGCTCGCCTTCCTGGATGAAGTCCTTGGCTTTTGGGAACGCGGCCGTGGCCGACGCCACGGCGGGCACGGCTTCCATCGAGACCGTGATCGGGATCAGGTTGGGATCGCGCGGCTGGTCGGAGTTCATGTGGAACCCCTCGGGCAGCCGCACGCTGATCGCCACGCGAGCGGAGGCGCCGGGCTGAACGTCGAGGGCGGCGGGCAGGACCGCCACCTCGGCCACGCCCGGCCGCTGGCCGGGCGCCTGCGCCGACAGGCCCCCGCCCCACAGTGCGGCGCCGAGCGCAGCTATCCCCAGCCCGACTGCAGTTCGCATCCACATATTGTGTCAGATGTCGGTAGCCGGCCTTTGGTTCCAGCCGGCTAGCAGGAAACGCACCGGTTGTTGTTCTTCGCGCCCAATCCCTCGAGCAACTTGATGGTCTCAGGATAGGGCTGGGTGCGCTGAACCGGCCCATTCGCCAAATCCACCGTCGTCTGGCCGCGGCGGTTGACCACCTTCACGTCAGCGCCCTTCGACACCAAATACCGGATCATCTCGTTGTCGCCACGTGAGGCCGCGTTGTGAACAGCGGTGCTGCCGTCTTCGTCTTCGGCATTCACGTCCACGCCGACTTCTTCCACCAGGTACTTGACTGCCGCCAGCATGCCCGTGGGCGCAAAGCGGTGGGCATTACCGGCAAAGCCCTCGCTGTAGCCGGCGCCGGCCGCGGCCACCAGCGGCGGCGTGCCGGGACCACCCACCGGCAGGTTGGGGCGCGGCGGCGCGGCGTTGGTGTCGCCACTGCGGGTGCCGCCCTGGAAGTCGCGGCCGCCGGCCGGCTTCATGGTCGGGATGTTCGGGTCGGCGCCGCGCGCAATCAACAGCTTCATGGCCGCGATGTCGCTGGCATAGGCGGCCCGCCAGAACGGGCTCGCGCCCGAATCATCCGTGCGCAGCAGGTCGAAGTTGTACTGCGTGAACCAGGTGTTGCGATTGGTACGTGCGTTCGGGTCGGCGCCCTTGTCGAGCAGCTTGGTCATCAGCTCGAGATAGCCCATCTTCTGCTGCAGGTACGCGCGCGGTTGCGGGTAAAACGACCGCGGTTGCCACTGGACGTTGACCACGGCGTAGAGCGGCGTGACGCCGCCCATGCTGGCCAGGTTCGGATCGGCGCCCTGGTCGAGCAGGTAGCTCACGGTGTCGAAGTGCCCGTTGATGGCCGCCACGAGAATCGGGGTGGTCTTGTCGGCGGGGCTACGCTGATTGATCTGGGCGCCGCCCTTGACGAGGGCGTCGACGGTGGCGAGCGCGCCCTGGCGGGCGGCGAAATGCAGCGCGGCGAGGCCACCGTGCTTGCCAATCAGCTCGTTGTAGTTGAACCCGCGCGTGACGCCCGGAATGTTGGGACCGGGCCCCTGCGCCGGTGCCGGCCGCGGCACGCCGTTCTGATCGACCTCCGCCGACATCGTCAACGCCGCAAAATCTTCGACGCGCGAGGTGATGCTAATGTCGGCGCCGCGCGCCAGCAGCATCTTGACCACATCCACGCGGTCGGCCGCGGCGGCGAACATCAGCGCGGTCTGGCCGTTGGCGGTTTCCGTGACGTCCAACCCGGCGCCGTTCTCAATCAGCATGCGCACCGACTCGGTGCTGCCGGCGTGCGATGCCTGCATCAACGCGGTGGCGCCGGTCGCGGTCGTGGCGCCGACCACGGAACCGGCGGCGATCAGCGGCGCGATCACCGAGGCATGGCCGATCTGCGCGGCCAGGTGGAGCGGCGTGAAGCCGCCCAGCCGGGTCTTCGCGCCGACGTTGGCGCCGGCATAGAGCAGCATCGACGCCAGTTCCGCATCGCCATTGAGCGCGGCCCAGTGCAACGCGGTCATGCCGTCGCCCTGCGCGGCATTGACGTCCACGCCTTCCTTCAGCAGCTTCTTCACCGCCGCGGCATCCTTCGCCATGGCCGCATCAGCGATGGGCGCATTGGCTGCGGCGTGGAGGGTGGCGACGAGGCCGACAAGAGCGAGGACGGTGGCAAGTCTCTTCATATGCTTCAATCCATCTGCCACAGAGGACACAGAGGACACAGAGAAACGCTTTTCAAAATGCCCGTCCGCAAGTTAGCGGCACTGGCCTTTAGAAGAAGGGACTCTGTGTCCTCCGTGTCCTCGGTGGCCAACTACTCAGCCGCGGTGGGCGCGGGCGAGGCGTTCAAATCCATCACGCCTGAGCTGTCGCCGAACGAATCCATCTCGAGGCCAATGCCCCGCATGGCCGCCAGCATGGCGTTGGCCATGGGCGTGCCGTCCGCGGCCTTGATGTGCATGTTGCCCTTCAGCGCGCCGCCGGCGTGGCCGGCGAAGAACAGCGGGCAGCGCTTGTGGTTGTGCACGTTCGAGTTGCCCATCGGCGAGCCGTAGATGATGAGCGAGTTCTCCAGCAGGTTGCTGTCGCCGTCGGGCGTCTCCTTCAGCTTCTTCAGGAAATACGGCACCAGGCTGACGTGGTACTTGTTAATCTTGGCCAGTTCCAGGATGCGATCGTCACGATCCTGATGGTGCGAAGCGATGTGGAAGCCGGTGTTGACGCCGGTTTCCGGATAGACCCGGTTCGAGACGTCGCGGCTCAACTTGAACGCGGTGACGCGGGTCACGTCCGAGGCGAAGGCCACCACCTGCATGTCGAACATCAGCTTGACGTGCTCGTCGTAGGAATCGGGCACGCCGATCGGCGCGCCCGGCAGCGTGCGCGCGTCGCCACTCGCGTTCTGGGCCTCGACCTTCTGGATCCGCCGTTCGATCTCGCGCACATCGTCCAGGTAATCGCTGAGCCGCGCCTGATCCGCGGCGCCTAGGGTGCTTTTCAGCTGGTTGGTCGACTGCGTAACCCAGTCGAGGATACTGCGGTCGCGGCGGCGGCGCGCGGTGCGCGCCTCTGGCGTGGCACCAATACCGAACAGCTGATCGAACACCGCCCGCGGATCGCGTACCATCGGCAGCGGCTCGCTCGGCGACGCCCAGCTGATCGAGTCGGTATAGGCGCACGAGTACCCGTAAAAGCAGCCGCCAGCCTGATCGACGTTCTCGACGCACAACTGCATCGACGGCAACGGCGTTTCCTGGCCGAACTTCTGCGCAAACAATTGATCGAGCGAGGTGCCGGCGCGAAGGTCCGACCCCTGGGTCTGTCGCGGGTGCGCCTGCGTCAGGAACACGGCCGCCGAGCGGAAGTGATCGCCGCCGATCTCGGGCGGGTTGAAGGCCTCGGCATTGCGCACGTCGGTGTTGCTGACAATGGTGAGGTATTCACGCCACGGCTCGAGCGGCGCCATGCTGGTCGGGCTCAGGTCGAACGCCGTACCGGTGGCGGCCGGCGCCCACAAGTTCTTCTGGATCCCGAACGCGGTGCTACCGGCCGAGCCGTGGACCATTTCCATGGCGACCAGGCGGACCTTGCGCGTCTGCGCTGCGGCGCGCATCGGCACCATGGCGTCGAGCATGGGCAGGGCGATCGCAGCGCCGAGGCCCTTCAGGACGGTGCGGCGCGCCAGATGCTTACGGGTGATGATGTTCATAACGGTTCCCTCTTCGGCAGCTTGGCGGCACTAAAGTGCCGCCCTCCTGGCACCTCATTAGGGTGCGCCCTCCTGGCATCTCTTGTCACGGTACTGCGATCACGGCTGTGGCGGCGGTTTCGGCGGCGCGTCCCCTCGTGAACAACGGACTGGTCGCCACGGCCTTTACGAAGGCCGATATCTTGTAGTCACGCTTGGCGGCCTCGCGCACCAGCTGGCGCACCGCCCACATGTCGGGCGCCTCGATCCGGCGGCCGAGCGCATAGGTCATCAGGTTCTCGGTGAAGCTCAGGAGGAACACGTCCTGGTGCTTCAGCAGCGCCGCGCGCAGGCCGGCGGCCCCGTTCATGGGCGTGCCGTCGTAGAGCGTGCCGCTCGGGTCCACCGGCATGCCGCTGTCCTTGATGCGCCACTTGCCGGTCGCGTCGAAATTCTCGAGCGCCAAGCCCAGGGGGTCGATCACGCGGTGGCACGAGGTGCACTGCGGGTTCTTGCGGTGCTCTTCCATGCGCTCGCGCACGGTCAGCACCTTGCCCGACACGTCGCCCTTGGTCTCTTCAAGCGCCGGCACATTGGGCGGCGGCGGGGGCGGCGGCGAGCCCATCATCACTTCCATCACCCACTTGCCGCGCATCACCGGCGACGTGCGATCCGCCACCGACGTCAGCACCAGCACGCTGCCGTGCGTCAGGATGCCGCGGCGCTCGGCGGGCAGTGTCACCCGGCGAAACGCGTTGCCGGCGACGTTGGGAATGCCGTAGTGCCGCGCAATGCGTTCGTTGACGAACGAGTAGTCGGCCGTCAGCAGGTCCAGCACGCTGCGATCCTCGCGGACGATGCTGTCGAAGAAGAGCTCGGATTCGGTGACGAACGCGTCGCCCAGCGTGCGATCGAAATAGGGATAGGCCACCGCGTCGGGCAGCACGCCTTCGACATCGCCCAGGCGCAGCCACTGGCGGGCAAAGCGCGTGGACAACGCTTCCGACCGCGGATCCGCGACCAGCCGCGCGATTTGCTTCTCGTAGACCCCGGGCGCGCTCAGGCGGCCCTGGGCCGCCAGCTTCGCCAGCTCGGCGTCGGGCGCGGCGCCCCAGATGAAGTACGACAGGCGCGACGCCAGTTCAGCGTCATTCAAGCGGAACGACTGCCCCGCCTTCAACGTCGCCGGCGTGCTTTCCAGCTTGAACAGGAACTGCGGGCTGGCGAGTATCGCCTCAATAGCGCCGCCGATGGCGTACTCGAAGTCGCCTTCCTTCCGGCCATCCTGGTAAAACTTCATCAACGCGGTCAGGTCGCGCTCGGCGACGTTGCCGCGGAAGGCCTGCGTGGCCAGGGTCCGCACAATCCGGGTGGCGCACGTGGCCTCGTCGGCGGCCGAGGTCGGCCGGCACGCGAACACCTTGCGGCGGCTCGCCGTGTCGGAAATGCCCGTGACGTTATACGGACCGACAATGCTGAAGTCCTTGACGTGCGGCAGCGTCGTGATGCCGATGGCGACGCCAATCTGTGTGTCGGCGAGCGTGTGATCGATCGGCGCGACCAGGTCGTTGACCGGTCCCTCGAAGCGTTGGAGGAACGCCGCGGTCACGCGCTGCACGCCCGCCTTGATGGCCATGGGCGGCGTCTTGAGCGACAGGCCGGTGGTCGTTTCGGCCATGCGCGGGTCGATCTTCATGATCGCCTTGCGCTCGCCGTTCACCGACACTTCCACGGTTTCGCCTTCGTTGGGCCCGCCGAACAGCACGCCGCAGGCGTTGCTGTGCAGTTCCACCTTGAACACGTAGTCGCCGTCGGCCGGGAAGTTATGCTCCACCGACAGGCCGCCGCGGGTGCCGAACGGCGCGCCCTCGGCGCGCGCCAGTTGCGACGCGGTCTTCGGCACGCGGTAGTTGGTCTCCGTCGCCGCTGCCTCCGGGTCGCCGATGGCGAGGGCCGTGACCCGGGCCGCGGCCCGCAGGTAGCTTTCCATCAGCGTCGGCGAGAACGACTGCGCGTCGGCGACGTTGTCGAAGCCGTTGCTGATGGTGTCGGCCGGCAGCAGGCTGGCGACATCGATGTCGATGTCCAGCAGGTCCTTCACCGCGCGCGCGTACTCGGCGCGGTTCAACCGCTGGAACGGCCGCGAGCCAGGATCGGGGTTCAGGGCGGCGGCGCGGTCCACGCGCGTTTCAAGCGCCGTGGCCAGGGCCAGAATCTGATCCGCCTCGGGGCGGCGGGCGCCGGCCGGCGGCATCATCTGCGCGCGCAGCTTGCGGATCATCTTCTCGGAGAGCTCAAGGTTGTCGACCGCCTTGGCGGCATCGAACGACGCCAGTGTCAGCCCGCCGGCCTTGCCGCGATCGCTGTGGCAGCCGACGCAGTACTGCTTGACCATCGCGTTCTGCTCGGCGACGCCAAACACCGGCGCGACTGGCACATGCGAGGCAACCGGCGCGGGGGCTTGTGTCGACGTCGGGCGTGGCGTGGGCTTGGTGACAGCGGGAGGCGCGGCCGCGGGCACAGTGGGAGCTTGCTGGCTATCCCGCTCGGCGGTGGCAGCGGCAAGGAGACTGGGAATCGCAGCGACAAGCGCCGCGAGGATCAATCGCTTCATGGCCCTCGATTTCTGGCGCCAGTATAGCCGACTAAGTGCTGTCGTTGCTGATACATCCAGAGACATGCCGAATGACCCGGCCGGCCCCAAAACCGGCGCATTCGATGGCCCAGAACAGCAGAGGGCACCCAGGTTAAAACTCAGCGCTTGAGGAGCACGTAGAGACCGGGCAGGTAAGCCATCGACCACGCTACGAAGTGACGGAACACCGAGAACTCTGCCGGCGGCCATCCCCGATACAACTGGAACAAGACGACGGCGAAGCCGAGACCGGCGGCTATGGACGTCGCCAGACCGCGGACCAGGGCCCTGGTCATGTCGAGGCGGCCATCGAGGTGCGTCTGCAGCGCCGCGAGCATGATCCACAGCAGGACCCACGACACGATCATCATCGAGTAGCCGCCAATCGGCGCCAGGGCGTAGAACGACAGCGCGGCCAGCACGCCGCTGATCAGCCCGCCGATCGTGCCGGCCGCCAGCTTGCCCTTGCGCCAACCCAGGTAGCCGCCGAGCGCGGCAAACAACACCGAGCCGTGGATCATCCCGGACGACACCTGGTGCTGCGGGATGTCGAGGAACCAGACGTAGTCGGCCACCGTGCTGAGCACGGCCAGCAGCATGGAGCCAATCAGCGCGGGGCCGAGCAGCGTCATGGCCCTAGCGTCCGGCGGCCGCGCGCCCGATCCTGATCGCCTCATCGGCCTGGGCGCCCTGCATCAGTAACGCGAGAAAGCCTTCCTTGACGCGCGTCTCGACGTCCTTGGCGTTGGCCGTGAGCATGTTGGCGATCTTCACGCGCTTGGTCTCGACCAGCACCTGTTGCGTGCCGGCTTCGGCGCCAGCCCGCGCGGCATCGCGATCGCCGCCGATGGCTTGTGCCAGGCTGCCAATACCGCAGGCGAGGACGCTCAGGTTGGGCAAGTTGGCGATCTCGGCACGCTGAGAAATAGCCTTCGGATCCTCGAGCATCAACATGGCGAGTTTGGTTCCCTTGGGGTTGGCCGGCGACCAGACGTCGGCCTTGGCCGCGGTGAAGAAGCTGAGCGCGAGCTTCGCTTCCTCGATGTCGCGAATATGCGGAATGGTCACGCCGTCGGCACCGGCATCGAGAATCTCCCTCACGCGCGCCCGGGTCGCCTCGGCGCCATCCTTGCTGATCGGAGGAATACGGACGATCAGCGTCTTCGCGCTCGTTTTCTTGAGGCCGCTGCTATAGGCCTTGACGGCGGCAGCGTCATAGGCACCCTCCAGATTCAGGAACACGTAGTCATAAAGCGGGTTCGCGGCGACTTTCGCCGCGCCGTCGGGCGTGTAGACCGGCGGCTTGCCCCGCTCGGCTTCGCTCGGGGCGTAGACGCCGAATGCGACCTTGCCCTGCGACCAGAGCGGGATGACCTGCGCATGTGCCGTTGACGCGGTCACAACTGCGGCGGCCGTGATGATGGCGGTGCGGATGAAAGCTGCGTTCATGCGGTAGATGCTACCCGATGCAGGCGGGACCACTGGACGGGAGGGCACTTCTTGTCGGGAGGGCACTCCTTGTCGGGAGGGCACTCCTTGTCGGGAGGGCACTCCTTGTCGGGAGGGCACTCCTTGTCGGGAGGGCACTCCTTGTCGGGAGGGCACTCCTTGTCGGGAGGGCAC
>JBBQSP010000069.1:0-27284 GCA_038213735.1 Vicinamibacterales bacterium | reverse complement strand
GGCGCCCGGCGAGAGCGGCCCGCCGGTGCGGCGGCCCATCGACCTCCCGATGATCAGGAAGATGGCCACCGGCATCAGGATTGTACCAATCGCTCCCAGCGGCTCGCGCATGAAGATCTTGATCTCGAGCCAGGTCAGTTGAAATAGTCCGCGCATCATAGGTTTACCTAGTCGCGAATGGAGTGGCCGGTGAGCTTGAGGAAGACGTCCTCGAGGCTGGGCAATTCAGTGCGAAAGTCGCTGACGCGCACCTGGTGTTCGGCGAGGCATTGAATGACCTCCGTGACGAAGTCGTCGCCATGGCCGCGAAGGGTGAACCGCGACTCGACCCGTTGCACTGCGTCGACCCGTGGTAACGCGCGAAAGCGCTCCTCGGCGAGCGGATGCTCGGTGACCAGGACGACGGTGCGATCCGGGCAATGGCGGGCGACGAGACGCGACGGGGTATCGACGTCGATGATGCGGCCGTGCTCGATGATCGCCACGCGGTCGCACAGCCGTTCAGCCTCCTCCATCAGGTGCGTGGTCATGAACACCGTCTTGCCGCGGGCCCGAATGCCGCGCACCAGTTCCCAGATGGCGCGGCGCGCCTGCGGATCAAGGCCGGTGGTCAGCTCGTCGAGAAACACCAGCTCAGGATCGTTGACGAGGGCGAGCGCGATGAACAGGCGCTGCTGCTGCCCGCCCGACAAGGTCATGAACCAGGCGTTACGTTTCTCGGCGAGACCGAGTTGCTCGAGCAACCGGTCGGCATCGGCGACCGGCTTGCGGTAGAGCGACGCCCACAGGTGCGCCGCCTCCCACACCTTGATGCGCTTCTGGAGGTGCGCTTGTTGCAGCTGGACGCCAATTCGCTCTTGCAGGCGGTAGACATCGCGCACCGGATCGAGGCCCAGCACCGAGATGGTGCCGCGATCGGGCTTGCGCAATCCCTCGACGCATTCCAGCGTGGTGGTCTTGCCGGCGCCATTCGGCCCGATCAGCCCGAAGATCTCCCCTTGCTGCACCTCGAACGACACATCATCCACGGCCACGAGCTGGCCATAGGTCTTGCGGACGCCGGCGACGCGAACGGCCAGGTGGGCGTCGCTGGTCACTCGGCGACCTGCGCCCTGCCGGCATCAAGCGCGGCCCACGCCTCTTGTTCGAGCATGCCGACCTTGGGGCTCGACTGCGCCATCGCCAGCTGGGGCCAGATGACCAGCGACAGCGCGATGGCGAGACGAACTGCGGTCACGGATTCATTATAGGCATGGGGAGGTACGGCCGCTCGCCGTCCGCTTGAGCCCTCGCTCCAGACGGCTGTCAACTCGCGGCTCGGTATGGAGGTGGAGGCAACCCTTCAGGGTTGCCTGAGGTCAGGTAACCTCGCAGCGAGGTTGTCTGTAAGTAACCTGCCCGCCGGGGCGCTGTTGATTCCCTCTGCCCAAACAGAGATCGGTCGCCCCGGCTCCCGCCGACTTTCGCTCGTGCTCCAGCGGACAGCGAGCGGCCCTGCCGCTCCGCACGTTGCGTCCGCTGTATCTCTCACAGGCCCAGCGCAGCTCCGGCCTCTTGCAATTGTTGAAACTGCCTAGAGTATTCGTCCGCCGGCACTTCACGGGGATCCCATGGCAGCGGGAGCCCCGGTGCCGGGTCATCCAAATACCGTGGTACGAGGTGAACATGGAGATGGGGCACGATGTTGCCCAGTAGCAGGTAGTTCATGTGGCACGGGCTGAACACGCGCTCGATCAGGTGCCCGACGTCGTGGATGTCCTGCCAGTAGTCGACGAGCTCACCGGCCGTCAGGTCGGTCAGGCTCGCCACGTGCCGACCACGAAAGGCCACGACCGCATGGCCTTTCGCGATGCCCTTTCGTTCGAGCAACGCCTCGCTGGTTCGGCCGCGGCGGAATGAGTGAGTCGAAACGCCCGCGCAGAAGTGGCAGGAATCGCCCCGCTTGCGTGCCTCCCAGTCGTCCGGCCACGTGCGCGTCACTACTGCACATTCCGCATGGCCGTGCGCAAGACCATGGGGGGCACCCCAAGGGCCGTCATTTCTGCGATGGTCTGCGACTGCCCGGTAACAACGAGGTAGCTTGCGCAATCGCGGCGCTGCAGATTCCTCGCGTCTCCCATTGGCAGGTAGGTATCCGGCACGCCGTCTTTCGGGACAAGCGCGAAGACCTGAACGCGCGTGGCTGCCCCTTCGGTCCAGCCGAGGAATTCAAAACCGGTGAGCGCCTGCCCATCTCTCGTCCGAACATCTTTCCGATCGAACAAGTACACACCGACGCTCGGCCCGCCTTCGGTGGACGGCGCGCTCCGGGGAACAAACGCACCGCGTTCACTACCGCCAGCTTCAATGACGACCCATGTTTGCGTTTGGGCCCCAGTTGACACACCGGCGACAACCCAGGCGAGCAAAACGACCAGAGCTGTGACTTGACGCATGCAGGCCTCTCTCTTCTCGCAATCCGGCCAACGACCAACTAGCCTGCGGAATCCTACACCGGTTCTTGGCAAACGCTGACAGCCGCGCACGGGGACACCCCACCCAGGGCGGCCGCTTGCCGTCCGCTGGAGCACGAGCGCAAGTCGGCGGGAGTCGGGGCGACCGGTCTCTGTTTGGACAGAGGGAATCAACAGCGCCCCGACGGGAAGGTTACTTACAGACAACCTCGCTGTGAGGTCGCGTGCCAGTCAGGTAACCCTTCCACCTTCGCGCTGTGCGCTGCGGCGGACAAGGAAGGGTTGCCTCCACCCCGAGACCGAGCAGCGAGTTGACAGCCGCCTGGAGTGCGCAAGCGGACGGCGAGCGGCCAACCCGTAGGCGCGTCAGAGCACTCGCAGGGCCCGCTTCTCCCAGCGACGAATCTGCCAACCGAGCCCAACGCTGTAGGCGAGGTAATAGCCAAGCACCGTCGCGCCGACGGCCAGCGACTCCGGGACGCCGAAGGCCATCACGAGCGACGTATCGTCAACGCCCGACCGGGCCACCAGCCATGATCGCCACAGTCCGTAAAGGACCCGCGCGGACACCATCAGGGTGATCGCGACCACCAGCCAGCGATTCGGCGTGTAGTGAAGCGTTCGCACCGTCGATTCCCAGCGCGTCAACGCCAATCCGAGAAGACCTAGCCCGCAGCCCACGAATAGTCCGGCGGCGGCCGCACTGAAGGCATGCGACACCCAGATGGTCGTAACGGCGGCTCCACACAGAAAGAGCGCCACCGAGATGGCGGTGGCGACCAGGCTGACGGTCGCCACCCACCGGCGAGCCAGCCGCCGCGCCGTGCCCGCGCGATAACGCAGCACCATCAGGAACGGCGTCAGCGCAATCAGCACCACCGGCAAGGCCAGCAACAGAAAGAGCAACGGCACACTACACGTCCAGGCCAATCATTCTCATCAGCTCCAACGCGTTGCTCTGGGTGATCACGCCGTCGCGCAACTTGTAGTCGAACCGCATCTGGCCGTTCTCGACATGATCCTGCAGGTGGACGTTCGTCACCTCGCCGGGCAGGATCGCCGCGATCTCGGTCAGCGCCAGGTCGTGCGTGGTCACCACGCCGATGGCGCCGCGGCCAACAAGCATGCGGACCAGTGCCTCGGCGGCGGTGCGCCGGTCCTTCGAGTTGGTGCCGCTCAGTAACTCGTCGAACAGGAACAGGACCCGGCCTGGCCGATCCAGCAGGTTGCAGATCTGGCGGATGCGCAGCACTTCGGTGAAGAAGCCCGAGCGGCCCTCGCGCAACGAGTCGGTGTGGCGCAGGCAGGTGCCGAGCACGAGCGGCGACAGCCGCAGGCGCGTGGCCCGCACCGGCGCGCCGGCCAGCGCGAGCACGGCGTTCAGGCCGATGGTCCGCATCAGCGTGCTCTTGCCGGCCATGTTGGAGCCGCTCACGATCAGCACCTGAGGGCTTGATCCCAACGACACGCTATTCCGTACCGCCACGGCCCTTGGGATCAGCGGATGGGCGAGATCGGTTGCTTCGTAGACGGCTTCGCCCACAGGCAACCCGGAAGGGCTGCCTGCATCGGGGGCTGCAGACTCGACGATTTCTGGGAACACGTCGTCTGGACGCTCGTACGAATAGCCCGCGAGCGAGAGCAGCGCCTCGACCTCGGCCACCACGTCGACCCAGTCGCGGAGCCGGGCGCCGTCACGCGCCTTCCACGCTTCGGCGCTCAAGCCAATCCGAATCGTGAACAGCGCCGGGATCTCCAGCAGCCGGGCGAACGCGTTGTGACGCGAGTCGACCCAGTCGGACACCCGCGCCAGTCGGGCGAGCCCCCGCGACGCCGCTTCGCCCGGGGATGCTCCCTTGAGGCGCGCCACGAGCGCGACCAGTTCGGGATCCTCGAAGGTGGCGCCTTCAATCTCGGCGACGACCCGGGCCAGCAGGTCGAGCCCCGCCGACATGGCCGCCGACGACAGGCCTTCGACGACCGCCGTCGCGGGCTTCATCAGCCACCACAGGATCCCGAGATTCACGAGGGTCACGGGAACCAGTGGCCACGCGGCCCCGCCGTAGGCGACGTTGACCACCCCTGCCGCAAACGCCAGCGACAGCCCCACCGCCAGCAGCCTGGCCGCCCGCGGAAGGGTCGCGGGGGTTTCGGCCCACTCGATCAGCCGTTCCGGCAACAGCCGGCGCCCGCCCGACGCGGCATTCACCGTCGCGATCCGCTCGCGCAAGTCGATCTGCGGCCGAAGCGCCATGACGCGGGCCTGGCGCTGGCGAATCTCCGCCGGCGCTGCCGGGGCCGACAACCACGTTGCTAAATGCTGTTCGCCAACCGGTGTGCGAGCGCTCGAGATCAACTCGAAGAGACTGCCCTCCCCGAACACATCCAGGTCGTCGCCGTAGGGATGGTCGGCGTCGCGGAACCGGGCACTGGCCTGGCCCTTCCCAATCCAGCGATCTTCGACCCGCGCCATGCCGTCGGTGTAGAACTGCACCGCTGCCTGCGCGCGCGCCAACGCGCGAATCACCAGTTCGTGCCAGACCAACAGGGCGACAAACGCGACGGCCGCCGCGCCGAGCAGCAGCGAATTGGGACTGCCCTGCACCGTGACCGCCCAGTAGACCATCGTGCCGACGAGAACGGCGACCTTGGCATTGCCAAGCCGAACGTGCGTGCGCTCGCGGGCGGCGGCCGCCTGCTGACGGGCGGTCAGGCGTTGCGCGTACTCTTCAAGGGGGGAGGGAGAGGTGCCTGGCACCTCTCCATGATGCCATCTTCCGCCCGGTCTGGACCCGTGGCTCAGAACCGATAGCCGAGCGTGAACCGGATCGCGCCGAACTCGAACCCGTCGTCGCGCCTCAGGTCGGTGCCGGCCGCGTTGGTCAGGATGAACGGATTGGTGGCGGCCGCCGGCCCCTGCGAGCGCACGGTGTAGCGGTCATCATCCATCAGGCTGGTCCAGAGGTATTCGGCACCAGCCGTGACCTTTCCGAACTTGAAGTCGATGCCGCCCCCCAGCTGGTAACCCCACGCCATGTCGTCCGCGTCCTCAACGAAGGTGTTCGCCGTGTTGCTGGTCGCGAAAGAGTGCTCGAGCTTCGCCCACGCGCCACCGCCGGTGCCGTAGATCAGCATCCGCTCGGTGCCAAACCCGGCCCGTGCGCGCAGTCCGCCCACGTAGGTCAGCTCGCGCGTGAACGTGTAGAACGCTGGGGTGGTGCTGAAGGCCGAGACGCTGTCCACATGGTCGGGAGCCGAGAGTTCGACCACACCGCCGAAGACCATGCGCCCCGACTGCCAGTCGTAGCCCACCCGTCCGCCGAAGTCCACGCCATCGTCATCAACCGTGCAGCCTGCAGCGGGTAGCGCGGTGGCCGAAGCGCCGGCGCAGAATCCCGGCGAAAACGCATTGGCGCCTGCTACGTTCGTGATCGTGTCGTTGAAGTCGCCGTCCAGGTTCGTGTCGAACACCACGGTGTTGTTGCTGCCCTCGGGAATCTTGCTGAAGCCGAGGTGACCGGAGATGTAGCCCCCGGTCCATTCTTGTGCGTGCGCTTGTGAAACACCGCCCGCGATTGCGAGCGCCACGGCCATGATCGTGCCAGTCAACTTCATTGCGAATCCTCCGTAGATGTCTACGGGTGAACTCGCTGATTGGATTGGGCCGGTCAGGGCCGAGCTTGAATCACGCCTCCAACTCGAGCGTCATCTCGACCATCGTGGACCTGAATCCCCGCCGAGCAAACAGCCGCTGGGCGCCCTCGTTCCTGGCCGCGGTCCACAGCACGACCCGCGGCATGCCGCGCTGCCCGAGCCATGCAATCGCGGCCTCCAGCAACTGCTGTCCCGCGCCCGCACTCCTCTCCTGGTCTTCCACCAGCAGGTCGTGCACGAAACCGGCTGCGTCGCGCAGTTCCTTCCACGAGAGCGGCTCGATGCCGGCATACACGTAACCGACGACACGGTCCTCGACCTCGGCCACGAGGACGATGCTGTCGGCGTCGAGCAACTGGCTGCCCAGGAACTCGCCATAGCCGGCTTCGGCGCCCTCATCTGGCGCCAGGAAGCGGTGCGAGTCGAATGCGTAGTGCGTGCGCATCAACGCCGCGCCCATGCGGCCAAGAGCCGGCAGGTCGCGCGCGTCAGCAGGTCGAATGGTGATTGCCACAGCCAATGATGGCATGGCACAGGCGGGTGCGGAGGCCAAGGGTGGCCTCCGCAACGTATGGCGGGTTTATCGCGAGCGGATGACTAGCGGATCTGTCAGTGACACTTTCAACTTGCGTCCCGAAGCGAGCCGAATCTCGTCGCCGTCGGTGGCCAGCACCACGGCGGTACCGCCGCCGGCGCCCACCGCCGTGCCGATGGCCGCGCCCTTCTTGCCGCCGGTGATCGCGCCGATCACCGCGCCGGCGGCGGCGCCCACGCCAATCTTGATGGCGTCGTCTTTCTTGTTGTTCTCTGCCACCCAGTAAAGCGGCTTGGTGGAGATGTCGTAGGTGACCGACCGAAAGGTGATGCGGTCAAACCGGAGGCCGATTTCGGCCCGGCCCTTGACGTTGCCCGATTCCTGGGCGCCGGTCACGTGACCGGTCAGGACGCTGCCGCTCGGAATCACGGTGACCTCGTCGATCACGATCGGCGAGTCGAGGGTGCCGCGAACAGCGTCCTCGGTGTTGCTCGTGTCGGACGCGTGCGACGACTCGAGCGTCACGTCCAGCGCGGTGCCGTCGGGAACCGTGATGGTGCGCACCCGGGCGACGGCCGCCGGCTCCTCGGGAGCGGCGGTCGCGCGCGTCACCTCGGTAATGCTCTTGCGCGCCACGCGCGTGGTCGTGTTCGGCCGGTCGCCGGTCAGTTCGACGATCTCGGGATTGACGGTGGCGAGCTTGCCCTTGACCAGGGCGCCGTCAGCAGTCACAACGGTAACTTCGGTGCCCGCAGGGATCTCTTCGATGGCTTCTGCTCGTGAGCAGGCCAAGGTCATGCCGCTTAGCGCGACAGCAGCGGTCAACGCGACGGTTGCGAGTATTGTTTTCACTTCAGTTTGCCTCTTAGCTCTACAGAAGCAAGGGTCGTACCCGTTTCGCGACGGGTTCATAGCCCTAATGGTCGAGGCGGCGACCGTTTGTGGGTAATGGATGACTTAGAGACGGCAGGTGCGCACCCACCCAGTTGAGGGCCGCCGACGCCTATTCAACCAGGCGCCGCAGCAGCCGCACCAGGGCCCGCTGCTCTTCGGGCGACAGCCTCGCCAGGGTGGGTGGGGCCGCGGTCATCCGCTTGATTAACGACGCGCGGAGTCGTGCCCCGAGCGGCGTCAAGCTGATCACTTTGACCCGTCGGTCCTGTTCGGATGGGCGCCGCTCAATCAGGCCCCGAGACTCCAGGCGATCCACCAACCCGGTCACATTGGAGGCGTCACACGACAGGGCGCCGGCCAGCTGCCCCATCGGCATGGGCCGCCCCGGCTCGAGCAGGTTCAGCACGTGGCACTGCGCGGGCGACAATTCCAGCTCGGCCGCCATGGCCGGCAGGGTGGCTCGCTGCGTGAACGAAAACTGCACCAGGAGCTGCCACGCTTCACAGGCGTGAGGGGCCTTGGGCTTCGCGCACATCCCCGCCAGTATAGTTCACTCGCTAAATAGTTGACATGGTCAAGTAATAGGCGTAACGTCGAGGCATGACCTCGTACAAGCTGATCTCCCTCGACGAGACCGTGGTGTTCCCCGGCATGCCGGTCACCCTCTCCGTTGACGCCGGTGCCGATTCCCACGTCCTGCTGCTGCCTAAGCGCGGCCGCGACTACGCCAAAGTCGGCGTCATCGCCGAAGTCACCGAGCGCGCGAAGCTCCCGGGCGGCCGCGGTTACGCGGTGTCCTTGATGGGCCTGCGCCGCGCCGTGCCTGGCGCGGCCAGCACCGACCGCGACGGACGCCTGCGCATCGAGGTGGACGAGCCCCGCGAAGTCGAGCCGCCCGCCAGCCTCACGCACGACCTCGAGCACGAGTACCGAGCCGTGGTCGAAGAGATCCTGCAACTGCGCGGCGACGATGGGCGCATCAGCGCGTTCCTGCGATCGATCACCGGCGCGAGCGCCCTGGCCGACACCGCCGGCTACTCGCCCGACCTGGGCCTCGACCAGAAGATCGACCTGCTCGAGACCCTCGACGTGGTCGAGCGGCTGACGCTCGCGGTGCTTCTGCAGAAAGAGCGCCTCACCGAACTCCAGTTGCGCAAGCGCATCCGCGAAGATGTGGATTCGGGCGCCCAGAAGCAGCAGCGCGAGTACTTCCTCAACCGCCAGATGGACGCCATCCGCAAGGAGCTCGGCCAGAACGAAGCCTCGGTGGCCGAGGAATACCGCAAGCAGATCGCCGCCGCCGGCATGCCCGGAAAGATTCAGCAGCAGGCCGAACGCGAGCTGGGGCGATTCGAGCGGATGGGCGACACCAACGCCGAGTCGTCCATGATCCGCACCTATCTCGACTGGCTGCTGGCCGTGCCATGGGCCAAGCGCTCTGAAGAACGCCTCGATCCCTCGTACGCCCGGCAGGTGCTCGATGCCGACCACGCCGGCCTGGACGATGTGAAGTCGCGCATCACCGAATACCTGGCGGTGCGTAGGCTGCGGGCCGAGCGCGGCCTGACGGATGACAAGCGCTCGGGCGCCATCCTCACGCTGGTGGGCCCTCCGGGCACCGGCAAGACCTCGATTGGCGAGTCGATCGCCAGGGCCACCGGCCGCCAGTTCGTGCGGATGTCGCTTGGCGGCGTCCGCGACGAGGCGGAAATCCGCGGCCATCGCCGCACCTACATCGGCGCGCTGCCCGGCCGGCTCGTCCGGGCCTTGCGCGATGCCGGCACGATGAACCCGGTGATCATGCTGGACGAAGTGGACAAGCTCGGCGCCGACTGGCGCGGCGACCCGTCAGCCGCGCTGCTGGAGGTGCTCGACCCGGCGCAGAATCATGCGTTCGGCGATCACTACCTGGACGTCGAGATCGACCTGTCGCACGTGCTGTTCATTGCCACGGCGAACGTTGCTGATCGGATCCCAGGCCCGCTGCTGGATCGCATGGAAGTGATCCCCTTCGACGGCTACACCGTCGAGGAAAAGATCTCGATCGCCCGCGGCTATCTCTGGCCGCGGCAGGTCGAGCGCAACGGCCTGGTCGCGGACGATGTGACGACGACCGATGACATGCTGCGCCTGGTCGTGAGCGAGTACACCCGCGAAGCCGGCGTGCGCCAGCTCGAACGCGAGATCGGCACGCTGCTCAGGAAAACCGCGGCGGCGGTGGCCTCTGGCACCGGTCCGAAGCCCGTGGTGATCGACGAAGCCGAGGTTCGCAAGGCGCTCGGCCGCCAGAAGGTGTTCCACGAAGTGGCGGCACGCACCGCGACCCCTGGCGTGGCCACCGGCCTCGCGGTCACGGGCGTCGGCGGCGATGTGCTGTTCGTCGAGGCCGCGTCAATGGCCGGCACCGGCGGGCTTGTGCTCACCGGGCAGCTGGGTGACGTGATGAAAGAATCGGCGCGTATCGCGCTGACCTACGTGCGCAGCCATGCCGCGCCGCTCGGCATCCCGGACGAAGCCTTCTTCGGCAAGGAGTTTCATCTCCACGTGCCGGCGGGCGCCGTGCCCAAGGACGGCCCCAGTGCCGGCGTCACCATGGTGACGGCGCTGGCGTCGCTGCTGACCTGCCGTCCGGTCAAGAGCACGGTCGGCATGACCGGCGAGGTGACGCTGCAAGGCCGCGTCCTGCCGATTGGCGGCCTCAAGCAGAAGGTGCTCGCTGCGCATGCCGCGGGACTGACCGAAGTGATTCTGCCGGCACGCAACGCCCCCGACCTGGACGATGTCCCGGCCGACGTGCGCGAGCACATGCGCTTTCACCCGGTGAGCACGATCGACGAGGTGTTAGCCCTCGCGCTCGAACCCACCGAGCTGGCGCAGGCGGCCTAGAAGCGGAACAGCCGCGTCATCTTGACGACGAACGCTCGATTCCTGAGGGTCATCGACTCGCGGGGATCGAGCGGATTCGTGTTCTGCTCGTCGGTCCACACCAGGAAGAACTCACTCCCCGGCCGGTATTCCCAGCGGAAACGCACGTTGCTGCTGAATGTGTGGTCGGTCGAGCTGTACTGCAGCAACGCGCTGGCGAACATCCGCGGCGAGAAGCCGTAGTCGGTGCGGGCACTGACTACTTTCGTCGTAAACGTCGCCGTCGGCAACGCCACCCGGCTGATCGAGATGCGCGGTTCCACCGATAGTTGTTTCAGGATCGAGACGCGACCTTGCGAGAACGACACCGTGCGAATGGTGCCGTCGTAGTACTCACCGAACTGGAACGAGGCGTTGCCGGAAAAGCGGCGCTGCTGCCCCATGTTGTACGAGAGGCGCGCATCGGCGTAGTGATAGCCGCCCACGGGAATCACTACGCCAGGCGATGGGCTGAATGGGGTCGCCAGCAGGTCGTAGTTGGCGTTGGCTTCGACCGACAGTTGATCGCTGTTGTCGAACTCGGCGCTGAATTGCCCCGTCTGCTGACGCGACTCCACCTGGCCCGCACCATTCTCGAAGTACTCGAGGCTGGCCTCATAGCTGAACTTGCGAACCATGGTGAAGCGCTGGACCGGACGGGGGCTGAAGCGGCCCGAGACAAACGATCGCGTGAAGTCGGTGCGGCGCAGGAACCCGACTTCTGGATTGAAGTCCTTCCCCACTTTCAGCACACTCGTACTGACGCCGTAGCGATCCGGCGCCCAGTCGAACTTGCCCTGGTAGCTCTCGTTGTCGCCGGTCAGGCCGGTCGTCTGGGTCTGGGCGTAGTAGCTGGTGAAGCTGACGTTCTGGTAGAAGCCGAAGGCCGCATCGACGCCGTAAGCCTGGTTGCTGCCACCGGTCGTCACCGCCGACTCGTTGCGGTTGGTAAAGATCGCGCCAATGGTGCTGCGGCGCAGGATGTCGCGCTTGGCGCGCAACACGGTAAAGTTGGTCGCCGGCGTGCGCGACACCGCTTCGTCGCCGGCCTGGATATTCATCATACCGACGCCAAACGCACCGATCTTGCCGGTCAGCCGGCCGCCGACGTCGATCGGCACGACGCGGCCGCGATTGAGGCCGATGCGCCGGCTGTAGAACACGTATGGCTGGTCGCTGCCGCCACCGCCGCCGAAGCTGCCGCCCGAGGAGCCGCCACGGGCGAAGTCGAACAGTCCGCGGCCTTCGAGAAAGAAGTCGCGCTTCTCGGGCAGAAACAGGTTGAAGCGCGTGAGGTTGACCTGCTGCTCGTCGATCTCAACCTGCGCGAAGTCGGTGTTGACCGTGAGGTCCGCGGTCAGGTTGGCGGTGATGCCGTACTTGAGATCGCCGCCGAACTCGCCGTCGGTGTCGCCGGCGACGGGCGGAGTCTGCAGACGGTCGGTTAAACTGCGGCCGAGCGCGTAGGGCTTGACTTCAATGTTGCGGCCGGCCGGCGGCAGATCCAGGCCCGCCACCGTGCCATAGACAGAGACCCGGTTGAGGGCCTGGGGACCGGCCATGTTCCGCGGTACCGGCGTCCAGTAGGCCCACTCGTTCTTGTGCCGAATCGCGCGGCGGAACTGGATGCCCCACGTCTGGTTGGCGCCCGATGTGTACCGCAACGACTTGAACGGGAAGGCCATCTCGATGGTCCAGCCACCGTCGAAGCGGCCGGTCTTCGCCAGCCACACGGGGTTCCAGTCGGTATTCGGCGACCCTTCATCCACCACCGAGTAATCGGCGAAGCCCCCGATCGGGTTGGCGTAGAACATGTAGCCGCTGCGGCGATCGTAGAAGGTGTCGAAGCCGACCCCGAAATGGTCGTTGTTGCGCATCTGGTTGGTGTCGCGCCGCAACTCGTTGGCAATCCACTGCTCCGGCGGGGCCTGGTCCCAGACCTTCGCCGACACGTAGATGTGGTCCTCGTCGAACGAAACCCAAATCTCGGTCTTCTCGGACGACGGTTCGCGGTAACGAGGCGCGGCCTGCACCATGCCATCGAAGCCGGGATAGGTCCGGTAGATCGACTCGTCGAGCTGACCATCCAGCCTGAGCGGCTCGGCCAGCTTGATCGCGCGAATCGTCGACTTGCCGGTGGCCTCGTCGCGGGCCATGACATTGGGCTGCTCAGGCGCAGCCGGACCATCCACCACGACGGTGGCGGGTGCCGGCGGCTGCTGGGCGAAAGCGAGTGGGGTGGAAAGAAAAAGGGCGGCGACCGCTAACAGGACACGCACTTATGGTTGTTCTTTGCTCCGAGCTTTTCCAGAAGGGCGATGGTCTCGGGATAGGGTTGCACGCGCTGCACTGCGCCATTGGCCATGTCGACGGTCGTTCTCCCCTCGCGGTCGACAGCCATGACGTTGGCGCCTTTCGACACCAGGTAGAGGATCATCTCGTTGTCGCCCCGGGCCGCGGCGTGGTGCAGGGCGGTGTTGCCGTCGTGGTCGGCGGCATTGACGTCGGCGCCGAGCTCCTCGACGAGATACTTGACGGCCGCCATCATGCCGGTCGGCGCGAAGCGGTGGGAGTTGGCGGCGAAGCCCTCGCCGTAGCCGACGCCGGCGGTGGCATGGAGCGGCGTGACCGACGGTCCGCCGATGACGACCGGGGCCAGGCCCGACAAATCCTTCACTTCGCGCTCGACCGCGTCGCCGAAACGGGGGCGGCCGGCCGGCTTGATGGTCGGCACGTTGGGGTCGGCGCCGGCCGCCACCAGCATGCGCATCGCGGCGACGTCGCTGGCATAGGCGGCGCGCCAGAACACGCTGGCGCCGATCTCGTCCACGCCCGACAGGTCGAAGCTGTACCCCGAGTACCACACCTTCATCTTCAGGCGCGCGTTGACGTCGGCGCCCTTGTCGATCAGGTTCTTCATCAGGTCGAGGTAGCCGACCTTCTGCTGCATGTGCGCGCGCGGCTGCGGATACAGCGCCTTCGGCGCCCACTCGACGTTCAGCGCCGCGTAGAGCGGGGTCACGCCGTTCAAGCTCGCCGTGTTCGGATTGGCGCCGCGGTCGAGCAGTTGCTGGGCCAGGTCGAGATGGCCGTTGATCACCGCCATCAGCAGCGGCGTGGTCTTGTCGCCGGCCGACGGCAGGTTGACGTCGGCGCCGGCGGCCAGCAGGGCCGCGGTCGACTCGGTGTAGCCCTGGCGCACCGCGAACAGCAGCGGCGTGAGGCCGCCGTGCGCGTTGATCAGTTCATTCAGCTGGTAGTTGCGATCGACCCCCGGCATCGGCGCGCGCGCGCCCGCCGCCGGCGCGCCCGGCCGAGGCGGTGCTCCCGGCGCCTGCGGATTACCGCCAAAGCCCAGGCCTTCGCGGCTCAGGTTGGCGAGGTCCGACACCTTGCTCGTGGCCTTGAGGTCGCCGCCCTTCGCGGCCAGCAACGTGATGACGTCGGCTCGGTTGGCCGCGGCCGCGTACATCAGCGGGGTCTGCGCCCGCACCCCGTCCTTCGCGTTGACGTCGCCGCCGGCGTCCAACAGCGCCTTCACGGCGTCAACCTTGCCCGACGCCGCGGCCACCATCAGCGGCGAGGTGCCGTTCGGCGTGCCGGCCTTGAGGTCGCTGCCGGCCTGGAGCAGCGCCTGGATCACCGGCGCGTGGCCCTGCTGGCTTGCCAGGAAGAGCGGCGTATAGGTGCCGAGGCGCGTGGTGGCGCGGACATTCGCGCCGGCAAACACCAGCATCTGCGCCAATTCGAGGTCGCCGCTCATGGCCGCCCAGTGCAGCGCGGTCATGCCGTCGCCCTGCGCCGCATTGACGTCGGCCGCCGACTTCAGCAACGCCTTGACCGCCGCCTTGTCGCCGTTCATCGCGGCGTCGGCCACGGGTGCCGTTGCGGCCGCCGACAGCATGGCCGACACGCCGACGATCATCAATCCAGCGGCGAAGTACCCGAGCATCACTTTGCGCATATGCCTATCCCTGTCACGTCACGTACGTTCAACACGAAGATCACGAAGAACACGAAGACAAGTCTTCAAAGAAATGCTTCGTGACCTTCGTGGCCTTCGTGTTTGCCTTTACTCAGCAGCCGCGGTGGTCGCCGGGACCGTGTTCAGGTCGTAGGCCGCCGTGCTGTCGCCGAACGTCTTGAAGTCGTCCATGCCCAGCAGGTGCGCCACCGACAACATCACGTTCGCCATTGGCGTGCCGTCAGCCGCCTTCAGGTGCACGCCGCCCTTGAGCGCGCCGCCGGCGTGTCCGGCCAGGAACAACGGGCAGCGCTTGTGGTTGTGCACGTTCGAGTTGCCCATCGGCGAGCCGTACACAATCAGCGTGTTGTCCAGCAAGTTGCTGTCGCCGTCGGGCGTGTCCTTCAGCTTCTTGAGGAAATACGGAATCATGCTGATATGGTACTTGTTGATCTTCGCAAAGTCGGTGATGCGCTCGTCGCGATCCTGGTGGTGCGAGGCCGAGTGGAACGCCGCCTTGTAGCCGCTGTCGGGATAGACGCGGTTTGACGCGTCGCGGCCCATCTTGAACGCGAACACGCGGGTCGTGTCCGACGCAAACGCCAGCGCCTGCAGGTCGAACATCAGCTTGACGTGCTGCTCGAACGAGTCGGGGACGCCGACCGGTGCGCCCGGCAACTCGCGCTGCTCGCCCTTGCTGTTAGAGGCCTCCACCTGCTGGATGCGGCGTTCGATCTCGCGCACGTCCTCCAGATAATCGGCCAGGCGCGCCTGGTCGGCCGCGCCCAGGTTCTTGTTCAGGCGCGCCACCGCGCCGCCGAGCCAGTCGAGAATGCTCTGGTCTTCGCTGCGCCGTTCCTTCCGCTCGGCCGGTGTCGCGCCCACGCCAAACAACAAGTCGAACACCGTGCGCGGATCGCGCACCATCGGCAGCGGCTGGTCGGGCGCCGCCCAGCTGATCGAATCGGTGTAGGTGCACGAGTAGCCGTAGGAGCAGCCGCCGGCCTGGTCGACATTCTCGATGCACAACTGCATCGACGGAATGGCCGTGGTCTGCCCGAAGCGCTGCGCGTAGTACTGATCGAGCGAGGTGCCGACGAACACGTCGGAGCCCTGCGTCTGCTTCGGGTGCATCTGCGTCAGGAACACCGCGCTCGAGCGGAAGTGGTCGCCGCCGATCTCCGGCGCCGTGAACGCCTCGGCATTGCGCACGTCGGTGTTGCTGACGATGGTGATGTCGTTGCGGAACGGTTCGAGCGGCGCCAGCGAGCTCGGCGACAGGTCGAAGTCGCGGCCGACCGCGGCCGGCGCCCACAAGTTCTTCTTGATGCCGAACGCCGTGCTGCCGGCAGAGCCGTGCACCATTTCAATAGCCGCCAGGCGGACCTTGCCGCGCACCTGCGCATGGGTCGCGCGGGCCGGGACCATGGCCTCGAGGAACGGCAGCGCCATGGTGACGCCGACGCCCTTGAGCGCGGTGCGGCGGGAAATGTGCTTCTGCGTGATGTACATCGTCTCTGCTCCTGCTGCTACCCGGCAGCACTAAAGTGCTGCCCTTCTGGCACGACACGGCGGCACTAAAGTGCCGCCCTTCTGGCACGACTTGTCTGGCTAGCGCGCGACGTCGGCCGCGCGGCGTTCCTTGCCCGTATCGGTCATGCCCATCTTGAACGCCGGGCTGTTGACCACGCCCATCACAAACGCCGACAGCTTGTTGTCGCTCTTGCCGGCGTTGCGCACGATCGTGCGAATGGTCGGCATGTCGGTGAACTCCACCCGCCGCCCGAGCGCATAGGTCATGAGGCTCTCGGTGAATCCCGTCAGGAACACGTCCGAGTGCTTCAGCAGCGCCTCCCGCAGCCCGGCGGGACCGTCCATCTTGGTGCCGTCGTAGAGGTCACCCACCACGTCCACCGGCACTTCGTTGTCCTTGATCCGCCAAGCGCCGGTGACGTCGAAGTTCTCGAGCGCGAGGCCGAGCGGGTCGATCACCTTGTGGCACGAGGTGCAGGCCGGGTTCTTGCGGTGTTCTTCCATGCGCTCGCGGGTCGACAGCATCTTGCCGTCGCCGGTGACCTTCACCGAGTCGTCCAGCGACGGCACGTTGGGCGGCGGCGGGGGCGGCGGCGAGGCCAGCAACACCTCCATCACCCACTTGCCACGGTTCACCGGCGAGGTGCGGTCGGCGACCGAGGTCAAGGTCAGGATGCTGCCCTGGCCAAGCAGGCCGCGGCGGTACGGCGGCAGGGTCACGCGCTGAAACGCACTGCCCGTCACGTTCGGAATGCCGTAATGCTTGGCCAGCCGCTCGTTCACGAAGCTGTAGTCGGCGGTCAGCAGGTCGGTGACCCGGCGGTCCTCGCGGACAATGCTGTCAAAGAACAGCTCGGTTTCGCGCTTCATCGCCCGGGCGAGCGTGTCGTCGTACTGCGGATACAGCAGGTAGTCGGGGAAGATCTTGTCGAGGTCCTGCAGGCGCAGCCACTGCGACCCGAACCGCGTCGACAGCGCCTCGGCCCGCTTGTCGGCCAGCATGCGGCGCACCTGCTTCTGGAGACCGAGCGGCGTGCGCAGCGAACCAAGCGACGCCGCCTTGACCAGTTCCGCGTCGGGGACCGTGCCCCAGAGGAAGAACGACAGGCGCGAGGCCAGGTCTTCGTCACTGATGCGATAGGTAGCGGTGCGAATTCCGGCCGGCTGCGCCTCGAGGCGGAACAGGAAGCGCGGGCTCATCAGGATCGACTGCACGGCCAGGCGGATGCCGGGCTCGAAGCCGCCCTTGGTGCGGCCCTGCTCGTAGAACTTCACCGCGTCCTGGAGATCGGCCGCCGTCGGCGCGCCGCGGAACGCCTGGGTCGCCAGCTGGTTGATGATCTCGGCCGCGCACGACTCCTCTTCGGCGGCGCTGGTCGGCCGGCACGAGAAGATCTTCAGGCGGCTCGGCGTGTCCGACACGCCGGTGACGTCGAGCGGGCCCTGCACTACGAAGTCGCGCAGGTGCGGCAGCATGGTGATGCCAAAGGTGATGCTGACATCGGCCAGCGTGTTCTCGAGCGGCATCAGCAGGTCGTCGACCGGGCCGTCCAGGTGCTGGACGAAAGCGGCGGTCACGCGCTGCGGGCCGGCCTTGATGTGCACCGGCGGCGTCTGCAGCTCGAGGCTGTTCTTCGGGTCGGTCTCGCTCATGCGCGTGTTCAGGTCGAACAGCGCGACCCGCTCGCCGTTGACCGACACCTCGACCTGTTCCTTGAGGCCGTAGGCGGTCATCGTGTTCCGGCCGGCCAGTCCGCCGAGCGGCTCGTAATGCAGCGAGGTCTTGAACACGTAGTGGCCGTCGGCCGGGAACGTGTGCACCACCGAGGTGCCGCCGCGCGTGCCCATCGGCGCGCCGTCCACCCGGCGCATCTGCGAGGCGGCGCGGGCGATCTTGTAGGTGGTCGAGGTCGCCGAGGCCTGGCGATCGCCCACCGCCAGCCGGCTGATCTGGCTGGCCGCGCGCAGGTAGCCGTCCATCAAGGTCGGCGAAAACGTCTGGGCGTCGGCGACGTTGTCGAACCCGTGGCTGATGGTGTCGGGCGGCAGGTAGGCCGTCACGTCAACGTCCACGTTCAGCAGGTCCTTCACCGCATTCGCGTACTCGGCACGGTTCAGCCGCTGGAACGGCCGCGAGCCGGGATTCGGGTTGAGCGCCGCGGCCCGGTCCATGCGGCTTTCGAACGCCGACGCCAGCCCGGTCAACACCGCCGGCTCGGGGCGGCGGGCCCCCGACGGCGGCATCATGCCGGCGCGCAGCTTGCGGATCAGCTTTTCGGTCGTCTCGCCATGCTCTTCGAGCTTGGCGGCGTCGAACGACGCGAGCGACAGACCACCGGCCTTGCCGCGTTCGCTGTGGCAGCCCGCGCAGTACTGCTTCACCAGCGCCGTCTGCTCCGCCGGTAGCATGGTTGTGGTCGCCGGCGCGTGCGCCGCCACCGGTTTCGACAAACCTGAAGGTTTGTCGCCACTGGTGGGTGTCGCGCTCCGTGGCGACAAACCTTTAGGTTTGTCGGTCTGAGCTTGTGGCGACTGGCGGCCATCGACCGACACCGCCAAACCGGCCACCGCTGCCACGAACGCACTACCGACGAATATCTGCTTCAGCATGTGATGCACTTGTGATTGTTCTTGGCGCCGAGCGACTCGAGCAGCTTGATGGTTTCGGGATACGGCTGCGTGCGCTGCACGGGGCCGTTGGCGATATCAACCGTGGTGTTGCCCTCGCGGTTCACGCGCGTGACATCGGCGCCCTTCGAGACCAGGAAGCGAATCGACTCGTTGTCGCCGCGCGACGCCGCGAGATGCACGGGGGTGTTGCCCTCGTGATCGGTGGCGTTGACGTCGGCGCCGAGTTCCTCGACCAGGTACCTGATGGCCGGCAGGAAACCGGTTGGCGCATAGCGGTGCGAGTTGGCCGCGAACCCTTCACCGTAGCCAACCCCGGAGGCCGCATGCAGCGGATAGACAGCCGGGCCGCCATAGGCGATGGGCGGCACGCCCGACAAGTCCTGCACCTGGCGAATGCCCTCGCCGGTGAACGGCCGGCCGGCCGGCTTCATGGTGGGGATGTTCGGGTCGGCGCCGTACGACACCAGCAGCTTCATGGCGGCGACATCGTTGGCATACGAGGCGCGCCAGAACGGCGTGGCGCCGCTTTCGTCGACGCCGGCGAAATCGGAATTGAAGGCCTGGTACCAGACCTTGCGCTGCAGGCGCGCGTTGGGGTCGGCGCCCTTGTCGAGCAGCGTCTTCATCAGGTCGAGATACGTCGTCTGCTGCTGCTGATACGCCTTCGGGCTTGGATAGAGCGACTTGGGCGCCCACTGGATGTTCAGCACCGCATAGAGCGGGGTCGCGCCGTTGAAGGCCGCCATGTTCGGGTTGGCGCCCTTCTCGATCATGTAGGTGGCGAGGTCGAAGTGGCCGTTGATGATCGCCATCAACAGCGGGCTGGTCTGGTCGCCGGCATTCAGCTGGTTCACGTCGGCGCCGCCATCGACGAGCGCCTTGACCGTGTCGGTGTAACCCTGGCGGGCCGCGAACAGCAATGCAGTGAGGCCGCCCTGGCTGCTGATCAACTCGTTGTAGCGGTAGCCGCGGGTCGCGCCGGCGATGTCCACCGGACGGTTGCCGGCCGCCGCCGGGCGGCCGCGCCCGCCGGCCTCTTCTTCGGGGGCGGTCAGCGCGAACAGGTCCACCACCGTGGTGGTGGCCTTGTGATTGGCGCCGCGCGCGAGCAGCAGCTGCACCGCATCGGTGCGGTTGAACGCCGCGGCAAACATCAACGGCGTCTCGCCCTTGGCACCGTCCTGGGCGTTGATGTCAGCGCCATTCTCGACCAGCGACGTGATGGTGCGGGTCTCGCCGGCCGCCGCGGCAATCATCAGCGGCGTGGTGCCGTTGGTGGTGGTCGCCTTGGCATCGGCGCCGGCCGCAAGCAACGCCGCAACCACGCCCGAATGGCCGCCCTTGGCCGCCAGGTACAACGGGGTGTACGCGCCCAGCCGGGTGGTGGCGCGGACGTTGGCGCCGGCGTAGATCAGCATCTGCGCCAGTTCGGTGTCGCCCGTCATCGCCGCCCAGTGCAGCGCGGTCGTGCCATCGCCCTGGGCCTCGTTGACGTCCAGGCCCTTCTTGAGCAGCGCACGCACGCCGTCGCGATCGCCCTTGCTGGCGGCGTCCGCCACCGGCGCGGGCGCCTGCGCTCCCATCCCCACGGTGAGCACCAGCGCCAACCCCACGCTTCCGAGCAGTCTCTGTCGCAGCATTGGCTGTCCCTTACTCTTGGGCCGCGGTCGCGTCGGGCGCCGTCGTCAGGTTGAAGGTGCCGCTGCTGTCGCCGAAGCTCGTGATCTCGTCCAGGCCGAGCCCGTGCAGGACGCTCAGCATGGCATTGGCCATCGGCGTGCCGTCGGCGGCCTTGAGGTGCAGCCCGCCCTTGAGCGCGCCACCAGCCTTGCCCGCAAAGAACAGCGGGCAGCGCTTGTGGTTGTGGATGTTCGAGTCGCCCATCGGCGAGCCGTAGACCACCAGCGTGTTGTCGAGCAGGTTGCTTTCGCCGTCGGGCGTGTCCTTCAGCTTCTGCAGGAAGTACGGCAGCATGCCGATGTGGTACTTGTTGATCTTGGCAAACTCGAGGATGCGGTCTTCGCGATCGCCGTGGTGCGACGCGGGGTGGAAGCCGGTCGTGACGCCGCTCGTCGGGTAGACGCGGCTTGACGCGTCGCGGCCCATCTTGAACGAGAACACGCGGGTCGTATCCGACGCGAAGGCCACGGCCTGCAGGTCGAACATCAGCTTGACGTGCTCGTCAAACGAGTCGGGCACGCCGACCGGCGAGGTCGGCAGCTCGCGCGTTTCGCCGCTCTTGTTGTACTCCTCCACCTTCTGGATGCGGCGTTCGATCTCGCGCACCTCGTCCAGGTAATTCGACAGGCGGGTCCGGTCGGCGGCGCCGATCTCCTTGTTCAGCCGCGCCAGCTGCGCGCTGATCAGGTCGAGGATGCTCTTGTCTTCGGCGCGGCGAATGGCGCGCTCTTCGGGGGTCGCGCCGACGCCGAACAGCTGGTCGAACGCCAGGCGCGGGTCGCGAATCATCGGCAACGGCGAGTTGGGGTCGGCCCAGCTGATGGTGTCGGTGTAGACGCACGAGTACCCGTACGAGCAGCCACCGGCCTGGTCCACCGCCTCGATGCACAACTGCATCGACGGAATCGGCGTCTCCTGGCCGAATTTCTGCGCGTAAAGCTGATCGAGCGACGTGCCGGCGCGTACGCCCGAGCCCTGCGTCTGCAGCGGGTGCGCCTGGGTCAGGAACACCGCGCTCGAGCGGAAGTGGTCGCCGCCAATTTCCGGCAGCTCAAACGCCTCGGCATTGCGCACGTCGGTGTTGCTGACAATCGTCAGGTAATCGCGAAACGATTCGAGCGGCGCCAGGCTGGTCGGCGACAGGTCGAAGCCCGTGCCCACGGCCGCCGGCGACCAGAGATTCTTCTCCAGGCCGAACTTGGTCGCGCCGGCGGAGCCATGCACCATTTCAATGGCCGCCAGCCGCACCTTGCCCGCGGCGGTCTTGGCGAAGACGGTGCGCGCCGGCACCATCGCCTCCAGCATCGGCAACGCCATCGTCACTCCCATGCCGCGCAGGACCGTGCGACGGGAAATGTGCTTCTTGGTGATGAACATCAGCCTCTCCTCCGGTTACCGACTTGCCGCGGTGGTCGTCTCGACCGCCGCGACCCGACCCATCCGGAACGCCGCGCTGTTGGCGACACCGGAAATGAACGACGAAAACCTGTAGTTGTTGCGCTTGGCGTCGCGAACGATCGCCCGCACCGTCGGCATGTCGTACGACTCGACGCGGCGGCCCAGGGCATAGGTCATCAAGCTCTCGGTGAAGCTGAGCATGATCACGTCCTGATGCTTCATCAGCGCGCCGCGCAGCGCGATCGGGCCGTCGAGCTTCGTGCCGTCGAACAGGTCGCCGGCCGGATCCACCGGCACGCCGTTGTCCTTGATGCGCCACACGCCGGTGACGTCGAAGTTCTCGAGCGCCAGGCCCAGCGGATCGATCACCTTGTGGCACGACGTGCAGGCCGGGTTCTTGCGGTGTTCTTCCATGCGCTCGCGCACCGACAGCGTCTTGCCCGCGTCCACCGCCTTGGTCTCTTCGAGCGCCGGCACGTTGGGCGGCGGCGCCGGCGGCGGCGAGCCGAGCAGCACTTCCATCACCCACTTGCCACGCAGCACCGGCGAGGTGCGGTCGGCAATCGAGGTCAACAGCAACACGCTGCCCTGCCCCAGCACGCCGCGGCGGTTGGGATCGGCCAGGGTGACGCGGCGGAACTGCGGACCCAGGATGTTCGGGATGCCGTAGTGTTTGGCCAGCCGCTCGTTCACGAAGGTGTGATCGGCGGTCAGCAGGTCGGTCACCGGCCGGTCCTCGCGGATCAGGCTGTCGACGAACAGCTCGGTCTCGCGCACGAGGGCCTGCGACAGCGTCGTGTCCCAGTAGGAATAGAAGTGATGGTCGGGCCTGACCTTCTCAACGTCCTGCAGGCGCAGCCACTGCGACGCAAACCGCGTCGACAGCGCTGCGGAACGCGGGTCGGCGAGCATGCGCTTCAACTGCTTCGCGAAGACCACCGGGGTCTGCAGGGTGCCCTGCATGGCGACCTTCACCAGTTCCGCGTCGGGCACCGAGCCCCACAGGAAGAACGACAGCCGCGACGCCAGGTCGAGGTCGCTGACGCGATAGGTTTGGCCGGCGCGCAGGGTCGGCGGCGCCTGCTCCATGCGAAACAGGAAGCGCGGGCTCGCGAGAATGGCCTGCACCGCCAGGCGGACGCCGGACTCAAAGTCCCCCTCCTTGCGCCCGCGGTCGTAGAACGCCATCAGGTCCTTGAAGTCATCGGCGTGGACCGGGCCGCGATACGCCTGGGTCGCCAGATTGCGGACGATGTCGCCGGCGCAGCGGGTTTCTTCGGCGGCGGAGGTCGGACGGCACGAGAAGATCTTGCGGCGACTCTCGGTGTCGGACACGCCGGTGACCGCAACCGGCCCGGCCACCGTGAAGTCGCGCAGGTGCGGAATGGCGGTGGTGCCGAACACCTCGCCGATGTTGGTGTCGGCCAGGGTGTGCTCGATCGGCATGATCAAGTCGTCCGCCGGCCCCTCGAAGCGCTGGACGAACGCCGCCGACAGGCGATGCTGGCCCGCCTTAATGTGGATCTTCGGCGTCTGCATGGTCATGCCGTTGGGGTCCTGCTCGTTCATGCGCGGGTTGATGTCCATCAACGCGACGCGCGCGCCGTTGATCGACACCTCGATCTGTTCCCCGCGATACGGGCCGCCAAACAGGTCGCCGGTGGGCCCCATGTGCAGCATGATCTTGAAGTAGTACTCGCCGTCGGCCGGGAACACGTGCAGCACCGACAGGCCGCCGCGCGTCCCGAGCGGCGCGCCCTCGGCGTGGCGCATCTGCGAGGCCGTGCGCGGCACCTTCCAGGTCGTCGAACCAGGCGAAGCGTGGCGGTCGCCCACCGCCAGCCGACTGATCTGGCTGGCCGCGCGCAGGTAGCCTTCCATCAACGTTGACGAAATCGTCTGCGAGTCGGCGATGTTGTCGAAGCCGTCGCTGATGGTGTCGGCCGGCAGGAAGGCGTTGACGTCAACGTCAACCGCCAGCAGGTCCTTCACTGCGCGCGCATACTCCGCGCGGTTGAGGCGCTGCGAGGGACGCGATCCGGGATTGGGGTCGAGCGCGGCCGCGCGATCGATGCGGGTCTCGAAGGCACTCGCCAGCGCGTTGATCACTTGCGGTTCGGGACGCCGGGCACCAGCCGGCGGCATCATGCCGGCGCGGAGCTTGCGGATGATCTTTTCAGTGGTCTCGGCGTGCTCGAGCACCTTCGCGGCGTCGAACGCTGCCAACGACAGACCGCCGGCCTTGCCGCGCTCACTGTGACAACCGGCGCAGTACTGCTTGACGAGCGCGGTCTGTTCAACCGAGGTCATGGCAGCGGCCGCAGGCGGATGCGAAGCGGCCGGCTGCACGGCCTGAGGTTGTCGCGCCGTAGCCGCCTGCGAAGGCTTGGCGGCGGAGGCGGACCGCCCAGGCTGCTGGCCTGCCACCATGACGGCGGCCGTGACAACGAGACCCGTTACCGCGAAGAGCGTTCTTTTCATCAGCCTCAACAGGACACGCACTTGTTGTTGTTCTTGGAGCCGAGCTTCTCGAGCAGCTTCAGCGTCTCGGGGTACGGCTGAGTGCGCTGCACCGGGCCGTTGGCCATGTCGGCCACCGTCTGGCCTTCGCGGTTCACCTTGGTGACGTCGCCGCCCTTGCTGACCAGATAGAGAATCGATTCGTTGTCGCCGCGCGCGGCCGCATGGTGCAGCGCGGTGTTGCCGTCGTGGTCAACCGCGTTGACGTCGGCGCCCACCACTTCCACCAGGTACTTGATGCCGGGCATGAAGCCGGCCGGCGAGTGAATGTGCGAGTTGGCGGCGAAGCCTTCGCCGAACCCGACGCCCGACGCGGCCTGCAGCGGCGGCACGCCGGGACCGCCAAGCGGCACCGGCGGCAGGCCCGACACGTCGGTTGCCTGGCGCACTTCGCCGGTATCGCCGAGCCGTTGCCGGCCGGCGGGACGCATGGTGGGAATGTGCGGGTCGGCGCCGTACTCCATCAGCAGCGACATCGCCGCGACGTCACCGGCAAACGCGGCGCGCCACATCGGCGTGGCGCCGATCTCGTCGACACCGGCGAGATCGAAGTTGTACTCCGAGTACCAGACCTTTCGGGTCAGGCGAAGATTCGGGTCGGCGCCCTTCTCGAGCAACGCCTTCATGAACGACAGATACGTCGTCTGCTGCTGGTTGTACGCCCGCGGCTGCGGATAGAGCGCGCGCGGCGCCCAGGTCACGTTCAGCGCGGCGTAGAGCGGCGTCACGCCGTTCTCGGCCGCCGCGTTCGGGTTGGCGCCTTGCTCGAGCAGCCACTGCGCCAGGTCGAACTGGCCGTTGATGGTGGCAATCAGCAGCGGGCTGGTCTTGTCGCCGGCCGACACCTGGTTGACGTTGGCGCCGGCCGCCACGAGCGTCTTCACCGCGTCGGCGTAGCCGCCGCGCGCCGCCAGCATCAGCGCGGTTACGCCGCCCTGGGTGCCGATCAACTCGTTATAGAAGAAGGGCCGGTCGATGCCGGGCCGGCCGCCGCCACCGCGACGGCCGCCGCCTGCGCCTGGCGCCGGGTCCGGGGCGGCCGCTGGCGGCGTGGTTCCGGCAGCCACGACCTGCCCGGTGCGGCCCTGGCCACCACCGCCCGGCTGCGCGCCGCTGCCCGACGCCTGCGCGAGAAACTCTTGTTCCTGGCTGCTCAGGCTGCCGACGTTCACGACCTTGGACGAGGCCTTGACGTCGGCGCCGGCCTTGATCAGCGCCTGGATCGCCTCCACGCGGTTGTTGGCGGTGGCGAACATCAACGGCGTCTGCCCGAAGGTCTTCTCGCGCGCCTCGATTTCGGCGCCGTTCTCGACGAGCGTGGTCACGGCGGTGGCGTTGCCCGATCCGGCGGCGAGCATCAGCGCCGTTGTGCCGAGCGCGTTGCCGGCCTTGGCATCGGCGCCGCCGGCGATCAGGGCGGAAATCACGGCCGCGTGCCCGTGCTCGGCGGCCATCAAGAGCGGCGTGTAGCCGCCCAGCCGCGTGGTGGCCTTGACGTTGGCACCGGCGAACAGGAGCATCTGGGTCATAGCCGCATCGCCGTGGCGCGACGCCCAGTGCAGCGCGGTCATGCCGTCACCCTGGGCGGCGTTCACGTCGGCGCCGCCCTTGATCAGCGTGCGCACGGCCTCGGTGTCGCGCTTCATCGCCGCATCGGCCACGGGCGCCGCCGCGGCGCTCAGCATCACCGACAGCGAAAGAGCGAGGACACCGACGAGCCCGAGACCCTGAATCACTTTGCGCATATGCGTATCTCCGTCACTTGCCTACGAACATCTGCCACAGAGGACACAGAGCCAATCCTTCTAAATGCCTGGCGCTCGCTTAGCAGCACTGGCGTTTTAGAAAAAGTGTTCTCTGTGTTCTCGGTGTCTCTGTGGCCAACTTTCTTTACTCGGCGGCGGTGGTCGCCGGCACGGTGTTCAAGTCCATGCGGCCGGTGCTGTCACCGAAGCTCTGCACGTCGGTCAGGCCGATGTCCTGCATCAAGGCCAGCATCGCGTTGGCCATCGGCGTGCCGTCGGCGGCCTTCAGGTGCAGGTTGCCGCGCAGCGCGCCGCCGCCCTTGCCGGCCAGGAACAGCGGGCATCGCTTGTGGTTGTGCACGTTCGAGTTGCCCATCGGCGACCCGTAGATCACCACCGTGTTGTCCAGCAGGTTCTTGTCGCCTTCCGGCGTGTTCTTCAGCTTGTTCAGGAAATACGGAATCATGCTCACGTGATACCGGTTGATCTTGTTGAAGTCGGTCACGCGATCCTCGCGCTCGCCGTGGTGCGACGCGGGGTGGAACGCCGAGCGGACGCCGCTGTCGGGATAGACGCGCGCCGAGCCGTCGCGACCCATCTTGAACGAGAACACGCGGGTCACGTCGGTGGCGAACGCCAGGACCTGCAGGTCGAGCATCAGCTTGACGTGTTCCTCGAACGAATCGGGCACACCGATCGGCGCCTCCGGCAGTTCGCGGACTTCGCCTGATGCGTTGTGCGCCTCGACCCGCTGGATGCGGCGCTCGACTTCACGCACTTCCTCGAGGAAGGCGCCCAGGCGGGCCCGGTCGCTGCTGCCCAACTGCTTCTGCAGCCGCGCCACCTCGCCGCTCACCCAGTCGAGAATGCTCTTGTCGGTGCGGCGAATCGCGGCCCGCTCGGCCGGCGTCGCGCCGACGCCGAACAGCGAATCAAACGCCGCGCGCGGGTCGCGGATCATCGGCAGCGGCGTGTGCGGGTCCGACCAGCTGATGGTGTCGGTATAGGCGCAGCTGTACCCGTAGGCGCAGCCGCCCGACTGGTCGACCGTCTCGATGCTCAACTGCATCGACGGGATGGCCGTCTCCTGGCCGAACTTCTGCGCGTAGAGCTGGTCGAGCGACGTGCCGGCCTGCACGTCGGAGCCCTGCGTCTTCTTGGGGTGCGCCTGGGTCAGGAACACGGCGCTCGACCGGAAGTGGTCGGCGCCGATTTCCGGCAGCGAGAACGCTTCGGCGTTGCGGACGTCGGTGTTGCTGACAATCGTCAGGTAGTCGCGGAACGGCTCGAGCGGCGACAGCGCGCTCGGGCTGAGGTCGAACGCGGTGCCGACCGCCGCCGGCGACCACAGGTTCTTGCTGGCGCCGAACACG
>JBBQSP010000068.1:0-27300 GCA_038213735.1 Vicinamibacterales bacterium | reverse complement strand
ATCGCGCAGGCGCTCACCGAGGGGCACACGCTCGTGACGGCGGACGCCCAGATCCTGGCGTACGACGTTCCCGCCATCGACGCGCGAAAATGACCAGGAGTTGCTCCTGATCTCCTGACCTCCGGTTAGGTCTTTACGCTCCGGGGAGCTCCAAACGCGCGCGGACGCCGCCCGCCGGCGACTCGTGCAGCGAGATCGAGCCGCCATACAGCTCCGCGAGATCGCGGACGATCGCCAGGCCCAGGCCTGAGCCGGGTGCCGCCTCGTCTGCCCTCACGCCCCGGCGCAGCACAGCCTCGCGCAGTGATGGGTCCAGGCCGGGGCCGTCATCGTCGACCACAATCACGACGCGGCCGGGCTCGAGGGTCGAGGCCACGGTGACCCGCGACCTGGCCCACTTGCAGGCGTTGTCGATGAGGTTGCCGAGCATCTCGTCGAGGTCCTCGCGCTGTCCCTGCACGTAGTGTTCGTGCGACACCTCGACGTCCACGCGGACGCCGCGTTCGGCGTGCAGCATGTGCATAGTGCGGGCCAGGCCATCGGCCGACGTCAGCACATGGCACCGCACGCCCGGGTTGCCGCCCGAGGCCGACGCGCGTGCGTGCGCCAGGTGATAGTCCACCTGCCGGCGCATGCGGTCCACCTGCCGCGTAATGCCCGCGGCGACCTCCGCGTGACCGGCCGCCCTCGCCCGCTCCGCCTCCTGGTTCAGAACGGCCAACGGCGTCTTCAGTCCATGCGCCAGGTCGCCGGCCTTGGTCAGTGCCCGGGCCACGCGCTGTTCGCGATCGTGCAGCAGGGAATTGAGATCGGTGACCAGCGGTTGCACTTCAGAAGGGTACGCGCCCTCGAGGCGCCGGTCTCGTCCTTCGCGCACGCCCGACAGCCGCTCTCGCAGTTCGTTGAACGACGTCAGGCCGCGCCGCACCTGGTAAAGGCCGGCCGCCACGCTGACAGCGGCTACCAACGACAGCGGCCATACGTTCGTGAAGACGTTGTGAAAGACGCCCGGCGCGCCAGGGTGCCGGAACACGGCGTAGGTCAGGATCAAACCGATGACGATGAACAACCCCAGGGTCCAGAGGGCCGCGCCGAGCAGCACGCGCGAGCGCAACGACAGCAGGGGCTTCACGCCGGCTCCTCGATGCGATAGCCCATCCCGCGCACGGTCTCGATCAACGTGCCACCGAGCTTGCGGCGCAACCTTGCCACGAATACCTCCACGGTGTTCGAATCCCGATCGAAGCCCTGCGAGTAGATGTGTTCGGTGAGCTCGCCTTGCGAGACGATGCGGCCGCGGTGGTGCATCAGGTACGACAGGACGCGAAACTCGTGGCTGGTCAACTTGACCGGCGCGCCGGCGAGGGTAACGCGCGCGCCGCGTGGGTCGAGCACGAGCGCGCCGACACGGATTTCCGGCGTCACGTGTCCGCTGGCGCGGCGAATCAGCGCGCGCAGGCGCGCCAGCACCTCTTCGATCTCGAACGGCTTGGCCATGTAGTCGTCGGCGCCGCCGTCAATGCCCTGGACCTTCTCGTGCCAGCTGCCGCGAGCCGTCAACACCAGCACCGGTATGCCGATACCGGCTTCGCGCCATCGGCGTAGGACGGTCAGGCCATCCATCTTCGGTAGGCCCAGGTCGAGGACCACGGCGTCATATCCCTCCGTTCGCCCCAGGAAGTCAGCCCGTTCTCCGTCGGCGGCGCAGTCCACGGCGTAGCCGGCGGCGCCCAGAGCCGCCGCAAGTTGCTCTGACAAGGCGGCTTCGTCCTCGACCACCAGAATGCGCACGAGGCAATTGTGCCTGCTTTGCGGCTGAACGACACCTGAATGAGGTCTTCACGACCGGTTCAGCCTCGGGTGAGTAGGCTGGCTGTCTATGCTCACTGGTTCAAAGCTTCTCTTCGCCATCGCCGCCGGCGGCGTGATTGCGCTCGCCATCGCGATGCACTTCTTCGGACTCGGATCCGCACTCGGGCGCTTCCTTCACGGAGGTCAATAAGGTGATGTTGAAAACGGCTACGTATCTGTTCGCGGTGCTTGCCATGTCCACCGTGGCTGCCGCGCAGGCAAAGAAGGCGGCGACGGTCGCCGAGTTCGTCGGCACGTGGAACATCGAAATGATGAGTCACCAGGTGGCGCTCGTGATCGAGCCGGCCGAAGGCAACAAGGTGACCGCGACGATGATGATGATGGGCAACGACGTGCCGCTGAAGGGCGAGCTCGTTGACGGGACGCTGTCCCTTGTCGGCGTAAAGACCGAAGGCAGCACCGGCGCAGCCAAGCTTGGCGGCGGTACCGCAGCCCACGGCGACGAGGCCCAGGCTCAGCGTCCACCGGCACGTCCGGTCACGGTCACGCTGCAGGAGGACGGCACACTGGCCGGCGAGATGATGACCAACCAGGGACCGGCAAAGTTCACTGGCGAGAAGCTGAAGAAGCGCAAGCAGTAGGCGATGTTCCTCACGAAGAAGTACCTGTCACGACGTTCGGTGTTGAAGGGATTGGGCGCGACGATCGCCCTTCCCTTCCTCGACGCCCGCCTTTGCGCCAGCGGCGCTTCGGCGGGGCCAGCTACCACCCGGCGCGTCTGCATCGAGATGGTGCATGGCGCGGCCGGCAGTTCGCCGTGGGGCCTGACCCAGAACCTGTGGGCGCCCGCGGTGACCGGCCGTGACTTCGACCTGACGCCGACCAGCCTGCGGCCGCTCGAACCCTTCCGCAAGCACCTCACCATCATCAGCAACACCGACGTGCCAAGCGCCGATCCGACCGAGGCGCGAGAGATTGGCGGCGATCACTTCAGGTCCAGCGCAACGTACTTGACGCAGTCGTATCCCAAGCGCACCGAAGGCGCCGATGTGGAGGCCGGCGTTTCGCTGGACCAGCTCTACGCGCAACGGTTTGGGCAGGACACGCCGATTCCCTCGATGCAGTTGTGTATCGAAAGCGTCGATCAGTCTGGCGGTTGCGGCTATGGCTACTCATGCGTCTACACGGATGCCATCAGCTGGGCGGCGCCGCACCGGCCGCTGCCGATGGTTCGCGATCCGCGGGTGGTGTTCGACCAGATGTTCGGGGTGCTGGGCACCGGGGCCACCGCCGCTGAACGGCAGGAGCGCCGCGCCGAGGATCGCAGCATCCTCGACTTCGTGCAGCGCTCGAGCGCGCGGTTGACGCAGTCGCTCGGTGCCGCCGACCGGGTGCGTCTCGCCGACTACCTGGACAACGTCCGCGAGATCGAGCGACGCATCCAGACCGTGGAAGCCCGCAATCGCAGCGGTGAGCCGCGCGAACTGCCGGGCGCGCCGGATGGTATTCCCGACGGGTTCGCCGAACACGTCAAGGTGATGTTCGACCTGCAGTTGCTGGCGTTCCGATCGGACATCACCCGGGTGTTTGCGTTCAAGCTGGGGCGCGACGGCTCGAATCGCGCGTTTCCCGAGAGCGGTGCCAACGGCGCGTTCCACATCATGTCGCACCACAGCGAGAACCCGGCGCGCATCCGCGACTTCGCCAGGGTCAACACCTATCACGTCAGCATGCTGCCCTACCTGCTGAAGGCGCTGCAGGACACCCCCGATGCCGATGGGCGCCCGATGATCGAGAATACCGCGGTGCTGTACGGGTCGCCCATGGGCAACCCCAACCAGCACAATCACAAGCGCGTGCCGTTCCTCATTGCCGGACACGCCGGCGGCCTCAAGGGCGGCGTCCACCTGAAGGCCGCCAACGGCACGCCCCTGTCGAACGTGATGCTCAGCCTGTTACACTCGCTCGGCTTGGACGACCTCAAGAGTTTCGGCGACAGTGAAGGCCCGTTCGCGTGGGCGTGATCGCGCACGCCCTCCGCATGCTCAGCCGCTCGCCCGGCCTGGCGGCCGTGGTGATCGTGTCGCTCGGCGTGGGCATTGGCGTCAACACCGCGGTCTTCTCGTGGCTGCAGGCCGTGACGTTAAAGCCGCTGCCGGGCGTGTCGAACGGCGCGAGTTTTCTCTCGGTCGAACCGAAGGCCGACACCGGCACCTACCCGGGCATGTCGTGGGCCGAGTATCGCGATTTGGTCCCGCAGCTTCGGGCGATCGACGAGCTCGTCGCCTATCGCATGGCACCGCTCAACGTCGGCGAGGCGGCGCGAACCGAACGGACCTATGCCTTGCTGGTGTCGGGCAACTACTTTGCGGCGCTCGGCCTGCGGCCGGCGGCCGGACGATTCATTCGGCCGGATGAAGCGGATGTGGCCGGGGCGGAGCCGGTCGTGGTCCTCTCTCACGACTATTGGCACACGCGCTTCGGCCGCAGCGCTGATGCGATTGGCCAGACCCTGCAGGTCAACGACAACCACCTGACGATCGTCGGCGTCGCGCCAGAGGGATTTCAAGGCACGATCATGGGCCTGCAATTCGACCTGTGGGTGCCGGCCACCCTCGCGCCGGTGCTGGTATCGGGTTCGGCCGAGCTCGAGTCGCGAAGCCAGCGTGGCTACTCGGCGATGGGGCGCTTACGCCCTGGCGCCACCGAGGCCGAAGCGACCGCCCAGCTGGTGTCGGCCATGGGCGGGCTGGCCGCGCAGTTCCCCGAGACCAACGAGCGCATCAGCGGCGAGCTCCGGCCGTTCTGGAAGGCGGCCCGCGGGCCGCAGCAGATGTTCGTGACCGCACTTGGCTTGTTGCAGGGCGTGATGCTGCTGGTGCTGCTGGCCGTGTGCGGCAACACCGCCAACCTCGTGCTGGCGCGAGCCAGTACCCGCTATCGCGAAGTCGGCGTGCGCCTGGCGCTTGGCGCGCAGCCGGGCAGCATGATCAGGCTGCTGCTGGTCGAGAATGTCCTGCTCGGGCTGCTCGGCGCGGCCCTGGGTATCGTGATCGCCTGGTGGGGCACCGAAGCGTTGCGCGCCATGCCGGCTTACGGCGCGTTCCCGGTTCGCTTTCAGACCAGCCTTGATGGCTTCGGGCTGTTGTTCGCCATCACGCTCGGCATTGGCAGCGGCCTGCTGTTCGGCGCCGCTCCTGCGTGGCAGCTCGGACGCATCGACCCGCAGCTCGCCATTCGGAGCGGACTGAAGGATGCCGGACGCAGCACCATGCGCGACGGCCTTATGGCGGCGCAGTGCGGCCTGGCCGTGCTCGTGCTGGTGGTGGCCGGCCTGTTCTTCCAGGGCTTCGTGGAGACTCGCGACACCGATCCCGGCTTCCGAACGGAAGGACTGCTGCTGGCCACCTACGACCTCGGACCGGGCGCACCTACCGAGGACTACGCCCGGCAGTTTGTGATCCGGCTACTTGATCGCCTGAAGCGCGTGCCCGCGGTTGAGTCAGTCGCCATCGCCAACGCCATGCCCCTCGACATTCATGGCCTGCCCATGCGCGGCTTCACGATTGAAGGCCGCGCGCAGACGACCGCGCAGCAGGAGCTGGCGCTCAGCAACATCGTGTCGCCCGGCTACTTCGGTACCATGGGCATCCCGCTCGTGGCCGGCACTGACTTCGCCGGCCTGTCTGACCGCGCGCAGCCGCCCCAGGTGATTGTCAACGAAGAGTTCGTGCGCCGATTCATTGCACCGGCCGACCCGATTGGTCGCGGCCTGGTGAACGGCGGCGTCACGTACACGATTGCCGGGGTCGTCAGGAACTCGACCTACGACGCATTTGGTGAGCCGCCCACGCCGGCGTTCTTCTTCTCATACCGGGATCGCCCCCGCTACCTGGGCGAAGTGCATCTGCGCGCGCGGCCGGGCTCGGAAACGCTGCTCGCCTCCGAGGTGCAAAGGGCCGTGCGCGAGATCGACGCGTCACTCCCGGTCTACAACATCCGCACCATGGCCGAGCACGTCGAGCGCAACCTGTTCCTGCGGAAGATCCCGGCGCGCATGTTCCTGATCATCGCGCCGCTGCTGCTGGCACTCGTGTCAATGGGGATCTACGCCGTCGTGTCGTACTCGGTCGCGCATCGCACCGCCGAGATCGGCGTCCGCATCGCCCTGGGTGCAACCACGGATCGGGTGGTGAAGCAGATCGTCAAGGAGAGCATGCTGGTGATCGCCGGCGGCGTGGTCCTGGCGATGGTCGTGGCCGTGATGGTGGACCTGCATCTCTTCGCCGGCGGCGGCGAGAACGCGCCGATGATGGTGGGCGTGCCCCTGCTGCTCCTCGCCATGGCCGCAGTGGCGTGCTGGCTGCCGGCCCGGCGCGCTACCCGGGTGGATCCGCTCGTCGCCCTTCGGTCGGAGTAGCATCGACGATGGACGGTGGCGGTCGGACCAGCTGCGGTACCATGGATGTATCCGTCCATGTCATCGCAGGAGAAATTCATGAACCGCGCCTTCATCGTCGTCCTCTTTTTCGCCGTCACCAGCCTGGTCGCCTGCAGCCCCGAGCCGGCCACCACGGCGACGACCGCCGCACCCGCGACTGTCGCTGCACCGGCAGCGGCTCCGGCGGCGGGAACGATCGCCGGCACCATCGCCGAGACCATGAACGCGGGCGGCTACACCTACGCGCTCCTGAAGACCGCAACAAAGGACACGTGGATTGCGACCGGCGAGCTCCCGGTCAGGATCGGCGACCGCATCTCAGCGACCATCGACATGCCGATGGAGAACTTCAGCAGTAAGACGCTGAATCGCAGTTTCCCGACGATCTACTTCGTGACGGGTGTGACCCGCGATGGCGAGATCGTTCCGGCCGCCGGTGGCACCACCGCTCTCGCCCTGGCGCCGAGCCACGCACCGACACCGTCGAGCGCAGCCCCGCAAGTGGTCGAACCTATCGCGCCCGCACCCGGGGGCATCACCATCGCCGACCTCTGGGCGAAGCGCAAGGAGCTGTCCGGAAAGGTCGTGGTAGTCCGCGGCAAGGTGGTGAAGGTCAACAACCAGGTCATGGGCAGCAACTGGCTTCACCTGCAGGATGGGTCCGGCACCGCCAGGGACGGCACCAACGACCTGACCATCACGACCAACGCCACGGTCACCGTCGGTGAGATCGTGACCATCTCGGGAACGCTGACCACCGACAAGGACTTTGGTTCAGGTTATGCCTACGACGTGATTGTGGAGAAGGCGACCCTGACCCCGAGCAAGACCGCCAACTGACTTAGAATGTCGGGCACGGGCGCGGCCCGGAGGACAACCATGACCATTATCAAGCTGTTCGGTGCGTCGCTGCTCCTTGTGTGTGCCGTATCCACCTCGGTCTTCGCGCAACGCCCGCCGCGCGCGCCGCTGACGCCCCAGCAGGAGGCCGAGCGGAAAGCCCGCGACGCGGCGACCGCGATTGCCGAGGGCGTGCGTCCCATCGACATGCTCGACTCGGTCTGGATTGAAGAGCTGTCGTGGATGGAGGTGCGCGACCTCATGAAGGACGGCTACACGACGGTCTTCCTCGGCACCGGCGGCGTCGAGAAGAACGGACCCTACACCGCCACCGGCAAGCATAACTACGTTCTGAAGACCACGCTCGAGGTGATTGCGAGAAAGAACGCCAAGACTCTGGTGGCGCCGCTCGTCACATGGGAGCCATGTGATCCGGACCGCGACGGCTTGACCCCGGGCTCGTTCTGCGTAAGCCAGGAGACCTACCGCGCGCTGCTGCGCGACGCGATTACCAGCCTGAAGAGCCAGGGTTTCAAGGACATCGTCATGGTGGCCGAAAGCGGAGGCAACCCGCCGGCGATGATCGAGGTCGCCAACGAACTGAACGCCAAGTGGCGGGGCAGCCCGTCGCGCGTGTTCTATCTGTCCGAATACTACGAAGAGGACAAATGGAGCTACAACTACCTGAAGCAGACGCTCGGCATCGTCCAAGTGCCAGACATCCAGTCAGCGACGCGCTGGGACATTCACGACGACTACCACTACGAGGCGCTCGTGGCGGTCCAGGACCCGAAGCTGGTGCACGCCGAGCAGCGCATCAAGGCCGGCAAGTTCAGCATCTACGGGGTGGAGATTGGCTCGATCGCGAAACTGGTCGAGAACGGAAAGAGGCTCGCTGACTATCGCGCCGACATCACCATCAAGGCGCTGAAGAAAGCGCAGGCGGCGTTCACGCTGCCCGCGGCCCAGTAGCGAAGAGCGCGGGCCACTCCGGCCTGGGCGGCTGCTACCGCCGGACGAACACGATGTCTTGGACGCGGCTGCCGGTGAGGACGAAACTGGTGGCACGCCCGCCACTGCCGAGCGTGAAGCGCAGGGACCCAACCGAGCTGCGAAGAACGGCCGCATCAAGGGCCGTCAGTGTTTCGGGAACGGCCCGTGGGCGCTTCAACGTGAGCGACGATCCGTCGGCTGTGATCTCGTAGTTGGCGTTGAGCTCTTCCGAGTAGTACCCGCCCGCAAACTGGCCAAGGGTCGCCGCCGGCAACTGCACCGAGGGGACGGGACCTTCGCGCGTAGCCGTTGTGGCGGACGCGGCAGACGGCGCTGGCGCTGTAAAGGCGTCGCCCAGCAGGTGATCGGCCACGCGGTGAGCCAGAGTCGCCGGCTCGGCATTGCTGACATTGCACAAGACAGCGATGGTCGTCTTCTTCTGTGGGAACCGCGTGAACACCGCCCGATAGCCGCCGGTGCTGCCCGTGTGCTCAACGAGGTCAAGGCCGCGGTAGCCGCCGACGTTGATGCCGAACGCGTAGCTGAGGGTCGTCCCGTCGTTCAGCTTGCCGCGCTCGAGTTGACGCTTGAGAAACCCCGGCCCGCCGACGCGGCCGGTGGAAAAGTTGTCGTCCCACCTGGCGAGATCAACGACTGTCGTCATCACACCACCCTGGCCGACCAGGTCGTTGTTCCACACGTTGATGGCGTAGCGGCCGCCCACAGGCGGGCTGTACGCGTACGCGCGCCCTCGCACGGGTTGCGTGTGATCGTCCTGGTAGTGCGAGTTGGCCATCTCCAGTGGGCCGAAGATCCGCTCGGCGGCGAACTCGCGGAGGCTCTTGCCGGTCACTCGCTGGACGACGATGCCCATGACGATGTAGCCCGTGTTGCTGTAGAGGTACCGGTCGCCGGGCTTGAAGTTGAGGCCGCGCTGCCGAGCGGTCATCTCGAGCACGTCCGCCACCGCGTAGGTGTCGTCGAACCGCAGGCCCGCGAGGGCCACCAGCTCCCACCAGTCGCGCAACCCGCTGGTGTGGTGCACGAGGTGGTCGATGGTGATCGGCGTCCCGTAGTCTGCCAGCTCTGGCACGTACTTCCGCACATCGTCGGTGAGCGCGATCCGCTTCTCCTCGACCAGGAGAGCAATCGCGGCGGCGGTGAATTGCTTCGAGACGCTGCCGACGATGAACGGCGTGGTCGGCGTGATCGGCACGCCGTACTCGAGATTAGCTGAACCATAGCCCTTGGCCAGGAGAATGCGCCCATCCTGGTACACGGCGACGGCGCACCCAGGCGTGGCGGGCGTGAATCGGGAGAAGATGCTGTCGACTTGAGCGGCCAGCGCCGGCGGCGGAGCCGTTTGGGCCGAGGCGACCGCCGCCATGGCGATCGCCCCGAGCGTGTTGACGGTGAGGCGGACGATCCGCGAAGTCACCAAACTACGAAATCATCACCTTGCGAGGATGCTGCGAGTTGTCCTCGAGGAAGGTCTTCTTGTTCGCGAGGTCGGCCTCGGTAGGCTGCACCTTGCCGTTGGCGTCGGTGACGCGCGAGATCACGGTGTGCTCGCCGGCGGCGGCGCCGTTCCAGGTGTAGTTGTAGAGCTTCCACCCGTACTTCGCGGTCGTTGACGGATCGGCCGTCGCGGCCTGCCACGGACCGTCATCGATCTTCACTTCCACCGACTTGATCGGCGTGCCGTCGTTCAGGACGATGGTGGTCAGCTTGTGCGCGTTGCCGGTCTTGGTGACGCGGGCGACGAAGGACTTCAGGTTGAGGTGCGTGATGCCGGTCTCGACCCACTTCATCTCGCCGTTGATCATCTCGCCCTTGAGCGTACGGTACCAGTGGGTCTGGAACTTGCCCATGTAGGGATCCGGCTGCGCGACGATCTCGGACAGCCACTTGACGTTCGGAGCGCCGTACCAACCCGGCACGATCAGGCGCAGCGGCGCGCCCTGGTGCTTGGTGAGCGGCTCGCCGTTGAGCGCATAGGCGAGGAACGGCGCCGGGTCGCTGGCAAGCGCGCGGGCGCGCGGAAGGCTGCGGCCGTACTGCTGCTCGACGTCGAAGTTGGTGCCGCGGAATGCGACCGTTTCCTTACCGCGATCGGCGCCGAAGAACACGATCTCGTGCGCGTCGGCCTTGAGGCCGGCCGCGTCGAGCACCGTCTTGAGCGGCACGCCGGTCCAGCGGCCGTTGCCGATCAGGCCCTGCACCGGGCGGCGGTTGCCCGAGCATTCAAAGCCGGCGATGAGCTCGGTGCTGCCCATCTTGCGAATCTCGTCGAGCGACAGCGACTTCGGCGAGTTCACCGAGCCGCCGACTTTCAGGCGGTACGCGGCGGCGTCCACTTCGGGATGGCCGTAGTGCTGCGTGGTGAAGAACTGGTCCTTGGGCGTGTAGGCGCCGCTCAGCGTGCGCGTGTCGAACAACCGACGGTCAACCGCCGGGGACGGATTGAACGTCGGCGGAAAGTCGGTGAACGGCACCACGGTTTCGCCCTGCGCCAGCGCCGGCAGGACCCAATCGAAGCTGCTCGCCGCACCCAGGGCCGCCACGGCCAACCCGGTCTTCATCACGTCACGACGATTCATCTCGCTCATTGGGTGTCCCTTAACAGGTGACGCAACGGTTGTTGTTCTTGGCGCCGAGCTTCGCGAGCAACTCGATGGTTTCCGGAATTGCCGACAGGCGCTGGACCGGCCCATTGGCCATATCGATCGTCGTCTGGCCGCTGCGCGCCACGGCTTTCACGTCGGCGCCCTTGCTCACCAGGTACAGGATCATCTCGTTGTCGCCACGCGCGGCGGCGTGGTGGAGCGGCGTGTAGCCGTCGTTATCGCGATGGTTGACATCGGCGCCAAGCTCCTCGACGAGGTACTTCACCGCGGCCATCCATGCCTCGGGCGCATGACGATGGGCGTTGCCGGCAAAACCTTCGCCGTATTCAACGCCGGTGGCGGCGTGAATCGGGAAGGCGCCCGGACCACCATAAGGAATGGTCGGAGCGTCGTACTTCTCCATGTCCTTCTCGGCCGTCGGCGTGATCGCGCCGCCGGCGCCCTGCGGCTGGCCGCCGGCAAAGTCGCCACCGCGACGCGGCCGCTCACGCGGTGACATCGTGGCAATGTTCGGATCGGCGCCGTACGCCACCAGCAGCTTCATCGCCATGACGTCCACGCCGTAGGCCGCGCGCCAGAAGGCGGTCGAGCCCGACGTGTCGGCGAGGCCGCAGTTGCGGTTGCCGCAGCCGGTGTAGACGAGGTACCAGGGGTGCGAGCCAATCCGGTGATTCGGGTCCGCGCCCTTGTCGAGCAGCGCCTGCATCACTTCGAGGTAGGTGTGCTTCTGCAGTTCCATCTCCTGCGGCTGTGGGAAGCGGGTGCGCGGCTGCCACGGGGTATTGGCGGCGGCCCAGAGCGGCGCGACGCCGTTGTTCTTGGCGGCGATGTTGGTGTCGGCGCCGCGCTTGATCAGCATCATCGCGGTGTCGAACTGGCCGTTGATGATCGCGGTCAGCAGCGGCGTGGTGCCGTCACCGGCGTTCTGCTGATCGATCTTCGCGCCGCCGTCGAGCAGCGCCTCGGCGGCCTCGATGTAGCCCTGGCGCGCCGCGTGCAACAGCGCCGTCATGCCGCCCTTGGTGGCGACCGGCGGGTTGATCTCGTCCGGGTTGAAGTTCGCGCGCGGATCGGGCGGCGCGTTCGGATCGGGCGGCGGGATCTTGCCCGAACGCACAATCTCGCGGCCGGCCTGGATCGCCGCCTGCACCTGGCTGGGCGATGGCTTGGCTTCGGTGTCCTTGCCGACAAACCCCTCGATCAGCTTGCGCTGGCGGTCAGCGGCCGCACGGTCGAGCGCGTTGAACTTCGGGATGTCGATGACCTTGGTGGTAATCGCCGCATCGGCGCCACGCGCCAGCAACGCCTTGACGGCGTCGACTCGGTTCAGGCCGGCGGCGAAGATCAGCGGCGTCTGGCCAGCCTCGCCTTCCTTCGCGTTGATGTCGGCCTTGGCGTCGAGCAGGATGTTGATGATCTCGGCGCTGCCGGACGAGGCAGCCATGTGCAGCGGCGACGCGCCGCTGTTGGTCGAGCGCGCGTTGACGTCGGCGCCGGCCTTGAGCAGCGTCCTGGCCAGCGGGGCACTGCCCGACTTGGCGGCCAGGTGCAGCGGGGTGTACTGCCCGATGCGCGTCACCGCGGCGATGTTGGCGCCGGCATAGATCAGCATGTCGGCCAGTTCGGCGTCGCCGCGTTCAGCGGCCCAGTGCAGCGCGCTCATGCCATCGCCCTGCGCGCCGTTGACGTCGGCGCCCTGCTTCAGCAGGTCGCGGACGGCCGCCTTGTCGCCGCGCATGGCCGCGTCGGCGATCGGCGAGACCCGTTGTTGCGCGCCAAGGGCGGTCGTCAGAACCAGCGCGAGAACCAGACTGATGGAAACGTGACGCTTCATGCGGATCTCCCTGAACGAACGTGGGCGGCACATGAAGTGCCGCCCCTTCTGGCAAGAAAATCCGGAGCCCAGACTCGGGCTCCGGCCGTTCCTTAAACCGCGGCGGTCGACGGCATCGCCTGCGTGAGCGAGAGCTTGCCGGTGCTGTCGCCGAAGTGATCCATTTCCATGCCGAGGCCCTCGGCCATGGCCATGAACGCGTTGGCCATCGGCGTGTCGTTGGCGGCCTTGATGTGCAGGTTGCCCTTGAGCGCGCCGTTGGCGTGGCCCAGCAGGATCAGCGGGCAGCGGCGGTGATTGTGCACGTTCGGATCCGCCATCGGCGAGCCCCACACGATCATCGTCTTTTCCAGCAGGTTCTGGTCGCCTTCCATCGATTCCTTCATGCGATCGAGGAGGTAGGTCACCTGGCTGACGCGGTACTTGCAGATCTTGTTGAACTCCAGGATCCGGTCTTCGCGGTCGCCGTGGTGCGACGCCGGGTGGAACGGCTGGAGGGAGCCGCTCTCGGGGAATACGCGGTTCTGCGAGTCGCGGCCGGTCTTGAACGAGATGATGCGCGTCATGTCGGTCTCGAGCGCGAGCACCTGCAGGTCGAACATCAGCTTCATGTGCTCCGAGAACGAATCGGGCACGCCGGCCGGCGCCTCGGGCAGTTCGCGCTGTTCGCCGCTGCTGTTGCGCGCTTCGATGGCCTGGATGCGGCGCTCGATCTCGCGAACATTGTTCAGGTAACGATCGAGGCGGTTCTTGTCGCCGGTGCCGAGCTCGCTGCGGACGCTGGCCACTTCACCCTGGATCCAGTCGAGGATGCTGCGGCGCGACTGGCGGCGGGCAATGCGATCCTGCGGCGAGCCGCCGGTGCCGAACAGCATGTCGAACGCGACGCGCGGGTCGCGGATCATCGGCAGCGGCTCGTTGGGCGAGGCCCAGCTGATCGAGTCGGTGTAGGCGCACGAGTAGTTGTAAGTGCAGCCGCCGGCCTGGTCGAGGTTCTCGATGCAGAACTGCATCGACGGCAGCGGCGTGGCCTGCCCGTACTTCTGGGCATAGAACTGGTCGAACGACGTGCCGGCCCAGATGTCCGAGCCCTGCGTCTGCTTCGGGTGCGACTGGGTCAGGAACACCGCGCTCGAGCGGAAGTGGTCGCCGCCAATTTCCGGGGCGGTGAACGCCTCGGCCATGCGGACGTCGGTGTTGCTGACAATGGTCAGGTAGTCACGATACGGCTCGAGCGAGCTGAGCGCGCTGTCGGCAGCCATGGTGAAGTCGGCGCCGACCTTCTCGGGCGCGAACAGGTGCTGGGTGGCGCCCCACTTGTTGCAGCCGGCCAGACCGTGCACCTCTTCGATGCAGATCAGGCGGGTGCGATCCGCCGCCGTCGGCGCGGCGCCAATGCCCTTGGCGCCGACCATCGCATCCAGGAACGGCAGCGCCACCGCGGCGCCCATGGCTCCCCGGATGAACGTGCGACGCGGCATGTGCTTACCAGTGAGGTACGACATCGTTATCTCCCTGCCTTGGTTTCGGTCGTGGTGACTTCGGGCTCGACTCGCTTCATGCGGAAGGCGTCGCTCTTCACGACGCCGAGGATGAACGAGGACATCTTGTAGTTGCTCGCTTCGGCCGACCGCGCGATCGCGCGAATCGTCGGCTGGTCGTAGTACTCGACCCGGCGCCCCAGCGCGTAGGCCATCAGGTTGTCGGTGAAGTTGCGCACCAGCGGCGTCGGCCGCTTGCTGAGCGCGGTCGTCAACTCGACCAGCGACGTCACCCGGGTGCCGTCGTAGAAGTCGCCGGTGGTGTCGAGCGGCATGCCGTTCTCGCGCACGCGCCACTTGGCGGTGACGTCGAAGTTGTCGAGCGCCAGGCCAATCGGATCCATGAACCGGTGACACGAGTTGCAGGTCGCGTTCGAGCGATGAATCTCCATCTTCTCGCGCGTCGTCATCAGGCGGCCTTCCTTGGCTTCGCCGGCGGCTTCGAGATCCGGAATGTCGGGCGGCGGAGGCGGCGGCGGGGTGCCGAGCAGCACTTCCATGACCCACTTGCCGCGCAGCACCGGCGAGGTGCGGTTGGCCATCGAGGTCTGCACGAGCACGCTGCCCTGGCCGAGCACACCGCGGCGCGAGGTGTCGGGATAGGTGAAGCGGCGGAACTGGTTGCCGGTGACGCCGCGGTAGCCGTAGTGGCGCGCCAGCCGCTCGTTCAGGAACGTGTAATCGGCGGTCAGCAGGTCGAGAATGCTGCGATCGTCCTTCACGAGGCTGGCAAAGAACAGGCGCGTCTCGGTGCGCATGGCCTCGGCGAGGTTCTCGTCGAAGTTCGGGTAGAAGTTCGGGTCGGGATGCACCTTCTCGACGTCCTGCAGGCGCAGCCACTGCGCGGCGAACCGATCGGCCAGCCCTTCGGAGCGCGGATCGGCGAGCATGCGCCGCGCGTGCCTCTCGAGGCCGGCGGCCGACGACAACTCGCGCTTCGCCGCGGCGTCGAGCAGTTCCTTGTCAGGGGGCAGCCCCCAGATGAAGAACGACAGCCGCGACGCGAGGTCAACGTCGGCGACACGGTAGGTGCCACCCGAGCGGGCATCGGTCGGCGCGCGCTCGAGCCGGAAGATGAAGTGCGGGCTGGCCAGGATCGCCTCGAGCGCGCCGCGCACGCCCGTCTCGAACCCGCCCTTGTCGGCGGCCGACTCGTAGAAGGGTATCAGCCGATCGACTTCGGCGGCGGCCAGCGGACGGCGGTAAGCGGCGCCGCCGAGGCGCGTGACAATCTGGCGCGCACAGGCGGCCTCGTCGGCCGGCGACGTCGGCCGGCAGGTGAAGACCTTCTTGCGGCTCGCCGTGGTGGAGATGCCGGTCGTCTTGAGCGGCCCGCGAACCACCAGGTCGCGCATGTGCGGCAGGGTCGTGATGCCGCTGCCGCCGGATCCGCCGCCGGCGTACGACCAGTCGTGCGGACGAATCAGGTCCTCGTAGGGGCCGTCGATCTTACGGACGAACGCCGCGGCGAGCTTGCGCTGCCCGGCGCGCACCAGGAACGGCTCGGTGCGCAGCGGCGTCTGGCCGCGGCCGTCGGCGCCGGCGATGTTGATCAGCTCGTACTCGACCAGCGCCAACCGCTCGCCGTCGATCGAGATGTCGATGTCCTCGAAGCGGGTGTTCTCGCCGGCGTTGAAGGTCATCTCGAAGGCGTACTCGCCGTCGGCCGGGAACACGTGGTTCACCACCATGCCGCCGCGGGTGCCGTAGGGCGCGCCCTCGACGTGGTCCCACGGGTGCTGGGACATGTAGCTCGGGTTGGTGTAGGTGGAGTCGATCGACGGCGCGTCCTTGTCGCCCACCGCCATGCGGCTGATGTCGGCGGCGCCATTCAGGTACGACTCGAGCAGCGTCGGCGACAGCGCCTGTTCGTCGGCGATGTTGTCGAAGTTCGCGCTCATGGTGTCGAGCGGCAGCCAGCGGCCGGCATCAACATCGAGCTCGAGCAATTCCTTGATGGCGCGGGCGTACTCAGGGCGGTTCAGCCGCTGGAACGTGCGGCCGCCGGGATTCGGGTTGGCCCTGGCGTAGGTATCGACCGACGTCTCGAGCGAGGTAATGAACTTCTGGTAGACGGCCGGTTCAGGCCGCGGCATGCCGGGCGGCGGCATCATGCTCGCCTGCATCTTGCGAATCATGCGCTCGGCAATGTCGGAGTCGTCACCGACCTTTGCGGCATCGAATGCCGCGAGCGACAGGTTGCCGGCCTTTGCGCGATCGCTATGGCACCCGGCGCAGTAGCGCTTGACGAGGGCGTTCTGCTCTTCGTGGGAAATGGTTGACGCGAGCACCGGCTTCGCAACGGCGTGCGAGGCAACAGGCTTGGCCGTGGTCGCGGGCTTCCCCACCGGAGCGCCCGGCGCGGAAGTGGGTACGGATCCCGGCTTGCCCGTCGTGGCGCCGGGCGCCTTAGGGGCCGGTTGCTGTCCCGCGAGTGCGACTACGAGCCCGAGGCACACGAACGCTGTGCCCAGGGTGATGGAACCGACGCTTTTCATTCCAACACTCCTGCCAGCCAGGGGCAGAGCCAGTTGCTAGCTCGGCTACCTAGCCTTCCTATCTGCGCAGACTATACACCCAATACATAGGTGTGATGGATGAGCCAAGGAAGTATGACCATTTGTGACATTTGTAGACATTTAGGCCTAAAAATGCGAAAAGGGCGAGTGACCTTATGGCCGCTCGCCCCCGTGTCCAAAGCTCACACCAGATACCCCATATAGGGGTGCCCAGCGTCTATACCACTACTTCTTGGTGGCGGTCATGGCCGACGGCGACGTCAGCTTGATGGTGTTGCCCTCGACCGTGCCCGCGTACTTCGTCGAGCCGGCCGTGAACGTGATCTCTGCGCCGCGCAGCCGGCCCTGGAGGGCCTGGTTCCCGAGCGTGCCCGAAATCATCTGGAACGTCTGCGTCAGCTTGAGGTCGCCGCTCGGCGTGCCCCAGGTGCCTTCCACCTTGGCGGGCACGATCCAGAACAGCGCCGTGCACCAGCTGCTCGAGCAGCCCTCGGTCTCGGTCGAGGTCTCGTCGGCCTGCCAGTCTTCCATGGTGAAGGTGTTCGACGCGATGCGCGTGCCCGGCTTCAGGTCGAGCAGCTTGGGACGAAGCTTCATGTTGATCGAGGGCAGCAGGAACATGGTGATGACGTCGGCCTTCGAGAAGTCGGTCTCGAACAGGTCGGCCTTCACGAACGTGGCCCGGGCCGATACACCCGCCGCCTCGGCGTTCTTCTGCGACAGCTCCACCATGTCGGGGTTGTACTCGACGCCCATCGCCCGCGCGCCGCGCTTGGCCGCAGTGATCACCGTGCGGCCGTCGCCCGAGCCCAGATCCATCACGAAGTCGTCCTTCGTGACCTTGGCCATGTCGAGCATCTTGTCGACGACGGCCTGGGGTGTGGGCACCCAGACCACGTCCTTGCCGGCCTGGCCGACCTGCGGTTCGAACGGCTTCGTGCCGGTAGCCTGGGCGTACGCCGCGCTGGCCATCAACGTCATGGCCAGCATCAGCAGGGAAGAAATCGCGCGACGTGTGCTCATCGAGGTATCTCCATAATCCGGTACAAGTAACTATCAGTTCGCAAGAATAACGAGCCGCTCGAAACGGCCATCGAGGCCAGCAAGCCGCCGTCGAGACGATTGGCGGCCAGCCGTCGAAATTCCTTCCCTGGGACGACGACCGTGGTCACGCCCTGCTCAGCGGGAAAGTATATGCTCCCCCCGGCAAAAACGGGGGATGCTGAATACGTTCCGCCCAGCCGCTGCTGCCACAAGGTCGCGCCAGTGCGCGCATCAAGGCAGGTGGCGATGCCGCCGTCGGTCACGACATACAGCTCATCACCAACCACCAGCGGCGACGGGGTGAGCGGCGCGCCGCGGCTCAGTTTCCACGCCGTATGCGTTTTCGTCACATCGCCCGTCCCATCCGGCCGCACCGCCAGCAGCGACGGTTGCTGAAAGCCGGTCGCGATGTACACCAGGCCATGCGCGTACACCGGACGAGGCACGTTCGAAAACCCGTCTGCGTAACTTACGCGCCAGATCTCCTTTCCGTTTAGCGGGTCGTACGCCGTCGCCCGGTACGCGCCGACGCTAATCAGCTGATCGCGGTCGCTGACGCGGATCACCAGCGGCGTCGTGTACGCCTGATCGGCCGGCAGGCGCCGGTTGGTCCGCCATTTCACCTTGCCGGTGTGCTTGTCGAGCGCGATCACGAACGCGGCGTCGCTGCCATCGCAACTGAAGATCAGCAAATCGCCGTGAAGGACAGGGGATCCGCCGGCGCCGTGCTGCGACTGGTACTCGAACCGCTGCTTCCATAACACCGTGCCGTCGGTCTTGACCGCCGCGGTGCCGTCGGCGCCGAAATGGACGTAGACCTGGTCGCCATCAACGATCGGCGTGGGCGAGGCCCAGCTGTTCTTGGGATTGATCTCGTTACGCAAGGCCGCGATCTTGAACACCTCGACGTTGACGACCTCACGGCCGGTGGTCACGTCGAAGCCGAGCAGGCGCAAAGAAATGCCGCGCTCCTCGACCGCCGTCGTCAACCACGCCTTGCCGCCGGCGACTACCGGGGATGACCAGCCCAGGCCAGGCACCAAAGTCTTCCAGGCCACATTCCGTGTTTCGCTCCACTCACGCGGAACGCTGATGTCGGCGGCATGACCCTGACCGTCTGGGCCGCGGAACGCAGGCCAGCCCTGGGCCGCAGATGACCCAGGGACGGGGCCACAGATGACACAAATTACGCAGATCAAAAAGCTTCTCATCGAGACTTCCAGCCAAACATTACTGTAGGCTAGCCGCGATATGCGACGGCTGATCCTGCTTCTTGCCTTCGTCTTCGGCCTGGTCGAAGTCCGTGCGGACACTTACCCGAAGAACCTTCGGGTCGATGTGCTCCACTACCGCTTCGCGCTCGAGTTGCAGGATCTGACCGACCGCATCTCGGGCACGGCCGACGTCGATCTCCGCTTTGTCGCAGGGGGCGAGACCTCGCTGCGATTCGACCTGACCAATCGGGACGACGTCACCGGGCGCGGCATGATGGTCGGTGCAGTAACCGCCGATGGCGCCGGCCTCGCCTTCACACATCGGGACAACGCGCTCACCATCGCCCTGCCACGGCGCTTCGAAGCGGGCCAACGCGTACGGCTGCAAATTGCCTACTCGGGCGAGCCGGCGTCGGGCCTCAAGATCGCGAATAACAAGTACGGCGATCGTACGTTCTTCAGCGACAACTGGCCCGACAAGGCCCGCCATTGGCTGCCCACCGTGGATCATCCTTACGACAAGGCCACCGCCGAGATGATCGTGTCGGCGCCGGCGCACTACCAGGTGATATCGAACGGCTTGCTGATCGAGGAAACCGACCTGCCCGGTGGCCGACGCCGCACCTTCTGGCGCCAATCAGTACCAATTGCGCCGTGGCTCTACGTGCTTGGGGTGGCCCGCTTTGCCGTGCAGCATGTCGATACCTTCCAGGGCAAGGCGATCCAGACGTGGGTGTACGCGCAGGATCGCGACAAGGGCTTCTACGACTTCGCCGTACCGACCCGCGACGCGTTGGAGTTCTACTCCGACAAGGTGGGGCCGTTCTCGTACGAGAAGCTCGCCAACGTGCAGTCCAACAGCGTCAGCGGCGGCATGGAGGCGGCCAGCGCCATCTTCTACAGCGAAGGCTCGGTGACCGGCGACCGCAGCGTGCGGTGGCGCAACGTCGTCATTCACGAGATCGCGCACCAGTGGTTCGGCAACTCCGTGACCGAGTCGGACTGGGACGACGTGTGGCTGAGCGAAGGCTTCGCCACCTACTTCACGTTGCTCTACATCGAGCACGCCTACGGCCGCGACGAATTCCTTAACGGGCTCGCAGACAGCCGCCGGCGCATCCTCGAGTTCGACCAGCAACGCCCCGACTACCGGATCGTGCACGACAACCTCAGCGACATGTCACAGGTCACGACCGGGCAGATCTACCAGAAGGGCGCCTGGATCCTGCACATGTTGCGCGGTATCGTCGGCGACGAGGTGTTCTGGGCGGGCATCCGCAGTTACTACCGCGCCCACCAGGATGGCCACGCGACGACGGACGACTTTCGCGGGGAGATGGAGCGCGCGTCGGGCAGGGACCTGCGGGTATTCTTCGACCAGTGGCTGACGCGCGGCGGGCTGGTGCGCCTCGACGGCGACTGGAACTACAGCGCCGACTCGAAGTCGATTGCGATTCGCCTGACGCAGCGCGACCGCGCGCGGCTTTTCGCCATGCCGCTGCAGGTGGGCGTCTACTCCGCGGGCAGCAACACGCCGGTGATCACCACGGTGCAGTTGTCCGACGCGTCACACCAGTTCGAGATCGCCGTGGGTCAGCGTCCTGACCGCGTGGTGCTCGACCCGAATCACTTCGTCCTGATGGAGTCGGCGTTCGCCGCCGCCAAACAGTAGCGACGGCTCGACCGTGCCGTCGGGCGAGCTTATTCCACCACCAGCACGGGCGGGCCGAGCACGTCCATTCGGGGTGTGACGCCGAATCCGGGTGCGGTGGACGCCGCCAGGCGGCCGTTGGTCCTCTGCGGGGCGCCCTCGGCAATCGACACGGTGACGTAGCTGTTGAAGTCGGTACTCGTGAACAGCAGGGGCGTGGGCGTGCTGTGTGCGAGGTGCGCGATCGCGGCGGTCACGATGTCGCCGCCCCAGCTGTCCTCGATGGTCATGGCCACGCCCATGCTCGCGCACAGGTCGCGGGCCTGGCGCGTCTTGGTCAGGCCGCCGAACTTGTCCACGCCGCACCGTGCGACCGGAGGAACGATATGCGATCCGCCACGGGTTCGGCCACTTAGGAACACACGGCGCGGGCGTCAGTCAATCCGATCGGGCAATCACCTCGCCAGCGACCCGAGCACGAAGTCCGGGTCGGCGGCGACCAGCAGGCGGCGGAGCCGCCGCTCGATGGCGGCGGCATGGTCGAGGTTGCCGCGCTCCCGTTCGATGCGGAGCAGGTGCGCCTGCGCGGTCAGCCAGAAAAACCCGCGCGAGCCCGAGTTCGGGTAGACGGTGAGCCGCGCGCTCTCGGAGCGCGTCAGCGTGGCGGCAGCCGCGGCCAGGTCCGCACGTCGCTCGTGAAGGGTCGCGAGCGTGTCGAGGGCCATCACCGTCTGTGGGTTTCCCGGAGGCGCCTCCGCCTGCAGACGCTCGAGGATCGGGAGTGCCGTGGCGTCGTCGCCGTCTGCAGCCGCGGCCTCGGCGACGAACCAGGGCGCGACGCGGATCGGAGGAAAGAGGCGCGCGAGATCGCGGCACCCGTCGTTCAGGCCGACGCGAGTCAGCGCCCAGCACACGGTCGACGCCCGTCCGAATCCGCCCTGTCCCCTGATGAAGGCGGGAACCCCGGGCAGCTCTGCGACGACAGCCTTCAGCGCGGTGCGTGCGTGCTCGACGTCGCCGCGTGCGATCGCCGCGTAGGCCAGCAGGGCGGTTCGTTCGGCAGACGAAGCAATCGCCTGGAACGCGCGCTCAGCGGCCCGCACGCGGCCGAGCGAGAGGTTCAGCTGACCTCGCCCGAACGCCTCCCAGTCGTCGTGCGGCGGCGTCGCCTCCATCGCGTCCAGTTGCGCCGCGGCCGCCTCTACCCGACCTTCGGCCCAGGCCTCGAAGACCGGCAGGAGTGAAAGCCACGCCGCGTAGACGTCCGCCGGGTGGCCGACCGGGGGTTCGAGCCTCGCGGCCCGCTCGGCAATCGACCGCGCGTGCCCAAGCCCGTCACCATCGATGACGAGCGCCATCGCCATTTCGAGCAGGAACGCGTAGTCATTCGGTCGCAACAGCGCCAGCCGCTTCGCGATCGGGATCTCCTCGCGGTAGCGTCCGCTGGACACGTAGGCAACAGCCAGGTTGTCGAGTCCGCGGAAGTCATTCGGGTACTCGCGCGTCAGTGCCTCGTAGGCAGCGATCGCGCGTGGCAGGTCTTCGGTGAGTTGGTGGTAACTCCCGGTGATGAAGTACCGCTCACGGGCCGGCAGCGCCGGGGCGAGCCGGAAGGCGTCCTCGGCCGGCGGCAAGTACTCGGCCTCGGGCAGGCGCATGTTGAGTCGCGCGTTCGCCAGGGCGATCAGGGCGGAGGCAAAGCCCGGATCGAGCCGGATCGCTTCGGACAGCCGAAGCTCGGCGGCAGCCCAGCGTTGCTCGTTCATCAGGGTGAGGCCCATGGTGTAGTGGCGCAGGGCCTCGATCGAGGTGGTGGTCACCGACGCCAGCCTCGCGTCCGCGTCGACCTGCCGGGCCGATTCACCGAGCGCGGTGCGGATGCGGCCTGCCACCCCCCGCACCGCATCGAGCAGCGCGTCGAGATCGTCGGCCTCGGCGGTGGCCCGCACGATCACCGCGCCCGAGCTGGAACGAATGGCAGCGAGCTGCAGCGCGTATCTGGCTCCCAATCGATCGATGCGGCCGGTGATGAGCGTCGGGATGCCGCCGTCGCGCCGGCTCACCTCGAGCGCCGTTCGTTCGTCGAGTGCCGTCTCGGAAGGCCGCCGCATCAGCCGCAGCAGGTCCTCGATGCGTTCCGGCGGCGCCACCGCCAGCTCCCGCGACTGCTGCAGCTGCTGCAGCAGCGCCATCCGGACGACCTCGTCGAGCTGCGGCTCGCCGGTCTGATTGTCGAGGGCGCCGACGAGGACGACCTGTGGGCCGACGCCAGTGCTCGTGCGCCCGGACAAGGAAAACACGAGGACGGCCACGAGCATCGCCACGGCGAGCAGGACAACGGCAGGTGCGCGGCGTGGTTGGCGCGCGGCGCCCTGCAGCGCAGCGCCCAGGGCCGCCGCCGATTCGTATCGCCGCGCCGGCTCGGGGGCGCACGCGCGTTCGATGACGGCCGCGAGCCGCCGCGGCACCTGCGGCTGTCGGCGCAGCAGGGGCACCCGCCCGCCGTGGCCATGGGCCTTGCGCAGCGCCGCGAGCGATCCGGCCTCGACTGGAAATGTGCCGGTGGCCAGGTGAAACAGCAGCACGCCGAGGCTGTACACGTCGCTCGATGCTGACGCCGCCTCGCCGCGGAAGATCTCGGGGGCCAGATACAACGGCGTGCCCGCCAGATCCGCGGAGGCGACTTGCGACACCTCGCGGCTGGTGCCGAAATCCGCGAGCAGCGTGCGCCCGTCCCGCGCCCGCAGTACGTTCTGCGCCTTGATGTCGCGGTGCAGCAGCCCCTCAGCGTGAACGGCCTCGAGGGCACCACTCACGGCGACTCCGACCGCGAGGAGCGCTGCCGCGGGCAGCGGGCCACGCTCCCGCAACTCGCCCTCGAGCGTTCGGCCGTCGATGAACTCGGTCCAGATGCCGACGCGTCCATCGATGCGCTCGGCGCCATGCACCGTGATCACGTTGGGGTGGCGCACGCGGGCGAGCAGGCGCGCTTCCTGGATGGTCTCGTCCTCGACCACCGCCTCACCCCGAGGCGCGCGGTGCTTGAGGAGCTTCAGGGCCACCGGCCGATCGAGCCGCGGGTCGTGAGCGAGGTAGACATCGGCATGGCTCCCCGAGCCGATCAACTCGAGCACGGCCAACGGGCCCCACGTCCGCGGCCGGCTTCCGACGGGCTCGGGCTCCGGTGTCTGGCTGCCCGCCTCGCCCGGCCCGCGCCCCACCCCCGCGAGCGATGTGGACGTGTGAACCGACGCGATCTGCTCGAGGATTCTGAGCTGCCTGACGATGCGTGCAGCCGGTCCCGATCGAGATGGGAGGCCGCCCCAGTCGACCGGGGACCCGTCGCTCACCGCGGCGGCGACCTCAATCAGCGGGCTCTCTGTCCGACTCACTCATCACCTCGGCGAGGCGCGCCAGCGCCCGTACGACGAACATCCGCGCCGCGTTGGCGGACGGCTTGCCGGTGGCCGCGGCAATCTCGGGGTACGTGAGCCCCATTTCGAGCTTGGCGATCACCACGTCTCGTTCCTCGGGCCGCAACTGGCCCAGCGCGGCCTCGTAGCGCTCCACCGCTTCGGTGCCGATCGCCCGTTCGAGCGGCGAGGGCCCCTCGTCGCGGTGTTCGGGGTCGAGCCCGGCCCGGTCGGGCCGGTGCTGCGCCTTTCGCAGCTCATCCCGAATGCGGTTCATGACGGCGTAGCGGAGATAGGCCTGCAGCGCACCCTCCCCGCGGTGCTCGAAGCCGTCAATATTCCTAAACGTCTGGAGCAGGGTGTCCTGCACGAGGTCGGGGGTGTCCGCCAGATCGCGGGCCCAGCGCGGCAGGCGCCCGCTGGCCCACCGCCGCAGGGCGGGCCCGTACCTCGCGAACAGGTCGTTCAGCGCACCGTCGTCTCCAGCGCGCGCGCGTTCGAGCAGCAGGAGCGTGGAGTCCGGGCGAGGGTCTGGGGCCGACACGGCGGCGGATGTTACTCCACCTGCTGACACGGCATGTGTGGTTTTCCCCATCCGCGCGTTTTGGAGGATAGGGGCCTCCCATCCGGGCGGTCGCAGACTGGAGGATGGATGCGAACGTTTGCTGTGCTCTGTGTCGTCGGACTCGGTGTAGCCGTGAGCTGGCCGGCGCGACCAGCCGCGGCGCCGAAACCCTCGAACCCCGGCGTGACCGTCACCTTCGCCGATCGCGCGGGTGACAAGATCAAGAGCGACGGCCACGGGTCCTATGTCAACGGCGTCGGCGGCGTCGTGGGTCAGATCTTCGTGTCCGGTTCCGGCGACATGACGCTGAACCTGAAGAACACCCGGCCGAACCGGGTGTTCAACGGCGATTACACTCCGGCCACGGATGCGGACCCGATCAGCGACAACCCGCCCAGCGGAACGTTCACGAACGGATCGTTCATCAACATCCCGCGGATCTGGCAAATGACCGTGGGCGAAACGTCAACTCGAGGCGCGGCATTCAATGCCGCCGTCGGCAGCTTCCGGTGGTGCCTCGACCCGGCCAAGTGCGGCGGCGCCGCGACCGATGTCATCACCGTCACCCGCACCGCGTTCGACAAGTGGACCGCCACTGCCGATCCGGCGTCCGCCACGACGATTCGCTCCGACCTCAGCGTGCTGCTCAAGATGCCGTCGGTCACCGCCGTCGCCTTCTACCACATGCCGTTCCAGCTCACCATCCAGTGCAAGACCAGCACCTGTCAGTAGCAGGTTGTTGCGCGCGGAGCGCTCGGGCTTGTTCGGTCGTTCCGCGCGGTCGTGTTCAGCCGCGTCACGGATAGCGCGGCACGCTCGGCGGCACCGGCCGTTCGATACGCGGCCGCTCCGCCAGATCCGCCAGCGCCCAGAGGCTGGCGCAGATGGTGCGACCGATGTAGCGCATCTGCTCGGGATCGAGCATCCGCGCCTCGTCGCCCGGCAGGTGATACCGCGCGTGGTTGCCGGTGGTGAACCCGATGGCGAGGATGCCGCGCTCGAGGGACGGCCCCGCGTCGGTCCGCGGGTAGAAGAACTCGCTGTCGGCGCGGTCCGACTCGCGGTTGAACCTGGTCTTCAGGTAGCTCTCGTTCACCCGATCGAGCAGCGCCTCCACCTGCGCGCTCAGCACGCGCGGGCCCAACAGGTAGACCTCGTTGCGTTCGGTCACCGGCTTGCTCGTCGAGTCCGCGGGCGTGGTCGTCCGACTGGACCCGACCATATCCACGTTGATGTGCGCGACGATGCTCGAGCGCGGCAGCGAGGCTGGTGCGCCTCGACGGCGACTGGGACTACCGCGCCGACTCGAAGTTGATTGCGATTCGCCTGACGCAGCGCGACCGGGCGCGCCTCTTCGCCATGCCGCTGCAGGTGGGCGTCTACTCCGCCGGCAGCAACACACCGGTCATCACCACGGTGCAGTTGTCCGACGCGTCACACCAGTTCCAGATCGCCGTGGGTCAGCGTCCTGACCGCGTGGTGCTCGACCCGAATCACTTCGTCCTGATGGAAACAGCGTTCGTCGCCGCCTGGCGGTAAGTCCGCCGATGCCTGGTCACCGCCCGCGCAGGGTGGCGAAACCGCCGTCGACGCCCAGCACCTGGCCGGTGATCCAGGCATTGGCGGGGCTCAACAGAAACGCGATTGCCCGGGCGACCTCCTCGGGCTGACCGATGCGCCCCAGCGGGTGCATCGCCACCGAGGCCTTCAGGGCCCCTTCATTGTCAGTGATTCGCCGGGCCATGGGTGTGGCGACGAGCCCCGGCGCAACCGCATTGAAGCGGATGCCGGCCCCGGCGTAGGTCGCCGCGGCTGAACGCATCAGCCCTTCCACGCCTGCCTTGGCCGCGGCGATCGCCTCGTGATGTGGCAGGCCAATCGTCGCCGCGCACGATGACATCAGCACGACGCTGCCGCCGGTGCACTTCAGGTGCCGGCCCGCCGCTCTCGTCAGCGCAAAGGCCGTCCGGAGGTTCAGTGCGAGGGTCTCATCAAAGTCCTGCCCCGTCGTCAGGTGTGCGGGCTTGAGCAGGATTGACCCGGCCAGATTCACCGCGCCGGTAATTCCGGGATGGGCTTGGAACAGGGCGTCAACGGCGTCAAAGTCCCGCGCATCCAGGCAAGCCGTCTCCCCAGCGCATGTCGCGGCCACGGCGTGGAGGGAGTCCAGTGTTCGGCCCGCGAGAACGAGGGACCAGCCGTCACCATGGAGCAGCTCGACGAGCTTGCGGCCAATACCCCCCGCGGCGCCGATGACAAGACACTTGCGATCACCCATGAAGTTCGTACCTTTGCTGACACGGCGGGTTGCCCCCCGGACGACCCCGGGTGCGAACGCCTGCTGTAACAGTAAGACCGCGAGACCGGGTCGAACGGTCCACGCCAACGTTCTCAACCATTGGTCGCGACTAGACGGTGCCACAAGCCCGGTCGACCCCGATGCCAGCCTGGCGTGCAGCGGCAACGGCAGGCGAAGGTCCGCGAGGGACTCGAGAGCCACCGCGCGCCCTGCCGCCGGAGTCGTGATGGGCGAGCCTATTCCACCACCAGCACGGGCGGGCCGAGAACGTCCATTTGTGGTGTGATGCCGAGGCCAGGTGCCGTCGAAGCCGCGAGCTGGCCGTTCACGCGCTGCGGTGCTCCCTCGGCGATCGAGACGGTGACATAGCTGTTGAAGTCGGTGCTCGTGAACAGCAGCGCCGTCGGCGTGCTGTGCGCGAGGTGGGCGATGGCAGCGGTCACGATATCGCCGCCCCAGCTGTCTTCGATGGTCATGGCCACACCCATGCTCGCGCACAGGTCGCGG
>JBBQSP010000067.1:0-27308 GCA_038213735.1 Vicinamibacterales bacterium | reverse complement strand
GCCGGCCATCACTGCACGCGCACGATGGTGACGCGGGCGACCGGCCCGCGCCAGTCGCGCAGCGCCGCGTTCATGGTGCCGACGCCGTGCATGCCGTTGTGTACCGTGATGGCGCCTTCGCCGCGGCCAGGGCGACCACCGCCGCCGGGGCCACCGCACTCGCTGAAGCTCGGTCCGGGAATGCTGGCGCAGAGCTCGTCGTTGATCTCCGTGCCCGAATCGTACGCCAGCAAGTCAACGACGATCGGATCAAACCCGCTGGGCAGGGTGACACTGTTGGCGCCGACGAAGGCATCATTGGTGGGAATCAGCATCGCCGCGAGGCTCAACTGGGTGAAGTTGCTGCCGCCACTGATGTCGTAGGTGCGCGTCGTGCCGGGCGTCTGCAGCCCCGCCAGGGGCGGCGGTCCAGTCACCACCTCGCTCACGGTCGTGGGCGTCGTCCGCAGTAGCGCCGCCAGCATGGCGGTGTCGCCTTCTTCCGCCAGTACTTGGAGCTGGGGACTCGCCACCGTGCCCGGCGCGAAAATGCGAGCCGCGGGCGTGTGGGTGGCAATCAGCATCGGCGTGAACGTCTGACCCTTGGTCAGATTGGTGATCGTCACGCGATAGCGCGCCAATGACTGGGCCCAGGCGGGCACTGAGGCGCCGAGCAACAAAAGCACGGCGGCGAGGGCGGCAATAGAGATTCGAATCATGTCAACTCCACAATGGGAAACTACAGTCTTGTAAACGACACACCGGGGTCGGAGCTCAAAAAGCCTTGGCGATCAGATCGGCCAAGGGCGGCGCGATCGGTCACCGCCGGCTCTTGGTGTAGGGTTCTACGCAGCGCCAGACCATCGGGTTACAACCGACCCTTTGTAACCGCACCGGCACCTGCCGCGTAGGAGTCCAACAAGGGGATGACCCCAGAGCAGGAGCATGAGCTGACGTTGCTCATGGCGGCGAGTCAGCACGGCGATCGATCGGCGTACGAGGCCTTGCTACAGGGCCTCCGTCACGTCGTCAGGCTGTACGTGTGCCGTCGTGTTGGAGTTACGCCGTGGGTTGACGATGTCGTCCAGGATGTCTTGATGTCGCTACACCGGGCGCGACAGACGTGGAACCCCGAGCGGCCTTTCGCGCCCTGGTTTTACGCAGTGCTGCAGAGCCGCATGATCGATGCGATTCGGCGGCACAAGCGCACCGCCACCTGGGAGGAACCCATGGATGCGGTGCCGCCAGTCGTGTGGTCGCAAACGCCGGAGGCGGCGACCATTGCGCGGGCCGACCTGGCGCAAGCGATGCGGCAGTTGTCACCGGCGCAACGCGTGGTGATCGAACGCCTGAAGTTGATGGAGATGTCGGTGAGCGACGTGGCGAGGGAGACCGGAATGAGCGAGGCCAACGTCAAGGTGGTTGCCCACCGCGCCTATGCGGTGCTGAGGAAGTTTCTGGCGGGACTGGGTTATGGCAACTGACGATCTGATCGACGCGCTGGTCCGGGACCTCGAACCGGTTTCGCCGCTGTCCTTGCCTGGCGAGCGGCTCCGGCGATGGATGATGGCATCGGTGGCGGTGGGTGCCGCGTCGGTCGCGGTCCTCGGACGGCGCGGCGACTTGGCCTCGACGATTTTCACACAGCCGTTTCTGGCCCACATCGCGTTCCTGACGCTGGCGGCGGTCAGCTCAGCCGCTGCGGCGCTGGCCCTGGCGATTCCGGGCGAGCCCCTGCGCTCGTGGCGTCGGGCTGCGCCGGTGGTCGCGCTGGGTGCCTGGCTGGCCTGGCTGGCCGGAGAACTGATGCCGTTACTGGCGGCCGGAGGGGCCGCCTGGCCGGCGGCTGGCTGGGGCTGCATAGCGAAGGCGTTCGCGATCGGCGCCACGCCTGGTTTGCTGCTCGCCGTAATGGTTGGGCGCGGCGCACCGACCGACGTCCGTGCCACCGTCACGTTCGCTGCGCTGGCCGCGGCGGCGGTCGGAGCTCTCGGTGTGGAGTTAACCTGTCCGCTTGATGGCCCCACGCACCTGTTGCTCTGGCACGCCGGTCCGGTGATGGTCGTGGTGCTGCTTGCGGCCCTGTTCGGCCGGGCCGCCTTCGCGGCCGTCGCGGACCGCCGGGGTGGGAGGCGCTCGTGAACCTGCCGCGCGTAACGCTGGTGGCGGCGTTGTTCGCCGTGATCTCGGTGCCGACCGCTGGCAGGCAAGTGGCGGGTCCGCCGCCGCTGGACCTCTTCTTCGCGGCCGTGTCACCAGACAACCGTGTGGCCAGGGCCGCGCTCGACAGCCTCGCGGGGCAATGGCGCGACTCGTACACGCCGATGATCATTGACATGGCGCGGCTGCTACGCCCTGCGCCGCGGCCCACCGCGCTGTCGGCCGGCGCGGAGATCGGGTCCCAGCCGACCGACGGTCCGGACGATGGCGAGGATGCCGGCGCCCGTTCGCTGGGGGCGGAACTGGCGGCGGCCGGCGGCACCGGCGCGACCCGCGAGTCGATGATCCGCTCGCGGTTGATTTCGTTTCTCGAGAAACAGACTCGCAAGCGATTCGACCTCACCCTCAATGGGTGGCGGGCCTGGATGTGGAGTCTGCCGTACGAGCCACATCCCGAGTACGCGCGGTTCAAGGGCATGGTCTACGGCGGTGGCGTCGATCCACGAATGCAGCGGTTCTTCCCGCCGGGTGCGAAGAGCCTGATTCGTCTCGACGAGATCGATTGGGGCGGCGTGACCGTCAACGGTATTCCGCCGCTGTACTACCCTAAGGTGCTCTCGGTGGAAGCGGCACGCTACCTGCGCGACGGCAACATCGTGTTTGGCGTGGTCGTCAACGGCGAGGCCCGCGCCTATCCGAAGCGCATCCTGGCCTGGCACGAGATGGCTGTCGACAAACTGGGCGGCACCGAGATCACCGTCGTGTACTGCACCTTGTGCGGAACCGTGATCCCGTACGACAGCGTGGTCGGAGAAAAACGCCGTGGCTTCGGCACGAGCGGCCTGTTGTATCGATCGAACAAGCTGATGTTCGATGAAGAGACCATGAGCCTGTGGTCAACCCTCGAGGGCAAGCCGGTGGTTGGGCCCCTGGTCAACACCAGGCTGCAGATGACGTCGCACGCCGCAGTGACGACGACCTGGGGCGAGTGGCGGGCCACGCATCCGAAGACCACCGTGCTGTCGCTAGACACCGGCCACAAGCGGGACTACGGCGAGGGCGCGGCCTACCGAGACTACTTTTCGAATGACCGGCTGTACTTCGAGGTCTCGAACAAGGACCGTCGCCTGAAGAATAAGGACGAGGTGCTGGTGATGCAGGTCAGGCCGGCGGCCGGCGGCGAGGCGCAGCCGGTGGCGATCGTGGCCGACTTTCTCAAGCGCACCCCGGTGTTTTCTTTCGAAGTGGCGGGCCGTCGGTTGCTGGTGGTGACCACGCCCAAGGGCGCCAACCGGGTCTATGCCGTTGGCGGCCACGAGGTGGTGTTCCAATCGCGACCCGTTACCGGCGACCTCGTCGATACCGCCGGACGAACCTGGCGGCAGGGCGAAGACGCGCTCACGCTGGCGGATGGGTCGATCGCGTTGCCGCGGTTCGTCGCCCAGCGCGCGTTCTGGTTCGGTTGGTACGCGCAGTATCCGGACACCCTCCTGCTGGGCGATCGCTGAGCCGTCATGTATCCTGTAGCCATCCGAGGCGTCTTACCGATGATGAACCCCCGATTTGCGATCACCGTGCTGACCGCTGTGGTGGCTGTTGCGAGCCTGGCAGGCCAGGCACCGCCGGCAGTCGATACCTCCAAGGTCGGTCCCCAGGTCGGCGCCGTCGTCCCGTCATTCTCGGGCACCGACCAGTTCGGCAAACCTCACACCCTCGCGTCGGCCATGGGTCCGAAGGGCGCCATGCTGGTGTTCTTCCGCTCCGCCGACTGGTGACCGTACTGCAAAACGCAGCTCGTGGAGTTGCAAAGCCGCTACGCTGACATCACCCGGCAGGGGCTGGGCCTCATTGCCATCAGCTACGACAGTGCCGCTACGCACCAGCGTTTCTCGGCGTCGCGCAGCATTACGTTCCCGATCATTGCCGACCAGGGCTCTGCCATCATCAAGCAGTACGGCTTGCTCAACCAAACCGTCGATCCGAAGTCGACGACATTTGGCATACCGCACCCCGGCACGTTCATCGTCGATCGCAAGGGCGAGGTCGTGTCGCGGTTCTTCGAGGACGCCTATCAGGAGCGCTATACGACGGCGACCATCCTGTCCTCGCTCGGGGCTGGAATGGGCGGCGGCACGGTGAAGGCCGACACGGCGCACCTCACGCTGACGGCGACGATGAGTGACACCACCGCGGCGCCTGGCGAGCGCCTGTCGATCGTGGTTGACGCCTCACCAAAGCGCGGCATGCACCTGTACGCGCCAGGGAAACACACCTACCGCGTGGTGCAGGTTACGATCGACCCCCAGCCGTGGTTGCGAACGCACGACGCGGTCTATCCGGCGTCAGAGATCTATCACTTCAAGCCGCTCGACGAGCGGGTTGAGGTCTTCATGAAGCCATTCCGGCTGCGACGCGACCTGACGCTGCTGGCGACGCCGGCCGCGCAAAAGCTGCTGGGCGCCATGTCATCGGTGACCATCACGGGTGCGTTCGACTACCAGGCGTGTGACGACAAGGTGTGCTACAACCCCGCGCGGGTGCCCTTCAGCTTTACGGTCGAAATGAAGCCGCTCGATCGCCGGCCGCCCGGGGAGCACTAGGAACATCGATCGTGTGGGTGGAAACCCACGTTAACTTCGGTGCCCTACAATCCCGCCGTGGGGTTCGAGGGGCCGGCCAACCTCCTCGAATGGGTAATGCTTGCCTCCGGCGTGGCGGCCTTCGTAGTCGGCCCCCATGAGATGGTGATCGTGGTCCAGCATCGGCTGTCGTCGACCGGATTCGCGAGTGAAACCGGCCCTCCGAAACCCCGTGGGCAGTTCTGACGTCTAGTTGTTAGACTTCCTATATGCCGCTGATTGAAACCCGGGACCTCTGGAAGACCTACGTGATGGGCGACGAGGAAATTCATGCCCTGCGCGGGGTGTCCATTTCCATCGAACGCGGCGAGTACGTGGCCATCATGGGGCCGTCCGGCTCGGGCAAGTCGACGCTGATGAACCTGATCGGCTGCCTCGACACGCCCAGCAAGGGCACCTACCTGCTGAACGGCAACATGGTCAGCGAGATGAACGATAACGAGTTGGCCCGCATCCGCAACGAGGAAATCGGGTTCGTGTTCCAGACCTTCAACCTGCTGCCGCGCGCCTCGGCCCTCCACAACGTGGAGCTGCCGCTGGTCTACGCCGGCATGTCGAAGACCGCCAGGCTCGAGCAGGCGAAGGCGGCGATCGAGAAGGTCGAGCTCACGCACCGCATGAGCCACAAGCCCAACGAGCTGTCGGGCGGCCAGCGCCAGCGCGTTGCCATTGCCCGCGCCCTCGTCAACAATCCGTCGATCCTGCTGGCCGACGAGCCCACCGGCAATCTCGACTCGAAAACCGGCGTGGAGATCATGGCGCTGTTCGCGCGCTTGCACGAGGCCGGCAACACAATCATTGTCGTCACGCACGAACCGGACATCGCGGCGTACGCGCATCGGGTGATTGCGATTCGTGACGGCGAGGTGGCGAAAGACATCAGGCAGACGCCGATTAACCCGGCGGCAGCCCACGCCTCTCACGCGACGTAGGGGCGGGTCTTTCTTGTCCGCCGTAGCGCTCGGCGCGAAGGTGGAAGACCCGCCTGATCCTTACTGAGGCAGGATCCGCGCCGCGGTCTGAAAGCGCCGGTAGTTGGCGTATTTCGCGGTGCTGGTCCCAGTGCCGGAATCGTCCACGAAGAACTTCTCATTCATTTCGGACGGCACGAGCAGGCCCAGGGCCGGTTCGCCCTTGAAGTCGACCCGAACCTCGGCGCTGAAGCGCGGCCCGCCGAACCGGGCGTCTTTCGCGTTGACTTGCGACCTTAACAGCCGCCCGCTGGCCGGCTCGACCCACGCCCACACCACCGTTTGCATGTTGCCGCCGTCACCCTGCTGGATGATCGAGGGGGTCGCAAACTCGTCGAAGCGCAACACCACCGTCTGCGTGCCGCGGACCTTCTCCCTGCCGAACATCTCCTGAGAGAAGCGATGGCGATGGCGCGGATGCAGCAACTCGAGCAGGTTGATGGTTCGCGGGGCACCCAGGTTGTGGGCCGCGCTATCGGCTAGCAGCAGCCGGGCCTGGTCGAAGTCGTCGCTTGCGCCCTCGGCCATCAACTGGCCCAACGACACGCCGTGATCCTTGATCGCCTTGTCGTTGACCTTGACCACCCGCCGAAATCCCAGCCACCCGGCGTTGCCGGGCAGCGCGATGAACGCGACTTCGGAACGGATGCGTCGGTGCGTGACCCGCCGTCCCCCATAACCCTCCTGCATCCGCTGCGTCATCTCCTCGTCGGCCACGAGCGCGCTCAACTGTGGCTCGTAGGCCAGCAGGTAGGCGTCGAGCCGATTGCGAAGGGCATCCGCGTCGGGTGCCTGGCTCACGGCCCACGCGCCAAGAAGCGCGGCGGCGATGGTCCTCATGGCCGGGGCACGATTCTAGCGCCCGTCCCGAAGCGGCGGAAGTTGGTGTAGACGGCATCGCCGGTGCCGGTGTCCCGAGGCACGGCAAAGACCTCGCGCATGCTGGTCGGCACCAGCATGCCGAGGCCCTCGTGCCAGGAGAAGTCCACCGTCAGTCTCGGCGGCAGCGCCGCATCGGCGGCGCGGCCTGACGCCACGTAGACCCATTCGACGCGGGCAATGCGGCCGGTTGCGGTCTCCACCCAGACCTTGCCGCGACTGACCACGTTGGTCCCGTCCGGTTGCCGAACGATGGTCGGCCTCGCCGTCTCCTCGAAACCGACGACGGTCGTTGCCATCTTGCGGACGACGTCGCGGCCGTCAGCCCAGTGCCGAAACGACGGCCGGTGTGACGGATGCACGATTTCGAGCGGCATGGTCGGCAGGTTGACCGTCCGGAACAGGCCGAGGTTGTGCTCCGCGCCGGCGAGCGCCAACGCCTTCGCCTGGACGAGCCCATCGACCCCGCTCGTCAGCAGCGCCGTCAGGTTCGGCCCCGCCGTCCGCAGGGACCCGCCGTCCACCTTCCGGACGTCCCGAAAACTCAACCACTCGGCGCCGCCCGGCAAGCGGATGAATGCGATCTCGGATTCGAGCAGCTTCTGCACCACGGCCGAGCCAACCCTGCCGTCCGCACGGAAGGTGCGGGTGTTCATGCGCTGCTCGAATCGCTCGTCGGAAACGACGCTGCTCAACTGCGTTTCGTACTGGAGCAGGTAGGCGTCCATGCGATCGAGCAGCTGATCGAGCGTGGGAGCCGATTGAGCGGACAAGGACAGTCCGGGCAGGTTGGCAATGGCGACGACGAGAGCTGCGAAGCGCCAACTCATGCGAACACTTGCTAGCCAACCGCGGCGTAGTGCCCCTCGGCGACCTGTCGCAGGGGCGCCTCGTGATTGACGAGCGACGAGTCCAATTCGATGCGTGCCCGAGGCGCATCCGGATCCGTCGCCGGCACCGCCGACAGCAGTGCCCTGGTATAGGGATGCTGCGCGTTCGCGAAAATCTCCGGCGTGTTGCCCATCTCCACGATTCGTCCCAGATACATTACGGCCACCCGGGTCGAAATGTGGCGCACCAACCGCAAGTCGTGTGCAATGAAGAGGTATGTGAGTTTCAGCTGTTCCTGCAGGTCCATCAGCAGGTTGATCACCTGCGCCTGGATCGACACGTCGAGTGCCGACACGGGCTCGTCCGCGATGACGAACGACGGATTGAGGGCCAGCGCACGCGCCAGGCCAATGCGCTGCCGCTGTCCGCCGCTGAACTCGTGGGGATAGCGGTCGAGGTGCGCCGGATCAAGGCCGACGAGCTTGAACAGGTCCGCCACGCGCGCCCGCCGCTCCGCCTTCGCGCCAATCGAATGAATCACCAGCGGCTCTTCAACGATCGTGAAGGCGCGCATGCGGGGGTTGAGCGACGAGTAGGGGTCCTGGAAGACCATCTGCATGTCGCGCCTGGCCGCGCGCATCTCGGCGCTCGAGTACCCCAGCACATTCTTGCCGCGAAACAACACCTCGCCCGAGGTCGGTTCGATCAACCGCAGCATGCAGCGGCCGGTCGTGCTCTTGCCGCTGCCCGATTCGCCCACCAGCGCAAATGTCTCACCTTCGTTCACCACGAAGCTGACATCGTCCACCGCTTTGACGATGGTCTTGGCGCGGAAGAGGCCGCCGCCGCGCTCGAAGTGTTTGACGAGGTGCTTGACCTCGACGAGGGGCGTCACGGGTGGCCTCCGTGAAGGTAGCAGCGGACGGCGGCTTCGTTGGAGGCGGGCAACCCTGAAGGATTGCCTGCACCGGTGAATGTCACTGGCGGAAAGGCGGTGTCGCAGACCGGCATGCGATCGCCGCAGCGCGGGGCAAACGAGCATCCCGGCGGCAGCGACGCCAGGTTGGGGACAATGCCGTCAATGGCCTGCAGCCGCGACCCCGCGAGGCCGCCCGGAATGGAGGCGAGCAGGCCACGCGTGTACGGATGCTTCGGCTGGTGAAAAATCTCGCGCACGGTGCCTTGCTCGACAATGCGGCCGGCGTACATCACGGCGACCCGATCCGCGGTTTCGGCAATCACGCCGAGGTCGTGGGTGATGAGCAGCAGCGACAGGTCGAACTGCTGCTTCATGTCGCGCAGCAGGTCGAGCACCTGCGCCTGCACCGTGACATCCAGCGCCGTGGTCGGCTCGTCGGCAATCAGCAGCGGCGGTTTGCAGGCGAGGGCGACCGCCATCATCACGCGCTGGCGCATGCCGCCGGACAGTTGATGCGGGTAGTCGTCCACGCGCTTTTCGGGATCGGTGATCTTCACCGCGCGCAGCAGCTCGATCGCGCTGTCGCGGGCTTGGGTCCGCGAAGCGAGCCCGTGGACGACCAGCGCTTCGACAATGTGCGCGCCGACGCGCATCACGGGATTGAGCGCTGCCATGGGTTCCTGGAACACGAACCCGATGCCGGCGCCGCGCACTTTCCGCATCTCCGGTTCGGGCAAGGTCGCCAGGTCGCGGCCCTGGAACAGGACGCGGCCGCCGGCGACGCGGCCGGGGGGCTGCAGCAGCCCGATGATCGAGAAGGCCGTGACCGACTTGCCGCTGCCCGATTCACCCACCAGCCCGAGGGTCTCGCCCTTGCGGATCTCGAACGACACGTCATTCACGGCCACGACCGGCCGCGGCTTGACGTCGAACACCGTCCTGAGGTTTTCGACGGACAGTAAGGGGTCTGACCCCGAGGAACGACTCATAGGCGAGGGGTCTGGCCCCTAATCCAAGCTGACTTCTCGATACTCACCAAACACGCCACGCAGTGTATCGGCAATCTCGCCCACCGTGGCGTGCGACTCGACCGCGGCGACAATTGGCGGCACCAGGTTGTCGGACGTCGCGGCCGCGCGGGCAATTTCGTCAAGGGCCGCCTTCCAGCGTCCCTGATCGCGCGACTGGCGAACCTTGCGGGTCCGCTGCACCTGTTGCGCCTCGAGTTCGGGATCCACCTGGAACACTTCGATGGTGGATTTATCCTCGGTCTGGAAGCGATTGACGCCGACGACCACGGCCTCGCCGGCGTCGATGGCCAGCTGCGCCTTGTAGGCCGACTCCTGGACCTGCCGCTGGATGTACCCGGCCTCGATGGCCGCGAGCGTGCCGCCCACGCCTTCGATGCGGGCGATCAGCTCCCGCGCGCCGGTCTCGATGTCGGTGGTCAGCTTCTCGATGTGGTACGAGCCGGCGAATGGGTCCACCGTATTAGCGACGCCCGATTCAAACCCGATGATCTGCTGCGTGCGCAGGGCAATGCGCGCGGCGTTCTCGGTGGGCAGCGCCAGCGCCTCGTCGCGGCCGTTGGTGTGCAGCGACTGGGTGCCGCCGAGCACCGCCGACAAGGCCTGCACGGCGACGCGCACGATGTTGTTGTCGGGTTGCTGCCCCGTCAGCGTGCTGCCCGCGGTTTGCGTGTGAAAGCGCAGTTGCTGCGCGCGCGGGTTGGTGGCGCCGAAGCGGTCCTTCATGATTCGCGCCCACAGCCGCCGCGCTGCCCGGAACTTCGCGACCTCCTCGAGAAAGTCGTTGTGCGCGTTGAAGAAGAACGACAACCGCTGGCCGAACGAATTGACGTCGAGACCGGCGTCGATGGCCGCCTGCACGTAGGCGATGGCGTTGGCAAACGTGAACGCGACCTCCTGCACGGCGGTCGAGCCGGCCTCTCGAATGTGGTACCCGCTGATGGAGATGGTGTTCCACTGCGGCACATTTCGTTCACAATACGCAAATATGTCCGTGACGATCCGCAACGATTGCTGAGGCGGGTAGATGTAGGTGCCGCGCGCGATGTACTCCTTGAGGATGTCGTTCTGGATGGTGCCCGAGAGCTGCTTCGGCGTCACGCCCTGGCGCTTGCCGACCGCGATGTAGAGCGCCAGCAGGATGATCGACGTCGCGTTGATCGTCATGGACGTCGACACCTTGTCGAGCGGGATGCCGTCGAAGAGCGTGGCCATGTCCTCGATCGAATCGATCGCGACCCCGACGCGACCGACCTCGCCGGCGGCCAGCGGGTGATCCGAGTCGTAGCCAATCTGGGTGGGCAGGTCGAACGCCACGCTCAGGCCGCTGACGCCCTGCGACAGCAGGTAGCGATAACGCTGGTTCGACTCGGCCGCCGTCCCAAAGCCCGCGTATTGCCGCATGGTCCACAGCCGTCCGCGGTACATGGTCGGCTGGATGCCCCGGGTGAACGGGAACTCGCCGGGGAATGCGAGGTCGGTGTCGGCATCGAAGCCTCCCAAGTCGCTTGGGTCGGCGTAGTTGCGCATCAATGGATTGTAGTGGGGCGCGCGCTTCGCGCGCGTGGGGCTCGGCCGCTCCGCGCCCTTCGTGGGGCTTGGCCTTCGGCCTTCGTAGGGTGGTAGGGAAAGGGATTTACCCACGAGGCGGCGAAGCCGCCAAGCCCTACGATGGGCGCGAAGCGCCCGAGCCCCAGGAAGCGGCGAAGCCGCCGACCCCCCTCTGGCATCCGCCCAAGTCACAGGAGAAACACATCTTATAGCGTTCTCCACTTGACACGACCCCAACCCCTTCATAGAATGACCGGGAATTTCCCTACAGAATCGTCCCACCTGATGACGACTTTTCGCCAATGTCCGCCCGCCGCCCGGTGGGTCACGCATCGGCACATGCCGACGGTCCCAGCCGATTGGCGAAATACGGGCAAGCCTGGTGGTTTGCCCTACGGGAGGGAGCCGTCCTATGGATGACGTGGTAAACCGGTTCGCGCGAGAGCTGGCCGACTCCATCGCCGCTGCTGTTTCCGAAAGTGCCGAAGTTGAAGCGTGCCGCGAACGGGCGCGCGCGGCCGGATACGAGATGAAGGTGAATCTCGAGGCGGTCGTGGGTTTCGTGAATCGTGGCCAGCCACAGGTCGTGGGCGCCGCGGTCCAGGCCAAGGTGGCGACCTCGAAAGCGCTCGTGCCGCGCAAGCCGTTCGACATGACCGTAAACGACCGCCGCTTTCTCCGCTCCCTCCGCATCGCGGCGGAAGAAGTAAAGGTCGAAGAAACGAACTAGGTGCTCGCCCTGAGCGAGCAACGCGAGTCGAATGGGTTACGGCTGTCGCGACGCCTGGTTGGCGACCGCGGCAGCCGCCTTCGCAGCGGCCTCGGCGTCGCCCAGGTAGTAGCTCTTGAGCGGCTTCAGCGCCGCATCCAATTCATACACCAGTGGGATCCCGGTCGGGATGTTCAGTTCGACGATGTCGTTGTCGGAGACCGCGTCCAGGTACTTCACGAGCGCGCGCAGCGAGTTGCCGTGGGCGACGACAATGACCTTCTGGCCGGCCAGCACTGCGGGCGCAATCGCCTCGTTCCAATAGGGCAGGAAGCGCGCGACCGTATCCTTCAGCGACTCGGCGAGCGGCAGGTCTGACGCTGCCAGGTTCTGGTAGCGCGGATCGCGCGACGGATGCCGCGGGTCGTCGGCGGTCAGCGGCGGCGGCGGGATGTCGTAGGCCCGGCGCCAGATCTTTACCTGCGCGTCGCCGTGTTTGGCCGCGGTCTCCGCCTTGTTCAGGCCCTGCAACGCGCCGTAATGCCGCTCGTTCAACCGCCAACTGCGCTGCACGGGCAGCCACAGCTGATCGAGCTCGTCGAGCATGATGTTGCTGGTGCGAATGGCGCGCTTCAGCAGCGAGGTGAACACCAGGTCAAAGCCGTAGCCCTCGTGCTTCAGCAACTGCCCGGCGGCGCGCGCTTCCTCGCGGCCCTTGTCGCTCAGGTCAACGTCGGTCCAGCCGGTAAAGCGGCCTTCCTTGTTCCAGGTCGATTCGCCGTGACGGATGAGGACGAGTTTAAACATAAGAAATGCGTCTCACGGAAGCACAGAAACACGGAAGCAGGTGTTGAACCAGGACAACGGCGTTTCCGTGGTTCGGTGTTTCCGTGCGGAGCATTAAGCCAGTTGCTTGATTGCCGCACGTCCCGCGTACTTCGCCGCGCTGCCGAGCTCCTCTTCGATCCGGAGCAGCTGGTTGTACTTGGCGACGCGGTCGCTGCGCGAGGCCGAGCCGGTCTTGATCTGGCCCGCGGCGGTGCCGACCGCGAGGTCGGCAATCGTCGAATCCTCGGTTTCGCCGGAGCGGTGCGACGCAACACAGCGGTACCCGGCGGCCGCGGCCATGGCCATGGCATCGAGTGTTTCGGTGACGGTGCCGATCTGGTTGACCTTGACCAGCAGTGCGTTGCCGACGCCTTCGGCAATGCCCTTTTCCAGGATCGCCGGGTTGGTCACGAACACATCGTCTCCGACCAGTTGCACCTTGTCGCCGAGTGCCTTGGTCAGCAGCTTCCAGCCGTGCCAGTCCTGTTCGGCGCAGCCGTCTTCGATCGAGATGATCGGGTACTGCCGGCACCAGTCGACGTAGAGGTCAACCATGCCCTGCGAATCGCGCGCGGGCTCGCCCGACTTCTTGAACTCATAGCGGCCGCTGCCTGCCCTGAGCGAACTCGAGTCCGCTGGCGGGCTCGAGTGAGTCGAATGGGACCAGAACTCGCTGGCGGCGACGTCGAGGGCGAGATACACGTTGTCGCCCGCCTTGGCGCCGGCTTTTCCGACGGCCTCGAGCACCAGTTCCAGCGCCTCGCGGTTCGATTTCAGACTCGGCGCGAAGCCGCCTTCATCACCGACGCCGGTCGCAAGGCCGCGGCTCTTCAGGATCGATCGCAGGGCGTGGAAGATTTCCGCGCCAACCCGCAGCCCCTCGCTGAACGACGGGAACCCGACGGGCATGACCATGAACTCCTGGAAATCCACGTTCGAATCGGCGTGCGCGCCGCCGTTCAGGATGTTCATCATCGGCACGGGCAGCGTGTAGCCGGTCGTATTCCCGGCCAGATCGGCAATGTGCGCGTAGAGCGGCTTGCCGGCCTGCGCCGCCTCGGCCTTGAGGGCGGCCATCGACACGCCCAGCAGCGCGTTGGCACCGAGCCGGCTCTTGGTCGCGGTGCCGTCGAGCGCGATCATCGCCTCGTCCAGGGATCGCTGGGTGAAGTCCTTGCCGCTGACGGCCGGGCGAATCGTGGAGTTGATATGGGCCACCGCGTTGCGCACGCCCTTGCCGAGATAGCGCGTCATGTCGCCGTCGCGCAACTCAAGCGCCTCGCGCTCACCGGTCGAGGCGCCCGACGGGACCCCGGCGCGTCCGCGCCCGCCGCCCTCCAGCGTCACATCCACTTCAACGGTCGGATTGCCGCGGGAGTCCAAGATCTCGCGGCCCCGGACATCAACGATTTTCATAGGGTGCCTAATCAGCCACAGAGGACACAGGGGACACAGGGGACACAGAGTAACTATTTTGATCGGTGGTATTCAACGAGGCCTTTTCCAAGGTTGGCTCTGTGTTCTCTGAGTCCGCTGTGGCCAACGTTCAACCGCGACGGTCGGCTTCTGCTTCCAGCCTGAGCGCTTCTTCCGAAATCGGCGCCACGTAGGGCTCTTCGCCGGTCGCCACCACCACCACGCCGGCCTCCGACACCGTGTGGCGCCGGCGGTCCTCCTCGGCATTGAATCCGATCATCGCGCCGCGCGGGATGTCGACGTCGCGGTCGATGATCGCCCTGCGGACGCGGGCGTGCCGTCCTACCCGCACGCCGGGCATCAGGATCGCCTGCTCGATGCTGCAGAAGCTGTGCACGCGGACATTGGGGCACAGGATGCTGCCGTGAATGCGGCTGCCCGAGACGATGCAGCCCTGCGAAATCAGGGAGTCTTGCGCCTCGCCGCGTCGCCAGTCCTCGGCGAACACGAACTTGGCCGGCGGCGCCTGAGGCATGTAGGTGCGCAGCGGCCACTCCGGATCGTACATGTTGAACTCGGGGTTGACGTGGCACAGGTCCATCTGCGCCTCGTAGTACGCGTCGATCGTCCCGACGTCACGCCAGTACTTGGCGGCCTTCTTGTTCTCGTCGTAGAACGCGTAGGCGAAGGTCTTGCCCTCGCCGATCAGCGCCGGGATGATGTCCTTGCCGAAATCATGATGACTGTGGGGGCGGGCCGCATCCTCTTCGAGGGCGCGAATCAGCACGTCGCTGGTGAACACGTAAATGCCCATCGAGGCCAGCGCCATCCCGGGATGGCCGGGCATCGCCGGCGGGTCCTTCGGCTTCTCCAGGAAACCCGTGACCCGGTCGTGATCGTCGACTGCGACGATGCCGAAGCGCGGGCCGTCCTCGAGCGGCACCTCGATCGCCGCGAGCGTGACCTCGGCCGCCGCATCGATGTGGAACCGCAGCATCTTCTGGTAATCCATCTTGTAGACGTGATCGCCGGCGAGGACCACGACGTACTTCGGCGCCTCGCGAATGATGGAGTAGAGGTTCTGGAAGACGGCGTCGGCGGTGCCTTGATACCAGTGCTCGCCGACCCGTTTCTGCGGCGGCAGGATCTCGATGAACTCGCCCAACTCCTCCGAGACGACGGTCCAGCCCTGGCGAATGTGGCGGTTGAGCGACAGGGACTTGTACTGGGTGGCAATGAAGACGTGCCGCAGCCCCGAGTTGATGCAGTTGCTGAGAACGAAGTCGATGATCCGGTACGGCCCGCCGAAGTACACGGCGGGCTTGGCCCGGTCCCTCGTCAGCGGCGCGAGCCGTTCGCCGGCTCCGCCTGCCAGCACAATTACCAAGACATCGTCACGCAACATTAGTGACCACCCTCAGCACCATATCACCGGATGTCTCCCATTTTGTCGCGAAACCTCTACTGTAATAACGCTTTAGCGTTTGTTGACTTGATCGCGGAGGCCCCCTATGATCTGGTGATCGGAAGCGTAGGGGCGTGCCTGAGCGCGTCTTCTTTGAGGGGGAACTGATGATGGTATTTCGGCGTGCAATGGCCGTGGCAGTCGCGCTGGTGGTGTCGGCAACCTTGGCCGCATCTGGAGTTGCTGCTCAGCAGGCTCCGACGAAGAAGGACGAGAAGAAGCGCAGCAAGCAGGAACAGGCAGAGATCGAACTGCTGGTGAAGACCGTGGACGGCGTCATGGCCGGCCAGCCTGCGCCCGGCGACATCACGATGTCGGTCGAGCCCTTCTTCATGAAATCGCAGGAAGCGCGCACGTTCGTGCCCTTCGTGTTGAGTGTCAACAACGCGCCCAAGACGGATTCCGCGCTCTACATCCGCGTGGTCAACCCGTCGGCCGTGCCCGATCCAAAGGCCAAGAAGGTCGAGTACCCGTGGGACGACATTCACTTCGTCCCCGCCGCGCAGATCGCCGGTGACGCTCCCAAGCTGAACCGCGTGTTCATGGCCGTGGCCGGTACCTACGACGTGTACATCGCCTTCAAGGAGCGCCTGCCCGAAAAGGCGCCGAAGAACACCGTCGCCAAGATCGGCGTGCACAAGACCCAGATCACGGTGCCCGACTTCTACAACGCCGAACTGAACACCAGCACCATCCTGGTGGCCGATAAGGTCAACATGTTGACGGCGGCGATTGGCCCGGAAGAGGCGCGCGAGCGTCCGTTCGTGTTCGGCGCGCAGGAACTGATCCCGGCTCCCGACATGGAATTCAAGAAGGCCGACGAGCTGTCGATCTTCTTCCAGGTCTACAACGCCGGTCTCGATGCGGGTGGCAAGCCGGACCTGACCCTCGAATACGAGTTCCACAAGACCGAGGCGGGCGCCGAGAAGTTCTTCAACAAGACCAACCCGCAGGTGGTCAACGCCTCGATGTTGCCTCCGCAGTTCGACCCGGCCAAGTTCCCGGTCCCCGGTGGCGTATCGGTCCCGCTGGCGTCGTTTGGCGAGGGCGAATACCGGCTGGCGATCAAAATTACTGATAAAGCGGCCAATAAGACGATCAATCGCGACGTCAAGTTCACTATCAAAGGGTAGGGACGAACCGCACCACCTTGTCCGCCGTAGCCTTGGCGAAGGCGGACGAAAGGCGTAGACTAGGCAGACTGCCCGCCCCCTCCAACCGGGGGCGGGCGGCAACGTCCAGATGGGCACCCCCCGTCGCCTCCTCGCTTCGGTTTCGATGCTGTGCTTGTTGGCATTGCACTCGACCCTTGCCTCGGCACAACCCCAGATCGAACGCGTCACCAACCTCGCCGCCGCCAGCACGGGCCACATCGCGGGCTCGGTGATGGACGAAGCCGGTAAGCCGCTGGACGGCGTGGTGATTTCGGCTCTTGGCAACACCACCGCGTTTGCGGTGTCCGACAAGGCCGGCCAGTTCACGCTGCGCCAGCTGCCCCCGGGACCGTACCTGCTTCGCGCGCACCTGCAAGGCTTTCACGCGCCGCGCAGCACCATGGTCAACGTGCGGCCCGCCGCGAGCAGCCCCTCGTCCTTCACCCTGCGTCGCGAGGGTACCGCCAACGCCCCGAGCCTGGCCGGCGCCGGCGTCGGCACCACCGCGATTGGGGCTCCAGCCGACGCCTCCGGGAAAGGCGACCGCAATGAAGGCGACTTCGCCTGGCGGTTGCGCCACTTGAAGCGCGGCGTGTTACGCGACGGCCAGGCCATGGCCGGCCTCCCTCAAGACAATCCGCTGGATGAGGACTGGTTTATCACCGACTCGTTCCAGTTCATCGGCCGCGCGGTCGGCTCGTCAGCCAAGGCCGCCACGGCGCTGTTCTCGGATCTGTCGCTCGGCGGCCAGGTCAACCTGTTGACGACGGGTGCCTTCGATAATCCGCTGCAGTTGCTGCAACTCGATCGCACGAGCAGCGTCGCCTTCTTCTCGGTCGGCGCGCCAGTCGGCACGCACGGCGACTGGACGGTGCGCGCGGCCATGAACCAGAACGACCTGAGCTCGTGGATGCTGGCCGGCAGCTACGTGGTCACGGCCCCGGTCGCGCATCGCTACCAGGTGGGGATGTCTTACAGCCTGCAGCGTTACGAGGGCGGCAACACCGCCGCGCTGCTAGCCCTGACCGACGCGGGGCGCAACGTCGGCTCGGTGTTCGCGTACGACGAATGGGAAGTGTCGCGCTATCTCTCGCTGAGTTACGGCGCCACCTACGCCAACTACGATTACCTGGGCGATGCGCCGTCGTTGTTCAGCCCGCGACTGGCGGCGACGCTGTCGCCCACGCGCAACCTGCGCGTGCGCTTCGCCGCCGCGCGCGAACTGAGCGCCCCGGGCGCCGAAGAATTCCTGCCGCCGACGAGCGCCGCCTACCTGCCACCCCAGCGCACATTCTCCACCTTCTCGTCCGCGGCCATGCGCCCGCAGGAACTGCTGAACTACGAGGTCGGTGTCGAGCGCGTGTTCAACGGCGCCACGTTCGGCGTGCGCGCGTTCGAGCAGCGCATCAACGACCAGACCGTCACCGTCTTCGGCTTGCGCCACGACCAGAGCGCCGACGCTTCGCTTGGTCACTACTACGTTGGCGCCGCCGGTAATGCCAGCGTCCGCGGGGTCGGCGTCACCCTCACGCACGCGCTGTTCGAGAACTTCCGGGGTTCAGTCGATTACTCGCTGGCCAACGCCACCTGGCAGTCGCCGTCGACGCCGGTTGAGTACGCCGTGCTCACGCGCCGGGTGCCGTCGGCGGTGCGCAGTGACGAACGGATTCACGACGTGACCACCTCGCTGCAGGCCGAGATTCCCATGACCGCCACGCGCGTGGTCGTGCTCTACAAGCTGAACACGGCGTTTGCGTCGGGTTCGCTGACCGAGGGCCCGGGCTTCGATGCGCGCTTCGACGTGCAGGTCAACCAGGCGCTGCCGTTCATGAACTTCCGCACGTCACAGTGGGAGATGCTGGTCGGCGTCCGCAACCTGTTCCACGAATCCCTCGCCAACGGCTCGGCCTACGACGAACTCCTCGTCGTCCGTCCGCCCAAGCGCGTCGTCGGCGGCCTCACCGTCAGATTCTAGGCGCCGCCGCTCGGCGGCGGCGTGGGGCTCGGCGCCTCGCGCCTTCGTCGGGCTCGCGCTTGCGCTCTCGTTGGGCTCGGCGCTGCGCGCCTCGTGGGGGAGCCCTCTTCCCACACCTACGCAACGAGGCGGCGTAGCCGCCGAGCCCTACGACGCCGCAGAGCAGCGAGCCCTACCGAGGGCGAAGCCTGAGGCCCTCAGTTTCGCTTCGACCATGGGCTTGTAGGTTTGGATGTATGGGCCGGCGCAGTGCAGCACCAGTTTCACATCCTCGAGATACCGATCGATGCCCGGGCCGAGTTCGAACACGCGCTGCTCGAGTCCCAGTTCGGTGGCGACTGCCGCGACCTGAGTGGCACTGCGTCCGGCGAGGACGGGCCGCAGCCCGGTTTCGACGGCGAGGCGCGCGATCGCGTCCCCGACGAACCCGGTGGCGCCGTAGAGGAGGAACATGAGTCGAATCCTATCAGCCAGGCTCGCTGAACAAGAGTTCAGCGTTTTCCGCCAGATTCAGCACATACTAAGTTTTGGATCGATCCACCAGCTGGTTGGATAGCCAGGGCCTCTGAGGGGGCCCCGAGCTTGAAAAGCCTTATTTATCAACTATTTAGCCGGCTGTATGCAGACGAGATCGTGGTATGGGGTTTGCTCTCAATCTGGCGGATTGATCTGTCTTGTTAGGCGACACTGAACGAACGACGGCCATGTCCGTTTCCGACCCGGAATCCTGGTGGCGTGAGTGGCGGCAGACCGCATTGCCGATTGCGGTGACGCTCGGCCTGTTGGTGCTCGGGCTTGCTAACGTTATCTCGCGCGCGACCTCTACCGAAGTTGAAGACGGCGTGCTGTGGGTTGACCGAGCCGTAGGCGTCGTCGCCGCGGAAGTGGCGTCGCCGTCGGCGGCCAGCCGCGCCGGCGTTCGCCCCGGCGATATCCTGCTGGCGATCAACAACCAGCCGGTGGACGGCAGCCAGGACGTGCTGGCGTTGCAGCATGGCGCGAACGCGGGCGAGCGCCATTCGTACACTCTGCTCAGGCTGGGCTCCCATCAGATTGCGACCGTCTCGCTGGCGCCCATGCCAAGCGGTACGGGTCTGTTCTACTACGTGCTGGCCGCGGTCGGGATTTTCACGTTGCTGGTCGGCGCGGCGGTCCGCGCGCGCCGGCCGACCGATCAGGCCACGCTGCACTTCTTCTGGCTGTCGGTGGCGTTCTTCGGCGTGTTCACGTTCTCGTTCAGCGGCCGGCTCGATCGCGTTGACTGGGTCTTCTATTGGGGCGATGTGATCGCGCTGAGCGTGCTGCCGCCGCTCTTCCTGCACTTCACGCTGGTGTTCCCCGAGCGCCCGCACATGCCCGGCTACTCGGCGACGCTGGCGCGCTGGCTGCCGGCTATTTACCTGCCGGGTGCGGTCCTGGGCTCCACGCGCACCCTGGCGGTGCTGCGGTCGAGCGTTGATCCTGAGTACTTCATCAGGGTGGTGACGTTGCTCGATCGACTCGAGTACGTCTACCTGGTTGGGTTTGGCGCCGCCGGGCTCGCGGTGCTGCTGCGGGCGCTCTCGCGCGCGCGCTCGGTCACGGTGAAGCGTCAGCTGCGCTGGATCGTCTGGGGCACCGCCCTTGGCGCCGTGCCCTTCGCGCTGGGGTACGCGGTGCCGTTTGCCCTCGGCGTCGACCCCTCGATTCCGATGGACCTGTCAGCCGTTCCGCTCGGCTTCATCCCGCTGGCGTTTGCCTCGGCCATCATCCGCTATCGCCTGATGGACGTGGAGATCATCCTCAAGCGCCTGCTGGTCTACACCTCCGCGGTCGCTGCCATCGTCGCGATCTACGTGCTGATCCTGCGCGCGTCGGGCAACGAGATGCTCGACGGCGAGTCGCAGCACCGCTGGGTGATCGCCTTCCTGGCCACCGTGGTCGTGATCCTGCTCGCCAAGCCGGTGAAAGAGGGGTTGCAGCGGGCCATCGATCGCGCCTTCTACCGCGACCGCTACGACTATCGGCGCGCGCTGGTGAGCTTCGCCGGCGAGTTGAACAGCGACCTCGACCTCAACCGCCTGGCCGAGCGCCTGGTCACGCGCGTGCGCGAGACCATCGAACTGGATCGCATGGCGTTCCTGCTGGCCAACGAGGCCGGCGATTACGACGTCATCAGCCACGCCGGATTCGAGTCGGCGCCGCCACGATTGGCCGGCGGGTCCGGCGTCGGCGCGCGCTTGAACAGCGCCCACACCGTGCGCCTGGACGACCCTCTGGCGGCGACCCGTTTCACGGCCGAAGAGGTGGAGTTCTGGCGTGATGCCGGCATCTTCCACTTCGTCCCCTGTATCACCAAGGACGCGGCGATTGCCGTGCTCGCGCTCGGCCGACGGGCCAGCGGCGAGCCGCTCAGCAGCGAAGACACCGCGCTCGTGACCGCCGTCGCCGCGCAGGCCGCGACCGCCATCGAGAACGGCCGGCTCTATCGGCAGTTGCACCTCAAGGCGTCGGAGCTCGACCGCCTCCACGCCTTCAACGAGAACATCCTCGAGTCGCTGGACGATGGCTTGCTGGTGATGGGGCCGGGCGACCACGTGGTGCGCTGGAACGCCGCGCTCGAGCGCCTGTATGGTCCGCGGCGCTCGGCCGTGCTTGGCCAGCATCTCGACCGCCTCTTCGACGCCCACGTAATCGAACTGCTCAACGCGGCGCGGCGCGACCAGCCCGACGGCACCACCATTTTCCGCGTGCCGCTGATGGCCCGTAACGGCGCGGACGGCGCGCGCCTGCTGGTCAACGTGACCACGGTGCCGCTGCAGACCCTCGCCGGCGGCTCGCAGGCCGGCACCATCGTGATCTTCGAGGACATCACCGAGCGTTCGCAAATGGAAGAGCAGCTGCGCATCTCGGAGAAAATGGCGTCGCTCGGCCTGCTGGCGGCGGGCGTGGCCCACGAGGTCAACACCCCGCTCACCGGCATCTCCAGCTACACCCAGATGCTGCTCGAGGGCGCCGACCCGGCGGATCCGCGCACGCCCGTGCTGGAGAAGATCGAAAAGCAGACCTTCCGGGCCGCCCGGATCGTGAACGGCCTGCTCAACCTGTCGCGGACGAGCGCCGCGGAACAATCCGAGCGGACTGTCGTCGATCTCAATGTGGTCATTGCCGACGTGTTGTCGCTGCTCGAGCATCAGTTCGAGAAAGGCAGCATCAAGGTGCGCCGCGAGCTTCATGCCGAGCCGGTCCGCGTGATCGGCTTTGAGTTCAAACTGCAGCAGGTGTTTCTCAACCTCTTCCTCAACGCCCGCGACGCCATGAACAGCGGCGGCTGGCTGACCATTTCGACCCGCGCCGACGGCCGGGAAGCGGTGGCCGAGGTCGCTGACACCGGCAGCGGCATTGCCGCGGAGCACCTGGCCCGCATTTACGACCCGTTCTTCACGACCAAGCCCATTGGCCAGGGCACGGGGCTCGGGTTGTCGATTACCTACGGCATCGTGCGCGAGCACGAGGCGACCATCCAGTGTGACAGCACGCCCGGCACCGGCACCCGTTTCGAAATCCGATTCGCAGCTTGCCCTGAGCAAGCACGAGCGGATGAGCCATCCGCTCGTGCGAGTCGAAGGGGACACTAACCATGCGACGGAATGCGTCAGTACTCGTCATTGACGACGAAGAGGTGATGCGCGACATCCTGGGCACGCTGCTCGAGCGCGAAGGCTACAGCGTGCGGCTGGCCGCCGGCGGTCACGAGGGCCTCGAGCTGGCCCGGTCGCTTCCGTTCGACGCCGTGATCGTCGACGTCATGATGCCCGGCATCGACGGCATGCAAGTGCTCGACGAGCTGAAGAAGCTTGACGACGACCTGCCGGTGTTAATGGTGACCGCCTACGCGTCGATGGAAAGCGCGATCGCGGCCATGAAGAAGGGCGCGTTCGACTACATCACCAAGCCGTTCAAGAACGACGAAGTGCTGGTGGTGCTGCGCAACGCCGTCGAGCGCCGGCAGCTCGTGGCCGAGAACGTGGCGCTCAAGCAGAACCTGCAGGCGCGCTACCACAAGTTCTCGGGCATCATCGGCAAGAGCAGCCGCATGAAGCAGGTGTTCGACCTGATCATCCAGGCGGCGCCGAGCCGGTCGACCATCCTGATCACCGGCGAAAGCGGTACCGGTAAGGAACTGGTCGCTCGCGCCATTCACCAAAATTCGGCGCGCAGCGAACGCTCGTTCGTCGCGGTCAACTCGGGCAACCTGCCGCCCGACCTGCTGGAGTCCACCCTCTTCGGCCACGTCAAGGGCGCCTTTACCGGCGCGGTGTATCCCAAGAAGGGCATGTTCGACCTGGCCGACAAGGGCACCATCTTCTTCGACGAGATCGGCAACGTGCCGATCGAGACGCAGGCGAAGCTGCTGCGCGTAATGCAGGAGCGCGAGTTCATGCGCCTGGGCGGCATGGAAACCATCAAGGTCGACGTCCGCATCGTCGCCGCGACCAACGTCGACCTGAAGCACGAGATGGACGAGGGCCACTTCCGCGAGGACCTCTACTACCGGCTGCACGTGATTAGCATTCACCTGCCGGCGCTGCGCGAGCGCCGCGACGACATCCCGCGGCTGGTCCAGCACTTCCTCGACACGTACGGCGAAGAGAACGGTCGCAAGAACATCGAGGTGGCGCCCGAAGCGCTCGACCTGTTGATGGAGTACGACTGGCCGGGCAATGTCCGCGAACTCGAGAACGTGATCGAACGCGCGGTGGTGCTGGCTACCGGGCAGCGCATCGGCACCGAGCTCATCCCCGACCAGGTGCGCAAGAGCCCGTCGTTCCAGATCCCGCACGTCGTGATGCCGGTCGAGGGCGTCTCGCTCAAGGAAGTGACCGTCGCCTACGAGCGCCAGTGGATCGAATCGGCGCTCGAGGCCGCCGGCGGCGTGCAGAAGCGCGCGGCCGAGCTGCTGCGCATCAAGCCGACGACGCTGAACGAGATGATCAAGCGGTACGATATCCGACCGAGGCGAAAGAAGGCGTCGGCCGCTGGAGCGGAGCCTGAACCCGGCCCCGCCGAAAACGGCGACGAACTCGAGGTCGTCGGCGAACCCGAGTAGCCAGCCATCCACAGGAGGCCAGGAGGTCAGAAGAAAATTATTCTTCTGATCTCCTGAGCTCCTGTCCGAGAATGCTCGCTATGAAAGCCAGCATTCGCACCACCCTCGGTCTACTCACGCTGCTTGCCGCAAGCGTATCAATACAAACACAGACAATGCAGGCGCAATCGGCTGCGCCTGCGGCCGTTACCTCTCCCGAGAAGTTCTTCGGCTTCCAGATGGGCGCCGATCGCAAGCTCGCCAACTGGGACAAGCTGCATGAGTACTACCAGCAGCTGGCGACGACCTCTAACAAGCTGAAGGTGGTCGAGCTCGGGACGAGTAGCGAAGGCAGGCCCTACCTGGCGATCTTCATCTCGTCGCCCGCCAACCTGGCTCGCCTCGAACAGCTGCGCGCGGCCAACGCGCGCCTGGCCGACCCGCGCGGGCTGTCGGAGGCTGAGGCCCGCCAGCTGATCGCCGGCGCCAAGTCCGTGGTGATCCAGTCCTTCGCGCTGCACTCGAACGAGGTGGCTGCGTCGCAGACGGCGGCGGAGTTCGTGTACGACAGCATCACGCGGACCGATGAGGAAGCGACCCGCATGCTGGACAATGTGATCAGCATCGTGATGCCGTCGATTAATCCGGACGGCACCCAGATGATCGCTGACTGGTACATGAAGTACGTCGGCACCGAGCACGAGGCGGCGAACCTGCCGTGGCTGTACCAGAAGTATTCGGGTCACGACAACAACCGCGACGGCTTCGCGCTCAATCTTCCCGAGTCACAGCACCTGGGCAAGCTGATGTACCGCGACTGGCTGCCGCAGGCCTATGTTGACCATCACCAGATGGGCAGCGGCAACGCCCGCCTCTACATTCCGCCTTATGCCGAACCGATTCGCCCCGGCGGCGACCCGCTGGTGTGGCGCGAGATGACGCTGTGGGGTGCGCACATGGGCAACCAGCTCGAGGCCGCCGGCAAGACCGGAGTGATCGGTTCGGCCATCTATTCCGGCTGGGGCCACATGGGCTTCCACTGGATCACCCCGTTCCACAACATCGCCGGCATGCTGACCGAGTCGGCGAGCGCGCGGCTGGCGACACCGATGTTCATGCATCCCGATCAGCTGCGCGGCGGCGCCCGCGGCCTGCCCGCCTACGAGGTGCAAACCACCATGCCCAGTCTCTGGAACGGCGGCTGGTGGCGCGTTCGCGACATCGTCGAACAGCAGAAGATTTCGGCGTGGGCGACGGTTGACCTCGCGGCCCGCAACCGCGAGACGGTGCTGTGGAACATGTATCTCAAGGGGACGCGCCAGACCGAACGCGGCGCCAATGCGCCGGTGAAGGCCTATGCGATTGCCGCGGACCAGCACGATCGCCAGACGGTGAAGAAGCTGGCCAATATGCTGATGGCGTCTGGCGTCGAAGTGCACCAGGCGAAGGCGCAGTTCATCGCCGATGGCCGCGTTTATGGCCCGGGGTCGTTTGTCGTGACCATGGCGCAGCCGAAGCAGGGTCTCGTCCGCTGGATGCTGGGCCGCACCTTCTATCCCGACAACACCTACACGCGCGATCTCGAGGGCAACCCGATTCGGCCCTACGACATGTCCACCGACACGTTCGGCGAGTTCATGGGGGTGCGCAGCGATCCGATCGGCGAGAAGATCACCGCCGACCTGGTCAAGCTCACGGCTCCCGTGCCGATGGCCGGCATCGCGGCCACCGCGGCTGCCAACGGCTACGTGCTCGATGGCCGGTTGAACGACAGCTTCAGCGCCGCCTTCCTCCTGCTGGACAAGGGCATCGCGGTCCGCCGCGCCAGCCAGGCGTCGGCCGATGGCAGCGTCAAGGCCGGCGATTTCCTCGTGGCCGCGGGTGATGTTGCGGCGGTGGCGAAGCAGACCGGCGTGGACTTCGTGGCACTCAAGGCGTCGATGACGACGGGCGCCTATGCGCTGCGCAAGCCGCGAGTGGCCATGTATCAGCGCTACGGCGGCGGCAACATGGACGAAGGCTGGACGCGCCTGATGTTCGAGCAGTTCAGCGTGCCGTACAAGTCGATTATGGACGCCGAGCTCAAAGCCGGCGGCCTCGAGGCGAAGTACGACACGATCATTCTCCCGGCTGATTCCATTGCCGCGATGACCGGCGAGCGGCCTCCCGCCGGCGCGGGCGGTCCAGGTGGCGGCGGTGGATTTGGTGGCGGTCCCGACAACACGCCGGCCGAGTTCCGCAGTGGCTTCGGCGCCGAAGGCGTCAAGGCCCTTCAGGCGTTTGTCGAAAAGGGCGGCACGTTGCTCACGTTTGCGAACGCCGGCGACCTCCCGATCCAGCGCTTCAGCCTGCCGCTGCGCAACATCGTGGCCGGGCTGCCCTCGAAGCAGTTCTGGTCGCCGGGGTCCACGCTGAAGGTGTACTTCACCAACACCAATCCGCTGGTCTACGGAATGCCGGCGGACGGCATGGTGATGTTCATGGCCGGCGGCCAGGTCTACGAAGTGACCTCCACCGACCGCAGCCAAAACGTCGATATCCTCTCGACCTACATCGAGCGCGACATCCTGCAGAGCGGCTGGCTGCTCGGCGAGCAGGTCATCGCGAAGAAGGCGGCGGCCGTCTCGGTGAAGCTTGGCGAAGGCAAGGTCGTGCTGTTCGGGTTCCGTCCGCAGCATCGTGACCAGACGCACGGCACGTTCAAGCTGGTGTTCAACGCGTTGCTTAACGGGCCAGCCCCCGCGGCCGGCTCGACGACGACGCAGCAGTAGAGTCCGGCTTTAGCCGGACTACTCGCGACTCCACGGTAACGCCAGCCGCACTTCAAGACCGTGAGGCTGGCGGTTCCGGCAACTCACCGTTCCACCGCACGCCTCCACGACACTGCGCACGATTGCCAGGCCCAGCCCGGTGCCGCCGGTCTTGCGATTGCGGGCCGCATCCTCGCGGAAGAACGGATCGAAGATCCGCTCCAGCGAATCGGCTGCGACTCCGGGCCCTTGGTCGGCAATGGTGATGGTGGTCACGCCGTTCTCGCTGGCGGACGTGATGGCAATCGGCCCGGCATGGGCCGCGTACTTGACCGCGTTGCGTACCAGATTGGCGAGCGCGCGCTCGAGCAGCTGCGCATCCGCCTTCACCGTGGTGCCCGGGCTGACGTCGATGGTGATGTCAGCGCCCTGGCCCTCCTTGGCCACGACCTTCTGGATGAGGGAGTGAATCGGCACCGGACCCAGGGCCTGGTCGCGATCGCGCAACTCGGCCTGCGCGTACATCAGTAGCTCGTCGGTCAATAGTGCCAGCGCTTCCACGTCTTCCTTGAGATCGGCTACGTACGCGCGTTCGGGCTGGCCGACCCGGGTATCGAGGATCTCGAGGGCCACCTGCATGCGGCCAAGGGGCGACCGCAATTCGTGAGCGGTATCGCCCAGGAAGCGCTTCTGTCCGCTGACCAGCGCGCCGAGGCGGTCGGCCATGCGCTCGATCGACACCGACAAGCGACCCACTTCGTCCGCGCGCGCGATGCCGGGCCTGGTGTCGAAACGCCCTTCGGCGATCTGAGACGTGGCCACCTCCATGCGGCCAAGGTCTCGGGTCAGGTGTCGCAGCAGCGGCCACCAGCAGGCCGCGGTCACGCCCACCGCCAACATCGACCACCAGAGCCACTGAATGGGAAACAGCAACGGATCGTTGAGCCCGGCGTACGGCACGACGATCAGAGAACCGGGGATAATCT
>JBBQSP010000066.1:0-27862 GCA_038213735.1 Vicinamibacterales bacterium | reverse complement strand
CGCGCCGGCGAGATCACCTTCTCGCCGGCCTACGTCGAGATCGAAGCGTCTTACCTGGTTCCAGCCGGGTCCCCGTTAATGCGGATTGACGAGGTCGATCGCGACGGCATTCACATTGCGACCGCCGCGCGGGCCGCCTATACGTTGTTCCTGCAACGGACGCTACGCCACGCGGCGCTGGTCGAGGCCGAGGACCTCCCTGGAGCTTTCGAGAGGTTTGTCGAGATGCGGCTGGATGCCCTGGCGGGGTTGCAGCCGAACCTGGTGGCCAACGCTCGCCAGCTGCCCGGCGCACGGGTGCTGGAAGGCCGATTCACGTCGGTGCAGCAAGCGATGGGTGTGCCCCGGCGCCAAGCGGCCGCGGCGCGCTACCTCGAGACCTTCGTCGCCGAAATCACCTCGTCTGGCCTGCTACGCGACCTCATTGCGCGCCATCGCGTCGATGGTCTTTCGGTCGTCGCCCAATAGACGAGCGCCGTTCCACGAACGCGAACCCGGCCATCGCGATCGCCCAGCTGACGGCCAGCAGCAACAGTCCTGGCGCGAGCGGTCGTTGCAAGGTGACCGCGCCGAGGCGCTCGCCGGCGAGAAACGCCAGCGGACCGCCCACGGCTCCAAACGCCATCGCCGCCACCGGCCGGCTGACGATCGGCCGCAGGCTGAAGTCAAACGTCGTCGCCATCTGCGCCCACATGATCAGCAACCATGGCGGTGGCAGGGCCGCAACAACCGTCCCAGACGTAAATTGGTAGGTGCCCGCGGCAACTTGGACCGCTTCCACCGCCCCGCCCACTGCCACAGCGAGACCGATCCGCCGAAGTTCGTGAGCGCGATCGACTGATAGCGACAGGTGCGCGCCCACCAGTGCCGCGGCCAGCAGGAATCCGAGCCAGGGCCGGCCGGCAGCTGCGCCAAGAACACACGCGAACCAGCCCACCTGGTAGAACAGGTAGTTGAGCAGCGACGTGTAACGCACTACTTGAACAGTCCTTCGCGCGCCGCCGCGGTGATGGCCAGGACGCCGGGGTGCTTCAACCGTCGCTCTGCCGAGATCGCGTAGTAGTGTTCCCGCACCGAACCCGTCAGGCCGATGGTGCGCACACCGTAGATGCGGCCGATGTCCTTCGCGATCACCACCGGCGCTGGAAAGATGGCACCCGTATCGTGGGCGAACGCCTTCATCAGCGCCGTGTCCTCGAACTCCGCAACGATCCGTGGCCGCAAACCCGCGGCGTCGAACCAGGCGTTGAGACCGCGGCGAACCGCGGTATCGATCGACGGCAGCACCATCGGCACCTCCTGCAGCGACTCAGGGAAACGCCGACGGAGCCTGGCGGCGAGGGCCGAGGGCGCGAAGAACGCGGTATCGGACTCGCCCAGCAGGTGATTGAACACCTTCACGCGCAGGTGCGGCGGTGCCGGGGAATCGGCGATCACGAGGTCGAGGCTATGCAGCGCCAGGTCGGCCACGAGCTGTTCAACGCTGTCCTCACGGCACACGAGGTGCAGCGGCGGCGTCAGGTGGGCGGTCGGTCGCAGCAGATGGCAGACGATCAGCTTCGGCACGGCGTTCGCCACGCCGACCGCCAACTGCATGGGCCGGCCCGGCGGCCGGCCGCGCAGGGTTTCAACCAGCTCGCGACCGATGCCAAAAATCTCGTCGGCGTGCCGATAGACGATCCGGCCGGTCTCGGTCAGCGCCAGCGTTCGGCCCTGCCGCTGGAAGAGCCGCTCGCCCAGCGATTCCTCGAGCAGGCGGACCTGGGCGCTGATGGTGGGCTGTGACAGGCGCAGCTTGACCGCGGCCTTCGACACACCGCCTTCCTGCACCACGGTCCAGAAGTAGAGCAGGTGATGGTAATTCAGCCAGAGAGTGGACTCGGGGACCGTCACGATCCATAGCTTAAGCCTTGTGCGTGTGGTTCAATCGCGCGAACGGCTTGGACTAGACTGAGGACAAAACGATGTCACCAATCCCAGGCGGCGGAACCGCGCGCGCTCTCGTCGAGCATCACGCCTTCGGTCGCGTAATCATTGCCCTGATCGCCGTGAATGCGATCGGGCCCGGCCAGCAGCCCGCATGACCACGCTGGATCCGGTCGTCCTGTTCTTCCTGCTGGGGCTCACCGCCGGCCTGCTGCGCGCCGACTTGCGGCTGCCGCCGGCCATCTACGACTTCCTGACCATCCTGCTGCTGCTGACCATCGGCCTGAAGGGCGGCGTCGAGTTGGCGGCGCAGCCGTTTGGCGCGCTGTTGCCGCAGATGCTGCTGGTGGTCCTCATGGGGGTCTTGCTGCCGCTGGCCGCCTACCCGGTCCTGCGGGTCGCGGGTCGCCTGGCGAGGGCCGATGCGGCCTCGATTGCCGCGCACTACGGCTCGGTGAGCGTCGGCACCTACGCGGTGGCCGTCGCCTACCTGGCCAGTCGGCAGGTCGTCTTCGAGGGATACGTGGCCGTGTTCCTGGTGCTGCTCGAGATGCCCGCCATCGTCGTGGGCATCCTGTTGGCGCGGGGCATCGACCGCAACGCCCCCTGGCGGCCGATCGCGCGAGAGGTCCTGCTGGGCAAGAGCATCGTGCTGCTGCTCGGCGGGTTGATCATTGGCTGGGTCGCCGGCGCTGAGGGCATCAGGCCCGTCGAGCCCCTGTTCATGGACCTGTTCAAGGGCGTGCTCGCCTTGTTCCTGCTCGAGATGGGCCTGATTGCCGCCAGCCAGGTAGGGAGCCTCCGCCGCCACGGGGTATTTCTGGTCGTGTTCGGCATCGCAATGCCGATGGTCTCCGGCGCCGTGGGCGCCGGGCTGGGGTGGGGGATGGGGCTGTCGGTGGGGGGGACGGCGCTGCTGGCGACCCTGATGGCGAGTGCGTCCTACATCGCGGTACCCGCCGCCATGCGTCTGTCGGTACCCGAGGCCAATCCCGCGCTGTCGCTGGCCGCCTCACTGGGGATCACCTTCCCTTTCAACATCGTGGTCGGGATCCCCCTCTACCACCGGTTCGCCGAGTACCTTGATCGCCTGGGAGGATGACCACACCATGTCCGTGGAACATCGCAAGCTGGTGACCATCGTCACCGAAGCCGCACTGGAGCACGAGCTGGTTGGGGAGATCCAACGGCTGGGTGCGACCGGCTACACCATCACCGACGCCCGCGGTAAGGGCGGCCGCGGCATCCGCAACGCCAGCTGGACGCCGAGTGCCAATATCAGAATCGAGGTGGTGTGCCAGGCCGGCGTCGCCGATGCGATTGCGGCCATGCTCCGAACGCGCTACTACGACAACTACGCCATGATTCTGTACATCGGCGACGTGGCGGTCCTTCGGCCTGAGAAGTTCTGACCGCCGGCCACCCGCTCAGGCCGGCTCCATCCTGGCAACCGGCCGCTTCCTGAGCAACGACGCTCCGATGCCGGCGGCCAGCAGCGCCCCGATGATGCCGAGCGACCAGCTGATGGGGAACTTCCCGCCGAACAGGTCGTTCAGCCACACCATTTTCAAGCCGACGAAGATCAGGATGAACGCCAGCGCATACTTCAGCAGATAGAACCGGTCGATCGCCCCGGCCAGCATGAAATACATCGCGCGCAATCCGAGAATGGCAAACACGTTCGAGGTGAACACGATGAAGGGTTCGCCCGTGATGGCGAAGATCGCCGGCACCGAGTCGACCGCGAAGATGACGTCGCTCAACTCGAGAAACAGCAGCGCGACCATCAGCGGGGTGGCGTGCCACCGGCCATTCAGGCGGACCAGGAAATGCTGACCGTGGAGCTCCGGGGTAATCGGCATCACCCGCCGGAACAGGCGCACCACCGGGTTCTTCTCGGGATCGACCTTTTGCTCCGGCGCGAACAGCATCTTGACGCCGGTCAGCAGCAGGAAGACGCCGAACAGCAGCACTACGGCGGAGTACTGCATCAGCACCGAACCGAGGGCAATGAAGATGGCGCGGAAGACCAACGCGCCGATGATGCCGTAGAACAACACGCGATGCTGGTACTTCTGCGGAATGCCGAAGTAGGCAAACACCAGCACGAACACAAAGATGTTGTCGACCGCCAGCGATTTCTCGACGACGTAGCCGGTCAGGAACTCGAGGCCGAGGCGGGTGCCGGCCTCGGCCCCGAAGTTGGCCGAGGAGTAGGCGTAGAAGCCATAGTTAAACAGCAGGGCCACCGAGACCCAGACCACCGACCAGGCGAGCGACTCGCGAAACGTGACGACGTGGGCCTCGCGGTGAAAGACCCCCAGGTCGATCGCCAGCAGCACCAGCACGAATGCCATGAAGGCAACATAGAACGACCAGTACTCGGCGAACGGAAACAGCAACTCCACCCGGTCAATCTAGCGAGCGCAGCGGCAGATAGACAAATAGATAGTTGACGCGACTCGCTTAGTTTTTTGTTATGCGTTGGTCAGGCGTTCCGCATCAGGGCGATGCGTGCGATGGTGGCGAGGACGCCCCGGGGTGAGGGCGCCCTCGCGAACCAGGACTACTGCTTGTACGGCGGACGCGCGAGCCATTCCAGCGGCTCGTCGCCAATCGGCGCGCCCGGCGGCGCCGGCGATGGCGGCATGATCCGGGCCGACATCGCATCGTTCATCGGCCGCTCGATGAACCGCTTGATGTCGGCGGCCATCAGCAGCTTGTGGGCCCGCTCCGATTCGGCCTGCGAACCGGCAACGACCGGACCGACGTTAGCCGCGCGCGCCCGCAGCCGATCGAGCTTGAGAGAGGCGATGGCGCGCACCTGGGCATTCGGGGCCGCGGCTGCCAGCCACATCAGGCGATCGACCAGCACCCGTTCGGTGGCCCGGCGCACTTCGGCCTCGTAGGTGCCCGTCGTGGGCGCGTCGAACGTGGCCCTCACCAGGCGGTCGATCACCTCGCCGAGTCCGGGCAGCGACTGGTCGACGGCTGACTGCGTGACCATGCGCGCGGCACGGTCGGTCTGCAGCATGAAGCCAATCGTGACGTCAGCGGCGATCGACGCGGGGTTCACCGGATCGAAGCCCTCGCCGGTGGTGCGCGGGAACAGCTCGCGGTGCGAGGGGTAACCTGGCGGCCGCGGCGGAAGCAGGTCGAGAATCCGCTTGGGAATAGTCAGCTCCGACGGCTTGAGGGTTGCCGTCAGCGCATCAATCGCCTTGCGCTGGGCTTCGCCCGAGACCCAGGTGATCGGCGTGCGGCCATCGTCGCGCATCGCGTAGACGAAGTCCTGGCCGGCAATGGACGAGGAGGTGCTCTCCACCGCGTAGCGGTGATACATGTAGATCGGCACCAGCGGCTCTTCGATCATCACCGTTGGCGTCCCGGTGCGAATGGTGTTGGGGCCCATGCGATCGAGCGCGGCGCGCCGCACCTTCATCAGCCGCGTCAGCTCGTCGGTCTGGTTGGCGCCGTTGGTCCACTGGTCGGCGTTCGGGTGGATGTCGATGTCCTGGTTGGTGAAGTAGCGGAGGTCGGCCGCCCATGCGTCGTTCTGGATCTTCAGCAGCGCCGCCGCGTCTTCGGCGCGATTGGGGAACTCGCGGTAGCCCCAGTTGATGGCGACCTTGTCCCACTCGCCGATGTTCTGGTGGTAGGCACGCGAGAGATCGATGGTGCCGTCCTCCTTCAGCTCGGCGAGGGCAACCGGATAGTCCATCACCGAAATCCAGCCCTTGCTGCTGTTGTAGTAGTTGTGGCCGATGCCGAGGGTGTGGCCGACCTCGTGGGCCGACAACTGGCGGATGCGCTGCAGGGCCGTCTCGTAAAGGACCGCCGGGCGCTCGGTGCCATTGGCGTACGGCGACAGCAGGCCCTCGAAGATCATGTAGTCCTGGCGATCGCGCAACGAGCCGAGCGTGACGGTGGCCTTGATGATCTCGCCGGTGCGCGGATCGGACACCGAGCCGCCCATGCTCCAGCCGCGGGTCGAGCGGTGGACCCAGTTGATCATGTTGTAGCGGATGTCCATCGGGTCGGCGCCCTCGGGCAGCACATCGACCTTGAACGCGTTGCGGAAGCCGGCGGCCTGGAAGGCCGCGTCCCACCACATCGCGCCTTCGATCAGGGCCTGCTTCACATCTTCGGGCGCGCCGGAGTCAACCCAGTACTGGATCGGCTTCACCGGCTCGCTGATCGCCGCGCTCGGATCCTTCTTCTGCAGGCGATGCCTGCGGATGTGGCTGAACTGGATGCCCTCGCTAATCGGCTGGCTGAAGTCCACAAACGTGGAGCCGCCGAAGCCGGCGCGCGGATCGGCGTGGCGCGGGGTGTAGTTGGTGTCGGGCAACTGCACGAACGACGCGTGCTCGCGAAGCGTGACCTCGTTGGTCGAGGGCGTCACGCTGCCGACGCTGCCGGAGAAAAGGCCGCCGCCAAAGCCGCCGCCGCCACCACCGCCGCCGGTGCCCGGCGGCGCGATCGGCGTCGGGCCCTGGGTGGGACCACCGCCGCCGCCACCGGCGCCGGTCGGTTCGTTGACGAAGGTCAACGTCATGTCGACTTCGGTGTTCATCGGGAAGTTGCGCGTGTTGGGCAGGTAGAACGCGCTGCGGGTGCGGTCGAGGCGATAGTTGCCCGGACGCAGGCTGCCGGCGGCACCGGCCACGTCACGCAACAGGAAGTCGGTGGCATCCACGAGCACGCGGCCGGCGGACTCGGCCGCCACCGCGAAACCCCACAGGGTGGACTTGGCGAATGACTCTTCGACCGACTTCACCTCGAGCGGGTTCTTGCTGCTCGAGCGGAACGACTGGTTCGGTTGCACCAGCATCACGCGCGGGCCGACTCGCTCGAAGTAGACCAGGCGCCCGCCGCCGCGGCCGGTGCCGCGATCGAGGCCGATGTCGTTCGAGCCGAGGCCGGCCGACAGGCCCGTCGAGAACAGGAACTCGGTGTCGAACCGCGAGATTTCCAGATGCATGGAGCCGGTGCGTTCATCCCAGTACAGCGGGAAGTAACCGTCCATCTTCTTCATGCCGGCCGTGCGGTCCTCGATGGACGGCAGGGCGGCGGGCCGCTGCGGCGTGGCCGGCGCCTGGGCTGGCGCCTGGGCGGTGAGCGCCGGACCCGTGAGCAGGATGGTACCGATAAGCAACACGAACAGTTTCAACATGACCACTCCTTGGCGTGGTCATTCTACTGTCCGGCGCGCCTCTGTGAAGCCCGGCGTTGCCTGCGCAAGACAACGAATGACAAACGCCGGGATCCCGGGGCATCAGGCGGCCTGGATCGACAGGCTCACCTTTACCTCGTCGCCGACCAGAAAGCCGCCGGTTTCGAGCGCGGCGTTCCAGTTCAGGCCGTAGTCCTTGCGGTTCAGCGTGATCTCCGTTTCGAACGCCACCTTGGCGTTGCCCCACGGGTCCTTGGCTTCGCCGAGGTAGGCCACCGGCAACGTGATGGTCTTGGTCACGTCGCGAATGGTCAACTCGCCGGTGACGTCGAACTGGCTGTCGCCGCGCGCGGCCACCGCGGTGCTCTTGAAGGTGAGCAGGGGGAACTTCTCGACATCGAAGAAGTCGGCCGAGCGCAGGTGCTCGTCGCGCTGCGCCTGGCTGGTGTCGACGCTCTTGGTCTGGATGGTGAACTCCACCGACGAGCTGGCCGGCGCATCGGCGGCAAACGTGATGGCGCCGTCGAACTCGGCGAAGCGGCCGCGCACCTTGGTGATCAGGTGGCGGACCTGGAATGTCGCCTCCGAGTGTGAGGCGTCGATCTTGTAGGTCTTGAGGGCGGTCATGGTCGCGGTGGCAGTGGTCATGGTCTCGGTCTCCGGTTATGAACGTTTGAACAATTGGTGTTTAAACACCTATTACGCCAAAAAAAGGTCAAGGCTTCGTCCGCACCTCGGTGAGGGCGTCGATCAGCGAGTGTAGGCTCTTCTTGCCGACGTGCCCGAGCTGCGTCTGGTGAAGTTCACGGATCGGCCGGTCGAGCTTGCCGACCAGGTCCAGCCCCTTTCGGGTAATGCGGGTGGTCACGTAGCGTCGATCCTTGGCGCCGCGCTGGCGCGAGATCAACCCGGCCTCCTCCATCCGATCCAGCAACCGGGTCACGTCCGGGACCTCGGTGACCAGCCGCTTGCCCACCTCGTTGCGGCACAACCCGTCGGCGCCGGCGCCGCGCAGGATGCGCAGCACGTTGTACTGGCTCAGGCTCAAGTTGTACGGCTTCAGCGTCTGGGTAGCCTGGTGCTCGATGAGGGCGGCGGTCCGGGCAATGCTCAGCACCGCCTCTTCCTCGAGGGTCTCGAACGGCTTGTTCTGCTTCAGTTCGGCGCCCAGCGGCGATAACATGTCACCACAATAGATGTTCTAACACCTATTGTCAAGTGCAGGCGTTCCGGCCTAGTCCAGGCGGTGGTAGGGGATCTCGGTGAACATCGGCAGGCCCGCCATGGTGATGATGTCCACCAGCCCGGTGCGCTCGTGAAATTCCTTGCTGTCGCGGTCGATCACGATGGTGTTGGGGTAGAGCGGGGCGAGCCGGCGGAACTCGGAATCGATCAAGCGGAAGCGTCGCACCATGTTCTCGGCGCTCTCGTGCGGCCGGTTGCGCAACCGGATGTGCTTCTCGATCGTGTCGGTGCCCGACGTCAGCACGATCACCTTGTCGGGTGACCAGGCGTCGCCGATCGCCAGCACCTTGCGCAGGGCAGCGTGGTGCTCCTGCGGGTACTCAGCGATGTGCGCCTCGAGCGTGATGCGCGCCCCCTCGAAGAAGATCACCTTGGCCGGCGAGTCGTTCCGCGCCGCGTCCTGGTAGTTGGCGTCGTAGAGCCGGCCGAAATATTCGGTGACGCCGACGGCGTTGACGCCATTGGCAATGTCCTCGAGCACGCGCGGATCCCACACGCCCTTCTCACCTTCGCCGTAGGCCCCGTTGTGGTACAGGTCGGCGAGTTGTCGCACGAGGGTGCTCTTGCCCACCCCCGGCCCGCCGACGATCGCCACGCGCATGCAAGGATATTGGCCTCAACCGCCCGACCTCGTCCATAGCCTTTTGCCCGTTGGCCGGTGCGGACCGCTTTCGTCACGACCTCGACCTTGGCGCAGATACTTCAGGAGTGGTTCTTGCAAGCTAAGATGGGATGGTGAAGCGTCTATTCCCGCTCTTGTCGCTCGTACTCATGCTCGCGGCAGCCGGTTGTGCCGATGCACCGCTCAGCCTTGCCAACATCCAGGTCGGCCGTTCCCTCAACCCCGACCGCAGCGTGGCCAGCATCACGACCCTGTTCAAGCCCAACGAGACGATCTACGTATCGATACAGACCGCCGCAGCCGGCAAGGGCACCGTCGGCGTGAAATGGATGTTCGGAACCCAGGTGATCGACGAGCCGGTCAAGCAGGTATCGTACGACGGCCCCGCCAGCACCGAGTTCAACCTGGTGAACTCCGGGGGCTTTCCGGCAGGCGACTACACCGTAGAAATCTTTCTCGACGGCGTGTCCGTAGGCAAGCGGACCTTCAAAGTGGGTGGGATGTAGATGCTCCAACAGGGTTTGATCGCCGCGGCGATCGCCGTTCTGATGTCTCTCGGCCAGGCCACGGTTCGACCGGACCCTCCCATCAAGTGCTCGAGTTGCGATGAATGGAACGAGCCGATCGAGCCGTTCCAGGTTTACGCCAACACCTACTACGTCGGGACGGCGGGCCTGTCAGCCCTGTTGATCACCGGGGACGAGGGCCACATCCTGCTGGACGGCGGCCTCTCCCAGTCGGCGCCGCTCATCGAGGCCAGCATCCGCAAGCTGGGGTTCAAGCTCGAAGACGTCAAGCTGATCCTGAATTCTCACGCGCACTACGACCACGCAGCGGGCATTGCCGCCCTGCAGCGCGCGAGTGGCGCGACGGTCGTGTCGAGCGCCTCGGGCGCGCAAGGATTCGCGATGGGCAACGCCGTGCCCGACGATCCGCAGGCGGGCTTCGGCAACAACGACTTCCCGGCGGTCAAGAACGTGCGCGTCGTGAAGGACAAAGAAATGGTGCGTCTCGGCTCCCTCGCTGTCCAGATGCACAACACGGCCGGACACACCCCCGGCAGCACCACCTGGACCTGGCAGTCGTGCGTGGATGCCAGGTGCTTGAATATGGTCTACGCCGACAGCATTTCTGCGGTGGCGGCGCCGGGATTCCGCTTCACCGGGGATGCGAAGACGCCAAGCCGCGTCGATCAGTTTCGCAAGAGCATCACCACGGTTGGTGAACTGCCGTGCGACAGCATGATCACCACGCACCCGATGGCCACCGACTTGGCCGGCAAGCTGCAGAAGCGAGCCGCGAAACCGGCCGTTGATCCGTTCATTGATCCGCAGGCCTGCCGGGTGCTGGCCGCCAACGCCATGAAGGCGCTCGATGCGCGGGTCGCGGAAGAAAAGAAGAGCGAGATCAGGAAATAACAAGAGATCAAGAGATCAGGAGATATTTTTCTCCTGATCTCCTAACCTCCTGTTTCTACTACTGGGGCTTGCGGTAGCTGCTGACCGGCGGCAGGTACGAACCCGTTCCCGGCGTCGGCGCCGGCTCCGCCACCACCGGCATGGTCAGCGTGCCGATACCCTCGATGCTCGCGGTGATCACGTCGCCTGCCTTCAAGAAGGTCGGCTTGCCGCGGACCGCCGAGCCCATGCCCACCCCGCCCGAGGTGCCGTTGTTGACGATGTCGCCCGGGAACAGCGTGATGATCGACGATCCGTACTCGATAATTTCGTAGACCGAGTGAATCATGTCGCCGGGCAGGCCTTCCTGCATCTGCTGGCCACCGACCGACAGCGTCTGGCGCAGCCGCTTCATCGGGTCACCGTAGAATTCTTTCGGCACGATCCACGGCCCCATGGGCGCGAACGTGTCGTGACCCTTGCCGACGAACCAGTCCGAACCGGGACGTGAGTCTGGCGGACGTCCGCCGCGGTCAGACACGTCGATGGTGACGGTGTAACCGAAGATGTATTCGGCGGCCTTGCTCGCCGGCACATACTTCGCCGCCTTGCCGATGACGATGCCGAGCTCCACTTCCCAGTCGATGCGATCGCGGCCGTACGGCAGGATCACGTTGGCGCCGTTGCCGACGATGGCGCCTTCGGTCGGCTTGAGGAACAGGTACGGCACGCCGCGCGAGGCGCGCCGCTCATCGGCCGCCTTCTTCTGCTGTTCCGGCGTGCCACCTTCGCCGACGTGGCTGTAGAAGTTGACCGCCGCATTCAGGATCTTGCGCGGCTGCAGCGGCGCGAGCGTCCGCACCGTGGCGAGGTCGTGGATGTAGGCCGGGCGCGGGCTCGCCGACACGCGCTTGTTGGCGACGATGTCGTTGACGATTTCGTAGAGGCGGGCCTTCATCCCGTACTCGTACCGGCCGACCAGCGCCCGCATGTCTTCGGGCATCGGGATGTGCGGATAGGCGGGGCTGCGCTCGAGTGCGCGGTTGGCGGCGTTCAGGTCGACGATCAGCTTGTCCTGGAGGACGATGCCGATACGTTCCTCGCCGGCGATCTCAAAAGTGCCGAGCTTGAACGGCTCGGCGCTGGCGATGGCGGTTTGAGCGGTGGACCAGGACGGGCTGGCCAGGAGCACGAGCAGGACGGGAATCAGGATGCGTTGCATGGCGGGGTAACTCTGACGCCCCGCCCTAGGCCGTGTCAACCGCCCTGTTGAGCTGCCGCTACCGCGCGCCGCGGGCCTTGCCGCCGCGCGCACTCACCATCAGCTTGACGATCTCCTCCAGCACGTTGGGCTCGAGCCCTTCGGTATGGCCCTTGTCGAGCCGGACGAAGTCGGCGACGACCCGGTCATCACGGCACTTCGGGAAGACATAGGACTCGGTGGTGCCGGGCCGCGCATGCCGGCCCCAGCTGGGACCCCGGCTCTGGTCGGTGGCGGTCACATAGCCGGCGCGGGAGTCGATGATCTCGGCGCGGCGTTCGCGGGCGCCGCAACCGTATTTCTCGGCCCAGGGAGACGTCGCCGGCAGCGATTCGATCTCCAGCTGGCCGGCGGTGTAGATGAACGAGAAGTCGCACGATGGCAACTCGGCAGCGGGTGCCGGTGTGGCGGCCGGCGCCGTCGCGCCCGCGGCGGGAGCGCGGCCAAAGGTCGTGCGCGTCGAGCCGAGCCGGCCTCCCGACAGGCTCAGCCACCCGTCCACGCGCGTCTTGAAGTAGTCGGAGCACACGATTCGCCGCGACGTGATACCGCCCTGGCTGTGTCCGGCCAGCCAGAAAGCGCGAATGCGATCGCGGCCGAAGGCGTCGAAGACCTGTTCGGTCACATTCTGCAGAAACACATCGTCGGCCTCGCCCACCCACCGGCGCGTCGGCTCACTCGTGGCGGCGGTTGGCGTGGCCACCACCAGGCGGTACTTGTCCTTGAGGTCGATGATCGGGAAGTAGTGGCGCTGCCAGTTGCCGATGGAGCCGGCGCCGTGCAGGCTGAGCACGAACACGACCTCTTCGCCAGGCTTCAGGTCACATGGGTAGTCGAGAAAATACTTGCGGCCCGACTTGGGCTCGATGGCATTGCCGTCGGCGCGTGCCAGGCCGGCCGGGCAATTGGCCCCGGGGCAGTCCATCCGGGGTGGGGCGCTGCAGGTTGCGCCGGTGATCTTGGAGGGCTGGGCTGCCGCAATGCCCGTGAACACTACGATGCACGCGGCCGTGATCAGTAACTGCCGGATCGCTCTGGCCATGTCGGCTCCTGGTTGAAAGACGGCACCCTCGCCGGCCGCCATTATACGGGCCAACCCTGAACCGATTTCATCCGTCTTACGTATCAAAGAAAAGCGCCAACGGTGCCTGAGGTGCCTGAGGGGCCTAGGGTGCCTAAGGTGCCTAGGGTGCGAGTGAATCGGTCGGAGGTTTCATGTCGTTTCTGAATCGTTTGTTGGGGAAGAGCGAATCACCGAAGCAGCGCGTCCAGGTCTGCGTCGAATGTGGCATGCCGGTGGCAGACCACAAGCAGTGGTGCTCGATACTTCAGGGTCAGAACGAGATGAAGCTAAAGGCCGCCGAGAAGCAGTCCGCCTGATCAGCGCGCCGATGGCACGGGAGTGGCAATGACCGGAGGGCCCGGAGGCCCACGTGTCACAGCGCCCAGACGACGAGTCTGCTGATTCTGATCCGTTGCTGTTGTTTGCGACCGAGCCGCCGTCGGTCGCCGCGCCCGCGCCGCCAGCAGAAATCCCGATAGAAATCGAACCGGCCGAGGCTACTCCGGAGCTGGAGGAGCTCGTCCATCGCGCGGAGACCGCGGAGCGCCTGCTGCGCGAATCGCGACTAGACGCCTTGGCACTGAAGCGTGAGGTGGCGACCTTAGTCAGCGCCGCCAGGGACAACCGCGCCCAGGCCCGCCGGTCGGCCGTCACCCTTGGCCTTGCTGCCGCTTGCCTGGTATCACTGGCGACTGTGGGCTGGCGTTCCATTCCCTCCGTGGCGCCGTCCATTGTCGCAGCCGTCGAGCCGGCGACGGTGGCGGTCGTTGACCCGCCGGCCCTCGAGGAACCGGAGCCCGCCCCAAAAGCCAGCGTCCCAGTTTCGCCTCCACGGCCTGACGGCCAGGCGCGAGCGCAGCCGCGTACCGAGCGCGCGCCTCGAGAACCATTTGTCGGCACGCTGTCGGTCGAGGCCGTGCCCACCGGTGGCGAGGTCTTCGTCAACCGACGGAGCGTGGGCACGACACCCGTGCGGTTGTCGGGGCTGCGTGCGGGCTCGCACCTCGTTTGGATTGAGCGCGCCGGCTATCGGCGCTTCACTAAAGTGGTGACGGTGCCCGCGGACCAGGTCACCCAGGTCAGCGTAGTGCTCGAACCGGAAGATTCACCCGGTCTGCGCCGTTAAAGGCCCATCGCGTCTTCCTATGCGTCCGCATTCGGGGTTGGGCGACGCCGGGCCGGAGCGATAAGCTAGCGGCGCAACTATGACTGCATCCAATCTCAGCGAAACGATGTTTGGCGCGAGCACGGCCCGCGCCCTGGCCACGCCCGACCTTATTCAGACCATGATTGATTCCGGCGACGGCATCAGCGACCTGGTCCTGTCCCCGGGCCGGCCGCCTCAAGTGGAGCGCCACGGCGACCTGGTGCCGGTCCAGGTTGCCGAAATGCCGGTCCTGCGCGCCGAAGACACGGCCGGCGTCGCCTGCGACCTGATCAACGGCAACCAATACCTGCTCGGCACGCTGAAGGACCAGGGCGCCTGCGACCTGTCGTACGTGCTGCCCGAGCGGTGCCGGTTCCGCGTCAACGTCTTCCGCCAGCGCAACACCTACGCCATCGTCATGCGCATGATCGCGTCACGCATTCCGAGCATTGCCGAACTCAACCTGCCGGCGGCGATTGCCGATACCGCGACCCTGAAGAACGGCATCGTGTTGGTCACCGGGCCTACCGGGTCGGGCAAGTCCTCGACCCTGGCCGCGATTATCGACCTGATCAACGAGAGCCGCGCCGAGCACATCCTCACCATCGAGGATCCGATCGAGTTCCTGCACAAGCATAAGAAGGGCACGGTCCACCAGCGCGAGCTGCACACCGACACGCCGACCTTCGCGCTGGCGCTGCGGGCCGCCTTGCGCCAGGCGCCGAAGGTGATCCTGGTCGGCGAAATGCGCGACCGCGAGACGATTGAGATCGCGCTGACGGCGGCCGAGACGGGCCACCTGGTCTTTTCGACGCTGCACACCATTGATGCGTCGAAGACGGTCGAGCGCATTGTCGGCACGTTCGACGTGGCCGACCAGCAGGCGGTGCGCGCGCGCCTGGCGGCGTCGTTCCGCTACTTCATCTCGCAGCGGCTGATTCCGAAAAAGGGCGGCGGGCGCATGGCGATCATCGAGATGCTGAAGTCCACCATGCGCACGCGCGAGTACATCGAGAACGGCGAGAAGGAAGGGCGTTCGCTGATCGACGCCATGCGCGACGGCACCCTCGACGGCATGCAACACTTTGACGGGGAACTCGAGAAGCTGGTGCGCGCCGGCACGATCTCGCCGTCGACCGCGTATCTCTACGCGACCAACGCCGGCAACCTGCGGGTGCAGATGGCCGACGTGCCGGATGAAGATGATCTGATCATGAGATAGAGGTCTTAGGGTCCTGAGGTCCTGGGGTCTTGAAGTTCCCTCAGCCTCTAAGACCGTAGGACCCCAAGACCCCAAGTCCCCAAGGCCTATTCCGATCGCAGTGCCTGCATCACATCCACGCGCGCGGCTCGCGCGGCCGGCATCAGCGATGCGAGCACGGCGGCGGCAATCAGCAACAGCGCCGCGCCGGCCAGCGGCAGCGGCCCCGGCATCGTCAGCTCGCCGAAGACGCTGCCGGCGAACTGCGCCAGTGCCAGGCCGCTCACCACGCCCACGACCACCCCGAGTCCGGCAATCACGGCGCCCTCACCGAGAATACGCGTCAGCAAGCTGCGCGGCGTCGATCCAATCGCCAGACGGACGCCAAACTCGCGGGTCCTTGCGCTGACCGAGAAGGCCAGCACGCCCGCCACGCCAACGACGGCGATCGTGAGCGCCACGGTGGCGAAGCCACTGAAGATGAGCGCGTTCAGCCGATTCGGCGCGAGCACCTCGGCGCGCACATCCTCCAGCGTGGCCGCGCCTTCCACCGGCTGCTCCGCCGACAGGTCGCGGATGATCTTGGTCACCGGAGTCACCAGCGCGTACGGATCGGTCTTGGCATGCACGAACAGGCGTCCCTGGAACATCTCCTGCTCCATCGGGTGATACACCGTGATGGTCGACTCGGCGACCACGTTCTCGTCATCCAGGTCGGCGGCAATGCCGATGATGCGGCGGGGTCCGTTGTTCACGCCGATGAATTTCGTCACCGGATCGGTCCAAAACAGATTGCGGTTGAGCGCCTCCTGGTTCGGGAACATCCGCTTGGCCAGGCTCTCGCTGACGATCACGACCTTCTCGCCGTCAGTGCGGTCGTCGGCGTTGAAGTCGCGGCCGGCGATGATCGGCACGTTCAGCGAGCGGAAGAAGCCGGGCGACACCGTGCGGAACTTGGCGCGCGGATCGTCTTCGCCGTCGGCCTTCTTGTAGCCCTCGACCGTGAACTGGGCGGCAAACCACTGGCCGGCGTCACGCCACGGCACCATGGTGCCGACTGCCACCGTTTCGACGTCCGGCAGTTCGCCGATGCGGCGGATGACTTCACGGTAGAAGGGCAGAATCTGCGCGGGCGGCCGCTCGTAGTTGACCGGCACGTTGAGCACGAGCACGTTGCGGGTGTTGATGCCGGGCGCCGCCGATTGCAGCGCGATCAACGTCGTCACCAGCATGCCGGCGCCGGCGACCAGGACGAATGATGCCGCGATCTGCGTGACCGCGAACAGCCGAAGGCGGCGGTTCGTGCCGCTGGTAATGCGAACGCTGCCGCTCGACAAGCCAAGTCCGTTCGAGGCTTCGGCCGACGGCAGCCGCGGCACGAAGGCCAGGAGCACGGCGGCGACGAGCGCGAGGCTGACGCCTACCCATAGCAACGTGGAATCGACGGTGAGATCGAGGGCCCGCACCGAGTAGCGAGAGGCATAGCTCGCGAGTACGGTCACCATAGGCCGCGCGATTAGCACGCCGAGCATGGCGCCGGCGCCGCATAGGAGCAGGCTTTCCGCGAGCAGGGTACGGCGCAGGGCGGCGCGGCTGGCGCCAAGCGCGGCCCGCACCGCCAGCTCACCTTCGCGGCGGACCGAGCGCGCCAGGATCAGGTTGGCGACGTTGGAGCAGGCGATGATGAAGATCAACCCCGATGCCGCCAGCAGAATCAGCAGCACGGTCCGCGCCGGCGACGTGATCTGATCGCGCAACTGGACCGCGCTGATCTGGAAGTCGTTCGACACCGGGTAGTCTTCGCGGTGCTCGGTCAGCATGACGCTGTGAGCCGTCTGCAACTCCGCGCGCGCCTGCTCGAGCGTGGCACCAGGAGCCAGCCGGCCGAACAGCTCGGTCATGCGATGGACGCGGCCATCAACCATGGTGGCGTCCATGTGGTGCGAGCTGGTCACGACGTTGGCGATCAATTCGGTTTGCGCCGGATAAGGAATGGACGGCTCGAGCACGCCGACGATCGTCACCGCGCGGTCGCCAAGCTTAATCACCTTGCCGACCACCGACGGGTCGCTGTTGAATCCCGTCGTCCAGTACCGATGCGTCAACACCGCCGTCGGCGCCGCCGCCGGACCATCGTCGGTCGCGTCGAGAAGCCGCCCGGCCACCGGCCGGAGCCCCATCACGTTGAAGTAGTTGCCGCCCACCACGCCGGCCCGGACGACGCGCGGTTCGCCGAGACCGACCATAGTGAACTCGATAGTGGAGAAGTCACCGAACGCCGCAATGCTCTTCACCCGCGCGCGCAGATCACGGATCTCCGGGACCGAGAAGTTCGCGTTCTCGGACCCGGCACCTTTCGCGCTTTGACGGATGTAGATCAGCCGCTCTTCATCGTCGTTGACCAGCGGCTTGAGCAGCACGCCACGAACGAGGCTGAAGATGGCGGCGTTCGCGCCGATGCCGAGCGCCAGGGTGAGAATGACCGTGATGGCCACTCCCTTGACCCGGCCGAGGGACCGAAGCGCGACGCGGAGATCGGTGATCAGGCTCATGACTGCTGTAGCTCCTGAGTGAGGTCTTCGAGGCGGTCGTAACTGGCGGCGGCGCCCTTTTCCATGCCCGTGGACTTGACCATGTCGCGAATTTCCTTCGACGGATACGTGCAGGTGGCCGTCAGGCGCGTCTTGCCGTCCTCTTCCGTCAGCACTGCCGCCACCACGGACTCGGCGTCGGGAAACGGGTCGAAGATCTCGGTGAAGACCAGGCGGCCGGGCGCGTCGATTTCGCGGTAGACACCGTGAAAGCCGGCCTCACCTTTCGGGTGCGCGTTGACGAAGCGCCACTTGCCACCAACACGCAAGTCGATCTCGCACACGGGCACCGAGTAGCCGGGGCCGAGGTTACCCCACCAGCGGCGGACGTGCTCGGGCTTGCTCATCACCTCGAAGACGAGGTCGCGAGGGGCGTTGAACAGGCGGGTCATGACAATCTCGTTGTCCGAGGGCGTCGTGACCTGGAAGGTGCTGCTATTTGCGGCGCGGCTTGCGAGCATGAGACTTCTCCTTGGCCTGCAGTTCCTGCAGGTAGTTATCGAGGCGATCCAGCCGCTGTTCCCAAATTTGCCGATACTGCTCGGCCCAGTCCGCCACGTCTTTCAGCGGGCCGGCTTCGATGCGGCACGGACGCCACTGCGCTTCCCGTCCCCGGGCGATCAGGCCGGCACGCTCGAGCACCCGCAGGTGTTTCGAGACGGCCGGCATGCTCATGTCGAACGGCTCGGCCAGTTCGGTGACCGAACATTCGCCGGTCACGAGCCGGGCCAGGATGGCGCGGCGCGTGGGGTCGGCGAGGGCAGCGAAAGTGGCGCTCAGTTGATCAGCGGGCATGTTGTGAACCAATCAGTTAATTAACCTACTAGTTTAATATCGCACTGCCCGCCTGGTGTCAAGCCCGCCTCTGTATACACGTCGAACCAGGAAGTCCGAGATCGACGTCCGGGCGTAACAGGCAACTTATTGGTTGCGTGTTGCGAAGGGTTGATCTAAAGTGCAACCCAGAGGTTGCCTGATGAATACCGACCGCATCGAGAAGACCGTTGTCCTGCGTGCCTCCCGCGCCACCGCCTGGCGCGCGCTCACGACCGCTGAAGAGTTTGGCTCCTGGTTCGGTGCGCGGCTGACCGGCGTCTTCGCACCCGGCGCCCGCATTACCGGTCCGATTACCACGAAGGGCTACGAGCACGTCACTCTGGATTTCACCATCGAACACTTCGAACCCCAGCACCGGTTCTCATATCGCTGGCACCCATACGCGATCGATCCGAACGTTGACTACTCGGGCGAGCCCACGACGCTCTGTGAATTCACGCTGGACGACGCGCCGGACGGTACCCGACTCACGGTCGTGGAGTCAGGCTTCGATCGCCTTCCCGCCTCTCGCCGCGATGAAGCGTTCCGCAAGAACGACGGTGGGTGGACGGGACAGTTGCGCAACATCGACCGCTATCTGGCGGCCCAATCGGGATCGGCGGCGTGACCAGCAGGGCCACCGGATCGGCCACGCTGCCAACCCTCGAGGGAGCCGCCCCTCTGTTTGCCGCCCTCGGCGACGAGACCCGGCTCGCGCTGGTCCTGCGCCTGGGCAGCAGCGGCCCACACTCGATTGCGCAGCTGGCGGCCGAGTCGCCATACACGCGACAGGCCATCACCAAGCACCTCGAGGTGCTGAGCGCCGCAGGACTGGTGCGCAGCGATCGGAAGGGCCGTGAACGCATATGGAACGTCGAGGCCGAACGCCTGGATGCTGCGCGCCGGTACCTGGATCAGGTGTCAATGCAGTGGGATGCGGCGCTGGGCCGGCTGAAGCAATTTGTCGAGGAGTGACGAAGCTAGAATATGAGGGCATGAAATACGCCTGCCTCGTCTACCTGGAAACCGGCAAGCTGCGCGCTGTGCCCGATCGCGAGTGCCTCGATTGCGGCAACACCTTGCGGCAGGCCGGCGCCATGATTGGCGGCGAAGCCCTACAGCCGGCGGCGACCGCCGCCACCGTGCGCGTGCGCGACGGCAAGATGACGGTGACCGACGGACCCTTCGCCGAGACCAAGGAACAGCTCGCCGGCTTCTACCTGCTCGAAGCCGCCAGCATGGAAGAAGCCATCCAGATGGCGGCAAAGATTCCGCCCGCGCGAGAAGGCAGCATCGAGGTGCGGCTGGTCCGCGATCTCGAACCCTAGCTCCGCGCCTGCCCCTCCAGTCGTTTGATGATTGTCGTGAGGGCCGCGTTGACCGGGCAGGGAATGCCGTAGTGCTCGCCAAGCGCTACGACGGCGCCGTTCAAGTGATCGATCTCGGTTCGCCGGCCCTTGTGCAGGTCCTGCAGCGTCGAGGCCAGAGTCGCTGCCGACGCGAACACCTTGTCGATCGTTGCCATGAAGTCCTCGTCGAACGTCACGCCATCCGCGGCCGCCACCGCGAGGCACTCGTCGATCACCAGCCGCTTGATCGGCGCCAGGTTCGGATCGACGATGCCGCCCACCGTGGAGCCGGTGATCGCCGTGATCGGGTTGATCACGCAGTTGAAGACGATCTTCCGCCACATGGCGGTTTTCATGTCGGGGATGACGCGGCCGTCGAGGCCGCTCGCGGTCAGTACGTCGGCGATGCCCGCCGCGCGCTTGTGGGCTTCGACCAGCGTGTAGCCCTTCACGGTGTGCTCGACCACGCCGGGTCCGCGAAGAATGGCGCCGACCTGCGTGATCGCCCGCAAGGTCACCGCGCGATCACCCACCAGGTCGGTCACGAGACGCTCGGAGTAAAGGCCATTCTGCACACATAGAATGGTGACGGACGAAGACAGCAGCGGGACGATCGGCGTCACCGCCTCGACCGTGCTGCTGACCTTGGTGGTCAGTATGATCAGCGTCTCGGGTTCGATCGCCTCGAGGCTGGTGACCGCCTTGACGGGGTAGGTGCCGCTGCCGATCGACCCCTTGATTCGCAGGCCGTGGTCGCGGATGGCTTGCACGTGCGCCGCGGTGCCCACCAGTGTTACGTGGTGGTCGGCGGCCAGCTGGTATCCGTAGGCGCTGCCGATCGCGCCCGCACCCAGCACGACAATATTCACGCGGCTATGGTACTCGCACTCGAACAGCTGCCTCGCTGGGGTCGAGATGAGTATGATGGGAGGTCCAAATTAGGAGGCTTTGAATGGTTCGCACACTGTTGGGATTGATCGTCGGCGCCGGGCTGTTATCGGCCACCGTGCTGGCACAGACACCGTTGCGGTCGGCGCTCCACGACTACCGCGTGGTCACGGTCGCCGACTCGCTGGTGCAGCCGTGGTCCATGGCCTTCCTGCCGGGCGGCGACATGCTGATCACCGAGCGACCCGGCCGCCTGCGCATTGTGCGCAACGGCCAGCTGCTGCCGCAGCCGGTCGAGGGCGTCCCGGCCGTGTCTTACGCCAACCAGGGCGGGCTGCTCGAGGTCGCGCCGCACCCGGACTTCGCGTCGAACCGAATGCTGTATCTGACATTCTCGAAGCCGCTGGCCGACGGCAAGGAAGCCACGACGGCGCTCGTGCGAGGCCGGTTCGAGAACGATCGCCTGACCAACGTGCAGCAGCTGTTTGAGTCGGTCTCGAAGGGCCGCGGTCACTTCGGCGGCAAGATCGCGTTCGACGGCAAGGGCTTCCTGTTCCTGACCCTCGGCGACCGCCAGGTCCCGCCGACCGGCAATCTCGAGGCGCATCCCGCGCAGGATCTGACCAACCATCACGGCACGATCGTTCGGCTGCATGACGATGGCCGGGTGCCGGCCGACAATCCGTTCGTCAGCCGCGCCGGTGCGCGCCCGGAGATCTGGAGCTACGGCCACCGCAACGTCCAGGGCATTGCCATCCAACCCGAAACCGGCGATGTGTTCGCGACCGAGCATGGTCCCATGGGCGGCGACGAACTGAATCGCATCCTGCCCGGCCTCAACTACGGCTGGCCGGTGGTCGGATTCGGCGTGAACTACACGACCGGCCTCGCGATCCACCAGGGCACCATGCGTGAAGGGATGGAGCAGCCGCGTCACATCTGGGTGCCGTCGATCGGCATTTCGGGCGGGATGTTCTACACCGGAGATCGCTTTCCGCAGTGGAAAGGCAACTACTTCACCGCCGGCATGGCCGGGCAGCAGCTCGCGCGTCTCACGATGAAGGGCACGAGCGTCGTCAACGAGGAAACCCTGGTGCCGCAGATGGGCCGCATCCGCGACGTGCGGCAGGGTCTCGACGGGTTCATCTACCTGGCCATTGAAGACCGCGACGGCAAGCCGACGCCGATCCTGCGGATGGAGCCGGTCGAGCGCAGCACCAGGTAAACAGGAGATCAGAAGATCAGGAGAAGAATTTTCTCCCAATCTCTTGAACTCCTGTTTCGTGTGCTGAAGCCGGACCTATCGCGCCAATACTTTGCCGGCAAGCGCCTGTGTCAGCTTGCCGGCGTCGACCACCGCCACGCCGTTGACGAAGACGTAGTCAATGCCTTCGGAATGCTGGTGAGGTTCGAAGAACGTTGCCTTGTCGCGAATAGTGGCGAGGTCGAACACCACCAGGTCGGCGGCGAACCCTTCGCGCACGTGGCCGCGATCGGCGAGCCGCATGATCCGCGCCGGCAGCGACGTGGCCGCGCGAATCGCGTGCTCGAGCGTGATCGCGCCGCGGTCGAGCGCGTAGTGCCGGATCTTCCTCGTGAAGCTGCCGTAGAACCGCGCATGCGTCGACGGCCCATCCGCCGGCATCGCAATGCCGCCGTCGGTGGAGGTGGCCACCCACGGCTGCTTCGCGATCAACTCCATGTCGAACTCGGCCATCGAGAACCCTCGCATGCGTGCGCCGCCGTTACGAGTGGTCAGGCCCTCGATCTGGATCCTGATCGCGGTTTCGACGGGATCCAGCTTCCAGAGCCGCGCGATCTCCGCCAGCGACTTGCCGTAGAGCGACTTGTCGGTGAACTCGTAGACGGTGATGTTGTCGGCGCCGCCACGGCGGCGGATCTCGTGCGCGATGTCGCCGCGCACCTGTTTCGCCGTCGGCGGATCGCCCAGGACGCGCTTGAGCATGGCCGCGCGATCGGTCGGCGGTTGGCCGCCCGCTGCTCCTGGCTGCCGCGTGGCCCACGCGGGGATCAGGACTGTTGAGCCATCGGTGCCGCTGGTCGGATACGGATACTGATCGGCCCACGCATCCACGCCGCGATCGCGGGCGCGTTGGATCAGCGTGATCGCCGTGGCACTGGATCCCCAGTAGTGCTCGCCCTTGGCCTTGAGGTGAGAGGCCACGACGCGCGCGCCCGACTTCTCGCCGATCTCAATGGTTTCGCGCACCGCGTCGAGCAACGTGGGCGCGATGGGACCGTCCTGGCTCGGCACGTACCACAGCGGGTCGCTGCCCTCGCTGCGTTCGTGCGAGATGTAGACGCCGTCAACCGTGGGCAGCTCACGCGCCAGCTCCACCACTTCGTCGGTCGTGCTCCAGCGCCCGGGGTCGTACTCGAGGCCCGCCGACAGGCCCACCGCCCCTTCCTGCAGGGCCTGCCGCACGAGCGCCCGCATCTTCTCGATTTCATCCGCTCGCGCCGGCCGGCGCACATCATCGCCCATCACCCGGCGTCGAACGGTGCCGTGACCGACTAGCAGCATGGCATTGGGCCCAATGCCGTTCGTTTCGAGCAGCCGGCGTTGGTCGGCAACCGGCCAGGGCGAACGGCCGTCATGGTTGACAACGACGGTGGTGATGCCTTGTGAGACGAGGTTCGGTGCCGATCGCCGTACCGGGTCGGGATCGCGAAACCCGCCCCGCGGGCCCGACCCATCGTCCGCATGCGAGTGAATGTCGATGAAGCCAGGGGCGACGTACTTGCCGGCGGCATCGACGACCCGCGCCGCCTGCGCGTTGGCCAGCGATCCGACGGCGACGATGCGCCCGTTCTGGATGGCGATGTCGGCCGGGAACCAGGGGTTACCGGTGCCATCCAGCACGCGGCCGTTGCGGATCAGCAGGTCATGCCGAGGCGCTGGCTGGGCGGCGAGCCCTGCGGTGGGCTGATCGCGCCATTATGGGGGCCTGACCCCCAATTCCACCATTTGGTGGATTGGGGACAGGCCACAACCGACCAAATCGGTAATGACCCAGAACAAATCGGCAAGAACCCCAGCAAAAACGACTAAAGGGCTAGGCTGAGGCCTGTCCCCAATCCACTGTTTGGTGGAATTGGGGGTCAGACCCCAGCTCGGCCCCCAGCTCGACGGCGAACAGCGAGGTAGGTGATTGAGGCGGTGGCGATGCACACGCCGAAGCCCAGCCACTCGTCGCCGGTCAGCCCGGTAAGCAGCCACAGGATCACCGCGCACGCCAGCCAGGGCACGACCCCAGCGGCCGGCACTGTGAACGCGGTGGCCGAGCGTTCGCCCTGCACACCCAGTTGCCGCAAGCGCCACGAGGCGAGCGCGCAGCCCAGGTACAGGGCTAATGCCGAGACATTGGCGAGGATCGCGAGCTTCTCGAACGTGCCCGAGATGGCGAGCCCCAGACCCAGCAGCGACTGCGCGATGATCGCCGCTTGCGGAGTTCGGTGGGTGGCGTGAACTGTGGCGAGCGCACGAGGCAGAAACCCGTCGCGGGCCAGCGCAAACACCATCCGCGGGATCGACAGCGTCATGCCGCCCAGGTAACCAAACATCGACAACGTGGCGCCGCCCAGCAGCAGCGCGCGGGCCCACCCGCCCATGGAGGCGCCGGCGGCATCGGCGAGTGGCGACACCGTGGCCTGCGCCAGGCCGTCACCGAGAATGCCCTGCGCCACGGTCTGCAGCGCGATGTACAGGACGGTAATGCCCACCATGGCGAGGGCGATCGCGCGCGGCACCGTCCGCGCGGTGTCGCGCACCTCGCCGCTCGGCACGAGCGCGCACTCGATGCCGGCGAACGCGAAGATCAGCAGCAGCGACGTGCGCGCGACATCACCGGCGGCTGGCATCGCGGCCACACGCAGGTTGTCAACGTCGATGAAGAAGAACCCGCCAATCGCTATCAGCAGCAGCGGCAGCAACTTGGCCACGGTGGCGATCGAGTTCAGCCGCACGCCCAGGGTGACGCCCCGCAGGTTGATGAGCGTCCAGAAGCCAAAGGCCGCGACCAAGATGCCGATCTCCATGCTCCGGCCGGCGAGTGCCGGAACCAGCAACCCGAGACTCGACGCAAACACCGTGGACACCGCGGCCGTGGCGAAGGTGCCGAGCATCCACAGCAGCACGCCCGAGAGGAAGCCCGCGTAGGGCCCGAACGCGGTGCCGACATAGGCGTAGGGACCGCCGGTGAGCGAGACGCGGCTGCCCGCGTCAGCAATGCACAGCACGATCAGGCCCATCGCGACGGCGCAGACCAGGTAGGCGATGGGCGCGGCCGCGCCGAGCGACCCGGCCACGTTGGCCGGCAGCCTGAAAATGCCGCCGCCAATGGTGATGTTGATGATGGCCGCGGCGAGACCGAACGTGCCGATCACGCGAACGAGCGACTCGTTCCCAGCCGTGGATGAAGACATGTAGCGGGATGTTATCGTGTTCATAGCGATGCGCCTTTGGGATATTTCGCCGGTCATCTCCGCCGCCACACCGTGCTTTCCTGGCGACACGGCGTACGTGCAGCGGTGGAACGCGCAGATTGGACCGGGCTGCCCGGTCAACGTCAGCGCCATCACCCTGTCGCCACACCTTGGCGCTCATGCTGACGCGCCGCTGCACTACGGCGCCGATGCGCCCGCGATCGGCAGCGTGGACTTGTCGCCCTTTCTCGGGCCCTGCCGGGTCATTCACGCCATCGGCAAAGGCGCGTTGATCACGCCGGAGCATCTGGGCACCCCTGAAGGGTTGCCCCCACGGGTGTTGGTTCGCACGTGCCGCCGCGCGCCCACCGAGTGGTCACCGGCCTTCAGCGCCTTCGCGCCGCAGACCATCGCCTGGCTGGCCGAGCGCGGGGTCCGGCTGGTCGGCATCGATTCGCAATCCGTCGATCCCGCCGACAGCAAGACGCTCGACAGCCATCAACAGCTGCTGGCCCACGACATGCGCGTGCTCGAGAACCTGGTGCTCGATGACGTGGACGAGGGTGACTACGAGCTGATCGCCCTGCCGCTGAAGCTCGCGACGGCCGATGCCTCGCCGGTGCGCGCCGTCCTGCGGTCGCTGCCATGACCCGCCACGATTGTCTCGCGCATGATGCGGCCGACCCCCTGGCGCCGTTGCGAACGCAATTCGCCATGGGCGGCGCCGACACCGAGGGCGTGATCTACCTCGACGGCAACTCACTCGGCGCCCTTCCCGCCGCCACCGCCGCCCGCGTCGCTGCAGTGGTGCAGGAGGAGTGGGGCGTCGGCCTAATCCGCAGTTGGAACCAGGCAGGCTGGATCGACCTGGGTCAGCGAATCGCCGGAAAGATTGCGACGCTCATCGGCGCCGGTTCCAGCGAAGTCGTCGTCGCCGACTCGACCTCGGTGAACCTCTACAAGGTATTGAGCGCCGCCATCGCGATTGCGAAGAGTCTCGGCGGGGCGGGCACCATCCTGTCGGAGCGGACCAACTTTCCGACCGACCTCTACATAGCCGATACCCTCGCGCGCGAGCAGGGGTTCGGGCTCGTGCTTGCCGACGCCGACGAGATTCCCGCGCTGCTCGACCGCCGCACCGCGGTCCTGATGCTGACGCACGTCAACTACCGCACCGGCCGCATGCACCGCATGGCCGATGTCACGAAGGCCGCGCACGATGCGGGTGCGTTGGTGGTATGGGATCTGGCCCACTCGGCGGGAGCGGTGCCCGTGGATCTCACCGGCGCCGATGCCGACTTCGCAGTGGGATGCGGCTACAAGTACTTGAACGGCGGCCCCGGCGCCCCGGCGTTTGCCTGGGCGCATCCCCGCCACGTCGCGTGGATGGATCGCGAGCAGTGGCGCCAGCCGCTGTCGGGATGGCTCGGACACGCAGCCCCATTCGAGTTCACGCCCGGTTATCGGCCCGGGCCGGGGATGTCGCGATTCATCTGCGGCACGCCGCCCATGCTATCGCTCGCGGCGCTCGAGTGCGGGGTGGATACGGTGCTGGCTGCCCAGCCGTTCGGCGGTCTCGAGGCGATTCGCCGCAAGTCGATCGCCTTGACCGAGCTATTCATCTCGCTGGTTGAATCCCGATGCGCCGGCCACGGCCTGACGCTGGTCACGCCCCGCGAGGCGGATGACCGCGGCAGCCAGGCCAGCTTCGCGCACGCCACCGGCGGCTACCCGATCATGCAGGCGCTGATCGCGCGCGGCGTCATCGGCGACTTCCGCGCGCCCGACATCCTGCGCTTTGGCTTCACGCCGCTATACACGCGCTTCGTTGATGTCTGGGACGCCGTCTCCCACCTGGAGCAGGTGATGACGACGGGTGAGTGGCAGGAGCCGAGATTCAATATCCGCGCCGCCGTGACGTAGTTTAGCCACAGAGGACACAGAGTAAATCCTTCAAAATGCGTGTCGACCGCTTCGAAGCATGATCGCATTTAGAAAGAATTAACTCTGAGTCCTCTGTGGCCCTATTGATGCCGTGCGATGTCGTAGGACCTCAATCGAGCAACGTGATCGTAAATGTGCGACACGACGATCAACTCGTCGGCCTTGGTACGCTCAACAAACTCCGCCATCTGCGCGTGCACAGTCGTGGGCGATCCGACAAACGACACGCGCGTGCCCTGGTCAACGGTCGCCGTGTCGGACGGTTCGCGCTCCCATTCTTTGGATGGCGGCGGCAGCGTCACAGGCCGCCCGGCCCGCAAGGCCGCGAAGGACTGCCGGCCAGACGAGGCCAGGAACCGGGCCTCGGCGTCGGTGTCGGCGGCGACGACGTTGACGCCAAGCATCAAGTGCGGCTGCTGCAGCTGTTCCGACGGCTTGAACCGCTCACGATAGATCGCCGAGGCGTCGCCGAGCATCGCCGGCGCGAAGTGCGAGGCAAACGCGAAGGGCAACCCCAGCGCCGCCGCCACCTGAGCGCCGAACGTGCTCGATCCAAGAATCCAGATCGGCATCGACAGACCGCCGCCAGGAACCGCGCGCACCGCCTGGCTAGGTTGCGGCGCGCGAAAGAAATCCATCAGTTCCATCACGTCCTGCGGAAATTGATCGGGATTGGTGTTGAGTGTGCGGCGAAGAGCGTAGGCCGCGGCGTGGTCGGTGCCCGGCGCGCGGCCGAGGCCCAGGTCCACGCGGCCGGGAAAGAGCGACTCCAGCGTGCCGAACTGTTCGG
>JBBQSP010000065.1:0-28835 GCA_038213735.1 Vicinamibacterales bacterium | reverse complement strand
GTCGCGGTCATGCTGGTGAACCGCTCGTAGTGGCCCAGGTCGAGATCGGTCTCGGCGCCATCGTCCGTGACGTAGACCTCACCGTGCTGGTACGGGCTCATCGTCCCCGGATCGACGTTGATGTACGGGTCGAACTTCTGGAGGGTGACCTTGTAGCCGTGCCCCTCGAGCAGCGCGCCGATCGAAGCGGCGGCCAGGCCCTTGCCCAGGGACGACACGACGCCGCCTGTTACGAAGATGTACTTGGTTTGCCGAGCCGTATTTTCCATCGCCATCTCACATCACGTAGGGCGCCCCTTTATGGGGCGCCAGAAGCTGTCGAATGCGTTCGAGATCTTCGGGGGTGTCGACGCCGGCCGCGGCGTGGTCAGTCGCCACCACCTGGATGGCCACGCCGCTTGAGAGCGCCCGCAGTTGATCCAGCTAATGGCATGTTTCGAGCGGGGGGGGTGGTAGGGCGGCTAATCTTAGCAGGACGTCCCGCCGATACACGTAAAGACCAACATGGGCAGCACTACCGGCCAGCGGCGAACGGGAAAAGTAGAGCGCGCGGCCGGTCAGGCCGGTCACGACCTTAACCACGCTCCTGGTGTTGAGTTCGCGGCCGGTGAGGGGCCGGCACAGCGTGCTCATCTCGAGGCTGGGGTCGGCCAACATGGGCGCGACGGCCGCATCAATGGTGCCTGGTTCAATCAGCGGCTCGTCGCCCTGGACGTTGACCACCAGCCGGCAGGGCAGTTGGCTGGCGACCTCGGCAATGCGGTCGGTGCCGCTCACGTGATCGGGGCGGGTCATGATCGCGGCGCCGCCAAACGCTTCCACGGCTCGGGCGATGCGTTCGTCATCGGTCGCGACGAGCGCGGCGTGTACGAGCGACGCGGCTGCGGCACGGCGATAGACGTGCTCGATCATCGGGCGCCCCGCGATCTCGGCAAGAATTTTTCCGGGGAGACGGGTCGCATGGAACCTCGCGGGGATGACAGCGAGGACCGACGATTCAGTCAGCGTATTTCGAAGACGCTCGACCGAATTGGGGTGCACGGCGAATCATACCACAGCGGATTGTGTACCAATGTGGCGGCCGGCTTCTTGGCCGCCGTAGCCTTGGCGAAGGTGGTTCGCCGGACCTCGGTGGCATCCGGCTTGAGCCGGACTGATGTCACCAGCCGCGCTGAAATTTGGTCTAATAGGGAAGTCGCCTCGGCGAAGCAATGTTGAAGAATCTCACTTCGGGAACCGTGCTGCTTGTCGGCGCCCTCAGCCTGACGGCTGGCTGGCTGGCGGGCACGGCTTCGTCTCAGCAGGAACCTGACGCGGCGGCCGGCCGTTCGCGAACTGGACCGCGGCCGCTCGGCAGCCCGGCGGCCGTTGCACCGCATACCCGGCAGTTGCGTGAGCGCCTGGAGACGCAGCCGGCGCGCGTTCAGGGGGGCGGCAGAAACCCGTTCGTGTACGGGGCGCGCCGCGCGCCTGTCGCGGCGCAGCCGAGCGAAGCGCCGATGGCAGCGCCGGCTGTCACAGTAGTGCCGGTGCCGTATACGCCACCAGCGCCGCAGATCACGTTGTCGGGAATCGCGGCCAGCCAGGACGGTGGCGCCAGCGTGCTGACGGCGATCGTCAGCGACAACGGCGCCCTGGCCTTTGTGAAGACCGGCGACAAGCTGCCGAGCGGCGCTACGGTCATCAAGGTCGAAGAAACCGGCATTGTCATCATGGACGCCGCCGGCATCACGCAAACAATCAGGCTTCCCTAGACGCGAACCAGCCAGGCTGCCTTCACCGGCTTCACCGCGCGAATCGCCTGCAGCACATCTTCGCCAATCTGCTCGCCAGGTTCGTCCACGTTCACGGCGCCCACGGCGCCGGTGCCGTTACGGCCCAGGGCGAAGTTGGCGATGTTGATGCCGTGCTTGCCGAGAATGGTGCCGACTTCGCCGATCACGCCGGGCTGGTCGTGATTGGCCAGCAGGAGCAGCGTGCCGGTCAGCGGCGCCTCGATCGGCACGCCGTTCAGCAGGATCAGGCGCGAGTTGTTGCCGGCGACCGTGCCTTCGACCCATCGCTCGCCGTCGCTGGTCATCAGCTTCACCGACAGCAGGCTGCGATACTCGCGCGATCGCGTGCTGGACGACTCCACCAGGTCGATGCCGCGCGCGGTGGCCACCGCGCGGGCGTTGACCTCGGTCACCGTGTCGGACAGGATCGCCTGGAACAGCCCCACGAGCACGGCATTCACGATCAGCGGGTGCTGGCCAGACGCGAGATCGCCGTAGTAACGCACGCCGAGGCTCTCGATGCGCGCTTCACCCATCTGCCCGAGCAGGCAGCCAAGCTGCTTGCCAAGTTTGATGAACGGCTGCAGGCGCTGGAATTCCTCGGGCGCCACCGACGGGAAGTTGACGGCGTTGCGAATGACGCCGGTCTTGAGAAAGTCGCGAAGGGCCGACGCGGTTTCAACGCCCACCAGTTCCTGGCCTTCGCGCGTGGACGCGGCGATGTGGGGGCTGGCCACGACTTGCGGCAGTTGCTGCAAGGTGTGATCGGTCGTGGGCTCCGCGGTGAAAACGTCCAGGGCGGCGCCGCCAATCTGGCCGCTGGTAATGGCCTCGACCAGGGCCGCTTCGTCGATTAACTCACCTCGGGCCGTGTTAATCAGCTTCAGGCCCTTCTTGCAGGCGGCAAACCGGGCGGCGTTAAAGATGTGCCGGGTTTGCGGCGTTGCCGGCATATGGAGCGACAGGAAGTCGGCGCGCGCGCACAGCTCGTCGAAGGTGACCAGTTCCACCCCGAGATCGGCGGCGACCTGGGCCGAGATGAACGGGTCGTGGGCGATGACCGTCATTTCAAAGGCCTGGGCCCGGCGGCAGACCTCCTGGCCAATGCGGCCGAGGCCGGCCAACCCGAGGACCTTGCCGCGCACTTCCTCGCCGAGAAACGATTTTTTGTCCCATTTGCCTTGCTTCATCGACGCGTCGGCCGCCGGCAGCTTGCGGGCCAGCGACAGCAACTGCGCCATGGCGAGTTCCGCCACGCTGATGCTGTTGGCGCCGGGCGCGTTCATCACCACGATGCCGCGGCCGCTCGCGGCCTCGACGTTGACATTGTCAACGCCGGTACCGGCCCGGGCGATCGCGCGCAGCTTCGGCGCGGCGGCAATAATGTCGGCCGTCAACTTGGTCGCACTGCGTACCACGATGGCATCAGCGTCAGGCAGGTCGCCTTTCAACTGTTCGGGGGTTCGCCCTGAACGGGCATCGACGGTCCAGCCTTCGGCTTTGAGGAGCTCGACGGCGGACTTGGGGAGGTCGTCAGCTATGACAATCAGCATGTGTTGGGAGTCGCTATAATACGTTACTCGCGCCGTCCGGACGAAACAGGAGATGAGGAGATCAGAAGAAACTTATTTTGGTTTCTTTGTCGGTGGTCTTCTGAACTCCTGATCTCCTGCAAAGGCGATCGGTGGTCGCACCATGAATGGTGCAATTCGCTGATTTGTTCCGGAACGCGGGCGTTACACGGTGTTCACGCGCAGTTTTCAACATGGTTTTCCACAGAAACTGTGGATGGTGCGCGGATGAATAAAGGGAATCTGACCTAACGGAGTTGTATTCATGAATCGGAAAGTTACGGTCGTTGGTGGTGCGGGCAATGTCGGCGCAACCGTCGCGCGTTCCATTGCGCAAAGAGAGCTGGCGGATGTCGTCGTCGTGGACATTGCCGAGACGAAGGCCGCGGGCGTTGCCCTTGACATTTACGAGTCGTGCCCGATTGAAGGCTCGGCGTCGCGCGTCGTCGGCGTGGGCACCAAGGATTTTTCGGAAAGCGCCAACTCCGACGTCGTCGTCATCACTTCGGGCATGCCCCGCAAGCCGGGTATGAGCCGTGATGACCTGCTGAACGTGAACTACAAGATCATGCAGGACGTGACGGCCGAAATCGTCAAGCACTCGCCCAACTGCATCATCGTGCCGGTGGCCAACCCGCTCGACGCCATGTCGCAGGCGGTGTTCAAGCTCAGCAAGTTCCCGCGCGAACGCGTGATTGGCATGGCCGGCGTGCTCGACTCGGCGCGCATGAGCACGTTTATTGCCATGGAACTGGGCGTTTCGGTCGAGAACGTCTCATCGTTCGTCCTCGGCGGCCACGGCGACACGATGGTGCCGCTCCCGCGCTACACCACTGTGGCCGGCATCCCAATTACGGAATTGTTGTCGGCTGACAGGATTGCGGCGATTTGCGAGCGCACCGCCAACGGTGGCGCCGAAATCACCAAGCTGGTTGGCACGAGCGCGTGGTACGCGCCCGGCGCGTCGGCCGCGCTCATGGTTGAGGCCATCCTGAAGGACCAGAAGAAGATTATGCCGTGCTCGGTCTACCTGCAGGGCGAGTACGGCATCAACAACCTGTTCGTGGGTGTGCCGGTGAAGCTCGGCGCCAAGGGCGTGGAGCAGATCATCCAGATCAAGCTCACCGCCGAGGAACAGGCCGCGTTCAACAAGTCGGCCGGCGCCGTGAAAGAGCTGGTTGACGTAATCGGCGTATAAGAAAACGACTTCGTAGGCCCCCCCTTTATGGGGGGCCTCAGCGCACTATCGCCTTAAGGAAATCTCGATTCATCCTGGCAATATTGGAGATCGGGATGTCCTTCGGGCACACCGCTTCGCATTCCCCTTCGTTCGAGCAGCTGCCAAACCCTTCGCCATCCATCTGTTCCACCATACGGACGACGCGGCGGTCGCGTTCGGCTTCGCCCTGGGGCAAGAGGCCCAGGTGGGTGATCTTGGCGGAGGTAAAAAGGTGGGCCGCGGCGTTCTTGCAGGCGGCCACGCAGGCGCCGCAGCCGATGCACGCCGCTGAATCCATGGCGTGGTCGGCTACATCCTTCGCAATCGGCAGGCTGTTGGCGTCGGGCGCGCCGCCGACGTTCATCGACACGTAACCGCCGGCGGCAATAATGCGGTCGAGAGCCGAGCGGTCCACCACCAGGTCCTTCAGGACGGGGAAGGCCCTGGCGCGGAACGGCTCGATGGTGATGGTTTCGCCGCTCTTGAAGCGGCGCATGTGCACCTGGCAAGTGGTCGCGCCCTTGTCGGGGCCGTGCGCCACGCCGTCGATCACCAGGCCACAGCTGCCGCAAATGCCTTCGCGGCAGTCCGAGTCGAACGCAATCGGGTCCTGGCCCGCGCGAATCAGATCCTCGTTCACGACGTCGAGCATCTCGAGAAACGACATGTCGGCGTGAACGTTATGGGCCACGTAGTCCACGAGCTTGCCGGGTTGGCCAGGTCCCACCTGGCGCCACACCTTCAACTTCACCGTCATAGACATTATTTCTTCTCGCTGCTGGCCCGCCAAGAGGCGGACGCTACTTGTAACTTCGCTGCGTCGGATGCACTTCTTCGAACACCAGGGGTTCCTTGTGAAGTTCCGGTTGGGCGCCGACGCCCTTGAACTCCCACGCCGCCACATAGGAGTACTGGTCGTCCTTGCGCAGCGCCTCGCCGTCGGGCGTCTGGAACTCTTCGCGGAAGTGGCCGCCGCACGACTCGCGCCGTTCGAGGGCGTCGAGCGCCAGCACTTCGGCAAACTCCATGTAGTCGGCCACCCGGCCGGCGTAGTCGAGGCCGGGGTTGAGGTTGTTGGGGTCGCCGGGCACGGTGACGTCCTGCCAGAACTCCTCGCGCAGCTTGCGAATCTGGGTGATCGCACCCGACAGGCCGGCTTCGGTGCGTGCCATGCCGACGTGATCCCAGCAAATGGTGCCAATGGCGCGGTGGAACTCGCGGACCGTTCGCTTGCCCTTGACCTGCAGCACCTTGTCGATGCGGGCCTGCGAGCCGGCCTTCGCGGCGCCGAACGCGTCGTGGGTGGCCGCGACGGGCGGCAGCGTCGCGCCGCCCAGGTAATTGGCCACCGTGTAGGGCGCCACGAAATAGCCGTCGGCCAGGCCCTGCATCAGCGCGCTGGCGCCCAAGCGGTTGGCACCATGGTCCGAGAAGTTGGCCTCGCCCAACACGAACAGGCCAGGAATGGTGGATTGGAGGTTGTAGTCCACCCACAGGCCGCCCATCGTGTAGTGCACGGCAGGGTAGATGCGCATGGGGACCTGGTACGGGTTCTCGTCAGTGATCCGCGTGTACATGTCGAACAGGTTGCCGTAGCGCGCCTTGATGGTGTCGACGCCGCTGCGCTTGATGGCGTCGGCGAAGTCCAGGTAGACGCTCAGGCCCGAGTCGCCGGCGCCGCGTCCTTCGTCGCAGACGGCCTTGGCCGCGCGCGACGCCACGTCGCGAGGCACGAGGTTGCCAAACGCCGGATAGCGGCGCTCCAGGTAGTAGTCGCGCTCGGCGTCGGGAATCTGCGCCGGCGGGCGCTGGTCGCCCTGCGTCTTCGGCACCCACACCCGGCCGTCGTTGCGCAGGCTTTCGGACATCAGCGTCAGCTTTGACTGGTGGTCGCCGCTGACCGGAATGCAGGTCGGGTGAATCTGGGTGAAGCAGGGGTTGGCGAAGAACGCGCCCTTCTTGTGCGCGCGCCAGGCGGCCGTGACGTTGGAGTTCACGGCGTTGGTCGAGAGGTAGAACACGGTGCCGTACCCGCCGGTGCAAAGCAGCACGGCGTCGGCGGTGTGCGATTCGAGCTCGCCGGTCACCAGGTTGCGGCACACGATGCCCCGGGCCTGGTTGTTCACGACGACCAGGTCGAGCATCTCGCGTCGCCCATGGATCGTGACCGTGCCCGCGTCCACCTGCCGCATCATCGACTGGTAGGCGCCGAGCAGCAGCTGCTGGCCGGTCTGGCCGCGGGCATAGAAGGTGCGCGAGACCTGGGCGCCGCCGAACGAGCGGTTGTCGAGCAGGCCGCCATACTCGCGGGCAAACGGCACGCCCTGGGCCACGCACTGGTCGATGATGTTCACCGACGCCTGTGCCAGGCGATAGACGTTGGCCTCGCGGGAGCGGTAGTCGCCACCCTTGATGGTGTCGTAAAACAGGCGGTAAATGCTGTCCCCGTCGTTGCGGTAGTTCTTGGCGGCGTTGATGCCGCCCTGGGCGGCAATACTGTGGGCGCGGCGCGGGCTCTCGTGAATGCCGAACACCTTCACCGGGTAGCCGAGCTCGCCAAGCGAGGCGGCCGCCGAGGCGCCGGCCAGGCCGGTGCCCACGACGATCACCTGGAACTTGCGGCGGTTGGCCGGATTGACCAGCTTGTTTTCAAACTTACGGCGGTCCCATTTGTCGCCAATCGGTCCGCTGGGCGTCTTCGAGTCGAGGATCATGTCAGTTCCGCCCCACGACAAAGGTGTAGACCGGCAGCAGGGCGAAGCCGGCGGTGATGACCGCGGTCAGCAGCCGGCCGGTCCAGACGATGCGGGGCGTCCATTGGGGGCTGTCGAGCCCGAGCGACTGCGCGGCGCTTGAAATGCCGTGCCACAGGTGAAAGCCAACCACGCCCATGCACACCAGGTAGAAAAACACGTAGGTGGGGTCGCTGAAGACCGCCAGCTGCAGGCGATAGAGGTCGCGCATGCCTTCGGCGGTCTCGTAATAGGCGCCGAACTTGAACGTCACCAGGTGGGTGATCACGAACAGCAAAGTGATGCTGCCGGTCAGAATCATCGTCGTCGACGACAAGCTTTTGCGGCTGCGATCGTTCTTGGTCTTGGCCCACTTGTGCGCGGCATACCGCGCGGGACGGGCGCCACGATTGGCGACAAACCCGGCGACTGTCTTGAAAATGTGCGCGAGGAAGATGACCACGAGGCCCGCTTCAGCGACCAGGATGAGCGGGTTGCTGATAAGGGCGTGCGAGTAGCGGTTGAACGTGTCAGGCCCGGCGATGAACAGCAGGTTGCCGGCCAGGTGGCTCACGAGGAACAGGAACAGGAACAGCCCGGTCAGTGCAATGAGGAATTTCGAGCCGACGGATGAAGAAAACGCCTTTGGGGATGTCATTGAAAGTAGTAGCAACTCCGATATTAGCACCCCGTAGGGCGCCCCTTTATGGGGCGCCGTGTAATAAACTGTTCCCCTTACATGAAAATCCACGAGTACCAAGCCAAAGCTGTTCTCTCCAAGTACGGCGTCCCGGTTCCCCGCGGGGAAGTAGCGTTCACGCCCGAAGAAGTTCACGACATCGCCAAGCGCCTGGGCGGCCCAGTGTCGGTGGTCAAGGCGCAGATCCATGCCGGTGGCCGCGGCAAGGCAGGCGGCGTGAAGCTCACCAAGTCGGCGGACGAGGCCGAGACGGTCGCGCGCGAACTACTCGGTAAGACGCTTGTCACCTACCAGACGGGTCCAGACGGCCAGAAAATTTCGCGCCTGCTCGTGGAAGAAGGCCTCGCCATCGACCAGGAGCTCTACCTTGGTCTCGTCGTGGACCGCTCGACCCAGCGCATTGTCCTCATGGTCAGCAAAGAGGGCGGCGTGGAGATTGAGAAGATCGCCGAGGAATCGCCCGAGAAGATTCACAAGGTGTTCATCCACCCGGGCGTCGGCCTGCAGCCGTTCCAGGCCCAGCAGCTGGGGTTCGCGCTTGGCCTGACCGGCGATTCGCTGAAGAAGGGCGTCAAGATGATGATGGCCCTGTACACCGCCTTCCTCGCCACCGACGCGTCGATCCTCGAGATCAACCCGCTGATCGTGACCAAGAGCGGCGACTTGCTGGCGCTCGACGCCAAGATGAACTTCGACGACAACGCGATGTACCGGCATCCCGACATTCGCGAGCTGCGCGACATCAGCGAAGAGGATCCGCTGGAGGTCGAGGCCTCGAAGTTCTCGCTGAACTACATCCGTCTCGATGGCACCATTGGCTGCATGGTCAACGGCGCCGGCCTGGCCATGGCCACCATGGACATCATCAAGCTGGCCGGCGGCGCACCCGCCAATTTTCTTGACGTCGGCGGCGGCGCCAACGCCGAACAGATTCGCAACGCGTTCAAGATCCTCATGTCGGACAAGAACGTCAAGGCCGTGCTGATCAACATCTTCGGCGGCATCCTGCGCTGCGACGTGCTGGCAGCCGGGGTGATCGCGGCCGTCAAGGAACTGGGCGTGCCGGTGCCGATTGTGATTCGCATGAAGGGGACGAACGTCGAGGAAGGAAAGAAGATGCTCGCCGAAAGCGGGCTGAACTTTGCGACCGCAGACACGATGGGCGAGGCGGCCGACAAGGTCGTAGCTCTCGCGGGGGGTCGCTAGATGGCAGTACTACTCGACAAGAACACGCGGTTGATTGTCCAGGGCCTCACCGGTCGTGAGGGCACGTTCCACGCCAAGGCCGCCGCGGCGTACCACACCACGGTCGTCGGTGGCGTCACGCCAGGCAAGGGCGGCACCACGCACGAGGGCTGGCCGGTGTTCAACACGGTCGCCGACGCTGCCAAGCAAACCGGCGCCAACGCCTCGGTGATCTTCGTGCCGCCGCCGTTCGCGGCCGACGCGATTATGGAGGCCGCTGAGGCCGGCATCGCCTTGGTCGTCTGCATCACCGAAGGCATTCCGGTCGTAGACATGCTGAAGGCCATGACCTTCATGAAGGACTATCCGAGCACGCGCCTGATCGGCCCGAACTGCCCGGGGATCATCTCGCCGGGCAAGGGCAAGGCCGGCATCATTCCCGCCAACATCTGCAAGGAAGGGCGCATTGGCATTGTCTCGAAGAGCGGCACGCTCACCTACGAGGCCATCGACCAGCTGACCCGCCAGGGTCTGGGGCAGAGCACCTGCATTGGCATCGGCGGCGACCCGATGATCGGAACGACGCACATTGATGCGTTGGACCTGTTCCAGAAGGATCCGGAAACCGACGCGGTGATCATGATCGGCGAAATCGGCGGGTCGGCCGAGGAAGAAGCGGCCGCGTGGATCAAGGTGAACTTCAAGAAGCCGATCGTGGCCTTCATTGCCGGCCAGACCGCGCCTGAGGGCCGCCGCATGGGCCACGCCGGCGCCATTATCGCCGGTGGCAAGGGCACGGCCGCCGAGAAGATGGCCGCGCTCACCGCCGCGGGCGTGCGCGTCGTCAAGAGCCCGGCCGACATGGGCCAGGCTCTTGTTGACGTGATGAAGAAGTAGGGTAAGATGCGCCCCGTGAACGTGACTTTCCGGTTTACGCCCTTTACCACTGGTGGCTTTTTGGCCACCAATGGCGGCTTTACGGCCGCCCGGGGAGGCGTGTAGGTCCGGACGTTAAGTCGCACAGTTCACACGGACCACAAACCGCCGCCCCGGCTGATGCTGAGGCGGCGGTTTTCTTTTTGGAATTGGGGATCAGATGACCGGTCAGGATTTGGCGGCACTGCGGAAGAGCCTGGACGATATCGATGCCGTGCTCGTGTCGGCCCTCGGCGAACGCGCGCGGCTGGCGCGCGACATCGCGCGGGTCAAGGCCGATGGCGATGGCCCGGTGCGCGACGCCGATCGGGAAACGGCGCTGCTGCAGCATCGTTCGGCCGTTGGCGAGCGGCTGGGCCTGGACCCGGCGTTTGTCCGGCGGATCTTCCGTGAGATCCTGGATGACTCGGTGCGCCGCCAGCACGACGAGCTGCACGCGACGCCCGACGCGGCCCAGACAGAATTGAGGGTGGCCTTCCAGGGCACCGAGGGCGCATACGGACACCAGGCGGCGCTGCAGCACTTCGGCGTGACGAGCCGCGCCGTGGGGCTGAAAGCCTATCCCACCTTCAGAGAGATGCTCGAGGCGGTGATCGAGGGCCACGTCGATCGCGGGATGTTGCCCATTGAGAACACGACGGCCGGCTCGGTCTACGAGGCATACGACCTGCTGTTGCGCTACAACCTCTCCCTGGTCGGCGAGGAGATTGTCGATGTTCGCCATTGCCTCCTGGGCGTGGCCGATGCGCCGCTCGAGTCCATTCGCCGCATCCACTCGCATCCCCAGGCGCTGTCGCAGTGCAGCGAGTTCCTTGGGGGGCTGCCGGGCTGTGAAGGTGTGGCGGCGGCAAACACCGCCCTGGCAGCCCGTCACGTGCGCGACCTGAAAGACCCGACCGAGGCAGCCATTGCCAGCGAAGAGGCGGGCGTGCACTTCGGGCTCCACGTGCTGAAGCGCGACATTGCCAACCAGGCCGTCAACTACACCCGGTTTGTCGTGGTCTCGGCCCAACCGGAGGACTGCGACCCGCGGATTGCTGCCAAGGTGTCCATGGTGTTTTCGACGCGCCACGAGCACGGCGCGCTGGTTCGCTGCCTGAACATCATCGCGGAGGAGGGGCTAAACCTCACCAAGCTGGAGTCGCGGCCGCGTCCCGGCATGCCCTGGGAGTACGTCTTTTACATCGACGTGGAAGGCCACCTGGGGGAGCCCCGGATTCAGGCGGCCCTCGCCGGCCTGGCGGCCCGGACGGTGTTTTTGAAGGTCTTGGGGTGCTATCCGTCCCGGGAGTTGCCGCGGTAAAGACGAGGTTTCCACTATAATTAGCCGGATATGGAAAGAACGTTTGCCATCATTAAACCGGATGCGGTCAAGAAGAACGTCGCCGGACAGATCCTCGCGCGCATCGAAGGGGCCGGCTTTACCGTCCGCGGAATGCGCATGATTCACATGAGCAAGGGCGAGGCCGAAGGCTTCTACCACGTCCACAAGGCGCGGCCCTTTTTCGGCGGGCTGACCGACTCCATGTCGTCGGGCCCCTGCATCGTCCTGTGCCTCGAGGCGCCGGATGCAATCAAGAAGTGGCGCGACCTGATGGGCGCGACCGATCCGGCCAAGGCCGAGGCTGGCACCATGCGCAAGGACTTCGGCGCGTCGATCGACAACAACGCGACGCACGGATCGGATGCGCCGGAGACGGCCGCGTTCGAACTGGGTTACTTCTTCCGCGGAATGGAACTGTAACCGGTTCACCGGTTCAGGGGTTCACCGGTTCACGGGTTCAGGGATGCTGAATGGCGATTAAGGCAGATCGGTGGATCCGTAAAATGGCCCTCGAGCACGGCATGATCGAGCCGTTCGAGGACAGGCAGGTGCGCACCGGCGTGGTGTCGTACGGCGTGTCGTCGTACGGCTACGACTGCCGGGTCGGCAACGAGTTCAAGGTGTTCACCAACGTTTACAACACGGTGGTGGACCCCAAGAACTTCGACCCGAAGTCGTTTGTCGACATCGTCGGCGACGTGTGCATCGTCCCGCCCAACTCGTTTGCCCTGGCGTCCACGGTCGAGTACTTCCGCATTCCGCGCGACGTGCTGACGGTGTGCCTGGGCAAGTCCACCTAGGCCCGCTGCGGCATCATCGTGAACGTCACGCCGTTTGAACCCGAGTGGGAGGGGCACGTCACGATTGAGATTTCGAACACGACGCCGCTGCCGGCGAAGATTTACGCCAACGAGGGTATTGCCCAGGTGTTGTTCTTCCAGAGCGACGAGCAGTGCGAGATCTCCTACAAGGACAAGAAGGGCAAGTACCAGGCGCAGCGTGGCGTAACCCTTCCCAAAATCTAGCCGTGATCCGTTCCTTCAAGGGCAAGACGCCGGTCGTCGCCGACGGCAGCTACGTGGACGAGAGCGCGCAGGTGATTGGCGCGGTCGAGATCGGCGCCGAATCGTCCGTGTGGATGAACGTCGTCATTCGCGGCGACGTGAACCACATTCGCATCGGCAAGCGCACCAATATCCAGGACCTGGCGATGATCCATGTGATGCGCGATACGCATCCGACGGTCATCGGCGACGAGGTCACCGTCGGCCATTCCGCCGTGGTCCATGGCACGACCATCGAGAACAGAGTACTGGTCGGCATGGCGGCGGTGCTGCTCAACGGCGTTCATATCGAGTCTGATTGTGTGATCGCGGCCGGCACGCTGCTGACCGAAGGCACCCGCATTCCGGCCAGATCGCTAGTGATGGGACGCCCAGGCAAAGTGAAGCGCCAGCTGACCGACGAAGAAGTGGTCGAGATTCGGTGGTACGCCGACAACTACGTGAACTACCGATTGGATTACCAGAAGTGAACACCGGCCCTGCTCGTGGGATGCGCGACTTCCTGCCGGAAGACGTGCGCCGGCGCCGTCACGTCATCGGCGTGATTGCCGACGTGTACCAGCAGTATGGGTTCGAGCCGCTCGAGACCCCGTCGGTCGAGAACCTCGAGACGCTGCAGGGCAAGTATGGTGAGGAGGGCGACCGCCTCATTTTCAAGATCTTGAAACGTGGCGAAGGGGCGGAGACGGGCCAGGCCGACCTCGCGCTGCGCTACGACCTCACGGTGCCGCTGGCGCGCGTCGCGGCCGAGTATCGAGGGAAGCTGCCGAAGTTCTTCAAGCGCTACCAGGTGCAGCCGGTGTGGCGCGCCGACCGGCCGCAGAAGGGCCGCTTCCGCGAGTTCTACCAGTGCGACGTGGACGCGATTGGCTCGACCTCGATGGTGGTCGAGGCCGAGCTTCTTGCTGCAGCCGCAGATGTGTTTCTTGCCCTGGGATTCACGGACTTCACGATTCGCCTCAATCACCGGCAACTGCTGAGCGCAATGCTTGGGAAGTGGCGAGTCCCTGCCGAACAGCAGGGCGCCGTCCTAGTTGCGTTAGACAAGCTCGACAAGGTCGGCATAAAGAGCGTCGAGGCGGACTTGGTTAGCCAGGGCCTTCCCGTCGATCACGTTGGCGCCATGATTGGGCTCTACCAAGCCTGCGATTCGTACTCGACACCGGGACAGTTCTTGGAATACCTCGACGCTCAGTTGCCCGAGGCTGCCGGGCCGATCAACGAGTTGCGAGAGATTCTGCAGCTGTCGGCCGTGACATCTGCGGCTGGCAAAGTCAGGCTCGACCTCTTCCTCGCTCGCGGCTTGGGCTATTACACGGGCGCCATTTTCGAGATCGCCGTCCCCGATCTCGCCGGCAGCCTCGGCGGCGGCGGACGTTACGATAACCTGATCGGTATGTTCTCGGGCGAGGACGTGCCGGCCTGCGGCATCTCGCTCGGCCTCGAACGAATCCTGGTCGTGATGGGCGAGCGGAACATGTTCCCCACGTCCCTGGTGGCCTCGTCGGCCGACGTGATGGTCGTGCAGTGGTTCGCCCGTCGCACCGACCTTTGCCTGGCGCTGGCGACCGAGTTGCGGGCGGCCGGGTTGCGGGTCGAGCTGTATCCGGAGGCGCCTGCCGACGACAACCAGAAGGGCGCCCTCGTCAAGCAGTTCCAGTATGCGCAGTCGCGGGGCATTCGATTTGCCGCGGTGATTGGCAAAGCCGAGCTCGAGGCCGGTACTGTGACCGTTCGCGCGCTCGCGACGCGCCACGACGAACAACGACCGCGGGCCGATGTGGCCGCATATTTGAAGAAAGCAATCTCCAGCTAAAGCCGGAGGCGACAGCAGAACAAATGGCAGAACAGCTCGGATCGCTCGCTCGCACGCACACTTGTGGCGCCCTTCGCCCCGCCGATGTCGGCAAGCACGTCGTCCTCCTGGGCTGGGTGCACCGCGTCCGCGACATGGGGGCGTTGATGTTCCTCGATGTCCGCGATCGGCACGGCCTCACGCAGGTGATCATCGAAGGCGACGCGGCCCTGCTCGAGAAGGCCAAGCCGTTGCGATCGGAGTTCGTCGTCGCCATTCTCGGTGTTGCGGAGCGCCGCTCGCCCGAGACCGTGAACCTGTCGCTGCCGACCGGTGAAGTGGAAGTGCGCGCGAAGGAAGTCCGCATCCTGAACGAGGCCAAGACGCCGCCGTTCTCGATCGCCGAGGATCAGAACGTCTCGGAAGAGACGCGGCTGAAGTATCGCTATCTCGACTTGCGCCGGCCGCAGTTGCAGCACAACCTCGCGCTGCGGCATCGCATCACGATCGCGCTGCGCAAGTATTTTGACGAGAACGGCTTCTATGAGATCGAGACGCCGATCCTGACCAAGTCGACGCCCGAAGGCGCGCGCGACTTTTTGGTGCCGAGCCGCGTGCACCCGGGTGAGTTCTACGCGTTGCCGCAATCGCCGCAGATCTTCAAGCAGATCCTGATGATTGCCGGCTTCGATCGTTACGTGCAGATCGCCCGGTGTTTCCGAGACGAGGCGCTGCGCGCCGACCGGCAGCTCGAGTTCACGCAGGTCGACCTCGAAATGTCGTTTGCCACGCCGCCCATGGTGTTCGAAATCGTCGAGGGCGCGCTCGCCGCTTGCTTCAAGGAAATTGGGGTCGACATTCCGCGTCCGTTCAAGCGCATGCCCTACGCCGAGGCGATGGCGAAGTACGGCAACGACAAGCCCGACCTGCGGTTCGGGCTGGAGATCCAGGACTTCGGTCCGCTGTTCACGGAGTCGCCGTTCGGCATCTTCCGCGAGGCGGTGGCGCACGGCGGCACGATCCGGGGCTTCGTCATCCCGGGGGCGGCCAAGTTCTCGCGCCGCGAAGTGGACGACCTGGTGGAGCAGGCCAAGCAGCTCGGCGCGGCCGGGTTGATCTACACCCGCTACACGGCAGAGGGCGTTCAGGTGTCGGCCAAGGCGATCGGTGACGAGGGCGCGCGCACCGTGCTCGAGGCGTCGGGCGCGACGAAGGACGACCTGCTGGTGCTCGCATCGGGCGCGCCGGAGGCCGCCTCGAAGGTGCTCGGTCAGCTGCGGCTCCAGGTGGCGAAGAAGCAGAGCCTGATTCCGGAAGGTAAGTGGGAGTTGACCTGGGTCACCGACTTCCCGTTGTTCGGCTGGAACGCCGACGAGAAGCGTTGGGATTCGGTGAACCACCCGTTCACCGCGCCGCGTGAGGAAGATTTGCACCTCATGAAATCGGACCCCGGCAAGGTGCTGGCGAAGGCCTACGACGTGATCCTGAACGGCTGGGAGCTCGGTGGCGGCAGCATCCGCATCCACGACCGCGAGACGCAGGCCGACGTGTTCCGCCTGCTCGGTTTGTCAGAGGAGGATGCGAAGAACCGCTTCGGCTTCTTCCTCGAGTCGCTCGAGTACGGCACGCCGCCGCACGGGGGCCTCGCGCTCGGCCTCGACCGCATTTGCGCCCTGCTGGCGGGCGAGACCTCGATCCGCGAGGTAATTCCGTTCCCCAAGACGACGCAGGCGGTTGACTTGATGTGCGACGCGCCCTCGACCGTCGACCCGCGCCAGATGCGCGAGCTGCATATCAAGCCGATCGCGTAAAGTGGGGCTCGCTTCACTTTTGCGGTTTGCGTATGCTACGCTTTGCATCGGTGTTGTCGTTAACTGTTTGTTACACAAGGAGATAGCCGAATCAGTACCGCGTCGATGCGCAAGGTAGCGGTGCCCGAGGCGGGCATGTCGACCCTGTTTGGGGCCTACGACGTCAACCTCCGGCAACTCGAAGACCTCCTTAACGTCCGCATCCGGACCCAGGGCCACGAACTGTTGGTCGAAGGGATGCCGGCGGATACCGCCAAAGTGGCGCGCCTCATCGAACAGCTCGGCGGCCTGATCGCCGACGGGCACTCCATTTCTGACCGCGACGTGAAGACGGCCTCGCAGCTGCTTGTGGACGATGGCGCGGTCGATCTGCGTGACCACTTCCTGAAAGATGGCCAGCTGCGCCAGGCCGGCAAGAAGCGGATTGCCCCGAAATCGGCCAACCAGCGCCGGTATCTCGACGCCATCGACCAATACGACATCGTCTTCGGCGTCGGCCCGGCCGGCACCGGCAAGACCTACCTGGCCATGGCCCAGGCCGTGAGTTACCTGATTGCCAAGAAGGTCAGCCGCATCGTGCTGGTGCGCCCCGCCGTCGAGGCCGGCGAGAAACTTGGATTCCTTCCCGGCGATCTACAGGAGAAGGTCAATCCGTATCTCCGCCCGCTCTACGACGCCCTGTACGACATGCTCGACGTCGAGAAAGCGGACCGGCTGCTCGAACGCGGCACCATCGAGGTGGCGCCGCTCGCCTTCATGCGCGGCCGCACGTTGAACGATGCGGTCGTCATTCTCGACGAAGCCCAGAACACCACCAGCGAGCAGATGAAGATGTTCCTGACGCGCCTGGGGTTCGGCTCGAAGGCCATCGTCACCGGCGACGTCACCCAGATCGACCTGCCGATTGGCCGCACGTCGGGCCTGGTGCAGGCCATGGAAGTGGTGGGGAAGGTCGACGGCATCTCGTTTATCTACTTCGACGACAAGGATGTCGTGCGGCACAAGCTCGTGCAGGCAATCGTGAAGGCGTATGACGCATATGGTAGCGGCCCGTCTGCACGTTAGCATCGCCTCGCCGGACGGCGGGGCGGTGTCCACGCGCGGCCTTGGGCCATGGCTCGCACGCTCGGCACCGGCCGCGGCGCGCGGTGACGTCAGCATTGCGGTGGTGTCCGACCGCCGGATGCGGGCGCTCAATCGGCAGTTCCGCGGCAAGGATGCCGTCACCGATGTGTTGTCGTTTCCGGCCACGCACATGCCTGGCGTGTCGTCGTTCCTGGGCGACGTCGTGATCGCGGCCGGCGTGGCCACGCGACAGGCGCGCGAGGCCGGCCACCCGGTCAGCACCGAACTCAAGGTGCTCGCGCTGCACGGCCTGCTGCACCTGCTGGGCTACGATCACGACACCGATGGTGGCAAGATGGCGCGCGCCGAAGCGCGCCTGCGCAAGAGAGCGGGTTTGCGCGAAGGACTGATTGAACGGGCTCGCCCTTCGACTCGCCCGCGCTCGCTCAGGGTTGAATGACACCACTGCTGTTGTTCCTGCTGGGGTGCGCCGCCACCTACCTGGGCACCGTGTCCGCGGGCTTCAACGCGCTGATGCGGTTATCGCTGCGCATCCACGCCGAACGCACCGACCGGGATGACGCGCTCGGGTGGTACCTAAACGACCCGCGCCGCCTGTTCATTCCCGTCCGCATCCTGTTCTCCATCATCACGGTCCTGTCAACGGCGCTCCTGGCGCGGGTGACCGGCGTCGATCCGGCCGGGTTCCCGCTGCTCGTGCTCTCGGTGATTGGCGTCATGCTGAGCTGCGAGCACCTGATCCCGCTGCTGATCGTGCGGCGAGACCCCGAGCGTGTGCTCGATGTGCTGCTGCCCTCGTTCGATGTCGTGGCGAAGGGGTTGCGGCCGCTGACGGCGGCACTGCTGCGCATGGGCACGAGCCGCCGCAAGGCGCCGGCCTCGAATGGGAACGGCCAGGCCGATCCGCCCACCGAGGAGATCGCGCCGGTCCAGGCCGAAGTCGAAGCCGCCCAGGACGGCCAGGCCCGCGAGCTACTGCGCAACCTGGCCGATTTTCGCGAGACGATGGTGCGCGAGGTGATGACGCCGCGGCCCGACATCATCGGCATTGACCAGTCCGCGACCATCGAGCAGCTCTACACCCTGTTCCGCGAACAGCAGTACTCGCGCATACCGGTGTACAAGGACACACTCGACAACGTGACCGGGTTCGTGTTCTTGAAGGACCTGATCATGCGCGGCGCGCCCACCTCGGGTCCGATCTTGCCGTTTACCAGGCAGGCGCATTTTGTGCCCGAGACCAATCGGGTGCCCGAGCTGCTGAAGGAGTTCCAACGCAAGCGCCTGCAGAGCGCCATTGTCGTTGACGAGTACGGCGGCACCGCTGGCCTGGTCACGGTCGAGGACCTGCTCGAAGAGATCGTCGGCGAGATCCGCGATGAGTACGACGTGGAAGTGGAGCGGATCGTTGACGAGGGCGGCGGCCGGTTCATGTTCAGCGGCAGCGTGCACGTCGAGGAGATGGCCAACCTCATGAGGGTCACGATCGAGGGTCAGGGCTTCGAGACCGTCGGTGGCTTCCTGTTGTCGCGGCTCGGCCGCGTGCCGGCGGTCGGCGAGCACTTCGACCTCGACGGCCTCGACGTGGAGATTCTCGAGACCGAGCAACGCCGTATCACCCGCGTGCGCATGCGGCGCCAGGACGAAGAGGCCGGCGAGCGCGAGGCGGTGCGTTGAAGGCTGGCTTTGTCGCCCTGATCGGCCGGCCGAATGCCGGCAAGTCAACGCTGCTCAACAAGCTGGTCGGCCAGAAGCTGGCCATCGTCTCCAACAAACCCCAAACCACCCGTAATCGGATCGTCGGCGTTCGGCAGTATCTGGAGGGGCAGGTCGTGTTCCTCGATACCCCGGGCGTGCACAAGCCCTTGCATCGCCTGAACGTGCGCATGGTGGATGCCGCGCTCGACACGCTCAAGGAAGTGGACGTCATTGCGGTCGTCGTCGATGGCAGCGAGCCGGGCGGGGCGGGCGACGATTTCCTGATGGATGTCATTCGGCGGTCGAAGGTGCCGCGCGTGCTGGTGCTCAACAAGGTGGACATCGCGGACAAGGCGTCGCTCTTGCCGAGGCTGGCCGATTACGAAAAGGCCGTGGGCTTTGCGGACCTGGTGCCCGTCTCGGCACTGACTGGCGAAAACGTCGATCGGCTGGAGAAGGTGTTGCTGTCGCACCTGCCCGAGGGCGACCCCATCTATCCGGAGGACTACCTCACCGATCAGCCGGAGCGGTTCTTTGTGGCCGAGCTGATTCGCGAGCAGGTCCTGCAACAAACCCATGACGAACTGCCGTTTTCCACGGCCGTGGTGGTCGATAAGTTCGAGGAAGCCGACGCCAAGGGACTGATGCGGTTCTTCTGCACCATCCTCGTCGAGCGCGACAGCCAGAAGCCGATTCTGATTGGGCGAGCCGGTGCGCGCATCAGGGAGATTGGGACGGCGGCGCGCAAGGAGCTCGAGGCGTTCTTTGATGCACGGGTGTTCCTCGACCTGCATGTCAAGGTTCGCGAGGGCTGGCGAGAGGACGAGCGCATGCTCGACACACTTGGTCTGCCTTCTCGCCGCAAGAAGGGGTAAAATCCTTCGATCGCATGGCCGTGTCCCGCCGAATCGACGTCGTCCTCGACTCAGTCAAGCGGCTGCTCCGCATTGGCGCGACCGCCAATCTCCTGAACCTGCTCCAGAAACAACACCCGGCCGACCTCGCGTCGGTGTTCGGGTCACTCCTCGACACCGAGCGGCAGGCGGTGTTCTCGCTGCTGGTCGATCGCAGCGGCCGGCTGGCCATGGAAACCGTCAGCGAAATGGGGCCCGAAGAGGGCGCCAAGCTGCTGACCGGCCGGTCCGCCGAGGAGATTGCCAGGCTGCTGCAGGAGCTTGCCTCGGACGACGCGGCGGCGTTGATCGATTACCTGCCGGACGAGCTGTCGACTGAAGTCCTGGAGTTGATGCGGCGCCGAGAGTCGGGCGAGGTGGAAAGCCTGCTCGAGTACGGCGAGCAGACGGCCGGCCGCATCATGAATCCCCAGGTCTTCGCCTGCAGCGAAGACCTCACGGTGGCCGAAGCGATTACTGCGCTGCAGGGCGCGCGCGACGTCGAGATGGTGTTCTACCTCTACGTCGTGGACGCGCGGCGCCACCTCGTGGGGGTGACCTCGTTGCGCCGGTTGTTGCTGGTCTCCCCCGAGACGCCGCTCAAGCGCATCATGACGCCGGAAGTGACCAGCGTCCGCGTGGACACCGACCAGGAAGAGGTCGCGCGCCAGGTCGCGTCGTACAACCTCCTGGCCGTCCCGGTCGTCGACGAAGAGAGCAAGCTCGTCGGCGTTGTCACCGTGGACGACGTGATCGACGTCATCAAGGACGAGGCCAGCGAGGACCTGTTGCGCCTGGCCGGCGTCTCGGGCGACGAGCGCGTTACGACCCCGGCATCCGAAGCGTTTCCCAAGCGGCTCCCGTGGCTGCTGGCCAACCTGGTCACGGCATTTCTCGCCGCCTCGGTGGTCGCGCTCTTCGAGGGCACCATTCAGCAGGTGACGGCGCTGGCCATTTTCATGCCCATCGTGGCCGGCATGGGCGGCAACGCGGGCACCCAGACGCTGACGGTCATTGTCCGCGGCCTGGCACTCGGCGAGTTGAGCTGGGAATCGGGCAAGAAGGTCCTGGCCAAAGAGGCCTTAATCGGCCTAGGCAACGGCTTCGCCCTCGGCATTGTCGCGGCCGGTGTCGCCTGGGCGACCAAGGCCGATCCCGTGCTCGCGCTGCTGCTGGGCATGGCCATGGTCTGCAACATGTTCGTCGCGGCCACGGCCGGTGTGCTCGTGCCGCTGGGGCTGAAGGCCATGAAGGTGGACCCGGCGCTTGGGTCGTCGGTCTTCATCACCACCTTCACCGACGTCGTCGGGTTTGCCTCGTTCCTGGGCCTGGCGACGATCTTCCTGCGCTACCTCATTCAGTAGGTGCCAGAAGGGCGCCCCTAAGGGGCGCCATGAAAGTACAATAGGCAGCTACGGCATGCCTCTGTACACGGCTGAGGCCCTCGTCCTCCGCACCTATAAGTTGGGCGAAGCCGACCGGATCGTCGTCTTTTTGACGCGCGATCGCGGCAAGAAGCGGGGCGTTGCGCCCAATGCGAGAAAGTCGCGCAAACGGTTTGGCGCCGCGCTCGAGCCGCTCACCGAAGTGCGCATCTCGTACTTCGAGAAGGAGCGGCGCGAGCTGGTCGGGTTGAACTACGCGGAGCCGGTGCGGTCGCCGTTGTCGTCGCCCAGCCCGGAAGCGCTCGGCTACAGCCACTACTTTGCCGAGTTGATCGACGAGTGGGCGGCCGACGCGGATGTGGACGAACGGCTGTATCGGCTGGGCACCTCGGCGCTCGAAGCGCTGGTCTCCGGCACGCCGGTCGAGGCGCTCGCGCGGTATTTCGAGTGCTGGCTGCTTCGGTTGCAGGGGGTGTATCCGTCGGACCTGCGGCTGTCGAGCGGGGCGGCCCTGTTCCTGGACGGCGTGCGGCGCATCGGCCCGCGCGATGTGGATTCGCTGGGCGCCACGAGCCGGGTCCTGCGTGAGATTGAACTGATTCACCGGAAGCTGATTACGATGCACCTCGACAGGGAACCCCGGTCCGTTCGCGTGCTGAACGAACTGCGGCGTTCATAAAATCCCGTGACGTTCCAGGACCTCATTCTCAACCTTCAGCATTTCTGGGCCTCGCAGGGCTGCCTGATCCAGCAACCGCTCGACATCGAAGTGGGCGCCGGTACTTCGCATCCCGAGACGCTGCTACGCGTGCTCGGGCCGACGCCGTGGAACGTGGCCTACGTGCAGCCGTCGCGCCGGCCCGACGATGGGCGGTTCGGGCAGAATCCGAATCGGCTGTTCAAGCACCATCAGTTGCAGGTCATCCTGAAGCCCTCGCCAGACGAGGTCCAGCAGATCTATCTCGACAGCCTCGAGGCGGTCGGCATCAACCCGCGCCAACACGACATCCGGTTCGAAGAAGACAACTGGGAGTCGCCGACGCTTGGCGCGTGGGGCATTGGCTGGCAGGTCATGCTCGACGGCATGGAGATTACGCAGTTCACCTACTTCCAGCAAGTGGGCGGCACCGACCTGTCGCCGATCGCGGCCGAGATCACCTACGGCCTCGAACGCATCGCCATGTTCCTGCAGAAGGTCGACAACGTGTTCGACCTCGAGTGGGGCGGCGGCAAGTCGTACGGCGACGTGCGCCTGCGCGAAGAGGTGGAGCAGTCGAAATACGCCTTCAACCAGGACACCGGGATCGATCGCGAACGCTTCTCGTCGTTCCATCGTCACCAGTTCGACGAATGCTTCAAGTTCGGCGAGGAGCTGTTCAAGGGCGGCCTGCTGCTGCCGGCGCTCGAGTACTGCCTGAAGTGCTCGCACCTGTTCAACCTGCTCGATTCGAGCGGGAGCGTCGGCGTGACCGAGCGCACCGCCTACATCCTGCGTGTGCGCCAGCTCGCCATTGCGATCTGCAAAGAATACGCCGCCCAGCAGCAGCCTGCGGCGGCCGAGCCGGGAGCCTGACGTGGAACGCGAACTGCTGCTTGAAATTGGCACCGAGGAGATCCCGGCCAGCTGGCTCCCCGTCTTGACCACGCAGATCGGCCAGGCGCTCGAAGCCAAGCTGAAAGAAGCGCGGCTGTCGATCGACGAGCCGGTGCAGACCTACAGCACGCCGCGGCGGCTGATTGCCCATGCCGGCAAGATCGGCGAGCGCCAGTCCGACCTCGAGGAGCTGGTGATGGGGCCACCCGTCTCGGCCGCGTTCAAGGACGGGGTGTTGACCCCGGCCGGCGCCGGATTTGCCAAGAAGCAAGGCGTCGCCGATGATCAGATCGAGCGCATCACGACGCCGAAAGGCGAATACATCGGGGTGCGCAAGCACCAGCGGGGCAAGACGGCCAGCGACGTGCTGCCCGACGTGCTGGCCGGCGTGCTGCGAGCCATGTCGTTCCCGAAGCAGATGCGGTGGGATGCGACCTTGGCCGACGGCAAGGGCGAGTTGCCCTTCGGCCGGCCGATCCGCTGGATCCTGTATCTCTACGGCGGCCGCGTCGTCCCCTTCATCATCGGCCGCACGGCGGCGGCTCGCGATTCTCGAGTGCTTGATATCAGCGCCGGTGCGTCGACCTATGGTCATCGGTTCCTGACCACCAGCGGCCGGCCGGGCCGCGCGATCAAGGTCAAGCACTTCGATGACTTCCGCAAGCGCCTGGGCGAGAACTTCGTCGTGCTGGAGCGCGGCGAACGGCACGACCGCATTGTCCGCGAGCTCGACGCCGAGGCGCGCCGCCGTGGGGGCCGCGTGGCGCGCGCCCTGGTCGGCCAGGGCGTGCTCGAGGAAGTGCCGGACCTGGTCGAGTACCCGGTCGTCGTGTCGGGCACGTTTGCGGATGAGTTCCTGAAGCTCCCCGAAGAGCTGCTGACCACGACCATGATTCACCACCAGCATTTCTTCCCGGTCAACTCCGACCAGGGCAAGCTGATGCCGGTGTTCCTGGCGGTGCTCAACATGCAGCCCGAGCACCCGGACGTGATCGCGCACAACATGGAGCGCGTACTCACGGCGCGCTTGCGCGATGCGCGCTTCTTCTTCGATGCCGACCGCGAGCAGCCGCTGGCGGCGTACACCGATCGCCTCAGCACGGTGCTGTTTCACAAGAAGTTAGGCAGCTACCAGGAGAAGGCCACGCGGGTCGAGGCGCTCGCGCGCTGGATCTGCGCCGACGTGCTCGGTCGTCCTGATCTCGCCGATCACGCGGCCGAGGCCGGACGGCTGTGCAAGGCGGACCTCGCTACCGACATGGTGCGCGAGCTCACCGAGTTGCAGGGCACCATGGGCGGCATCTACGCGCGCGAGGACGGCCGTCCCGAAGAAGTGTGGAAGGCCATCTACTTCCACTACCTGCCGATTGGGGTGGAGGCGACCGCGCCGCCGACGCGCGAACAGCTTGGCGAGGCGGCCATCACGTGGGCGGCCGTCGCGATGGCCGACAAGCTCGACACGCTGGCTGGGATGTTTGCCGCGGGCGAGCGCCCGACCGGTTCACGGGATCCATATGGCCTGCGCCGGGCGGCGCAAGGCCTGGTTCGGATCCTGATCGACTTGCCCGAGTTGACCGGCGTCGATCGGGGACTGGCCTTTGGCCCCCTGGCCGACCAGGCCGGCCAACCCTGGGCCGCCTCGAGCGCGGACTGGCGCGGCCCGCTTGATGCGTTCCTGGTGGACCGGTTGCGGTACGCCCTCGAGCAGCGTGGTGCCGACCTGCGTAACGTGCGTGCGGTGACGCATCACGCGCCGGCGGCACTGGTGCCGCTGTTTGCCAAGCGCTTGCTGGCCGTGTTGCCCGAGTTCACCGGCACCGACGCGTTCCGCGCGCTGGCCATGGTGTTCAAGCGGGTGCGCAACATCGCCAAGTCGATGCCCGACGAAGAGTTCGAGCGGTTGGCGCCCGAAATCGGCGCCATCTCGCAGACCCTCGCCGAACCGGCCGAGAAGGCGCTGGTGCAGGATGTGATGGCGCGCCGCGGCGGCATTGTGTTCGCGGCCGAATCCGGCACCGGTTACCGCGACGCGCTGGCGTCGGCCGCGCTCTATGGTCCGACGGTCGCCACCTTCTTTGATGACGTGATGGTGATGGCCGAAGACCCCAAGCTGCGGCAGGCGCGGCTGTTTCTCATGAAGGCGCTCGAGTTCCAGATCCTGCGCCTGGCAGATGTTTCAGAAATCGTTCCCGAAGCGGACAAGCAGGAGTAGAAATCGCACATGGCGAAGAAGAAGAACGTGAAGAAGAGCAAGGCAACCACGAAGAACGCGAAGGGCACGAAGGCCAAGACTTCGAATGCCAAGGTTGCCAGGGGTCCCAAGAAGTTCGTCTACTTCTTCGGCAACGGCAAGGCCGACGGCGATCGGTCGATGAAGGACACGCTCGGCGGCAAGGGCGCGGGCCTGGCTGGGATGACCCGGGCCGGCTTGCCAGTGCCGGCCGGGTTCACCATCTCCACCGATGCCTGCAACATCTACTCCGCGAGCGGCAACAAGCTGCCGGCGAACATCGAGACAGAGATGGTCAAGGAACTCCGCAAGCTGGAGAAGTCGGCCGGGGCCACGCTCGGGTCGGCCAAGAAGCCGCTGCTCGTGTCGGTGCGGTCGGGCGCCAAGTTCTCGATGCCCGGCATGATGGACACTATTCTCAACCTCGGCCTGAACGACGACACCGTTGAGGGCCTGAAGGCGTGGACCGGCAACGGGCGCTTCGCCTTTGACAGCTACCGCCGCTTTATGCAGATGTTCGGCAGCGTGGTGCTCGAGATTCCGAAGGCGGCGTTCGAGCACGAGTTCGAAACCATCAAGCACGCGAAGGGCGCGCCGATGGATACCGACCTGGACGAGGCGGCCCTGCGCGAGGTGGTGGCGGCCTTCAAGAAGGTCGTCAAGGACAAGACCAAGAAGCCGTTCCCGCAGGATCCAATGGAGCAGTTGCGCGGTGCGCGCAACGCCGTGTTCCGTTCGTGGAACAACGCGCGCGCGAAGGAATACCGCCGCATCTATGACATCCCGGACTCGATCGGCACCGCCGTCAACGTGCAGATGATGGTGTTCGGCAATACCGGCGATCGCTCGGGCACGGGCGTCGGCTTTACGCGTAATCCCGCCACCGGCGCCAAGGAGTTCTTCGGCGAGTTCCTGATCAACGCGCAAGGCGAGGACGTGGTCGCCGGCATTCGCACGCCGCAGCCGATCAAGGAACTCGAGCGCGTGATGCCCAAGGCGTACAAGCAGCTGCGCGATATCACGACGCGCCTCGAGCGCAACTACAAGGACATCCAGGACTTCGAGTTCACCATCCAGGACGAGACGCTGTACATGCTGCAGACGCGCAGCGGCAAGCGCACGGGCTACGCCGCGGTCGTGATTGCCACGGACATGGCGAAGGAGAAACTGGTCACGCCGAAGGAAGCGATCCTGCTGGTCGATCCAGAAGCGCTGTCGCAGTTGCTCGCGCCCGGCTTCGACCAGAAGGAATGGAAGAGCATCGGGGTCGTGACGCGCGGCTTGCCGGCGTCACCGGGCGCGGCGTGCGGCAAGGCCGTGTTCTCGTCGGAGACCGCGGTCGAGTGGTCGAACAAGGGCGAGCCGGTCATCCTGGTACGTCGTGAAACGGTGCCGGACGACATTCACGGTATGTGGGTCTCGCAGGGCATCCTGACCGCCACCGGCGGCATGACCTCCCACGCCGCCGTCGTCGGCCGCCAGATGGGCAAGCCGTCGATTGTCGGCGCCGGCGAACTGCGCATCGACGAGCATGGCAAGTCGTTTACCGTCAACGGCCAGACCGTCAAGGAGGGCGACTACGTCGCGTTCGACGGCCTGTCGGGCGAGGTCAAGCTTGCCAAGGTGGCGTCGCAGCCCAGCGAAATCCTGCAGGTGATTGCCGGCAAGATGAAGCCGGCCGATTCGCCGATCTATCAGCGCTTCCACACGCTGCTCGGATGGGCAGACAAGTTCCGCCGCCTGGGCGTGCGCGCCAACGCCGATCAGCCGGACCAGGCCGAGACGGCCTACGCCTTCGGCGCTCGCGGCATTGGCCTCTGCCGCACCGAGCACATGTTCTTCGGCGAGGGCCGCATTCCGATCGTGCAGCGCATGATCCTGGCCGAGAACGAAGCCGACCGCCGCGCCGCGCTTGACGAGTTGCTACCGATGCAGCGCGAAGACTTCTACGGCGTGTTCAAGGCCATGAAGGGTACGGCCGTGACCATCCGCACTATCGACCCGCCGCTGCACGAGTTCCTGCCGAAGCGCGAGGACCTGATGGTGGAGGTCGCCGTGATGGAGACCAAGGGCATCAAGGGCAAGGAGCTGGCGGACAAGAAGGCGCTGCTGTCGCGCGTGGAGCAGTTACACGAGTTCAACCCCATGCTCGGCCACCGCGGCGTGCGTCTCGGCATCACGTATCCCGAGATCACCGAAATGCAGACCCGGGCCATCATGGAAGCGGCCTGCAAGCTCAACAAGGAAGGGCTGAAGATCGTCCCCGAGATCATGATCCCGCTGGTCGGCGACGTGCGCGAGCTGCGCGACCAGAAGGCCGTGGTCAACCGCGTGGCCGGGCAGGTCCTCAAGGAGCAGGGCATCAAGATCAAGTACCTGGTCGGCACCATGATCGAAGTGCCGCGTGGCGCACTGACAGCCGATGCGGTCGCCCTGGAGGCCGAGTTCTTCTCGTTCGGCACCAACGACCTGACCCAGATGACCTTCGGGTTCTCGCGCGATGACGTCGGCAAGTTCCTTCGGGTCTACCAGGACCGCAAGATCCTGGAGCGCGATCCGTTCGCCACCTTTGATGCGGCCGGCACGGGCCAGCTCGTGGCCATGGCCGTGGCCAAGGGCCGCGTCGCCAACCCTTCGCTGAAGCTGGGCATTTGCGGCGAGCACGGCGGTGATCCCTCGTCGATCCACTTCTTCCACCAGGTCGGCCTCGACTACGTGAGCTGCTCGCCGTACCGCGTGCCGGTGGCGCGGCTGGCGGCGGCCCAGGCCGCCCTGAGCGTCAAGGTCGGGGATTGATTCGCTACTTCGTCCACAGAGGCGGTTGCACCGAACCGGTCGACCGCCTCGACCCGGCCTGGTTCGCCTCTGTCGGCGAAGTCGTGGTGTGGGCCGATGTCAGCGAGCCCACGGAGGCGGACGCCGCTATCTTGAGAGACGGCTTCGGCGTCCACCCGCTCGCCGTCGAGGCGGCGGTGCAGCGCGAGACCAGCCCGAAGGTTGAAAGCTACGGCAAGTATCTGTACGTCGTGCTTCACGGCATCAACTTCGATGCCGCAGAGCATCGCTTCGAGACGCACGAAACAGACTTCTTCCTTTCCGCCAACTTCCTGGTCACCGTGCACGACGGCAAGCGGCGCAGCATCGAGCACGTCGGTGAGCTGTGCGGCCGGACCGACCACGTGCTGGCCGAAGGCCCGGTCGCGCTGTTTCACCGGATTGTGGACACCATGGTTGACCACTACCGGCCGGAAGTGGATGAGGTCGAAGAGCGGCTCAACGACATCGAAGATCGCGTGATTGAGGACACGGCGTCCGCCACGGTCGGCGACATCCTGGCCATCAAGCGCGACATCACCGCGCTCAGGCGCATCCTGGTGCCGCAGCGCGACGCGGTAGGGCGCCTGGCCCGGCGCGAGTTCGAGATTATCAACCAGGAAATGGCCTACCGGTTCCGTGACGTCTACGATCAGTTCGCGCGCATGGCGGACGACGGCATCATGTTTCACGATCGGGTCACCGGCATTCTCGATGCGCATCTCGCGAGCGTGTCCAATCGCCTGGCCGACGTCTCGAAGGTGCTGGCCGTGATCGCCACGCTGTTCGGTCCGATGACCGTGATCACCGGGCTGTTCGGCATGAACGTGCCGTTGCCGACGTTCTTCGGCCGGCCCGAGTGGCTGTTCTGGGAGATCATCCTGTTGATGATGCTGTCGAGCGCCGGGCTGTTCGTGTGGTTCCGCAAGTCGGGGTGGTGGTAGTGGGACGGATCACACGTCTGCCAGAAGACCTGGCCAACCAGATTGCCGCCGGTGAAGTGGTCGAGCGGCCGGCCTCGGT
>JBBQSP010000064.1:0-29195 GCA_038213735.1 Vicinamibacterales bacterium | reverse complement strand
TGCAGATCGATCCCGCAGTAGTACTGGTGCTGTCGGTTGTAGAATCGCATCGGTCCTCCTCCTGCGCGAATGCGCACTTGCCCTGCGGTCAGCCTACTCTCGCGAGTGGGAGCAGGGGGAGGGCTGTATGAGGATCATCCGAATGCAGCCGACGCGTGGTGCGGCCGCGGGTGAGCGCGCGTCGTTAGGCTGACGAACTGACAAAATCGTCGACCTGGAAGACGGCGAGCGTCGAAGTCGGCCTTCGCAACCAAGTCGCGAGGTCACGACCGACCACATCCTCCAGATTCGACCAGAGTCTCAATTGACGATGGTAGAATCGTGAATATGGAAACAACCGAAAAGCAGCGAGCCATCGAGGCGCTTCGGACGTTACCCGAACATGCCACGATCGACGACGCCATCGAGCGGCTGTGTTTCATCGCGAAGGTCGAAGAGGGGCTTCGCCAGTCTGACGCGCGCCAGCTCGTGACTCACGACGAGGTCAAAAAGCAGTTCTTGTCGTGAGGGTCGTGCTTTGGACCAAGCAAGCGCAGGCCGACTTGGCCGCGATCCGCGCGTTCATCAATCAAGACTCACCTCACTACGCGTCGGTCGTGGTCTCCCGTTTGATCTCAGCCACTGATCCGGTTGGTTCCATTTCCAGAATCGGGCCGCGCCGTTCCGGAGTTCGACGATCCGCGGGTCCGCGAGGTCGTGCACCCTCCCTACCGTGTCGTCTACCGGCTTGTGGGCACCAACGAGGTGCACGTGCTGACCGTTCACCACTCATCACAGGCCTTTCCGGCAGAACTCTGATTGCAGCCCAACAACCGCTTGCAGCCGTCGGCGCGCGGAGTGATACTGACGCGCGCCGCGGCTGAAGCGGCACGTTGACCACTCCAAACAGACGACCGGGAAATGACGGGCGTATACTCGGAAGAGCCGAATCAAAGAAGGTGAGGCCATGGACGACAAGATTCCGGGCGTACATTCGGATTCAGACATTCTGGGGGGGACGCCCGTTTTCGTGGGCACCCGCGTACCCGTTCGGGCGTTGCTCGACTATCTCGAACATGGCCGGCCCCTGGCCGAATTTCTCGACGACTTTCCGACGGTGGAAAAGGCCTTGGCCATCGGTGTGCTCGAACACATGAAGCAGCTCGTGGCTCATGCGCCTTCTTCTCGATGAATGTGTCCCGAAGCGCGAGCTTGCGAACCGGAGAGATCATGCGCGTGGGTGGCTAACACTCAGCCGACGCGCCCAGTGTCTCGTGCCATGTGTCGCCAGGGCGCTCGGCTCATTTGAAGCGTTAGGCCGTTTCCCGAAGTTGCCGTCGATCGATCAGGAGCCAAGAGGAGGGACCGCCGTGTCGGCACAGACTGCGACCGACGCTCATTGGTTGAGTATGTCGGACATCGGCCGCCTGATCAGGGCGGGCACGCTGTCATCCACGGCGCTGACCGAGCAGATGCTTGATCGCATCAAGCGCCTCGACCCGACCCTCGAGAGTTATGCGACCCTGATGGCCGACGCCGCCCTGGATGCCGCACGCGCCGCCGACCGCGAAATGAGAGCCGGTACCGACCGTAGACCGCTGCATGGCGTGCCGATTGCCGTCAAGGACCTCTGCTACACCCGCGGGGTTCGAACCATGGGCGCGACGTTCGTGAAGGCCACGTTCGTTCCGCACGAAGACGCTACCGTCGTCGCCAAGCTGCGCGACGCGGGCGCGGTCCTGCTCGGGAAGCTGAATCTCACGGAAGGCGCGATGGTCGGGTATCACCCCGAGCGGGGCATTCCGCGAAACCCTGGGACACCAGTCGCTGGCCGGGCCATTCGTCGAGTGGATCGGGGGTGGCGCTCGCCGCCGGGCTGTGCTTTGGCGCCATCGGCACCGACACCGGCGGTTCAATCCGCTATCCCTCGTCTGCCAACGGGGTGGTCGGACTGAAGCCCACCTACGGGCGCGTGAGCCGCCATGGCGTGATGGGGTTGTGATCATGTCGGTCCGATGGCCCGAACCGTGCGGGACGTCGCAATCATGTACGACGCGATTGCCGGGCACGATCCGAAGGACGCCACGTCGCTTGCGAGCGCACCTACCAGCGCGACCGCCCAGATCGAGCGGTCCATTAGTGGCCTGCGTATCGGCATCGATCGTGACTACGCGCTGCGAGACATCGATCCCGGCCAGGCTGCGTCCATCGAGGAGGCGCTCAAGGTGCTCGCCAGCCTCGGCGCACCCATCGTCGACGTAACCATGCCGGATCGCTCGGCCATGCGCGACACGTGGCTATCGACCTGCGCCCCTGAAGCACTCGTGTTTCACAAGGACAGTTACCCGGCGCGCGCCAACGACTACGGTGTCTATTTCCGCCAGTTCCTGGCCATGGGTGCCGCGGTGACACCGGAGCAGGCCGCTACGGCGCGGGCGTGGCGAACTGAGTTCAGCGCCCGTTTCACGGCGGTCTGGAGTCCGTCGACGCCATGGCCTGCCCGGCCGGCGGCGCCCCGACGTGGCCGGTCACGCGCGCTCAACTGCTGGGCGGCGACATTCTTGCGGCGATGGCCAAGTCATTGCCGCGTGCCTCGGATTTCACGATGCCGATGAATCTCGCCGGAACGCCGGCCATCTGCCTGCCGTCGGGATTCTCGGCCGAAGGACTTCCCTTCAGCATCCAGTTTGCCGCCCGCCGTCTCAGTGAGCCAACGCTCTGCCGTCTCGCGTACGCCCACGAGCAAGCCACAAAGTGGCATATTCGACACCCAGCAGTCTGACGTGCACAGCAGCGGCCGAACACGCGTTGCAACAGACGGCCGCCGGTGCATCATGAGTGGCCGCTGGTGAACGCGGACGTTAACCTCGAACTCAGTCTGGTGCGGAACGACTAATGCCTACCGAGTTACACGTGATCTTCGGAACCGGTCCGGTGGGGTGTTGGACGGCGCGGGCACTGTGCAGCCATGGACGCGCTGTGCGCGCGGTGAATCCGAAGCGAGGACGTCGGTCTCGCGGCGGCCGCGCTGGCCCCGCACGCGTTGCACCAGGCGGCCTCTGGTGCGTTCCGTGATCGTGCGTGGCCCAGGGCCGACCGACGGCAGAAAGGTGGGGCGCATCGCTCTGGTCGTATACGTTCTGCTCACGTTTACCTTGACCTGGACCGCCTGGATCGTTCCCGCGGCGTTCCTGACGCCAGGCAATGCCGGGTTCTTGGGCCTTGGTGGTCCGGTGTTCCTGTTGGGTGTCTTTGCGCCAGCGTTCGTGGCGCTCGCGCTCACGGCGTACTCCGAAGGTCGTGACGGCGTGGCCCGCCTGCTGGCGCGCATTGGCAGGTGGCAAGTGGGCGCGCGCTTGTATCTGTTCGCGATCGGCTACATGGCGGTCACCAAGCTGCTCGCCGCGCTGATCCATCGAATGGCCGTGGGCGCCTGGCCCGCCTTTGGCGATACGCCATTGCCCCTGATGCTCGGCGCGATACTGGTGTCGACCTGGACGCAAGCCGGCGAGGAGCTGGGATGGCGGGGATATGCACTCCCGCGCCTCGCCACGCATCTGGGCCTCGGCGGCGCCAGCGTCCTGCTTGGCATCGTCTGGGCGCTATGGCACCTGCCGCTGTTCTTCCTGCAGGGCAGCGGCAGTGACGGCCAGTCGTTCCCGATCTACCTGGTGCACGTGACGGCGCTGTCGGTAGCGATGGCCTGGCTCTATTGGAGGGCCCAGCGCAGCCTGCTGCTCGTGATGCTGATGCACGCCTCCGTGAACAACACGACTGGCATCGTTCCCGCGGCCGTGCCCAATGCAGTAAACCCCATGTCGCTAGAAGGCTCACTGGTCGCCTGGGCCACCGTCGGGCTGTCGTGGGCCGTGGCGATCCCGCTGCTGACCCTAATGCGCCGGGCGGATATTCGGAATGCTCAGCTCCTCTGAAGACGTTCGACATGGCACCGATAATTCCTGACCCCAAGAAGATCAAACCGTTCAAGAGCCAAGCCGCGTTTGCCGCCTGGCTGGCGAAGAACCACGCGCGCGAAAACGAGATCTGGATCAAGGTCTACAAGAAGGATTCTGGCGTGCCGTCGGTGACCTGCCCCGAGGCGCTCGAGGTGGCGCTCTGTTGGGGTTGGATCGACGCCATCCGGAAAGGGCTGGACGCGCAAGCGTACCTGCAGCGCTACACACCGCGCAGGGCGAAGAGCATCTGGAGCCAGATTAATCGCGACCACATTGCGCGATTGACCAAGGCGGGCTTGATGCAGCCGCCCGGCCAAGCGCAGGTGGACGCCGCCAAGGCCGACGGCCGGTGGGATGCCGCCTATGCCCCCATTCGCAGCATCTCGAAGGACTCGCTGCCCACCGACCTGCGCGCCGCGATCGAGGCGAACCCGCGGGCGCGCAAGACCTTCAACACCCTCGGCAAGATGAACCTGTTCGCGCTGGCGTTCCGCACCAACAACATGAAGACGCCGGCCGGCCGCGCGAAGAAGATTGCCGACCTGGTCGCCATGCTCGCTCGCGGCGAGACGATCGTGCCTTAACGGCTATGATGCCCCCAACCGTGATGAGTAACGTCAGTGTCGAGGCATGGGACGAGGTGACGCACGTCGTGCTCGTGTATCCCGACATCCACTGGAACACCGGCAACGCCGGCCGCACCTGCCTGGCCGCAGGCGCGAGCCTGCACCTGATTGAGCCGCTCGGTTTCTCGCTCGATGACAGCCGCGTCAAGCGGGCCGGACTCGATTACTGGGAGCACGTGGACCTGCACGTGTGGCCGAACTGGGAGACCTTCGAGGCGCAGCTACCGTCGCTCGGCGAGCCGTATTTCTTCTCGACCAAGGCCACGCGCTCGTTCTGGGACGCGCCGCTAGGCTCGTCCGAAGGCGTGGTGCTCGTGTTCGGCAGCGAGACCGCCGGCCTGCCGGCCGAGCTTCACGAGAAGTATCGCGATCGCTTTGTCGCCATGCCGATTCTGTCGAGTAAGGTTCGCTCGCTGAATCTGTCGAACAGCGTCGCGATTGCCGCCTACGAAGTGCTGCGCCAGCGCCGCGCGAGTCTCATGCTGACAGGCGCGCGGACTCCGGATACCATCGGCTAAGCAAAGACATGGACAAAATTGTCGACTTCATCAACGTGAACCGCGACCGCTACATCGACGAGATGAAGCGGTACCTCGCCATCCCCAGCATCAGCGCCCTGCCCGAACACAAGGGCGACGTGCGCGCCTGCGCCGAGTGGACCGCCGACGAGATGCGGCGCATCGGCCTGCAGAACGTGCGCCTCGAAGAGACGCCCGGCCACCCGTGCGTCTACGGCGAGTGGCTCGGCGCGCCCGGCGCCCCCACCATCCTGTTCTACGGCCACTACGACGTCCAGCCGGTGGACCCGGTCAACCTGTGGACGTCGCCGCCGTTCGAGGCCACCGTCCGCGACGGCGAGATTTACGCGCGCGGCTCCGCCGACGACAAGGGCCAGGTCTTCATGCACTTCAAGGCCGTTGAGGCGTACCTCAAGCAGCAGGGCAGCATGCCCGTGAACATGAAGTTCCTGATCGAGGGCGAAGAGGAAGTCGGCAGCGCCAACCTCGACAACTTCATCCGCGCGCACAAGGACCTGCTGAAGGCCGACGTCGTGGTGATCTCCGACTCGCCGATGTTCGACCGCGGCATTCCCTCGATCTGTTACGGCCTGCGCGGCCTGTCATACTTCCAGATCGATCTGCGCGGCAGCCGGTCGGACCTGCACTCGGGCTCCTTCGGCGGTGCGGTCGCCAACCCCGCCATGGTGCTGGCGCAGATGCTGGCGCAAATGAAGGACAAGGGCGGCCGGATCAAAATCGACGGTTTCTACGACGATGTGGTCGAGCTGAGGCAGGAGGAGCGCGACGAGTGGGCGCGCTTGCCGTTCAACGAGAAGAAGTACAAGCAGGACCTGGGCGCGCCGAAGCTGTTTGGCGAAACCGGCTTCACCACGCTCGAACGCACGTGGGCGCGGCCGACCTTCGAGGTCAACGGCCTGCTGTCAGGGTTCACCGGCGAAGGCGCCAAGACCGTGCTGCCGGCCGTGGCCATGGCCAAGGTCAGCATGCGCCTGGTGCCGAACCAGGATCCGCAGAAGATTGGCGACCTGTTCGAGGAGTACGTGAAGAAGGTCGCGCCGAAGACCGTGGAGCTGAAGATCACGCGCATGCACGGCGGCAAGCCCTGGATGACGGCGTTTGACAACCCGTTCGTGCAGGCGGCCGGCCGCGCCATTGAGCAGGGCTTCGGCCAGCGCCCCGTGTTCAATCGCGAGGGCGGCTCGATTCCGGTCGTCTCGACGTTCCAGGAAGAGCTCGGCTTGCCGTGCGTGCTGTTCGGGATCGGCTTGCCCGACGAAAACGCCCACGCGCCCGACGAGAAGCTCGACCTGGGGAACTTCCACAACGGCGTGATTGCTTCGGCCTATCTGTACAAGGAAATAGGCTTGCTGAGGTCTTGAGGTCTTGAGGTCTTGAGGTCTTGAGGTCTTGAGGTCTTGGGGGCTTGGCCTGGCGTCAATTCAGCTGCGCCACGCGGCGGCGGAGCGTCTTGACGTGCTCCCAGACCTGCTCGGTTTCCTTGCGGTCGTCGCTGTCGTCCTGGTCCGACAGGCGCGCCAGCTTGAGGTATTCCTCGAAATCCCGCAACGCGTGCGAGAAGTCGTTCATGTTGTAGGCGAGCAGGCCCCGGTCCTTGAGGTCGGCCAGAGACGAGGGCTGCAGCGCCAGCAGCACGTCGGTGGTCGCGCGCGCCTGCGGGAACGAGTGCATCTTCACGTAGAGGCGCTTCAGGTTGTTCAACATCCGCACCAGCACCTGGCGCCGGGTGGCGCGGGCCAATAGCGACGGCTCGAACGCCGAGCCCTCGCCGACGCGGCTCAGCAACTGGCGGCAATCGGCTTCGTTCAGGATCGCGCCGCCGTGAAACGGATCGACGATCAGGCCATCGCCGGGATTGCCGCTGTGCAGGTCGTGCAGCACGCGCACCAGGAAGTGGCCCGGAAAGTTGATGCCCTCGGCGCGCAGCCCGGCTCGCCTGGCCACTTCGATGTAGACCAGGGCCATGGTGATCGGAATGCCCTTCTTCCGATCCATCACTTCGTTCAGGCAGCTGTTGCGCGGGTCGTCGTACCGCTCGCGGTTGCCGGTGAAGCCGAGTTCGCCAAAGAGGTAGCGGTTGACCGCGTCGATGCGGGCGCCGATGGGCGCGTCGTGCCCGGGGTCCTTGGCCACGAAGTGAAAGGCCGCGTCGCCCATGACGTTCAGCCGATCAAGATACGGGCCGGCCTCGAGCTTCGGATACTCGATGCGTGCGACCAGCAACGCCGGCGCCGCCAGGTCCTGGCCCGGACGGTCGGCGGCTTCGGTGATCAGATCTGCGAGCGAGGCCCGAGACTCATTCGGCACAGAGCGCATCCAGGGCGGCAATGGTCAGCGCATGCAGGCCGGGCACGATCAGTTCGGCATCCCCCCGCAGTTCCGTCTCGGAGTAGGTGTTGGTCACCGCAACGCAGCGGAGATCGGCGCCGCGGGCCGAGACCAGGCCCCATTTCGAGTCTTCAATGGCGACTGACCGCCAGGGCACCAAGTCCAGTCCGGACCGTTCCCGTAGTTGCGCGAACGCCGTCAGGTAGGGTTCTGGATTCGGCTTGCTGCGGGAGGTCTGATCGGCGCCGACCACGACCGCGAACAGCGAGCGCAACCCCGCGCGCTCGAGCACGTGGTCGATCTCGTGCGTCAGCGCTCCGGAGGCCACGGCAATGGGCACCACCGCAGCGGCCGCGCGAATAAAGTCGGCCGCGCCCGGAAACAGCATCTCGCCGGCCGCGGCCAGCGTTTCGTAGCGTTCGCCCTTGCGCTCGATCAACGACCGCACGCGGCCGTCATCCATCGGCACGCCCTGGTCTTTCCCCAGTGCCTTGAACACCCCGACATCGTCATAGCCGAGGTACTTCGCGTAGTAGTCCTCGTTCGAGATGGTGAGGCCTTCGGGCGCAAGGATGTCCTGGTACGACTTGAGGTGCAGCCGCTCGCTGTCGGCGATGACGCCGTCGAAATCGAAGACGATCGCCTGGAGCGTGTGCGCGTTCGTCACGGAATGCTCGATTCGCCCTTGGCCAGCTTCTCGCCGGCACGGATCGGCACCTCGAGCCGGTTCTCTTTGGGCGGATACGGGCAGTCGAACTCTTCGTTGTAGTAGCAGTAGGGGTGGTAGGCGACGTTGAAGTCGACGACGTAAATGCCGGTGGGCGTCGGGTCGAGCTCCATGTAGCGGCCCGCCGAGTAGGTTTCGACGCCGTTGGTCGGGTCCGAGAACGGCACGAACAGGCGCGTGACTCGCGGCTGGTCCAGCTCGTGGAACGCGGTGAGGCTCATCTTCTGGCCCTTGACCATGAACCGCAGCGTGCCGATCCGCTCGATGTCGCGAATCTTGCCAGTGGAGGTCGGCACCTGCAGCCGGGTGCGCTCGGCCGCCGGGTCGAGCGATGCCGGCACCGCATACATTTCGTCGATGGGGAAGTACGCCAGGGGAACGAGCGCGCTCATCTTGTCGGGCGGCACGGGGTTGCCGGGCTGGGCCTTGAATGCCTCGTCCTTGGCCGCGCGCTGTGCCGCGATCGTCGAGGTGTAGTCTTCTGGCTGGCTGCACGCCACCCCCACCGCCATGGCCGCGACCGTGACAACCGCCACTACTCCTCTTAGAACTCCACGCCTCACATGCCAACTATAACCCTGAGGTATCCTGAAGAGCTATGTTACGAGCCGGAATCGTCGGTCTACCGAATGTCGGCAAGTCCACCTTGTTCAACGCGGTGACCCGCACCCGCAAGGCCGAGGCTGCCAACTATCCCTTCTGCACCATCGACCCCAACGTCGGCATCGTCACGGTGCCCGACGCCAGGCTGGTCGTGCTGCAGGGCATTGCCAAGACCAACGTGGTGATTCCGGCGGCGGTGGAGTTCGTGGACATTGCCGGCCTGGTGAAGGGCGCGAGCGACGGTGAAGGCCTGGGCAACAAATTCCTGACCCACATCCGCGAGGTTGACGCCATCGTCCAGGTGGTGAGGTGCTTTGACGATGAGGATGTGCTGCATGTGTCGGGGTCGGTGGACCCGGTGCGCGACATCGAGGTGATCAACACCGAGCTGATGCTGGCCGACCTCGAAACCGTCCGCAAGAAGCGCGAGCGGGTCGCCAAGGAAGTGAAGCGCGGCGACAAGACGGCCGCGGCGGAAGATGCGGTGTTGGCCAAGATCGAAACCGCGCTCGACGCCGGCAAGCCGGCCCTCACCGTGACGTTGACGCCGGAGGAAAAGGCGCTGGCGACGCAGTTCTTCCTGCTGAGCGACAAGCCGACCATTTTCGCCTGCAACGTCAAGGAAGGGGACCTGGCGACGGCGGACTCCAATGCGTACGTCCTGAAGGTGCGCGAATACGTCAGCACCCATCTGTCGTGCGAAGCCGTGGTGATCAGCGCGCAGATCGAGAGTGACCTGGTGGACCTGGAGCCCGCCGAGGCGCAGGAGTTCCTGAAGGAGCTGGGCGTCGAAGAGAGCGGCATGGGCGCGCTGATTCGCGCGACGTACCACCTGCTGGGTTTGCAGACCTACTTCACCGCCGGCGAGAAGGAAGTGCGCGCCTGGACCATCCACCAGGGCGACACGGCGCCCAAGGCGGCTGGTGTGATCCACTCCGACTTCGAGCGCGGCTTCATCAAGGCCGAAACCGTCGCCTATGCCGACCTGGTCGCGTGTGGGTCAGTCGCCGCGGCGCGCGACAAGGGCCTCTATCGCATGGAAGGCAAGGAATACATCGTCAAGGACGGCGATGTGTTGCTGTTCAAGTTCAACGTTTCCTGAGGCCTTCGAAAGCTCTGCGCGCGTACAAAACGGGCAACCAGGAGGAACTGGCCGGGTACTTGGCGTGCATGTACTGCGCGGACGGGAAGACCAGCTCGCGCAACCACCAGAGCCTCTCCGCTACTCCGCCGGTCGCGAGGAAGTCGCCGGCCATCCGGCGCAAGCGGCCGCCACGGAAGGCTGCCGCTGAGGGCTCGCGCCGCTGTCCCTGGTCGAGCGCGGCCTTCACCGACGTCGGCAGCACGAGCGCAAACCGGGTCTCGCACAGCTCCAGCGCCTCCCGCATGATCGCCGTCATGCGCCTCTTCAATGCGATCGCGGCCGCCTCCTCCAGCTCCGCGCGCGGCATCCGCGAGGCGAGGAGATGGATGTCGTAGAGCCAGATGAAGCGATCCTGGGCGGGCACCGCGACGCCGTCCACGTATATCGGCGCGTGCGCGTGGCCCGCCCGGTGGATGCAGGCGAAGAGGAGCGCATGAACGGGGCACGGCGCGAAGGCCGCAAGGCCGAGCGCAGGCACGGGGACCGCCTGCGCCCGCATCTCCTCGTAACCGATCAGCTTAGCGAGAGCGGGCGAGTTGTTGGTTCGCCAGTGTAGGTCGACGTCGACCGAAGCGCCGTTGGGCATCGCGAGGCTCCAGGTGGATTCGCGCGAGACGTGGCGCCCCATCGGCACGCCTTGGCGGGCATAACCCCGATCGCGCAGCACCTCTTCCGCCCGCCCATGGTCCGCATCGGCTACGAGCAGGTCGAGATCGCTGCGGGGCCGCAGGCCCGGATGCGCGTAGTGGCTGCAGGCGAGCGCCGCTCCCTTCAGGATCAGCGGTTTCAATTGCCCCTCTTGGAACGCGGCCAGCAGCTGGATGGTCTCGCCCCGCTGTGCCAGCTCCCACGCCGCCCCGGAGAGTGCCTCCGCCGCGCAGCGCGTGCGGATGGATGTGGGCCACGCCCCGCCGGTCGCCGGATCGCGCAATCGGTCGTCGAGCAGCGGCAGCGTGCCGTGATGGTCGGCCCGCGCCAGGAACGCCTCGACCTCGACGCCCGCGTCCGTGCCCGGCCACGCGACGCCCTCGCGCCGCAGAACGGCGCAGATCAGGTTGTCGTGCACGGCTACCCAGTCCGCGCCGGTCACGTCGTGTTAGCCTTCCTGTGATGAATCGCGCGACCGGACCGATGATCAAACTTCTCGCGATGCCGGCCGGGGAGCAACGCTTGCTCGCCCGGGCGTTTTGCCTCGTCGTCGCATTCCGGATCGCCCTTCGCGTGATGGATTGGTCGCGCATCCGCGCGCTTGCCGCCCGCAGCGAACGTCGCTCTGCGGTGCCGGCGACGTTCCCGCCGGGTCGCCTCGCCTGGGCCGTGCAGGCGGCCGCGCGTCGCGTGCCCGGCGCCACTTGCCTCACGCAGTCGTTGGCCCTCCACCATCTGCTGGCCAGGGCGGGCCATGCCGCGGAGATCCGCATCGGCGTCGCCAGGAGTGAGGGGGCCGGCCTCGATTCTCATGCCTGGGTAGTCTGCCACGGCAGGGTGCTCGTCGGAGGTATCGGGGACCTCGATCGCTACCAGCCCATCCTTTCGATCGGCTCGAGGCAGGCATGACCGGCGACCTGGCGCCCGTCGGCCCCACCCTCGCGTCCCCTGTCACCCTCAGGGAAGGCGTCGTGTTTCAGCAGCTCCAAGAAGAAGCTGTCCTGCTGAATCTCGGGTCCGGCCTGTACTTCGGGTTGGATCCCATCGGTACCCGCATCTGGAACCTGCTCGCGGAGGGCCAGTCGCTGCCGCAGATCGTGTCGGCGATCATGGCGGCGTACGAGGTGGACAGCGAGCAGTGCACGGCGGACCTGTTGAAGCTCCTTGGGGACCTCGAGTCGCAGGGCCTGATCGCGGTCACCCGCTGACGGACGTCAGCTTCGCCTGCTGTATTTCTCGGACAGTTCGCCCGCGCGCGTGAGCGCCTCGCGCACCGTGCGAAAACTGCCTGGAAAACGCTCGGCCAATTCCCTTGCGATCTCGCCCAGGCTGCGCTCACCGTTCATCCGCTCGAGCACCAGGCGATCGATCGCGCCATCCTCGCCGAGCGCCGGCCGGAAGGCCTCGGCCACGCGTCGCAGGCCCTCGGGCGAGCGCGGCTTGCCCATGAAAGACGATTGATGGCACTCGGCCTTGAGTTCGCCGGCAGGGCCGGCCACGCGGCTATCCCAGCTCCAGACATAGTCCTCGCCGACCAGGTCCGCGCGCAGGCTCACCGACACGCGGTCGCCCTCGTCGAGCGCCACGTCCCGCGGCCACGGGAAGAAGCCCATGCCGTAAATCAACTTCGGCTGGCCCGGGGCGTTCGAGTACCCGATGCCCTCGACCAGTTCTGTGTCAAACCACAGCACGACGCCGTGGCCGGTGCCGCGGCGGGCGATGCGGAAGTCAGTGCTTCTCGCGCGGTTCGCAGGGAGCGGCTGGGCGTAGTCGATTTCGGCCCAACGCTGCGGCTCGGCCAGGAGGTTCTCCGGCTTGACGCAGGACCGTGTCCAGGTGTTGGTGGCGTAACGCCGCGCCGCATCGAAGACGAGGCCGCGCTGGCCATTCGTCCAGGCGCCGAGGAGGCCCTTGACGGCGTCCGGGGATTCCACCACGCAGGCCCACAGGGTGTCGCGCCGAGGGATCATCACCCCGCCTTCGGCAAGGAAGCGCTCGCCCGCGTCCGCGAGGGACGGCAGGTGCGAGCCGAACAGCGGCAGTACGCCGCGCAAGTCGGCTACGATTACGTCCACCCGCTCGGGCAGCGTCACCTTCGTGGAGAGGCCGCGAATGAACTCGATTCGATCGGCGAACCCGTTCTCGCGCGCCAGTTCGCGGGCGACCTCGATCATGTCGTCGGGCTCGATCGCGTACACCTTGCGGGCGCCGTACTGGCAGGCGAGCAGACTCATGATTCCGCTGCCGGCGCCGATGTCGAGGACTGTTGAACCGGGGCGCACGACGCGCTCCAGCGCCCGGGCGTAGGCGCCGGTGCGGATCTCGTCGGCGATCATTTCGCCGTAGCTTGCCAGGCTGTACATGGAAGGGGCGGCTACGGGGCTGTTCTGCTCATGCTCCCTTTGCCGCCGTCGTCCTGTCCGTTCCGGTCGACCGTGCGTGTGATCCGCGCCAGGTCACCGTATTGCTGCAGCGACGGGGCACGATAGGGTTTCTTTCCAGGGTCGAGTTTGGGCGGCGAGGTCATTTCAATGCTGCTCCTCATGTTGCGCGGCGGGCCAAGATCCCGAATGCCGTAGCCAGGCAGCCAGTGCATCGGGCCGCATGTCGACCCAGTACGACCCGCTGGGTTTTCGAGCCGTGCCTGCCGGGCCGATTATAGCAACGTACCTCGATAAACCTTCCCGAGCGGGATCGGTACGCCCGATGGTGGGGAGTCCGGGGAACCGGAAAGGGTCGCCCGAGATTGGCGTCTTGGGACGGTGGCGCACGGTTTCCGGCAGTCGCCCGCGCCCGACCTGGCGCATCAGGTACTTCACCCGGCACCACGGCAGCGCCGGCACCTGCAGCAGGAATCGCAGCACGCGCAGGTCGAGGTAGGGGTGGCGCACTTCGATCGCGGCACCCGTGTGATCGAAATCGAAGCTTCGGAAGATTTCCTGCCACAGCGACAGGCCGAAGGAGGCGTGCCCCACGGGGCGCACGGGATGGCGTGAGACCGGCGGGCGCATCAAATCCTCCCAGCGATCCCTGAGCTTCAGCCGCGCCACCAGCCCGGGATCGAGCCACGGCGGGAAGAGGTTATCGTGCCCGGCAATTCGACTCCGTTCTCCAATCAGATTGCCGAGAAAGGGGATGTGGCGGTGGGCGATGGCGTGGGCGGCCACGTCGCGAACGAGGCGGGGCAGGTCGCGGCGCGACCAAAGCCAGGCGAGGTAGCGCTCCCACTCGTAGACAAGAGCGTTGTCGGGGCCCTCACCGAAGAAGTGCACGCGTGAATGCGCGGCCATCACGCCGTACTCGACACGGGCGACGGCAACACCGGCCGGGTCGTCGTTGGGCTCGTCGGTGAGGGCGGTCCGGCTGCCGCCCATCGCGCGCGCCGTCTCGTTCGAATCGAAGTAGTGGACCGGGATGTCGAGCGCACGCGCGACCTCGGCGGCGTAGCCCCGCTCGTCGTCGCCCGGGCCGATGAGGCTCGTAAAGGCCTTGAGCTCGCCCCTGCCCCGATCGTCCAGGGTGTCCTTCGTGAACGAGGCGAGGATCGTCGAGTCCAGTCCGCCGCTCATCATGATGCCGATGCGGTCGGTGCGCGTGCGGTCGCGCACGGCTTCGCGCAGCAACGCCTCGAGCCGCTCCGGGTAGTCCTCGCGCCGGCGCAAGTAGAGCGGCTCGTCGATGGGCAGGGTCCAGTAGCGGTCGTACTTGACCCCCGCTGACGTCCAGGTCGCGTTATGGGCGGGGGGCAGGCGGCGGATGTCGGTGAAGGCCGTCGCATCGCGTTGCTGCGGGTGGCCGAAGATCAAAAAGTCGGCGATGGCCAAGTCGTCGAGGGCGGAGGACACCGCGGGGTGCAGGCGGACGGCGGCGAGCGAACTGGCAAAGACGACAGTGTCGCCCTTGTGCGCGTGGAAAAAGGGCTTGATGCCGAAGTGGTCGCGTGAGCAGTGGAGCCGCCGCCGGCCCGAGTCCCAGATGGCGAAAGCGAAGTCGCCCAGCAGCCGGCCCGCGCATGCCTCGCCCCAGGCGTGCCAGGCGTGCAGGATCAGCTCGACATCGGGACGCGCGATCGACGCCTCGCGGCCGGCCGCCTTCAGGTCCGCGACGAGCTGCGCCCGCGCATCGACGCGCGCGTCGGCGACGATCCAGGTGGTGCCATCGAAGCTGAACGGCTGCGATTCGTGCGCCGCCTCGTCCGTGGTGCGCAATAACACGTGGCCGAGCCCCGCACCCTCGCCGTTCCAGGTGCCGCGCGCGTCAGGCCCGCGGGGTGCCAGGCTCTCCGTCATCGCCTCGACCAGCGCCCGGTCGACCGGCGCCCCGGAGAGATTCACGATGCCGGCGAATGCGCTCACGGCCTCAGAGTCCGGCATCCGCCCGCAGCGCGTCGCGAACCTCGCCGAGGCGCGCGAACACCGGGGGGTAGACGATCCGCTTGACCGGCACGGCGCCCAGTATCCGCGTCACCTCGGCCATCTGGCGGCGGAGGCGCCCGGGGTCAACGAGGTAGCGGTTGAAGGTGTGGCCGACCAGCGCCATGAAGGCCTCGCGGCCGGCCAGCGGCTCGATGCGGATCCCGGCGCCGGCACTCTCGGCGTGCTCCAGCAGGTAGATGCCGCGCAGCCGGGCGGCGTTTCGACAATGCTGCGCCGCATCAACCGGGATCACGTGCTTGTCCGTTTCCGGATTCATCGGCACGCGCGCGGCGCCCGGGCCGAGGAAGGTTTCGGCCGCATCGGGCAGCAGCTTGATCCGCGCCGGCCCTGGATAGGCGAGGAGCGGCGGCGCGCCCGGCGCCAGAAGCATGAGGTCGTCGGTCAGTAGCCGCAGGCCCTCGGCCAGGAAGCTCGCCGCCAGCGTGCTCTTACCCTGCCCACTTTCGCCGACGAGGGCCAGCGCGTCGCCGCGGTGCTCGAGCACCGTCGCATGCAGGGGCTCGCAGCCGGCCTTGACCAGCGCGAACGAGAACGCCTGTCCCAGGAGGTAAACCTGGAACGACTCCTCGTGCGCCCCTGGTGCCGGGGCGCACGAAATCTCCCGCCCGTCCGGCGCCACGAGAAACTCCCCCACGCCGCGCCAACGGACATAGCTGCGGCCGTCCGCGAGGAGCCCGTAGGCGAACCAGTCTTCGCGGGTGGTGAGCGGCACGCTGCGGATGGCATCCTCGACCATCCCCTGGGAGGTCCGCCGCAGGGAGATCGTGAACAGTCCCTGCTCGCGGCTTTTCGGCAGGGCGAGCGGGAAGTCGCTCACGATCGTGACACCGTAGATGCCGTACTCAGCCGCAGTCGGTGGGCACCGATGAGCTGCGTAATCTTTGGCCATGGGGTCGCACAGATGGGGACTGGTTGTCATGCTACTTCTTCACAGTAGCTTCTCTGATCCTGACCGTGAAGAATGTGCGCGGCGCGAGAAAAAATTACCCGGTTTGCCGTCGCCAAACGTTGCATTCCCCCCGTGGGGGCCCGATGCAAATTTGGCAACCATCGTGCAAGGTGGGCTATCGACCCGCAATACCCGCGCGCACCCCGCGCGGCGGCAGTGTCTAACCGCGAATTTAACTCATGTTCATAATCCGACGGGCGTCCTCTGTAATGCGAATGGTGTGCGCGCTGGCGATCGTCCTGGCCACGGCTCTCGGGGCGCAGGGCGCCACGGCGACCTGGGATCGCAACCCCGAGCCTGACGTTGCCGGCTACAAGCTCTCCTACGGGACCCAACCCGGAGTGCACACCGTCACGATTGACGTCGGCAACGTCACCACGCACACGTTCAATCCGCCACCCGGATACCGTTATTACGTGGCCGTGAGGGCGTATAACCTCGCTGGCGTTCTGGGTGAAATGTCCGGTGAGGTCGTGTTGGACGTTCCGGCGGCGAACCGCGCGCCGACGATGGTCCAGCCGGCAGATCAGACCAGCCTCTTGAACGCATCGGTGTTGACGGCGTTGTCGGCAAGCGACCCCGATGGCAACTCAATGGCGTTCAGTGCGAACGGCCTGCCACCAGGCGTGTCGATCAACGCTGCATCGGGGAGCATCTCGGGAATGGCACTGGCGAAGGGCACCTACCAGGTGTCGGTCACCGTTTCCGACGGCGCGCTTGCCGCAGCCAGCACATTTACCTGGACGATCCTCGACAACGTCAGCGCTCCGATCGTTGTCGACGTGCGGCCGCTCGATACGACCCTGTACTTCGCAGACTACAACTACAGTACCAGTGGGTGGCTGTTGGCGTATACCTGGCCCGCCACTCGCGTCGCGGCCGCGATCTTGATAAAGTTCAACCTGTCGCAAATTCCATCGAACGCCACTGTCGTGTCGGCCACCCTCAACCTGTCGATGACCGCAACCGACGGGTATGTGGCGGCCCCCGACTTCACCATGTCGCTCCACCAGGTAATGGGCAGGAACCCTGATATCGCCCGCGCGACCGGGCGGACGGCAGATGGAGTGACCGAGTGGACGGCCAATCAGTGCTGCGAGGGAGGTTTCCCGATGGCGCAAGCAGACATTTCGGCGGCGCGATCGCGGACGACGGTTAATCACACGTTGGGGCCAAAGGTGTTTGACGCCACCGCGCTGGCCCGCGCGTGGCTCGCGGCGCCGGCGACGAATTATGGTCTGGTGCTGAACCCGGACACGAGCAGAGCAAGCGATGGGTTCCGCATCTTTGCCAGCATGGAGGATCCGGTCGTGGCCCAGCGTCCTTTCCTGCGCGTCACCTACACCATCCCCGTATCACTTCCCTCGAACGGGGGGCTCACGTCTACAGAGGATTCATACGCGCGCGTAGCTGGTGACTTCGATGGTGATGGATTCGCGGACCTGTCCACCTACCGTGCCGGCGAATGGCGAATCTGGACGTCCCGATCGGGCTTCGCCAACCTGACCCTGATTAACTGGGGCGGAATCGCAGACCGACCGGTTGCGGCAGACTACGACGGCGACCAGATCACCGACGTCGGCGTCTACCAGCCACTCTCTGGCAGGTGGGAGATCCGGCTGTCAAAGACGCAGCAGCCGCTGGTGCTGACGTGGGGCGGCGGCACAGACGATCAAGCTGTCGCCGTTGACGCCGACGGCGACGGCAAGGCCGACCTCGTGATCGTGCGGGATGGCGTGCATTGGATCCTGTTGTCGAGCACGAACTATTCAACGAGCGTAACAGTTCGCTAATGGGGACGGCTTCGTCTACGGTTGGTTTGGGGCTACACTCAACGCGATGCCCGGTCCGTTATCGTCCCACCGGCGCCGTGTCGTGTGCGCCCTCGCAGCGGCCAGCCTGTGGCTGGCAGCGCCGGGTTATGCCCAGTCCGCTGAAAACGTCGCCGTCGTCATCAACGACAGCAGTCCGGAGTCACGGCGCATCGGTGAGCACTACGCGCGCACGCGGGCGCTGCCTCCCGAGAACGTGCTTCGCGTCCGGGTGTCGACCGAAGAAGCGGTCGAACGCGGCGTCTACACGTCGCTGATCGAGGCCCCGATCGCCGCTGCCATTCGCCGGGCCGGACTGCAGGACCGCATTCTGTATCTGGTGCTGACGAAGGGCGTGCCGATACGAATCGCCGGCACGACCGGCATCAACGGCACGCTGTCGAGCGTTGACGCGGAACTGACGCTGCTCTATCGCCGCATGACTGGCAAGGCGGTGCTGGTGGCGGGACCAATCGACAATCCGTATTTCCTTGGTTCTCGCGATCTGCGCGAGGCCGTGCCCTTTTCGCATCGCGAACACGACATCTATCTGGTGACGCGCATTGACGCGTTCGCGGTCGAGCAGGCGTTGGCGCTGATTGACAAGGGACAGACGGCAACGGCGGCAGGCGCCATCGTCCTCGATCAGCGCGAGGACGATCGCGCCAAGAGCGGCAATCAATGGATGGCGCAGGCGGCGCGACGTCTGGCGGAGCAAGGTCACGGTGCCCGCGTGGTTCTTGAAACGACCGCGAAACCGGCGACAGTCGACGGTCCTACCCTTGGTTTCTATTCCTGGAGCGCCGCCGATCCCGAGTATCGCCGCCGCACCACGGGACTGACCTTCGCGACCGGGTCGATCGCCGCCAACCTCGCCGGCTCCGATGCGCGCACCTTTCTGCCGCCGCCGGACAACTGGGTGCCCATGGGGTCCGGTGATGCGTCGACATTTTTCGCCGGATCCCCGGACGCGCTCGTCGGCGATCTGATTCGCCAGGGTGTCACCGGCATTGCCGGCCAGGTCGGCGAACCGCTGTTGCTTGGCGCCGTGCGGCCCGACGTGTTGTTCCCGGCATACCTGGCCGGCTTCAACCTCGCCGAAGCGTTCTACCTGGCCACGCCCACCCTGAGCTGGACCACCATCGTCGTCGGCGATCCGCTGTGCCGGCCATTCACCGGCCGTGTGTTGACGAGCAGCGACCTGGAGAGCGAGATCGATCAACAGACCGACTTGCCCCGGTTGTTCTCGACTCGACGACTCGCGCACGCTGTCGCCACGGCAGCCGGCTTCCCGGCGGCCGCGACGGTCTTCGCGGTCCGCGCCGACACGCTGTTGGCGAAGGGAGAAAGAGCCGGTGCGCGCGCCGCGCTCGCGCAGGCGGTCGCGATCGCGCCGTCGGCCATCGGCCTCCTGATGAACCTGGCACAGCTCGAAGAGGCCGATGGTTTGTATGACGGTGCGATCGGTCGCTATCAACAGATCGTCGAGCTTCAGCCGGCGAGTGTGATCGCCCTCAACAACCTGGCCTACGCGCTGGCCGTGCGCCGCGGCACGCCGGCCGACGGCCTCCCGCTCGCCAAACGCGCCGCCGCACTCGCCCCTCGCAGCGCCAGCGTGATCGACACCTGGGCGTGGATCGAGCACCTGCTGGGCAATCATGCTGTTGCCGCGAAGCTCCTGAGCGACGCCATCAAGCTCGATCCGAGAATCGCGGAGTTGCGACTGCACGCGGCGGCCGTTGCCGCCGCCCAAGGGGATCGTCCGAAGGCAGAAAGTGAATTGAAAGAGGCGCTGCGTCTCGATTCGACGTTGGACGATCGCGAGCAGACGCGCCAATTGCGCGAGCGTATCGGCGCGCTGCCCTTGCCCAAACCGTAACGACTGCGAGAATGCTTGCAACCGCCCTTGTCATGCCTCGGCTGACCGCACTCATCTCGCGCCTGGGGTGTGCGTTGGCGATGGTTGTTGGAACCGCAGCCGGCGTTGGCGCGGCCACTGCCACCTGGGATGCGAACACCGAGCCCGGCGTCGCCGGCTATAAGCTTTCCTACGGGACCGAGTCCGGCGCGCATACGGTCGTTCTCGATGTCGGCAAGGTCACTACCTGCCAGTTCCATCCACCCCCAGGGCGGCGCTACTACGTCGTCGTGCAGGCGTATAACGCTGCCGGTCAACTGAGTGACAAGTCCGCCGAGGTGGTCGTCGATATTCCCTTGACGACGCCGCCACCGGGAGACGCAACCGACAGTGCTGACGCCTCGGCCACGTCTACGCGGGCGTCGGAGACCGGCGCGGACAACGTGCAGGATTACATTGACGTCTCTGGGGATTTCGATGGGGATGGGCGCAACGATCTGGCGACCTACCGCAAGTCATCGAGCGAGTGGCGAATCTGGACGTCGGGCTCGAATTTCACCACTCCAACGGTGATGGTTTGGGGCATGGTCGGCGATCGACCGGTCGCCGCGGATTACAACGGTGATCGCGTCACCGACTTTGCCGTCTATCGTCCATCCACCGGCACCTGGCATCTGTCGCTGTCGGGCACGCAAACGCCCCTGGCTTTGCAATGGGGTGGAGCCGAGGATGTTCCGGTACCCCTCGACCACGATGGCGACGGCAAGGCCGATCTGGCGTTGATTCGCGCTGGCGGCTACGAGATCTTGCTGTCGAGCTCGAACTACTTGAGGAGCGTTCGAGTGTTCTGAATCGCTTAAGTTGTGTGCCGTCAATGGTTTACAAGATGGAGCACCCTCGGGTGGTCCTTTTTGTCGATAGACGCGGTCCTGCCGAAGGGACACAATGGCGCTGTCGTAACGACTGTAAGGAGATCAATTCAATGCTCCACGTTTCAACCTCCCGCGTCGCCGCGCGGTTGCTCTGTCGCGTCAGCGTTTGGCTGCTGGCCTCGCTGGCGATCACGTCCTGCAGCAACCCTGAGACCCAGAAACTCAAGCACGTTGAGCGAGGCGACCAGTACGCCGCGGAGAAACGTGATGACTTTGCGGTCGTTGAATACGCCAGCGCGGTGAACATCGATCCGAAATATGGCGAGGCACGATTAAAACTGGCGGAAACGCATGAGCGCATGAACAATCTGCAAGCCGCGTACCCGGAGTACATCCGTGCCGCGGACGCGCTGCCAGAGAATCGCGACGCACAACTCAAGGCGACTCGAATCCTGTTGAGGGCGGGCCGATTCGAAGACGCCAGGGCCCGCGCGGCGGGTCTGCTCGAGAAGAACCCGCAGGATGTCGACGCGATGCTGCTGCGCGCCAACGCGACGGCAGGGTTGCGAGACCCGGCCGGCGCGATTGCAGAAATTGAAGAGGCGCTGAAGATCAATCCCGAAAGCAGCCTGGCCCTGGTCAACCTTGGCGCCATCCGGATGCAGGTCGGAGAGGCCAAGCTGGCCGAGGCCGCTTACCGCCAGGCCATCGCTTTAGAGCCGGCTTCGGTAGACCCGCAACTGGCATTCGCCAACTTCCTGTTGGCGGCCGGACGCGCGCCGGAGGCGGAGGCGACCCTCAAAGAGGCGTTGGCCAAAGAACCGCAGCACCTGCTGGCGAACCGTATGCTCGGTGCGCTGTACCTGAGTACCCGCCGGGCGAGCGAAGCGGAGCAACCACTGAAGAACGTCGCCGACATCTCGAAGACTCCCGAGGCGCGGTTTCAACTCGCCGACTACTACGCCAGCACCGGCCGGACCAAGGAGGCAGTAGACCTTCTGAACTCTTTGTCATCTGAACCCGCGAGTCTTGCCGAAGCGGAAATCAGGCTGGCGGCGCTCGATTACTCGCAGCGTCGCGTGCCGGAAGCCCACACTCGGCTTGACGCTCTACTAGGGCGTTCACCTAATTACTCCGCTGCGTTGATCATGAAGGCACAGTGGCTCACGAGGGAAAACAAGCTCGATGAGGCGCTCGAACGCGCGAAAGCCGCCGTGGCGGCCGACCCTCAATCCGCGGCGGCGCATTTTGCGCTCGCCGTTGCGCAGGACCGCCGCCGGGAGGTCGCGGATGCCACCAAGTCGTACGGCGAGGTGTTACGGCTCAACCCGCGAGCGGTGGCCGCGCAGGTCGAATTATCGCGGCTGAGTCTGCGGTCAGGCGACAGCGCCACGGCGCTGCGATACGCAGAGGAAGCGCGGCGGACACAGCCCTCGAATCTTGATGCCCGAGTGGCGGTGGCACGAAGCCTCGTGGTGGCTGGAAATCTGGCGCGAGCGGGGACCGAGCTCGCTGCGCTACTGAAGGAGGCGCCAACATCGGCAGCGGTGCATGCCGTAAGCGGAATGCATCTCGCGCGCGTCAACAATCCAAAGGCCGCGAGAAGTGCTTACGAACGCGCCCTCGAGCTGACACCGGGGTTTGTGGAAGCGATCGGGGGCCTGACCTTGCTTGACCTGGCGGCCAAGAGCCCGGCCGCCGCAATCGCTCGGCTCGAAACTGAAATAGCCCGGCAACCGGCCAACGCCGCGTTGCTGATTCTCTTGGCCCGAACGCACAACGCCGCGGGTGACTACGCGAAAGAGGAACAAGCGCTGCGCCGGGCCGTGTCAGCGGACCCCCGATTCCCAACGGGCTACGCGCTGTTGGCCCAGCTTTACCTCCGCCAAAAGCGAACGGCCGAAGCACGCGCGGAGTACGAGGGCATTATCAAACGCGATCCGTCGGCTGTTGGCGCACGGACGATGTTAGGGATGTTGCTCGACCAAGACGGTAATCGCGAAGAAGCCAAAAAAGCCTACGCGGCCGCTGTGAGCGGCACCAACAACGCTCCCGTGGCTGCCAACAACCTGGCGTTTATTTACGCTGAGCAGGGCACGAATCTAGACGAGGCGCTGCAACTGGCGACCACCGCAAAGCAGCGGCTGCCCAATGACGCCAGCGTCGACGATACCATCGGCTGGATTTACTACAAGAAGGGATTGTCCGACCTCGCCATCAAGTCGTTTGAGGAGAGTTTAAAGAAGCGCCCAGACGACCCAGAGGTGCTGTTTCATCTTGGCCTCGCCTACGCCAAGCTCGAGGCGAAAGCCAAGGCGCGTGAAGCTCTCGAGCGAGCGCTAAAACTGAATCCCCGCGTTGGCGGCGAAGAGGCCCGTCGAGTGCTGGCATCGGTCTCCAGCTAGAAAGCGTCGGGAAGTTTTACGATCACGGTTTTGTTTTAGAACGACAAGTCTGTTAAATTACTGAAATTAAACGACTTGCGTCTTTCGTCCGAATCGCGATCGAATGGCACGATCCCTGCTCTAGATTGAGTCGGCGGACGTTGCAGTTCGGGTCGCAAGGATCAGAGCGCACCTTATGGAACGAGAGGATTTGACGATGAAAGCGTATCGAAACATGTTGGGCAAAGTGGTAAGCGGCCTCCTTTTAGCCGGCGCATTTGTGGTGGTGACCGCTGCGCGCGCGGAAGCTGGTCTGATTGTGTACGTCTGTAACGACGCTACATGCTCCGGCGGCGATGACTTTGTAATCGTCGACGACGGAATCGGCGACGCGAACAGCGCCGTTGAGGGCCAGATCACGGCGGTTATTGCCGGCATCGGCATTGAGCTTGCGACCTCCTATCCTAGAGTTGGAGATCCGTCGCAGCCCTATCTGAATCTGACGTATTCGATTGGTGACCTCAGTGTGTTTGGAGGGACGCCGTATCTCTACGCCTTACAGGACGGTTTCACATATCAAGGTAACGTATTGGTCGAGGCCGACGCTTCCGATGGCAGCGGACAGGTTGCTGTATACGCTGACCTTGGCGCGCCAATTTTCAGCTGCTTGGCGATGGATTGCGCCGGGACTGGGTTGGCTCCGGCTGCGCCTTATTTCCTGATGATTCAAGTCCAGCCCACAGCGGGCGGTCTGGGTAGTGCCAGCGGCGACGTGACCATCACGGCGGTTCCCGACGGCGGCTCCACGATGATGCTGCTCGGGTCGGTTCTGGTTGGGTTCGGCGCCTTCCGTCGCAAGTTCACGGGACGCTAAGAGCTCTTCGAACGAGAAAAGGGCGTGCGGCAGATAGCCGCACGCCCTTTTCGTTGTACGCGAGCAACGATCTGGTCGGAAGGGGAGCGTACGTAGAAACGCCGGGGACTAGCCCGGCGCTCAAGAGAACGCACAAACTGTCAGGCTACTTTCTCAATAGTCGCCCCGACAATTCACACTACTCGTTGGAAATTCCGAGCTTCTCCATCAACTCGTAAAGGGTCGGGCGGCTGATGCCGAGCTCTACGGCGGCAGTGGTGATCTTGCCGCCGTGCCGCCTGAGAGCTTCCTCTACGATCTCGCGTTCAAGGCGCTCCCGCGCTTCTCTCAGTGTTTGCGGCGGCGCGCCTTCCAGAGCAGCGCTTAGTTCCAGGTCATCCGCAGTGACGCGTTTGCCATCGGCCATGATGACGGCCCTTTGCACCCGGTTCTGGAGCTCGCGGACGTTGCCGCTCCAGTTATGTAACCGGAGGGCGCGCTGGGCATCCGGGGCAAGCGTCATGCGCGGCTTGCCATGCTCGGAGCCGTATCGATGCAGGAATTCCTTGGCCAGCGTTGCCACATCGTCACCACGCTCGCGCAACGCCGGCACCTTGACGATCACGACGGCCAGACGAAAGTAAAGGTCTTCCCGGAAGGTGCCCTTGGCCACAGCCTCCTGCAAGTCGACGTTGGTGGCGGCAATTACCCGGGCATCGCTTTGTATTTCCTGGCGTCCGCCGACCCGTTGAAATCGCTTCTCTTGCAGAAACCGCAGCAGCTTGATCTGCACGGCGGCGGGTAGCTCACCAATCTCATCCAGGAACAGCGTTCCACCCGATGCCGATTCGATGTGGCCCTTCCGCTGGGCATGCGCGCCCGTGAACGCGCCCCGCTCGTGGCCGAACAGTTCGCTCTCCAGCAGGTTTTCTGGAATGGCGTTGCAGTTGATGGCGATAAAGGGGCCGGCTTTCTGCGAACTCTTTCGATGCAGCGCCGCGGCGACCATCTCCTTGCCGGTGCCACTTTCGCCAAGAATCAGCACCGGTGCGTTGGTCGGCCCCACTTTGCGAATGAACGTAAACACCGACTGCATCGGCGGACTGGTGCCGAGCATTTCCTCGAAGACCTCGGCTGAGTGGGCCAGCTGCAGCGCCCGGAATTCCTGCTCGAGCTCCGCAATATAGACGCAGCGTTGCAGTACCAGCTTGAGCTCCTCCATTTGCACCGGTTTGCAGAGGAAGTCGTAGGCACCGGCGCCAACCGCGCGAAGCGCGTTCTCTTTCTCTGCCTGGCCGGACACGATGATCACCTTGGTGAGCGGGTCCAATTCAAGCAGCGACGCAAGCGTTTCCAGGCCTTCGTCCGGGTCGTTTGGGCGCGGCGGTAAACCGAGATCGAGCAAAGTAACCAGGGGACGGCTCGCCGAAAACGCCGTGAGCGCCTCGGCCCGGCTGCCGGCCACCTGCACGACGTAATCTGCCGCCAGCGCCCACTTCATCTGCGTGCGGATGCCCTCATCGTCTTCCACGACGAGCAGCGTCGGTTTGGTCATGGTTTGTTGACTGGAAAGCTGGCGAGAAACGTCGTGCCTTTGCCGACTTCGCTCTCGACGTGAATGCCGCCGCCGTGCGCCTGGACGATTGCCCTGGATTGAAACAAGCCGATTCCCAAACCCTTCTTTTTCGTACTTTGAAACGGCCGAAACAGAGAATTTCTGACGAACGCCGGGCTCATGCCGCAACCGTTATCGATAACCGACAGTACCACGCGACTGCCCCGATGCTCGGTGCGCACGTGAATCTGGCCGCCCGAAACGAGCGCGTCTCGCGCGTTGAGCACCAGGTTGGTGATGACGCTTTGAATCTGCTCGCGGTCGGCGAGAATCGTGGGTAACGGCTGAAGGTCGCTGATCAACTCGATCTCTGGCGTGTCGTTGACAGTCGCGAGAGTGGTAGTCACAACCTGATTCAGGTCGGTGTCAACGCGGACGGAATCGGGCCGCTGCCGAACGGCGCTGAGACGGGTAATCATGTCATCGATTCGCTGCGCGGTGTTGCCGATGCCGCGCAGGGCGTCCTGCCGGAATGCCGGGTCATCGAAATGGACCGGCAGATTCTTCAACATCAAATTAAGGGAAGCGGTGGCATTCTTCAGGTCGTGCACGAAGAACGCCGACATGGTGCGAAACGCCTCCAGTTCCTTGGCGTGCGCTACTTCACCGGCAAGCCGAATATTGAGCAGCACGGAGGTGATCTGATCGCCAATGCATTTGAGCAGGTCCAATTCCTCGCCCGTGTAGATGGCTCCGCTGATGCGATCGGCCAGCACCAGGACACCTTGGTTTTGTGTTCCTGCTTGCAGCGGAACGCACAGCCGATTGCCGCCATTGGCAAACGCTGTCGGATTATTCCGTCGCAGTTCCTCGGCCCACCCCTCGTTGATGCCGTCAACATCGAAAGGCGCTGACCTCGCCTGTAAACCAGCCGCGACCGCACTCGACAGCGTATCGGCAGGCTTCGTGCCCTCAGCATTGGCCGGCGCTCGCCCGGTCGAGTCGCCGATCGCGAACTGGCCGGTTTCTTCGTCACGAAGCCACACCGTGACCGACAGGACGTCGAAGGTTTCCGAAACCAGTTTTGCTGACACCGAGCATAAGCCGGCCTGATCGGTCACGCTGGCCAAACGGCGCGAAAACAAGGTCCAGATTCGGACCGAATCGTGCTGCGCCTTCGTGAAATGCCGGGCCCCGAACTGATGAATCTTCTGCCGTGCGCGATCCGACAGAAGGAGTACTGCCAAGCCGGCCATTCCCAGCAGCACGACAAAGGCCTGAAGCTGAAACAGCTCGGCACCGCCAAATCGCCTCACGAACGCCGCCAGCACCCCGATGATGAAAAGGTATCCGCCAACGATGACGACCGTCAGTGACGACCGAAGAACCGCTGATGACGGGTGCACGTCGATTTCGTGCCAGCCAGTGCGGGCGTAGGCCAGGGCCAGAAAGAGGCAACCAATCAAGAGCGCACCGGACTCCACCCCCCACAAGGCGATGTCCGGCGCAGAGAAAAGGATCGCCTGGCTCCTGACGTAGAGACGGGCGCCGAAGATCACGACCAGCGCCAGCACTACGTACTTGATGCGCCAGCGCATGGTGCCGACGGCGGCCCGGAAGGTTTGCTCCAGGTTCATCAGGATCGGGACGAGCGCCACGAGGAGACTCGCGTTCAACACGTCGGTCATCGGGCCGAACTGTAGCTGCCAGGTAGTGCCCGACGTTCCTCCCGGGACGACCTGAAACAGCTGATCGTAAAAGACAAGCAACAAACCAATGGGCACCAGACCGACCATCGCCAAGGCGACGCGCCACCGTTGCAAGAACTCACGGTAGCCACTACGCGAGTAGGTCAGGCTGAAACCCAGCCAGATCACGGGAATGAAGCTCTTGACGACAGCCGACGCCGTCATCCAACGCACCGCCTCGGCCAGTCCGGTGGCGCTCAGCGTGAGGCCGGTCAGGATGCTGTCGATCCCGAGAGCAATCATCCCGATGCAAAAGAACCAAGTCGCCGGCGATGGCCTTTTGCGGACCACGCTGAAGCCAGCGAGAAGCAGGCTGAAGATTCCAGCTACGAACGGCAGCTGAAGGAAGATCGTCACCGTCGCTCGCCGCGCCTCAGCCACAGCAGGAACAAGAACAGCGGTATCAAGGACAAGGCAAAGAACACCGGTCCGCCCTGGCTATGAATCCAACTGTCGATCATGTGAGGCCCGACGTGCACGCAAAGCAAGCCGATGGTGAGGATGCGAACGCTGTTCCGCACGATCGCCAGCGGGAGCACGAACGCGACCAGGATAAGGCGCCGCCATGGGCTGTTCAGAAAGAGATGTGACGCTACCAGACTGGTGATAAACAGAATCCAGCTGGAGTGAATGCCGCTGCACTCCTGAGCCACTTCGAGGACAATGCCCGGCAAGGCGAGCACGTTGCCGTCGCGGAGCAGCGGAGTACCCGTCACCCTGAATAACCAAGCGGACACGTCCGCGGATGCCAGCACCGACGCCGATTCAATCGAATACACTGCCGCGTCGGGCAGTGGAATCATGAAGAGCAGGAACGCGACAGGAAAGGCTGCGGCGGCCATCCAACGCGAGCCGAGAAACAGGAACCCACCGGCAGTGACGACGCAGACGTAGGCCAGGGTCGTCAGGCCGAGATAGTCGTTGACGCTTAGCGTTCCACGCCATTGGATGGCGGCGGTAAGTGCCGCCGCGGCAACAGCGCACAGAAGAAGCGTCGCGGGAATCGAGCTGCGGTACAAACCAGCAAATCGTTTCGGTCGGGCGTACAGCAGGAATGCCGCGACGATCGGCACCAACGGTATATACGAATTGAGCGCGCTCTCCCAGGATTCTCGAATGAGCAGGCTGAGCGGCTGAACGAATGCCAGCGTGGTTAGCGCGATCCAGCCGGCAGCACCGACGATTCGCGTTTGCTGCGGACGGCTTAAATCCCGCCATGCCACCGGCGTTGGCTTGGATGCCTCTTGAATCGCTGAAACCGACGCGCTATCGCTCACGGATGCCATACCTCAAATTACCTGCCTTCAGGCGATAATGACTTATGATCGCGCCCCGACCGGCGGCTGATGTCCGCGCTGCTGCCGCGACGCCACGATGACGTCTCTCGAGCGACGGCATTGGACACGTCACGTCTACTACAGGTCCTCACGAATAAGAACCACCTGGAAGTTTCGACTGGCGTTGGTGGCGCTGATATTGGTCACCGGTTGGCTCAGCCGCGGCTGGATGAGTGTCGCAATCGTAAGTAGCCTCGTATGCGCCGCAAATGCCGCGCCAAGCGACGCCATCGTGGTCGAGAACTTCGACAGCGACAACTACCTGGTGTTCGAACGCGCCGGGGAGCTGCGCCGTGCCGGTCTCGGACGTCGCGTCTTGGTGCCGGTTACTGCAAACAACAATCTTGACCCCAACGCCGGGGCCCTCGGTACGGCCCGCCTGGTGGCGGACCTCGCGCGGGTGGGGGATGTCGAGATCGTCCCCATCCGGGAAATCGAACCGATTTCGCTCAATGCCGCGGGCGACGTCAGGCGTTATGTCGAACGGCACGGTATGCAATCCATCGTCCTTGTCTCGCCGTACCTGCGCAGCAAGCGATCGGCCTCGGTGTACGCCGCCGTGTTTGCTGGCTCGAGCATCCGTGTCACCTGCGAGCCGGTTGGGGGCCGAGGGGTCGAGACGTGGACCGAAACTTGGCATGGCGTTCAAAACGTTGCCGAGCAATGGGCGAAGTGGCAGTATTACCGCTTCTATGTTCTGCCGGGTAGTGTCTTGAGTCTGGTGGAAAAGTAGAAATCGCGTCATCATCCAGCGCAGTTTCAACCCAACTGACGCGCCCGCTTGGCGGCGGGTGCCGGAGGATGACGCGATGGCAAAGGATAGCAGGAACGGATCGATCGGT
>JBBQSP010000063.1:0-30377 GCA_038213735.1 Vicinamibacterales bacterium | reverse complement strand
GCAACCGTTTCTGGATCTGCCTGTTCTTTACCGTGCCGCTCTTTGTCTATTCACCGATGGGGATGTTTACCCCGCCCGCACCACCGTTCAACCTCGACCTCAACGTCTGGCTATTCGGCCTTGCCACTCTCGCCATTGTCTATCCGAGCTGGCCGTTCTTCGTCTCTGCCTGGCGCGCGCTGAGGACGGGCACCCTGGGCATGGCGGCGCTGATCGTGTTGAGCGTGGGGACCGGGTATCTCTTCAGTGTCGGCTCGACGTTCTTCTTCACGGGGGGCGGGCAGTTCTTCGAAGCGGTCGCCGTCCTCCTGGTGTTCATTCTCCTCGGCCACTGGCTGGAAATGCGTGCCCGTGCGGGTGCGTCATCCGCCATCACGGCGCTGATGGATCTCACGCCGGCGACGGCCTCGGTGATCCGCAACGGCGTCGAGAGTGAAGTGCCGACGGCGGAGGTGCTGGCGGGCGAGATTGTCGTGATCCGGCCGGGCAACAAGATTCCGGTCGACGGCACCGTCGAGAACGGTGAGTCCCTGGTCGATGAGTCGATGCTGACCGGCGAGTCGATGCCGGTTCAGAAAGGACCGGGCGCCAGGGTGATCGGCGCCACCATCAACAAGAGCGGCACCTTCCGCTACAAGGCCACCAAGGTCGGGGCTGAGTCGGCGCTGGCGCAGATCGTCAAACTGGTGCAGGAGGCGCAGAACTCAAAGGCGCCGGCGCAACTGCTGGCGGACAAGGCCGCGCAGTGGCTGGTGATTGCCGCGATCGTCGTCGGTCTCGCGACCTTTGCGGTGTGGTTCTGGTGGATCGGACAGACGCTGCTGTTCGCGGTGACGCTGACCATCACGGTCTTCGTGATCGCGTGCCCGGATGCGTTGGGACTGGCCACGCCGATGGCGGTGATGGTGGGCACGGGCCTCGGCGCGATGAACGGCATTCTGTTCAAGAATGCCTCGGCGCTCGAAGACGCCACCAAGCTCAACGTCATCGTGTTCGACAAGACCGGCACGCTCACCATCGGCCAACCGGAGGTCGTGGAGGTCGTGACGGCGGAAGGGATCACCGAGGACGTGTTGTTGACTGCCGCCGCGGCCGTCGAGCAGGGGTCCGACCATCCGCTCGCCCAGGCCATTCTGCGCCGGGCAGCGAACCTGACCGTCGCGGCACCGACAGGATTCGAGACACTCGACGGCATGGGCGCGCGCGCCGACACCGCCGGCGGCACGGTGTTCCTCGGCAATCGGCTGCTGATGGATACGCAGCAACTCGTGCTCGGTCCCCTGGAGGCCGAAGCTACCCGCCTCCAGGCGGACGGTCGCACGGTCGTCCATGTGTCGCAGGCGGCTCGCGTGATTGGTCTGATCGCCATCGCCGATGCGATCAGGCCCACCTCCAAGGCGGCGGTGGCCAAGCTACGTGAACGCAATATCGAGGTCGTGATGCTCACCGGTGACAACGCCGCCACCGCCAAACGCATCGCCGCCGATCTCGGTATCGACAGCGTTCTGGCCGACGTGCTCCCGGCCCAGAAAGCCGAGAAGGTGAAGGAGCTGCAGGCCACGGGAAAAAAGGTCGGCATGGTGGGCGACGGCGTCAACGACGCGCCTGCGCTGACTCAAGCGAACGTGGGGTTTGCCATTGGCGCCGGCACCGACGTCGCCATGGACAGCGCCGATGTCGTGCTGATGAAGAGCGACCCGTATGACATTGTCACCGCGATCGAGTTGTCGCGCGCCACCTTGCGAAAGATGCACCAGAACGTGTGGTGGGCGGTGGGCTACAACGTGATCGCGTTTCCGCTCGCCGCGGGCGTCTTGTACCCCTTCGTGCTGAGTCCAGAGGTCGCAGCGCTGTCGATGTCCGGCAGTACGCTCGTGGTGGCCATCAATGCGCTGATGCTGAAGCGCACGAAGCTGGCAGGGATTCGTCAGCCTGGCAAGAAGGCGGCCGCGTGAGGGTCCGCGTCAAACATGGAAAGAGGAACCGCCAATGAGTTGCTGTAGCGATGTCATGAAACCAATCGCAGCATCTTCGTGCTGTACACCGCAGGACACCGCGGCACACGCGGCGCGAGCGATGCGTACGTCAGGGTGTGGTTGCGCGCCTGTCGTTGAGGACACAGAACACCGCAAGGTGGTCGGCGTCGTCACCGAGCGTGACGTTTGTTGCGGAGTAGCCGCAGATGACCGGCGCGCCTCAGAAGTGCGAGTCGACGAGATCATGCGCCCCGCGTCGGCGTGTTGCGGCGCGGATGAGCCCGTTGAAGAAGCGCGCCGAAAACTCCACGAGCATCAGGCGACGAGCTTGCCGGTGGTGGACGGCGCTGGAGGCTGCTGCGGCACCGTCAGCGTCCACGGTTTGGAGTAGTCCTGCCTGAAACACCCGCGGATCTCGCCGTCCGCGTCCGGGCGCTCCTGACACAGTGCTGCCAGATGTGTGGCCCTGGTCAGGAGCACGCCTGTGAACGGCGGACGACGATCCCGTTCGAGGCGGTCGAGTCTCCGGGACGTCTCGACCCCATCGGACCACTGGACCCCGGGCTCCAGGCCCGGCTGACCGAGGTGTCCGGCCGTCCCCTCACACGCACGAATCGCGTCCGACTGCTGCGAGACGGCGCCGACACCTTCACCGCGATGCTGGAGTTGATTGAGCGCGCCGAAACGGAGATCCTGCTCGAGAACTACATCATCCGGGCCGACGCCGTAGGCCGAGCGTTCGGGGAGGCGTTCAAGACCCGAGCGCGGGCGGGCGTGGACGTCCGGATCCTCCACGATCCGTTCGGCGACCCGCTGAGCCTGCTCTCACTCCACCTGCAATTCTCGGGTTCTCGCGCCCGGATGAGCGTGTATAACCCCCCACGACCGACGCTGCGGTACCTGCGTGCCTGGCGCGATCATCGCAAACTGATCGTGCAGGATCGGGCGCGGTTGGTGGCGGGTGGCCTGTGTGTCGCCGATGTGTGGCTGGGTAACTGTGTCCGGCAGTGCACGTGGCGCGACTCGGCCGTGCTGGTCGAGGGCGGTGCCGCCGCACACGCGGCGGAGGAGTTCGATCGGCTCTGGCAAGACGCGTTCGCCCTGACCTGGCGCCGCCGTACCGCCACACCGTCTCCGTCGCCCCCTGGGCCGCCGCTTGATGCCGGCGAGGTCCCTGTGCGCGTGCTGGCCGATGAACCGGGCCGGCGCTGCACCGAGCAGGCGCTGGTCGCCGTCATCGACGCAGCGCAGCGGGAGGTGCTCATCACGAACCAGTATGCCGTGCCGACGCCGCCGGTGACGGAGGCGCTCGTCGCCGCCAGCCGCCGCGGCGTCGACGTTCAGCTGATCCTGCCCGCCGCGAGCCATCCGTTCTTTGTCGGCTTCGCGACGGAGCATCGCCTGGGGCGGTTGCTCGAGGCGGGGCTCAACGTCTGGCACTGGAACGGGGTGATGATGCATGCCAAGACGGTCGTGATCGATCGCTGCTGGTCGCTCGTGGGTTCGACCAACCTCGATTGGCTCAGCCTCCGGCGGAATGCCGAGATCGACATCGAGATCCACGGCTCTCGCGTGGGCGAGCAGATGGCCGAGATGTTCGCCGTCGATCGGGCGGACTGCGCGGCGTTCTCCCTGCACGACTGGCACGCCCGGTCTCCCCTCCGCCGGGTCCTGATGCGGCTGGTGGCGTTGGCCGACCCGCTCATGTGATTGTGCAGCAACCGCTCGCCCTACGGCTGCCGGGCCGTGACGACGAGGGTCGCGCTTGTGCGCCACGTGAAGTGCTCGTACACGCCGCTCCAGTACCAGCCGAAACTGAAGCCGAACAGCAGCTCTTCGAGCCGGATCGGGTGCCAGGGCAGGCAATATAGCCGGCGCATACGGTGTGGCGCGTCGCAGTTCGTCAAGAAGGTCAGGCGCAATCCGGGCCGGGTTCTTCCGTCGTCCGGATTGCATCGCTGTGTCGAATGGAACAGCCTTCGCTGGCAGGGAGCTCCGACACATTAAATCGTCTTCATTTAATCCAAATATCGGCGCGCTGGCCGGGCCATGGACATCGGCTTGCGTGATGACCCACTGAGAGCGCTGTGCGCTGCCAGGCCATCCCGACATTTCCCTAATTGTGGGAACGGCTTGCCTGATCCGGGTTGGCGGCCACTGCTTCCTCGCACCTTCGTACTTCAATGGTTCAGTCGTCACTTTCGGTAAGGAGTCCACGCATGAGAATGAAGAGCATCGTCACGGCGGTCATGGCAGGTTGTGCAGCGGTCGTGATCTCGGCGGCGCCCGCGCTCGCCGCGCAAACGCCTCAGGAGCACCAGCACGCCGCCACCGACCAGGCGAAGCCGGCCTCGGGCATGGCCGCCAAAGACCACGCCATGATGGCCGAGCATGGAAAAATGATGGCCGACATGAAGGCCGCCGATCAGCGCCTCAATGACCTCGTGGCCCGGATGAACAGCGCAGCCGGCATGGAAAAGACGACGGCGACCGCCGCGGTCGTGACCGAAATGGTGGCGCAGAGCCGATCCATACGCGAGCGCATGATGAAGATGCAGCAGGGCATGATGCCCCACATGATGGAGCACATGCAGGAGGGGAAAGACTCGATGGCGATGTGCCCGATGGTGAAACCCATGGGCGACATGAAACGTTGATCACCGGAGCCCGGTGACAGCAACACGAGGTAGCAAGATGAAGAAGCGGGCATTCGCGGCAGTTCTCCTGGCGGGTTTCGCGGCAGCATGTGGCAACACGTCGTCCATGGGGCCGACCGGGCCGACGGCGCAGACGAGTGCAGCGAAGTTCATGAGCGACGTCCTTCTTGCCAAATTTGCCATATCGCCTAGGGTAGGACCGTGAGCACCATGAACGTCTCTCTGCCGGAGTCCCTCAAGGACTTCGTCGATGAGCAGGTCGCCCGGGGCGGCTACGGCACGAGCAGCGAGTACGTGCGCAAATTGATTCGCCGGGATGCGGATCGGCTGCGTCTGCGCGGCCTGCTGCTGGAGGGGGGAGCCTCAGCGGCGGGTAAACCGGCCGGCGCCGGCTATTTCGCCGGTCTGCGCAAGCGCGTCTTGCACGGGCAGCGCGACATTCCGGCGTGGATGCACGAGCCCTAAAGGACTGCCTGACGTTTGGGAATGAGGCTGCGGCGCGACTTCGCCCTTAGCGAACCTCAGCCGCGGATTGCAGCGCCGCGATCAGTGGACACCCGGCGGTGGGCCGTGCCGCGGCACAACCCGCCACAAGGTCCTTCAGCGCCGACTCCATGCGGTGCAGGTGTGCCAGCTTCGCGCGAACGTCGCTCAGCCGGTGTTCCGCCATGGCGCGCGCCTTCCCGCAGTCGGCCTCATCGCCGAGCCTCAGCAACCCGGCGATCTCATCCAGGCTGAACCCCAGCCGCTGAGCGGCCTTGATGAATCTGACGCGGTCCAGATCAACCGGACGATAACGCCGAATCTCACCGCGAGAACGTTCGGGAACCGCCAGCAAACCCTGCCGTTGGTAGTAGCGGATGGTCTCGATGTTGACGCCCGCGACCCTGGCCAGGACCCCGATCGACATGTGGATAGTGCTGATCGCCATAAAGGTGTTGACCCCGTACCTGAGTACGGAGTCTAAGCTATCCGAGTGGCTACCAGCGGCGCACGTCACCTCTCTGTCGCACTCGTCCTTGCGATAGTGAGCGTCTTGGGCAGTTGCGCGAAGCCGCCGACAGCGGGCGCCACGGTAGATGAGGCGATGAAGCACCTGGTCTTTCTCACCCGTGATGGTTGCGTGAACACCGTCACCATGCGAGCCAACCTGGACGAAGCCCTGAAAGGGCTTGGCCGGCCCACCGACTATCTGTTCGTTGATGCCGACACCCTTGCGGCATCGGATCCCCGCGCGGGCTACGGCACGCCGACCCTGCTCTACCAAGACCGCGATCTTTTTGGGATGGACGAGCCGGTTGTCCCGCACCCGGCACCAACCTGACGGCTCTACCCGGGCGGAGTTCCGCCCGTAACGGCTATTCGCGAACAGCTGAGGCTCGCGCTCAAGATTTAGCGGCGTGGATGCTTCCGCAACCGCGATCGTGCCCTCGCGGCTAGCGTCGTCGCACGGCCGAGGCAGAGGGCAGGTCAGGTCTGATACGCTCCGACCATCATGCTCACCACCGTCATCGCCCTCGCGCTTCTGGTGCTCTCGGCCACCGACACGGCGGCACAGGTCATGCCGCCGGAATACCAGGGTGTGCTCGACACGCTGGCGCGAACCGGGGACTTCAAGGACGGCGTCCTCAAGGTCAACATTCCCCGCGGCGATCTCAAGGTGACGGTCGCCGGCGTCGCCACGCCAACGCCGTTTGGCTTCGGCGGATGGATCGCGTTCACCAAAGGCACTGGCATGGACGTCATGATGGGCGACCTGGTGCTCACGCAGGACGAAGTCAATCCGGTGATGTCGGCGGTGCTGGCACAGGGCCTGAACGTCACCGCGCTCCACAACCACTTCTTCTGGGAATCACCGCGCATGTTTTACATGCACGTGCATGGCCACGGCGCGGCGGCCGACCTGGCCACGCGCATCAAGCCGGCGCTCGACCTGATCGGCAAGACCGCCTCACGCCCGGAGCCGGCGGCGACCATGACGTCGACAGTCACCGCGGGCACGCTCGATGCCGCGAAGCTCGCTGGCATTGTCGGCACCGTTGGTGAACAGAACGGCCAAGTCTACAAGATCACCATCGGACGCCCGGATTTGAAGCTGCAGGAGATGGGTGCCGTCATCAACGCGCGCATGGGCCTGAACACCTGGGCAGCGTTCTTCGGCAGTGATGCCAACGCCGTGGTCGCGGGCGACGTCGCGATGATCGATACGGAAGTGACGCCGGTATTGAAGACACTGCGTGAACACGGCATCGACGTCGTGGCCATTCACCATCACATGACGGGGACGCAGCCGACCGTGATCTTCCTGCACTACTGGGGACAGGGACCGGCAGAGAAACTGGCCATGGCAGTGCGCGCCGCCGTGGATCAGACGGGGCCGCGCCGGCCCCGATGACCGGCTTCGCGAGGCTGGTGGCGGCCGCGGCCCTGGCGTTCGTCGCCGCCTGCGCGCAAACAGCGACGCCAACCCTCGACATCGCCACCACCACCAGCGTGCAGAACTCCGGGCTGCTCGGCCACCTGCTGCCCGCCTTCGAGCAGACTTCGGGCATCACCGTGCGCGTTCACGCCGCCGGCAGTGGCCGCGCCCTGCAGATGCTCGCCGACCGTGTCGTCGATGCGGTGATCAGTCACGCCCCCGAAACCGAACAGCGGCTGCTGCCACAGCACCCGGATTGGACGTATCGGAAGATCGCCCATAACTGGTTCGTGGTGTCGGGACCGCCGGCCGATTTCGCGCGCGTGCGTGAAGCCGCGACTGCCGTCGCGGCGTTCCAGCGTATTGCGGACTCCGGCATGAAGTTCGTGTCGCGCGGAGACGAATCGGGTACGCACGAGCGCGAGCGCCGGTTGTGGGCCGCGGCCGGACGGCAGCCGGCGCCGGAGGCGCTGATCGTCAGCGGCCGCGGGATGGCGCAAGCATTGCGGCACGCCAGCGAGGCCCGGGCATACGTGCTGAGCGACGCCTCCACTTTGTGGCAGCTCGCCGCTGGACTCGAGTTGAAGATCCTGTTCGAGCACGACCCGCTTCTGATCAACACCTACGCCGTGATGCACCCGGAATCCAACGCCCGGGCTGCGACGTTCGCACGGTGGCTGTCGTCCAGCGATGGGGCCAGTGCGATCGGCGCGTTCACCATTGACGACAAGCGCGCCTTCGAACCGTGGCCGGCGGGCTGTGCCGCGCAGCAGCCGGCCGACCTGCCCTGCTCCTGAGTTGGCGCCTCGGGCGCAGCGTCAGAACTGGTGACGAAGGCTGTTTATCTGACGGGGCGGACAGTCGAATCGGCTACTATTCAATAGATTACTTGAATATGCCCGCGACCAACCCAACCCGCTTCAAGGCCGCCATCTACGAACTGATCGCCCAGGTCGGCAAGGCCGCAGCCAACCCGGTGCGCCTCGAGATTCTCGACCTGCTGGCGCAAGCGCCGCGCACGGTCGAGGCCGTCGCCGGTCAGATTGAGCAAAGCGTCGCCAACACCTCGCAGCACCTGCAGGTACTGCGCCGCGCGCGACTGGTCGAGACTGAGAAGGCCGGGCTGTATGTGACCTATCGCCTGACCGATGCGCTGGTCGCCGACTTCGTGCTGCGGCTGCGAACGCTGGCTCACGCGCGCATGGCCGAGATCGCGCAGGTGCGCCGGGACTATCTGGCCCACCGCGGCGTCCTGGACGCGGTTGGCCAGGACGACCTGATCCGCAAGGTGCGATCGGGCGAAGTGACGGTGGTCGACGTTCGCCCCGGCACCGAGTTCGAGGCCGGCCATCTTCCCGGTGCGGTCTCCATCCCGCTCAGTGAGTTAAAGAAACGGCTCCGCGAACTGCCCAAGCATCGCGAGGTTGTGGCCTACTGCCGCGGGCCGTACTGCGTGATGGCCGGTGACGCCGTCGCGGTGCTTCGCGCGAAGGGCTATCGCGCGCACGCCATGGACCAGGGCGTCACCGAATGGCGCGCCCGCGGCTGGCGCGTCGCGGCCACCAACAGCCGGCGCGACGGCGCCCGGCCATGAACACCACGCCGCAGTCTGGCCACGACGCCATCCGGCTCGGCCTGCGCGAGAACGCCGGGCAGTTCTGGCTGCTGGTCGTGGTCAACGCGTTTGTCGGCGCCATGGTCGGGCTCGAACGTAGCATCCTGCCGGCGCTCGCCGAGCAGGAATTCCACCTCGTCGCGCGCACCGCAATGCTGTCGTTCATCGTGGTCTTTGGCGTCGCCAAGGCGCTCACCAACTACGGCGCCGGCCACCTGTCGGATCGGTGGGGACGCAAGCACGTGCTGGTCGCCGGCTGGCTGGTCGCAGCCCCGGTGCCCTTCATGTTGATGTGGGCGCCGACCTGGAACTGGATTCTGGCCGCCAATCTCTTTCTCGGCATCAGCCAGGGGCTGACGTGGTCGACGACGGTGATCATGAAGATCGACCTGGTTGGCTCGAAACAACGCGGCCTGGCCATGGGGATCAACGAGTTCGCCGGCTACGTGGCGGTGGCCGCCAGCGCGCTTGCTACCGGCTGGGTCGCCACCAGCTACGGCGTCCGCCCTCAGCCGTTCTACCTTGGCGTGGCGTACGTGGTGATCGGTTTCGGGCTGTCGGCATTCCTCGTCCGCGAGACTCACCATCACGCCACCCACGAATCCACCCTCGCCGGCGCACTGCCCCCAGGCGGTGTGCCGTCAGCGCGGGAAGTGTTCTGGCGCACGACGTTGTGGGATCGCAACCTGTCGAGCATCAGCCAGACCGGCCTCGTCAACAACCTCAACGACGGCATGGCCTGGGGTCTGTTCCCCATCGTGTTCGGTGCGTCGGGCATGAACCTGGCGCAGGTGGGATTATTGGCCGCGGTCTACCCGGCCAGTTGGGGCTTCGGGCAACTGGCGACGGGCGCGCTGTCGGATCGCGTCGGGCGTAAGCCCCTGGTTGTCTGGGGTATGTGGATCCAGGCCGCCGGCATCGGCGTCGTCGCGCTGGCGGAAGGGTTCACGGGCTTCGTCGCCGGGGGGCTGTTGCTGGGCATCGGGACGGCGATGGTTTACCCGGCTTTGCTCGCCGCCATCGGCGACGTCGCCCACCCGGCGTGGCGCGCTTCGGCCGTCGGTGTCTACCGCTTTTGGCGTGACCTCGGTTACGCCCTCGGCGCCTTGCTCGCCGGGATCACCGCCGACGCGTTCGGGCTCACCGCCGCGCTGTGGGTGATCGCGGCACTGACTTTCATGTCAGGACTCGTGTCGGCAGTGCGGATGCGGGAAACGTTACAGCTCTGAACGGAGTCATACCATGCCAAAAACACTTTTTCTCTTGAATGACCCGCCGTACGGTACCGAGCGCAGCCTCAACGCGCTGCGGCTTGCGGGCGCCTTGTGCAAACGCGACGGTGAGGAAGTGAAGCTGTTCCTCATCGGCGATGCGGCCAGTTGCGCCAAGAAGAACCAGAAGGTCCCGTCCGGTTACTACAACACCGAGCTGATGCTGCACACGGTCGGCCGTCACGGTGGCGAGATTGGCGTGTGCGGCAGCTGCATGGACGCGCGCGGCATTGGCGAGGCCGAACTGACGGAGCCGACTCACCGCAGCACGATGGAAGAGCTCACCAACTGGACGCAGTGGGCCGACCGCACCCTGGTGTTCTAACCCGCAGATTAGCGCAGATTACCCAGACTTCCAGCAGCAAAGGAGGCGGCTCATGGCTGACTCAAAGACGGTTCTGATTCTCGGTGGTGGCATCGGCGGTATCGCGACGGCGCGGGCACTTCGCAAGCGCCTGCCCAAGCAGCACCGCGTGGTACTGGTCGATCGCGAGCGCGATCACGTGTTCGCCCCGTCGCTGTTGTGGCTGATCGTCGGCCGGCGCACGGCGGGCGCGATCACGCGTCCGCTCGCTGGCTTGGCTCGCAAGGGGATCGACGTGCGGATCGGCAACATCGACCACATCGAACCGGTGGGTCGAACCGTCACGGTGGCTGGCGAAGTGCTCTCGGCCGACCACCTCGTAATTGCACTGGGCGCCGAGTTAGCGCCCGACCTGATTCCCGGCCTCGCCTAGGCGGGCCACAGCTTCTATACGCGCCGCGGCGCGGAGTCACTATCGACCGCACTGCGCAATCTGCGCGCGGGTCGAGTGGTGGTGCTCACGGCCGCGCCCGCTTACAAGTGCCCGGCGGCACCGTACGAGGCCGCCATGCTGATCGACGACTGGTTCCGCAAACAAGGGCGCCGGGACGCCGTGCAGGTGGAAGTCTACGCCGCGGAGCCGGCGCCGATGGGCGTAGCGGGACCCCATGTCTCGAGCGCGGTCGTGGATCTGCTCGCCTCGAAGGGCACTCCCTATCACCCCGCGCATCAGGTGACGGCCGTTGACGCCGGCCGGAAGCGCCTGACGTTTGCGAACGGGACCGAGGTCGACTTCGACCTGCTCGCATTTGTGCCCCCTCACCGGGCCCCGGCCGTCGTCCGCGACAGCGGCCTGACCGGCGACAGCGGATGGATGTCGGTGGATCGCCACACCCTGCGGACGCAGTGGCCGCACGTTTACGCGATCGGCGATGTCGTGTCGATCCCGCTGACGCTGGGCAAGCCGCTTCCCAAGGCTGGCGTCTTCGCTCACAGCCAGGCCAAGGTGGTCGCCGGCAACATCGCCCATGCAATTGCCGGCGAGGCTGAGACCGCGCGCTTTGACGGCCACGGTGATTGCTTCATCGAGATCGGCGGTGGCCATGCAGGCATGGGCGGCGGCGACTTCTACGCCGAACCCAAACCGGACGTGACGCTGCGTCCGCCGGCTTGGCGGTGGCATCTCGGAAAGGTCTGGGTGGAAAAGACATGGCTCTATGGCAAGTTGTGAACCAGGGTATCCAGAACGAGATCGAGCGCAGCGACCAACGCCAGATCAAGCGCGCGGATCTTGGCGGCTGAGCCGTCCGACCAAGGCGGTCAGGCGCGCCTTGGGCAGGCTGATCAGTTCATCGCAGTGCAGCGCGCGGTCGCGTTGCAGGCCCTCGTCCACGGCAACCTCTACGGCTGGGGCCGCAGGTTCAGGAACACGCCAACGCCCGGCGCGACGCGCCCGCCGTAGCGCGGCGCCAGCAGATCCGGCACCATGCTCAGGTTGAGATGCCCGCCAATGCCGGGGGCCCAGCCGTTGATCGCCGGCCACTGGTGCAGATAGCCGACCTGCGCCTTCCCCACCGTGAAGATCTCGGTGATGTACTCGTGCACATGCAGGTCGTGCGAAGGCTTCCCCACCACCTCGATGCGCCCAAACCAGTGGTGACGGCCGTTCGCTGACCGCACGCTCGACTCGGCCAGCACGGCGTGCGTGGCCTGCGTGAGCGGGCCTTCGGGAACCGCGTCGGTCTCGCGGTTGACGCCGTAGGCGATGGTCGTCGCCCAGGCTCCGCCTGCGGGCCGCGGACGGTAGTACATCGCCGAAGCCGTGGCGCGCGTCACGTCCTGCCGCGGCTGACTGCCCAGTCCGGCCTCGGATTCGCGCAAGTGCCCTGCTGACGCGTGCCACGACCAGCGAACGCTCGGCGCGAAGGCGACCCGCGCCGACACCGAATCGAGCCGCGCCAACTCGAGGCCGTAGCGCTGGTCGTTGGGCTCGCGGCCATTGAATGCCGACCCTTCCACGCGCCAGCGCGCACCCGACAGGCCGGCTGTCACCACGCCAAAGGCAATGTGCGTCGCATCGAGCCAGTGATGCGCGATCGGCGCGATCGGATTGGGCAGGGCCGACGCACGATGCGGATAGGCCGGCGGCCCGAGCGCCGGTTCGCCGGCCAACGCGGTGTAGAGGTGAATCCGGACCCGGTCGCCCACCGGGCGCTCGTAGCTCGCCGCCAGCTCCATGAACAGGTCGTGCGGATGCTGCAGGTCGTGAATGGTGTCGCCGTCGCACACTTCGCCGGTGGCCAACAGGTCGGGATAGCCGCACCCGCCAATCGTCCACGGCTCGGCCGAGAGCATGGCGCGCACGCCGAGGCGGCCGTCGCCAAGCGGCCGCTCGGCCATACCCATGAACCAATTGATGCTGCCGACCTGGTGGCTGGTGCGATGAATGTCGCCCGATTCGTACAAGAACTGCACGAAGAGATTGGCATGCCCCATCAGCATCCAGCCGCCGGCGTGCGCGTGCGCGCCGGTCATGGGCGTGGCCGCGGGTTGCCACGACGTGCCCGAGGCTTCTTCGGGGCGATGCTCCTGTGCGGTGGCCGGCGTCGCAAGCGCGAGCGCAACCAGCAGGCCGACGACCACCCGACTCACGCTTCCCTTTATAGCATTCGGGGACCTCGCCGGGAGTGCGCTATCGTATGGCCGATGAGGGCATCACTTCGAAACTGGCTGGGGCTGGCCGACGAACCCGTCACGGCGACCGAACGCACGCCACTGCGGGACCTGGTGGATTCGCTCGATGGCCTCGAGCCGGCCCGCGCGCAGCACCTGGCCCGGTTTGCGTACCTGCTGGGCCGCGTCGCCCGCGCCGACCAGCAGGTCAGCGCGGAAGAGACCCGCACCATGGAATCGTTGCTGATCGAGCACGGCAGTCTCTCGCCCGCGCAGGCAGTGCTGGTCGTCGGCCTGGCCAAGTCGAGCAGCCTGCTGTTTGGCGGGACCGCCGACTTCGAAGTGGCGCGCGACTTTGCGGCCTCGGCCACTGACGACGAGAAGGTGGCGCTGGCACGCTGCCTCTACGCGGTCGCGGCCAGCGACCAGCGGATCTCGATGGCCGAGGAAACGGAAGTGCACCGCATCACCAATCTCCTGTATCTCGAGCCCAAGACGCTCACCGCCATCCGCCTGCAGTACCGGCCGTTCCTGCCCGGCGTCTCTGGATCCAAGCTTCCCCAGCAATAAAGGCCACGGAAGTCAGGCAGCTCAGCGGTCACACTGGCGCTGTCCTTGCAGTAGTCAGCCTGCAATGCTGGGATCTGCCCTGCCAATTTCCCTATTTGAGTTGCTCCGTCGCACTTACAAGGAGTGCATGGACGACGACTGCCTCGGGCTCGCAGCCCAACTGTCGTACTACTTCTTCCTGTCACTGTTCCCGGCGATGCTGTTCCTGCTCGCCACCGCCAGCTTCTTCCCAATCGAGAACCTGACCGACGATGTCACGCGCGCGCTCGGGCCGCTGGTCTCCGCCGAGGTTCTGAAGCTCATTGAGGAGCAGATGGAGCGACTGGCCAGCGCGGAAAGCGGCGGGCTGCTGACAGCGGGAGTCGTCGGCGCCTTGTGGAGCAGTTCCGCCGCCATCGTTTCGATCGTCAGCTCACTCAACCGGGCCTACGACCTGACCGAGACTCGCCCGTGGTGGAAGGTCAGGCTCGTCGCCATTGGCCTGACGCTCGGTGTGGCTGGGTTCATCCTGCTCGGGTTCAGCCTGGTGCTGTCCGGACCGACGGTCGCGCGATACCTCGGTGAACTCACCGGCTTGGGCGCCGCCTTCGCGACGACCTGGCTCATCCTGCAGTGGCCACTCGCGTTTGCGTTCGTCGCCTTCGCCATCGGCCTCCTCTATTACTTCGGGCCAGACGCCGACCAGGACTGGGTCTGGATCTCGCCCGGCGCGGTTCTCGCGACCATCCTGTGGCTCCTCGTGTCGGTGGGGTTCAAGCTCTACGTGTCGAACTTCACCGACTACAACGCGTCGTACGGGGCCCTTGGCGGCGTCATCCTGCTGCTGCTGTGGTTCTACCTGTCGGGCCTGGCGATCCTGGTGGGCGCCGAGTTCAACTCCGAAATCGAACATGCCTCGCCCTACGCAGGCGAGACGTCGGCCGCGGGCCGGCAGGTCATCGGCCGCCGCGCGGCGCGCAGCTACAGTGAACGTCAGAAATCTCTAACCGAGGCCGGACGGGGCGGCCGAATATGAACATGCAATCAACGACCGTGATGCGATTAGTCCTGCTCGTGAGCCTCGCCGTGGCGTCCTCTGGCTGCGAGGTCATCGGCGGAATCTTCAAGGCCGGCATGGTCACCGGGGTGATCGTGGTGGTCCTGATTCTGGTGGTGGTGGGCTACGGTTTTTCCAAGCTGCGGCGGTAAGCCCGCGCACGTTACCAGGGCGGCAGCGTCAGCAGCAGATATTCCCGCAGATACGGATCGGGCGAGGCCAGCAGTTCGGCGGCGCTGCCCTGGAAATAGATGCGGCCCTCGTGCAGCACCATGAATTCCACGTGCGGCAACAGGGCGGCATCGGCGCTCACCACTTGCGGCGTCCCGTCCATGAGCACGGCGCGATGGGTGGAAAGGTAGAACGCATCGCGGATCTGGTGGGTCACGAGGATCGACGTCACCTTCTCGAGGTCGCGCAGCTTGACGATCTGGGTGTCGATCGTCGTCGCGATCAGCGGATCGAGGCCGGTGATGGGGTCGTCGAACAGCAGGATCCGCGGCTCCGGCGCCATCGCCCGCGCGATCGCCACGCGGCGGCGCTGGCCGCCCGACAGCTCTGACGGCAGCCGATCGGCGTATTCGGCCAGGCCGATGAAGCCCAGCACCGCATTCACCCGCTCGCGCACCGCCTCGGCCGGCATGGTCGCCTGCTCCGAGAGGCGGTAGCCGACGTTTTCGGCCACGGTCAACGAGTCGAACAGCGCGTTCTCCTGGAACACCATCCCGATATCGCCGCGCACTTCGAGGAGGTCACGCTCGGGCAGGTGGTCCACTTCCACGCCGTTCACCAGCACCGTGCCGGCGTCCGGGCGCAACAGGCCCAGGATCAACTTGAGCAGCACCGACTTGCCGGAACCGCTGCGTCCCAGCAGGATGCGCATGTCGCCGCGGGGGATGGTGAAGCTCAGGTCGCGCAGGACAACGTTCTCGTCAAAGGCGATCGACACGTTCTTGAACTCCACCGCCGGTGCGGTGGCCAGGTAGTCGATGACGCCAAGGGGCGTCGACCGATCGACGGCGTCTGAGACGGAGGGGCGCTGGCGGAGAGCCACTGAGTCTAGTATGCGACGAAACCTCGTGGCGAGGACCACGCCGACGGCGCTCGGCGTTGGCGCCTGAAGACAGGAGGCAAGAAGATCAGGAGAAAACAGTAACTCCTGATCTCCTGTTTCAGGCAGCTAGCAGCCGTACCCCAGGGGATCGTTGCAGGGCGGCGGCTCGGGCGCGGTCAGGCCGTTGATGCTGCCGACCATCGAGGAATGCAACGTGCAGTGGAAGTTCGACGCCGCTGCGCTGCGCAGCGTGAAGCCCCGCGAGACGGCGCCGGGCCCGACCTGGCCGAGATCGGCCGACCCATCGTCCATGACCAGGTGGTGCATCACGTTGTCGCCGTTGCGGAACATGACGGTGTCGCCGCTGTTGGCGCGGACGGGATTGGGCTGGAAGGCCGCGTTGCCGATCGACCCGACGATGGCGACGGTGACGGTGGCCGGTCCAGTCGTCGGCGGGGGCGTTGGCGTTGCCGCGGGTGCGGGTGCCGCGGCCGTGGGCGTGGGCGCCGTCGGCGTCACGGCGGCCGAACCACCGCCCCCGCCACAACCCCACAGTGCGACCGCGCCGGCCAGCGCCAGCGCCGCGGCCGGCGTGAGTGACTGCTTCATACAGGTGTACCTCCCCCGGCTGGAAGGCAAACGGCGTACCCGGCCGATCGCGCCGTAATTAGCGCGATCCGGTTGGCGGCACCTTACGTGTACGGAAATTACTTACGCGGCACGGGCGCGAGATAATGCCCCGATGAACCTCGACGGTTTGCAACTGGAGACCGCGCGGCTGCTGCTCCGCCTGCCGCGCAACGAAGACCTCGACCCGTGGGCCGAGATGATGCTGGATCCCGAGACGGCCCGTTTCATTGGCGGGGTCATGCCGCGGTCGGTGTCGTGGCGGGCCTTGATGACCATGATCGGTGCGTGGCACGCGAACGGCTTTGCCATGTTCTCGGTAATCGAGAAATCAAGCGGGCGGTGGGTGGGCCGCCTGGGACCGTGGATGCCGGACGGCTGGCCAGGCACCGAAGTCGGCTGGGCGATCGTCCGCGACTGCTGGGGCAAGGGCTACGCCCCCGAGGGCGCCGAGGCCGCTACGAACTGGGCGTTCGATCAGTTGGGCTGGACCAACGTGATCCACAGTATCGCGCCCGAGAACGTGCCATCGCAGGCGGTGGCGCGCAAGCTCGGCTCTCGCAATCTCGGTCCGGGCACCCTGCCGGCGCCGTACCACGAGTCGCGCATCGACCTCTGGGGCCAATCACGAGACGAGTGGCGCGCGCGCCGGCTGGAGTCGGGAACCCAGGGTTAGCGCATCCGCCTACTTCAGGCCCTCTTTCAAGAAGGCGACGAGCGGCGGCAGCACCTTCTCGGGGGCTTCGAGGTGCGGCACGTGGCCGAGTCCCGGGATCAAGTGCACGCGGCCGTTGCCGTTGGGGACCGACTTGGCGAGGTAGGCCATGCGCTCCTGGAATGCCGCCGCGGGACCCAGCAGCAGGTCCTCGGCGCCGCCGAACGCGAGCGTCGGCACCTGGATGTGCGCCCAGTCATAGACGACCGGGTCCTGGTACAGCATCTGGCTGATCAGCGCCTGCACCATGGCCAGCCGCGGCCAGTCGGCGCTGAGCGTCCACGAATACCGCACGCGCGTGTATTTCTCGAACTCGTCGTTCCACGCCTTGGGGTTGTGCGCGACATAGCGGCCCAGACCGGCGCGGGTGCTCTGGTAGTTGGTGGTGGTCAGCGTGTTCTTATACGCATCGTCGATCGGCGTCATCGGCCGCGTGAAGCGCCCGTCGGTCAGGCCGATCGGGTTGTAGATCACGATTCGCTCGACCATCTTCGGGTACTGCGTGGCGAAGCGCGCCGCGAGCATGCCGCCCATCGAGTGGCCAATCACCATGGCCTTCTCGATCTTCAAGTGCTGCAGCAACAGCGAGGTGTTGCGCGCCTGCGTGTTGAAGTTGTATGGCGCAATCGGCTTCGACGAGCGGCCGTAGCCAATCTGGTCGGGCACGACGACGCGGAAGCCTTCCTTGGTGAGGCCGTCGATGATGGCCTTGAAGTAGAAGCCGCCGAAATTGTTGCCGTGCAGCAGCATGGCGGTGTGGCCGTTCGGCGTGCCCTGCGGCGCCACGTCCATGTACGAGATGCGGACGTCCTGGCTGTAGACGCTGATGGTGAGGTACGAACTGGGATACGGGTAGGGACACTCGTCGCAGGTGATGCTGCCGGGCTTCACGTCAGTCGGCGTCGGCACCGGCGGCAGTGCGATGCCACCTTGGGCGGCGGCCGGAACGGCGATGGTGGACAGCAGAACCGAGAACGTCAGCGGGAGCAATAGGTGGCGCATAAGCGCATGAAGTTAGCACACCTGCGCGTGGGGCTTGGGCGCTGCGCGCCCTGCGTGGGGCTCGGGGCTGCGCCCCTCGTGGGGACCTCCTTCCCATCCACCCTACGAGGCGCGTCGCGCCGAGCCCTACAAAGGCCGAAGGCCGAGCCCGACGACCGCCCCCAGCCGTGGCTCGGCGGCCGCCGGTATAATCGCGGCCCATGGCCATTCCACCGGTTTCTCGACGCCAGTTCATCGCCACCGGCAGCGCGCTGGTCGCCGCCACCTGGGTGCCCGAGTGGGCCGACGCGTTCCAGCCCGGTGCGACCGACGACAGCCGGCGGGCTGAAGCGGCCGAGGCGGCCCTGGCCCGCGCCGCGGCGCTCGGCGCGTCGTATGCCGACATCCGCATCAACCGCTATCGCCGCGAGTCGATTGCGACGCGCGAGCGGCAGGTGCAGAACGTGTCGCGCTCGACCAGCTACGGCCTCGGCCTGCGCGTGCTGGTCAACGGCACCTGGGGCTTTGCCGCGACGAATATCGTCGATCCGGCCGCGGCCCGGGCCGCCGCGGAGCAGGCCGTCGCCATTGCCAAGGCCAACGCGCAGATGACCACGCGCAAGGTGGAGCTCGCCAATGCCGACAAGGTGGTGGCGACGTGGGCCAACCAAATCAAGCGCGATCCGTTCGAGGTGCCGCTCGAAACCAAGACCGCGTTCCTGATGAAGCTGAACGAAACCGCCATGGCCGTGCCGGGCGTCAGCTTTGTCAACTCGCAGATCCTGTTCGTGGACGAGCAGAAGTACTTCGCCTCGAGTGAAGGCTCGCGGATCACGCAGCGCCTGGTGCGCACCTATCCGCAGTTCACGGTCACCGCCGCGGACCGCGCCGCCGGCGACTTCCAGACTCGTCCTGTGGTCGATCGCGCGAAGCTGCTCGGCTACGAGTACGTCGAGGACTACCCATGGTTTGCCGACGCCGAGAAGGCCGGCCACGAGGTCGTCGAGAAGCTCAAGGCCAAGCCGGCGGTGCCCGGACGCTACGACGTGGTCGTGGATCCGTCGCAATTGTTCCTCGCCATCCACGAGTCGGTCGGCCACTCGACGGAACTGGATCGCTCGCTCGGCTACGAGGCGAACATGGCCGGCACCAGCTTTATCAAGCCGGGCGACGCCGGCAAGCTCCGGTTCGGCTCGAAGATCGTCAACCTGGTCGGCGATCGCACGCAGCCCGGCGGCCTCGCCACCACCGGGTATGACGATGAGGGCGTGCCGTCGGAACGGTGGCACCTGGTGCGCGATGGCATGTTCGTGGACTGGCAGACGACCCGCGAGCTGGCGCCCCTGGTGGGCCAAACGAAGTCGCATGGGTGCCTGCACTCGGACGACTGGTCGACGGTGCCTTTCCAACGCATGCCGAACGTGTCGCTCGAGCCGGCCGCCACCGAGGTCACGCTCGAGGATCTGTTCAGCGACATCAAGCGCGGCATCTACGTGGTCGGCCGCGGCGTCTCGTCGATCGATCAGCAACGCTACAACTTCCAGTTCGGCGGTGCGGTGATCCGTGAGATCACCAACGGCAAGCTGGGGCCGCTGCTGCGCGATGCCGCTTATCAATCGCGGACGCCGGACTTCTGGGCTTCGTGTGATGGGCTGGGCGGCCCCGCGACCTACCGGTTGTGGGGCACCTCGGCCGACGGCAAGGGCGAGCCCGGCCAGACCAACGCGGTCAGTCACGGCTGTCCACCGGCACGGTTCAGGAACGTCACCGTCCTCAATACGGGAGCGGCGTAATGTTGAACCGCGAAGACGCCCTCAAGATTTGCGAAACCGTGCTGGCGCACGCGAAGGCCGCCGGCGCGGAAGACGCCATCGTCTCGGCGCAAAGCTCGGTGGAATCGCATGCGCGATTCGCCGACAACCGCATCACCACCAGCGGCCGGTCCGAAGATGTCGGCATCACGGCCACGGTGTGGGTGGGCCGTCGTCGCGGCGCCGCCACCGGCAACGACGCCAGTGCGGAAGCACTGAAGAAGCTGGCGGATGAAGCGGTGCAGATTGCCCGCGTCTCGCCGGTGCACCGCGAGTACGTGCCGACGCTGGGCGCGCTTGACTACGCCGAAAGCCGCGCGTTCGTCGCGGCGACCGCGGATCCTGATCTGAACGCGCGGGCCAAGGCGCTGGACGGTGTGCTCACGGCCTGCCGCACCGCCAAGGTCACCGGCGCCGGCTTTCACAGCGCCCGCGCCTCGGCCACCGCCGTGGCGACGGGGAATGGCAACCGCCGCTACTTCCGGAACAGCGAGGGCGGGCTGAGCATCACCGCGCGCACGCCCGATGGCACCGGCTCCGGCTATTACGCCGGCGACCACTTCGACCTGTCGAAGCTGAACGCGCCGCACATTGCCGAGCAGGCCGTCGGCAAGGCCGTGCGTTCGCGCGAGCCCAAGCCGATCGAGCCGGGTGTGTATCCGGTGATTCTCGAGCCGCAGGCGGTCTCGGACCTGGTGGGCTCGCTGACCAACGCCTTCGACGCGCGCACGGCCGACGAGGGCCGGAGCGCCTTCTCCGGCAAGGACGGCAAGACACGGCTCGGCGAGGCCATGTTCAGCGAGCGGCTGAACCTCTACAGCGACCCGATGCATCCCGACATGCCGGCCGCGCCCAGCACGAACGACGGGACCCCCGCAACGCGACTGTCGCTGATCAAGGCCGGTGTGGTCGAGAACCTCGTCTACTCGCCGTTCTGGGCACAGGACAAGAAGCGCGGCGCGACGCCAGGGCCGGTCAACTACATCCTCGAGAGCACGCAGGCGCCGACCTCGATCGACGACATGATCAAGGGCATGGCGCGCGGCCTGCTGGTATCGCGGTTCTGGTACGTGCGCCAGATGGACGGACGCACCATCATGCTGACCGGCCTGACGCGCGACGGGCTGTGGTGGATCGAGAAGGGCCGCATCCAGTATCCGGTTCGCAACCTGCGCTTCAACCAGAGCGTGCTGGCCATGCTGGCGCCGTGGAATGTCGAGGCGATCGGCGCACCGGAACGGCGTTCGCCGTTAATGGTGCCGGCGCTGAAGTTGTCCGGGTTCGCGTTCACCTCGGTTTCAGATGCGATCTAACACCTCGCTCGCCGCGCTCGCCTGCGCCTGCATCGTGCTGACACCGCTGATGCTGTCGGCCCAGCGCACCACACGGCAGGTGTACGTGCGCGCGACCGACGCGGCCGGCGCGGCGGTGCTGAACCTGACCCGCACCGACCTGCGGGTCACCGAGAATGGCACGTCGCGGGAAGTGACGCGGGTCAGCCGCGGCAACGCGCCCTTGCGCATCGTGTTGCTGGTGGATTCGAGCACCTCGATGGACCCGATGATGAGCACGTTCCGGGACGCGCTCAATGGGTTCGTCGACGCGGTGCCGCCGGAACATGAGATCGCCTTCATCAGCACCGGCGGGCAGATCCGGGTGCGGACCCCGCCGACCAGGGACCGTCAGTTGCTCAAGAACGAAATTGCCCGCTTCGCGTCGGGGGGCGGCGCCAACGCCTTTCTCGATTCCATGATCGAGGCCGATCGCCGCTTTCTGGCCAGCGCGCCCGGCCAATGGCCGGTCCTCGTGATCGTCACCACCGACAAGGGCGAGAACCGGCGCGAGTTCGATCTCAACCGCTACAACATCTTCATGAACGGCTTTGTCGCGCGCGGCGGCGTTGCGCACGCGATCATCGTCCGCGGCCAGGAGGTCGGGCCGGTCACCGACCTGGCGCAGAACCTGGTGGAGAACACCCGTGGAATGCACGGCGCGATCAACACCCACACCACTCTCCCCGAACAATTGGCGGCCATCGCCGAACGTGTGGTCGGCGACCATCTGAAGATGGCCGACACGTTCGAAGTCGAGTTCATCGGCGACGCCAAAGCGGTGCAGCCCATCGTCAACATCATCCTGACGCGCGAGGGCGGACAGGTCGAGATGTCGGCCCGGCGGCCCTTTTAAACAGGAGATCAAGAGATAAGGAGCTAACTCTTGACCTCCTGTTAGATCTATCTCACAGCGAAGAGGTGCCGCTGTCCTCGAATCACCAGCATCCCGTCCGACGCGGCCGGCGTCGCCATCAGCGGTTCGCCCATGCGGTTGGTGGCCAGTAGCTCGTAGACCGGGCCCGCCTTCACGACGAACACTTCCCCGTCTTCGCTCGCGAAATAGATTCGTCCCGCGGCCGCGATCGGCGAGGCGCTGAACGTGCTGTTGGTCGTCCCAATGCGGTTCTGGTAGCGCTGCTCTCCGGTGGCAGCGTCGTAGACCGTCAGCACGCCGTTGTCGTTGGCCACGTAGAGGTGCCCGTCGTAGACGATCGGCGTGGGTGTGTAGGGACTGCCTTTCTGCTTGCGCCAGGCGACGCTGGCGCTGGACTCCTCGTCGAGCGGCAGCGACACATCGCCGCTGGCGTTGGGCCGCATGACGTAAAATTCGCGGCCGCGCGGGTTGCCGCCGGTGAGATAGAACAGGTCGTTGGCAATCACCGGCGACGGCACCTTCACCTGGCTGCCGTCACGCAGCCGCCACAGTTCCTTGCCGGTCAGCGGATCGTAGCCGCGGTAGTAGTTCGAGCCGCTGGTCACCAGTTCGGTGCGGGTCTTGCCGCGATAGATCACCGGCGTGCTCCACGCGGGAATCTCGTCGCGGTCGGTCTTCCAGGCCGGCGAGCCATCCGTCAGGTTGAAGGCGACGATGAACGAGCCCTTCTGGATGTCGCACTGCAGGATGACCAGGCCCTGGTAGATGACGGGCGAGGTCGCGAAGCCCCACGACAGTTCGGGCTGGCCGGCATAGCCGGGGTCTAGGATCCCGAGGTCCTGCTTCCACAGCAGGGTGCCGGCGAAGTCGTACGCGTAGAGGCCTTCGGACCCGAACGACACCACCACCACGTTGCCGTCGGTCACCGGCGTGGCGTTGGCCTGCGTGGCTTTGACGTGGCGCTTCACCTTCGGCACGCCCTTGTGGGCGGTGCGCGACCACAGCACGACGCCGCTGCGCTTGTCGAGGCTCATCACGCGCCACTCGTGCGCCGACTGGTCGTTCGACGGCTCGATGTCCGCGTCCTTGGGATTGTGGTTGGGATTGTCGGCGCTGCTGATGGCGAGCGTCACGAACACGCGATCGCCCCACACCACGGGGCTGGAGTGGCCGAGGCCGGGAAGCGGCGTCTGCCACAGGATGTTGCTGGATTTCTCGCCGTCCCACACGGTGGGCAGCGCGACCGCGGCGATGCCCGAGCCATTCGGGCCGCGGAAGGCCGGCCAGTTCTGGGCGCCGGCAGACGTGGCCACGCAAAGGGCCAGGACCAGGGACGAACGGATGACGGACGTGTGCATGACTCGTTTATCGCGCATCCGCCGGTGCTACGTCCCGATCAGCAGCCGATGTCTGGCCGATGATGCGAGCGTTCGGGACGAATTGAGTGACGATACGCCGGTCAGCACGACAATTCGGATAACATTCACGTCAATGAACGAGATCGGGTGGTTGGTTCTTGGCGCGGCGGTGGGCGGCCTGGTCCAGGGCATTTCAGGGTTTGCCTTTGCGATGGTCGCCATGGCGATCTGGGTGTGGGGCGTGGACCCGGCGCTGGCCGCGGTGATGGCGGTGTTCGGCGGCCTCACCGGCCAGATCATTTCCGTAATCCGGGTCCGTCGCGGCTGGCACCTCGACTTGTTGTGGCCGTTCGTGCTGGGCAGCGCCATCGGCATCCCGATTGGCACCTGGATCCTGCCCATGCTCGACGCCAATCGCTTCAAGCTCGTGCTCGGCTCGCTGCTCGTCGTCTGCTGCTCGGCGATGCTGGCCACCGACAACCTGCCCCACTTCAAGAGGGGCGGCCGCGTGGCCGACGCCTTTGTCGGCCTGCTCGGCGGCGTGATGGCGCCGCTCAGCGGCTTCAGCGGCCTCGCGCCGGCGCTGTGGTGCACGTTGCGCGGCTACACCAAGGACGCGCACCGCGCCGTCCTGCAGAACTTCAACCTGATCGTGCTGGCGGCGACCTTCGCCTCGCTCGTGTGGTCGGGCCGCGCCCACTCGGGCCTCTTGCCGCAAATGGGCGTCGTCGCCGGCTCGCTCGTGATCCCCTCGATCTACGGGTCGAAGATCTACACCGGCATGAGCCCGGTGGCGTTCAAGCGCGGTGTGCTGTGGTTGTTGCTCTTCGCCGGGGTCATGATGCTGGCATCATCGCTCAGGACCATGCTCGCCTAGCTTGACCCGCCGAAGCCTTGGTGCAGGCGGTCCGAGACTACTCCTCGCGCAGGGCCTCGGTCGGCTGAATGCTGAGCCCGCGGCGGGCGGGCTCGAGGGCCGCCAGCAGTCCGACCATCATCATGAAGAGCGCCATTGCCGGCAGCAGCCAGATCTGCTGTTCGGGCAGGGCGTCTTCATCCATCTGTGAGAGCGCAACCGCGCCAAGCATGCCGACCACCGCTCCCGTTGCGAGTTGCGCAAGCGCGCGGGAGAAGATTCCCAACAGGATGCGATTGCGATTGGCGCCAAGCGCGGTGCGAATGCCAATTTCGCGGCGCCGGCGCGCGACGGTGAACGACATCAGCGCATAGATGCCGGCGGCGGACAGGATCACTACGCTGATCATCGCAGCGGCGACGGTCAGCCCCATCAGCTGCTTGAAGCCTTGCTCGCGCTCGGCTTTCTGGCGCAGCGTCAGGACTTCTCGCAACTGAAAGTTCGGATCGAGGGCCGCTGTCGTCTCGCGCAGGGTGCGGGCCAGCGACGCGGGATCGCCCGACTGCGCGCGAACCGCGATCACCGACGGATAGACCTCGCCCGGCAGCACCGCATGGTAGACACGGCCAATCCGCTCCTCGTTCGCCACCGGAAAGTCGGGCACGACGCCGACAATCTCGAACCAGCGGTTCAGCTCCACGTTGCGAGCGCTGGCTTCGCGGCTGCGGCCGACATACCGCAGCCGTCGACCGAGCGGGTTGGCGCCCCCGAGCAGCAGCTCCGCAAAGCTGCGATTCACCAGCACGCCCACTGCTGATTCGCCGCCGCCCGCATCCGTAGCTCGCAGGCCGCGTCCCATCACCAGCGGCACCTCGAAGGCGTCGAAGAAGTCGGGGGCCACGCGGTTGAAGCGAACCAGGTGCCCGGACCTGCCGCCTTCGACGATGTTGTAGTTGACCTGCTCGTCTGGAGCCGTTTGTCCTTCGAGCTCGACGATCAGCGCCAGTTCGTCGCCGGGACTAGTCATGGCGAATGTCACCGCCCGAACGGCGGGATTGGCTTCGAGCCGGCGTTCCAGGTCCTCGTGCGTCAGCTTGTTGCGGGCCTGGAACGCCGTTTCGCCCGCCGGCGTCGGCGGCTCGGTCGTCCGGTCGGGCACCGCCGTCGCGTTGATGAAGTCACGGCTCGCGAACCCATCGTCGCCCATTGGCGGCTGCAGGCCCATCCACGCCCAGAACATGGCGACCGGCAAGAGCGCGACCGTCAACGCCACCTGCGCGACGATCAGCGACGTCCACAGCCAGCCCATCTGCATTTTCGAGCCGCTGCCAGGCGACAGCCCCTGCAGGCCGGCGCTCACGTGGCGGCCGGTGGCCTTGAGCGCCGGCGCTACGCCAACGATCGCCGCCGACAACAGCGCCAGCCCGACGATGTAGACGATGTCGCTGGGGGACAAGGACACGTCCATCCAGAACGGTCGTTCGCCCTCCCAGGTTGACACCGCGCGCATCAAGAAGCCGAGTGCGACCGAGAGCACGCCGACCCCGATCACCGCCGCAATGCCCGACAGCATCAAGGCCTCGGCAAACAACTGCGCGACAATCCGGCGGCGGCTCGCGCCGAGCGCGGCCCGCACGGCAATCTCGCCCTGCCGAGACGCCGTGCGCGCATACACGAGAATCGCGACGTTGACGCAGACCACGACCAGCAGCAGCGCGATCGAGAAACGGATCACCTGCAGCGCCAGCGCGTTCTCCGGGTCGGCCATGTCGTTGTAGGCGTAGGTGTAAGGCAGCAGGCGCGACTGCAGGTGTTGGTGCGTTGCCGGGTTCTCCGCCGCCGCGCGGCGTCCGATCGCCGACAGCTCGGCTTGCGCGGATTCAAGCGTTGCTCCTGGCGCGAGCCTGGCGAAGACCTGGACCCCGGGCCCGCTGCGCGGTTCAAAGGCGCCCAGCGCAAGGCGCCACGGAATCCAGTAGTGGTGGCTGACCGGAAAGGCAAACCCGTCCGGCATGACCCCGACAACCGCGTAGGTCGAGCTGCCCAGTTGCAGCGAGCGGCCGACAATGTCCGGATCGGCGTTGAAGCGGCGCACCCATTCGCGGTGGCTGATCACGATCACGTCGGGCGCGCCAAGGCCTTCGTCCTCAGGCACGAGATGGCGTCCGCGGAACGCCGGCGTCCCTGCGACCGCGAACGCCGCGGCCGAGATTTCGGCGAGCGTGATTGACTCGGGCACGCGTTCCCTCTCGATGAGCGTGCGGACCACGTCGCGGGTGACGCCCATGTCGGTCACCGACTGCATGCCGCGCCACGCCTTCAGGTCGTGCAGCAGGCGGAGCTCGCGGTTGCCGGTGGACACGTCCCAGTTCATCAACGACACGATGCGCTGGTGGCCGGGCAGCGGCATCTTTGCCGTCATCAGCCCGTCAACGATCGTGAACGCGCCCGCGGCGATGGCGATGCCGACGGCCATGCCGAACACGCTGATGACGCTCAGGCCCGGGTAGCGGAGGGCGATCCGCCACGCCAGCACGAAGTCGAGGGCCGCGAAGGTCGCGGCGGGCGTGAAGCCGTCGCGCCGTTGCCGGCGGCGCTCGCCCAGTCCGGCCGAGACGGCGTTCGCGCAGGCGGCGACGGTGAACCACGACGCGGCCCACGGGCCGGCAGCCCGCCGCGCCGCCAGTTCGTGCTGGAACATTTCGACCATCTCGGCGGCGTAGGCCTCGCGATGGCGACGCGGGAAAGCCCGCAACGTCATTCGGTACACGCGAGCGGCGATCATTTCGGTTCTCCGAAGATGTTCTGCGCGCGCGCGATCTCCAGCAGGGCCCGGAGCCGTTCGCTTTCGGCGCGGGCCACGGACCGTCCAAAGCTGGTGCGGCGGTAATAGCGCCTGGCCGGGCCACCGCTCGGGTCGGCGGCGCCAGTCTTCTCCTCAACCAGCCCATCGTCCACCATTCGCGCCAGGGCGGCGTAGAGCGTGCCGGGCAGGATGGTTTCGCGGCCTTCGGTCATCTCGGCGACGGCCTGCATGATGGCGTAGCCGTGCAACGACTCGCCGTCGGCGAGGGCCAGCAGCACCTGGTAGGTGGACTGCTTGAGGGGAATAAGGGTCTGGGGATCCCGGGTGAGGCGGCGCATCGTGACTCCTATTCGAATTAGACTATAGTTCGTTTCGAATAGTTCCACGACGCGCCGCTGGCGCGTGACGCTGGGCTATTTACCCATCACCTTGGTGATGGCGTCGACGGTGAGCTTGGTACGCAACTCGACGATCTTCCGGCCCATTTCCAGCGTCTTGCTCATCGGCAGCAGGCTGACGCCGTTGATCGTGGCGAGGTTGGCCTTGGTGCGCTCGTCGATGCGAATCGACTTCGGGTCGTACAGCGCCATCAGCGCATCGATGCTGTACTCGTCGTGAATCCGGTCCGAGCCCTGGCTGGCGCCGATCTCAATCTGCTCGGCGATGCCGCTCCCCTGGACCAGTTTCTGGACCGACGAGTAGTCGTAGTACTCCGGGATGTAGTGGAACCGTGTGCCCGACGCCTTGAACTTCTCGTCAAGCGCGGCCGCCACTTCCTTCATCGGCGTCTGGTTGCCGCCGCTGTCGCCCATCAGGATCACGGTCGAGAAGCCCATGCCCTTGAGGCTGGTGGCCATGTCGGTCAACACCGCCCGATAGGTCGCCGCCGACAGGAACACGCTGCCCGGCGCCACGCGGTCGCCGTCCGGGCGGCCGGGCTCGAGCGTCACGATCGGCGCCACCAACGCGTTCCCCAGCTTGCGCGCGATCGCATCGCCCACCACCTTGAGGATGAAGTTGTGCTTGCCGGTCGCCAGGTACGGGCCGTTCGATTCCACGCCGCCCGTGAGGATCAGACCGGTGGTCTTCCCCGCCTTGATGGCGTCGCGCACCTCCATCCAGGTGAGTTCTTCCGTCCACACGCTGTCGAGCGCGGCAATTGGCCGCGGCGCGTTCATCTCGGCCTCGCGCCGCTTGGCGGCTTCGGCCTGCTGTTCCGCGGTCATCGGCGGCCGCTGCGGGCGCGCGCCAGGCGCTTGGGCGGCAAGAGCGACGGCCAGGAGGGACACAGCAACAGCGACGCCAACGAGTAATTTCATAAGTGGCTCCACGGGCGGTATTTTACTCACATGAGAGTGTCGGTGCGCCGGGCGGGATTCGACGGGGTCCAGCCGGCACCCCATAAAGGGGTGCCCTACGCGCCCGCCACCGTGCCGGTTTACCTATGGTTTGAGCAACAGTCGCGTGAACTCAAGGAAGTCGTCCAGCCGCTCGACCAGGATGGCCCGAACGACGTCGAGATTCAGGTTCAGGATGATCGCGTCCTGCCGCGTTTGATTCCGCATCAGGTTCGCTTCGTCACCCGCGTATTCCTCACGGGCGCGGGCCACCGCCCGTTCGATGGCCGCGGCCTTGTTCAGCAGGACGTCATCGGCCATACACGGTGCCCTCGGCGGCGACGCGCTCCAAGATGCCCCGGCGTTCTTCGTTGAGCCGCGCGTACGAGCCATACGCGCGGTCTTCGAACAGTCCGCGCGCTTCGGGAGCGGAGTCGAGCAGCAATTCCCCCTCCGCCAGCACTTGCATGGCCATCACCGGCGAGGCTGCACGCAGATCGACGAGATCCACCGGACGGCGCACCACCGAGGCAAGTTGTTCCTGGAGGTCGAACCGCACCACCGGATCGATCGGCTGCGAGCCAAGCACCGCCAGATCGAGGTCGCTGCCTGGACCGTCCGCGCCGGCGACGGTGGACCCGAAGCGATAGATGGCCTGCACGTCAGGCATGGCGGCGCGGATGGTCGCCACCGCGGCCCGAATCCGTTCGGAGTCGTCGAGGTTCATTGCTGGCGGCATCCTGCCCTGATCTTATGCGAGGGCGGTGCCTAGGCCTGATGCGAAATCTGCCCGCCGACCACCGTGCGCACGATCCGGATGTCCTTGATCTTCTCCGGGTCCACCGTGTGCGGATCGCTGGCCAGCACGACGTAGTCGGCCAGCTTGCCGGCCGTGATCGACCCTTTAATCGTTTCCTCGCCCGACGCCCACGCGCCGTTGCAGGTGTTGACGGCAATCGCCTCGCTCACGCTGATCCGCTGGTTGGCGCCCCACACCTTGCCGTCCCAGCCCCTGCGCGTGACCATGCCCTGGATGCCCATCAGCGGGGCGAACGGGCCTGGGTAAAAGTCGGAGCCGGCGCACGCGTAAATGCCCGCATCGATCAGCGAGCGAAACGCCATGGCGTTCTTCATGAACTCTTCGCCGTAGTAGACGAACTTGTCGGAGTTGTAAAAGGCATAGGTCGTGAACAGCGCCGGCACGGCGCCCATGGCCTTCATCCGGGCGACGAGCGACGGATTGACCATGGTGCAATGCGTGATCTTCGGCCGAGCGTTGGCGCGCGGCAGCAGCTCGAGGGCGCGCTCCATCGCCGTCAGGTACATGTCGATTGCAACGTCGCCATTGGCGTGGCAGTTCACCTGGATGCCGGCGCGATGGACGCGCTCGACCCAGGCGTTCAAGGTGTCCTGCGTCTCGGTGACGTTGCCCTGGTAGGGCGGCGTCACGCCCGGATACGGCATCGACAACGCCATCGTCCGCTCCGAGAACGAGCCGTCGACAGTATGTTCGGAGGTGGCGCCGAACTTGATCCAGTCGTCGCCGAAGCCGCTGTGCATGCCGACGTCGATCATCGCCTCGAGTGCGCGGCCGCTGGTTTCATAACTGACGCGATGCCGGAGGTCGCCCCGGGCGCGGACGTCCTGGATGGCTCGCAGGTCACCGCCCTGGTGGTGCACGGTGGTCAGCCCGTAGCGCGCGAACTCCCGCGAGATGTGCGCCAGGCCGTCGCGCGCGCGCTGTTCGCGCTGCGCGGTCGTGAGGGTTGGGCGCGCCCCGACCATGTTGAATGGCGCCGAGGCGCGATCGGTGACGCGGCCGGTCAAGTTGCCGGCGGCGTCCTTGTCGTAGGTCCCGCCCATGGGATTGGGCGTGTCCCTGGTGATGCCGGCCAGCGCGAAGGCCTTGCTGTTGTAGAAATACGTGTGGCCGCCGCGGTGGCGGACGACCACCGGATGCTCCGCAGACACCTCGTCCAGGTCGCGCATCGTCAATTGCCGCTTGTCGCTGACCTTGGTGTCGTCGAAGAAGTGCCCTTCCACCCAGGTGCCTGCCGGCGTCTTCGCCGCGCGGTTGCGCAGCTTGCCGATCACGCTGCGGAT